>NZ_CP007142.1:3885575-4533171 GCF_000940805.1 Gynuella sunshinyii YC6258 | reverse complement strand
TGTTGATGACGATGGCATTGTCATTGTGGATGGCCCAGGGTGCGGTAGTGAGTCACCGAGAAGCGGTAACGAGCGATGGATACAGATTGCAGCCCAATCCAGCCCTTCGCAACTGAGTACCTGTGTGAATCAGCGTTCCTATACACGCCTGATGAATGACGATGTACAGTTTATGGTGGCTTATCCCGATCTTGGTATCCATTACGTGTTTGATCTTTGGTATCTGCGTCGGACTAATCAGATGAACTGTGCTTATTTACCTGAAACACTGCCTAATTTCCTGACCCCGGATTTATTCTGGAAGCAGGATGGCTGCAGTTACAATGGTGCAACTTCTTTTAGCCTGACAACCGCGACAGGCAACTGGTGCCAGACGACTGCTTATCAGGCACCGGCGGTGAGTGGAGCCGGTATTAACTACAACACCATGACGGCTAACAGTCGCTGTAATCTGTACATTCGCACCTACAATGATACTCAGGCTACATTATTGCCGGCCAATGGCTCTTACTATACCGATGAAGCTTATTCTCAGGCTTACGATGCCACTAACCGGACTATGCTGGTGGATGATCAATGGGTCAGCCTGAATGCAACCGCCACTACCATGGATGACTGGGGATATGTATTTGACGGTAACGTCAAATCAGTCACCACATCAGCCTATAACAACCCCAATGTGAAGAGCATTTCCATCAACTATCATACGCCGTTGAAGATCAGACGTTTCGAAATTGTAAATCCATTTTCAGCAGGTTTATTCGCCAGAGCGCCTTATCTGGTCAGAGTGCAGGCAAGGGTTCCCGGCAGAGAATCATTATGGACAACGATCGGCGCTTATTCCATGCCTGAAACTGAAGATTTAAATGTCATGTTAAGCATTCCCGATAATGATTACGGCAGGTTAAGCGAATATCGGCTGATATTTGTTCGTCCTTATAACTCGACGAATCCGAGGGATTATATCCAGTTTTCGGATATTAAAGCCTATACCTATGATTGATAGGACAAATCCATTTGCTAACGCCATGCAGGGATGCGTCGTTGTTGCGGATAGTCAATACGAAACCGTTGGGTCGTGTAAGCTGGCTGTCGACAAAGTCAGGAGAATTTTTTGCCCAAGGATGCATAGCAGCCATTATTTACATGGGTGAACGGACAAAAATGATGTTGGAATGCTGTGGTTAAATCAGTGTTTCGAAAACCGGCCCGGATTCGTCCGGGCTTTTTTATTGGATTAATTGAATTGAATCGCATGATAATTAGGGTGAGTACTGAGTGCATTCATTGAAAACAGCAAACGGGCTTTAATAAAAAACCTTACGTGATCCAGCAATCCATTGCCAATAAGCGAGATTAAAAGATAGAGCAGTCACAGACACTGTCTGACGGATGACAACCTTTTCCTGGCAGGCAATCGGCGACATCACAGGCGATACCGGGGTCGCAGTAGTTACAGCGGTGCCCTTTTTTCCGGCGCTCCCGTTTTTGGGATTTATCAGACAGTTGTTCGTATGCCTTCCGACAGTCAGAAAAGCGCCGACGAATATTTCGATATCCACCGAGCAGTCCTTCAGTAGCGATAATCTGTTTAATAGCTTGGGAACACGACATGTCCTGATACAGGACGGCATGTGCACATTTAAAACCTTTATAGGGCGAAAGGTATTTTTGATAGCCATTAATCAGCGCTATTGCCAGAGCGTTCATGTTTGGTTCCGGGTGTTTGTCAGTGAATACGATTCGCTGCAAGGCGAAGTGATAGTAGTAAGCATCCTATATAGTATTATTTACCGGTATAGGCAACTGAAATAATTATGCCCATATTATGGTTGTCTGTTTGTGGCGACACTGTCATTGATAAATCGGGCGAGGGCCTGTGACAGTATGGAAAATCGTTGTGCATACACATTTCCTTCAGCCGGGGTAACATAGGTCGAATTGATTTCGAGCTGTATTGCAGGAATACCGTGGGCGGCTGCAAATTTAGTGATGGTTTCATTTCGGGATGCAGCAAAACGGTTGTAGGACAGACTGGAGATGCCTTCCATATCGAACCGTTTGATCAACTGTTTGAGAAGATCCTGGTGACCCAGCAGCGAATGACCATTCATCGTGCCGAGATCGATATCGTAAGAACGATAAGGATGACTGCCGTGAATATCGAGAATATATAAAGGCTGGACCGTGGTGATCAGTTTCTGCAGCTGTGTTTTAAAGTCATTATCATCGTAATAGTTCGGGTCTGAGGGCCCCTCATATGTGGTATAGATGACATACGCACCCGTCAGTTCTCCCAGTACAACAGCCAACGCTGCGGTGCCACCGCCATCGGAAAATCTTCGTTGACCATTCCGTAAAGGGCGGGTTGCATGAGGAGCGGTGATAATGACCGGAATATGACCTTCTATTACATTAAACCAGTGCTGTTGCTCGGGAACCGGCAGGCCCTGCCGCTGGTTTAATGAGGTTTCAAGTTCTATGGCACGAGTAACGAGGTCTGGTTCGACCAGTGCTTGTTCTGGCAGTACAGTGGAACTGGTGCAGGCAAATAAGCTAACGAGTGCCATGAAGGCTATCAGTGAACGCATGTGTTGGTCCTGAGAGTAGTCATATCCTGGAAACTGAGACCAGGCATTGGTTTTTTGTGGAGTCAGTGGTTTCCAGGCGAAATTGACCTTTTAATCCAGACGGAGCAGCTTGATTGAAGCTGATGTTCGATGATAAGTAAAAACCGGCTTTTTCGGCTCATACTTTAGAACTAGATTTAATATCGCTGTTGACGTGTGCTTGAGCGCTGTTTAAGTAAGCCGTTAAGGCGTCTCAGGGATGAGATCGGCAGGTATGGATTCTGACGCTTTTATGATCGATGATCACCTAAGTATGAAACAAGAAACATGCGGGGATTTGGCAGATGTTGGCTTCAGTATGAGAACCCGTACCTGGGTATCTGATTTGTCAATGGTTTTTATTTTCATAATAATCAACTCCACTATTAATCCGTTTGAGAAAATATCAAATCAGTATCGGGATAGTCGTGCTGATCACACCCCATAGGAGAATAATATGCATAAATCGTTAACTGCGGCCCTGTTGTCGTTCGGGCTGCTGCTGGCTCCGGCAGGCTTTGCCGAGACAGAGGAATCTTCCATGGAAGACCCCAGGTATACCTGGGATCTGACGGATATTTATCCGTCTAAGGAAGCCTGGAATCAGGCCCGCGAAGCTGCGTTGGCAGATCTCCAGAAAATAGAGGAATACAAAGGGACGCTGGGCAAAAATGCCCGGCATCTGTTCGAAGGACTGGAAGCGATTTCCAATGCTCAACAGACAATGAGCAAGGTTTATACCTATGCCAGTCTGCTGGCTGATGAGAATCTGCAGATTCCGGAACACCAGGAAATGGAGCAGCTGGCGGCCATCATGTATGGTCAGCTTGGTGAATCTACTTCATGGCTGCAACCTGAAATACTTGCGATTGGTGCGAAAAAAATAAATCGTTTTCTACGCAAGGAACCCGCCTTGGAGCCGTATCGTTTCTATCTGGAAAACACCTTACGGCAGGCACCCTATACGCTGGATGCCAAAGGTGAGTCTTTACTTGCCGGTTTCAGCACTCCGTTGGATGCGCCATCAAGCATTTACTCCCTGATCGCCAATTCTGATATTCCCTGGCCGGAAGTGACTCTGTCAGATGGCCAAACTTATCGGATTGACTCTCAGGGCTACAGCCGCTGGCGTGCCAGTGAAAACCGTGAAGACCGTAAAAAAGTCTTTAATGCGTACTGGAGCCGTTGGCAGGAGTATCGCAGCAGTGTTGGTGCGGTGTTGAATTCTCATATTCAGAATCAGGTGGCGCTGGCAAAAGCGCGCGGTTATGACAGCGTTTTGCAGCGAGAGCTGCATACCGAAAATATTCCGGAGGATGTATACCGGACTCTCGTGAAAGAAGTTAATGAGGCGCTGCCGACATTGCACCGGTATTTCAAACTGCGGGAAAAAATACTCGGTATCGATCAGATGCATTACTACGACATTTATCCGCCTCTGGTCTCACTGGATAAAACCTTTGACTACGAAACCTCAAAAACCATTACTCTGGATGCCATGTCTATTCTTGGAGATGACTGGGTCAACAAACAAACTGCTGGTATGAATGATCAATGGGTCCACGCATTTCCACAAAAAGGCAAGCGTTCCGGTGCTTATATGAATGGCTCGCTGTATGACGTGCATCCTTATTTGCTGCTGAATCATCAGGATGATTATGAGTCCCTCTCCACTATGGCCCATGAATGGGGACACGCCATGCACACGTTGTATGCAATTGAGTCCCAACCCGTACAGACCTTTGACTATTCAACCTTTATTGCCGAAATTCCGTCCACCAGTCTGGAACTGATTCTGCAGGAGTACATGACCAAGCGCGCACAGACTGCTCAGGAAAAAATCTTCTATCTGGGCTCCAGTCTTGAAAATCTCCGCGGCACTTTTTTCCGTCAGACCATGTTTGCTGAGTTTGAACTGGCGCTGTATGAGAAGGTTGAAAATGGTGAAGCGCTCACCGGTGAAAAAATATCTCAGATCTACGGCGAGATTCTGAAGCGTTATCACGGTACGGATCAGCACGTGGTGGAGATTGATGAGCTCTATACCAATGAATGGATGTTTGTGCCGCACTTTTACTACAACATGTATGTTTATCAATATGCCACTTCCATTACGGCGGGTACGGCACTCTATGAACGTATCGTTGAAGATGGAGAGGCTGGTGTAGAAAATTACAAAAATCTGTTGAGAGCTGGCGGCTCTGACTATCCATATGTGTTACTAAAAAACGCGGGTGTTGATCTTGCCACGCCGGAACCATTCAAAGCCATTATCAAGCGTATGAATCTGATTATGGATGAGATGGAAGCGTTGCTGGCGGAATCAGGCCAGTCGAATTCTTAAAAAGACGATGATATCGATGAGGCAGGTCATGATAATTGTTCTCTGACTTGTCGATTAAATGAATGGCTGTGTTTCAGTCAACAGGTCTGATGATCATCAGACCTGTTTCTTCAGTTGAGATCAGTTGACTCTTACCCACCAGCTCAAGGCGGTTCGATCCTGGGTATGACCAGCGGATTCATGAGCTCCCACCAGCCATCGGCTCATATCCCGTTTTCCTTCTGTATTGACCATGATGTACCAGTGATACGCATTATCCTGGAAGCCAAAATTGCTACCCTGTACTGACTGGATACTGATATGAGAGGTGTTGGTACAGGCAACATAATCGGCTTTAACGAATGTCCATTCACAGTCAAAAAATGAGGTGTATTCAGAGGTGGATGCATTCTGACTGACTTTGACATCCGCGCCATTGGCAATTGCATCAGACAGAGTGCTGATGCTGCCCGTTAAGGCATTACCCTGACTGTCATGAGAATAGGCAAGGACCCAACCGGTTTGTTGTTGCCATTCGGCTGCGAAACTGAAGCTGGAAAGCAGCAGTGCTGTGGCTGCCATCAGTGGAAATTTTGCTTTCATGAATAAAATCCTTCTTGTTGTTATGACGAGTTACTTGTTTTAGGAAGGTACGGGCATAAACGATCCATTTGCCTTTTTATCAGAGTCACTGTGTTTGTCTATCGTCATTTGGTTGCTATATGAAATTGGATGGTCGACAGGGCGATAAAAGAATTCATGGCGAGTCTGAAATGGAGGTATTCTTGATTTTCTCCAGTGGTTTCAGAACGCTCGTTCTATGCAGAGACTTGAAGTGCATTGTTCATCCGGGGCTGGTTGGATGAACAATAAATGATAAACAACATTAAGCAGATTAATCGTCGTTCTGCTCAAACAGGTCGCTGACCCTTTCCCTTAACAGATCAAAACCGGCATCAATGATGGGAGTAATGAATTCCGATGCCTTGTCCATCAATACTTCTCCACTGTCTGAAGCGACTTTGGCAGCTGCTTTTTTAAGTGTCGCTTTGATGATCCCGCTGAATGAGGTGTCTGGCGCGCCGGCTTCAACCAGAATGGCGGTCAGCTGGTTTTTTTCCTGATCAGACAAGTAGGATTCTATCAGCGCGGAAATGGCATCCAGTCCGAGTTTGATCAGACTGGGCGAAAACGAACCATCGGAGACGTAACCCAGTTTCTGAATCTTGGAGCGCAGATGATCGGAAATCAGTGGGTTTTCCACTTCGAGTACATAGAGATCGCCATTTTTCTGAATCAGCGGTCGCTTCAGCAGGGTTTTGACTTTTTCGTCAAGATCACTTTCTGAGGATCGTCTTAGCTCCCGATCATAAATGAGTCCGCGTGCTTTTGAGCGGGTGATCTTCAGTTTGGAGACAAGCTGGTAAAGTTCTGGTTCCGGATCGATGATATTCAGGCTTTCCAGAACGTTGAGCATAATGAGTTCCACCTCATTTTTCGGCAATGCACCGAATGCCGGATTCATATAACTGTTTAACAAATAAGAAAGCGTTGATTTCGCTTTATCTTCAGGTATCTCAGCAATGATCTGATCGATATCCATTGGTTGCAGCGTCCTGTTTGGTATGGATTAGGAGCCGGTTGCCGGCCAGTCCATTGGCTGTTCAAATCGGCTCAGCATAAAATTGGGCAGGCATTCGTCTGCCCGTGGTCAGTATTTTTATTGTCCGGACGATGATATGCAACCATTTGCCGCACCGGATATAAGCTGGCAGCTGCTGCGATTATGGTGTTGTCCGGCTGACTTTATAAAGACTGCCGTTATCTGCATCGGTGACAAACCAGATGTATCCATCATGATCAGTGGTCAGATCCCGAATTCTACCCACGTTGGTCGCCAGCCGTTCCTCGCCAATCACCTGGTGGTCCTGGATCATCACGCGGACAATACCGCCGGGATTCAAGGAGGATATGAGTAGATTTCCGTTCCATTCCGGAAATATCGGTCCTTGATAAAAGGTCATGCCGCCGGGAGCAATGACCGGGTCCCAATAATAACGTGGCTGTTCCATGCCCGGCTGCTGGGTGATGCCATTACCGATAGGTGCACCGGAGTAATCGATTCCATAGGTGATCACTGGCCAGCCATAGTTTTTTCCTGCCTCCGGTGTATTCAGTTCATCTCCACCACGTGGGCCATGTTCTATCGTCCAGAGTTCCCCGGTGAGTGGATGAATTGCTGCACCCTGAGGGTTACGGTGACCATATGACCAGATCTCTGGTTGGCCTCCACCGTGAATGAACGGGTTGGTACCCGGGATGCTGCCATCGGCTTTTATCTGTATGACTTTGCCCAGATGGGTGTTGGTATCCTGGGCCAGCTGGCGCGGTTTTGGCAGCGATCGTTCGCCGAGGGTGACAAACAAATTTCCCGATTTGTTCCAGACCAATCTGGAACCAAAATGCAGGTGGGATTCCCAGGCTGGCTGCTGGCGGAAGATCACTTCAACATTTTCCAGCACGGCGGCAGTTTCGTTCAGCCTGCCACGGGCGACCGCTGTGGCATTTTTATTATGCTCACGGGGTTCTGAGTAGCTGAAGTACACCAGCCTGTCCTGATCAAAATCCGGAGAGATATTGACATCCAGCAGTCCACCTTGTCCGGACGTGAACACCTCTGGCAATCCTTGTAACGGTGCCGACATTTGACCGTCCTGAGTGATCAGCCGAAGGTTCCCCGAACGTTCCGTAAGCAGTAGTTTTCCATCCGGTAGAAACTGCAACGCCCACGGATGGTTTAATCCGTTGGCGACTTGTGTCAACTGAATCGAAAAGTCCGAGTGAACTTCCGGCGCGCGTGTCTGTTGTGGGAATGCCGGCGTCTGGTTTTTGGCATTGGGAGGTGGAGTGGGAACCGGCGGACCGGACGGCAGATCTGCCCGCGCGGCAGCGCATATGCCGTACAGTATGATACTAAAGGTCATGACTGCTACCCGGAGCCTGCTTTGGTGTTGTGTTGATGAATGCATGATTTAACCCTCGTACACGATGTGATGGGAACAGGATAAACAGCGTCTCTGAACCGTCATGGTACCGTAGATTCGCAATCACTCAACTCGTTCATGGGACTGGACGGTATGAGCGGATGGGGGAGCGTCGTCTGACTTCGGGGTTGTGATGTGAGGGTGAATCGAAGCGGGGGATAGTGTCCAGAGCCCTATAGGGCTCTGTGACGGGCGAATATGGTCAGTCTGTAGCGACTAAAAAAAACAGGGTTATTCGGATGAAGTGCATTTCAGGTGATCATCCCAACAGGTTCCTTTTTTTTCTGTACAGCTTGCCAATGCTTTGCCTCTGGCTTCGGCTTCGGTGCGTCCGGTGGCGTAGATGCCGCCAGCTCGCAAATCGTTCATATAGCAACCCCATTGATTATCATGGTTGTTGTTATTGCTGCTGGAACCGTCGTCAGCGAGGGTATTCAGAGTTCGTTGCATTTGCAGAATAAGTGCTTCCAGCTTTTGAACATCCTGGCGCAGCATTTTCACTTCGATCTGAAGTTCGCGAATGTCGCGATTATCGACCGGTCGCAGGCTCTTTTCCGAAGAGTCCATTGCCAGTGCAGAAGTGGAAATCAAGATGGATATTGCGAGGGGTGTCAGAATCTTCATTGTTTTATTCCCTTTTTTGGTAGAGCCTGTATTGTTGGTTCCGGCAACTGAATTAAGGCTTAATCAACTTGCTTTGTCAGATGAGTAGTGGGTTCGATTGCCACCCTGTCCCGGGACAAGGGTGGCGTAAATGCCGTTCAACCCGACAACAGGTTACTGCAGATGACGGGCGTGGAAGCGCAGGTGGTCCGCGATAAAGCTGGCAATAAAATAGTAGCTGTGATCATAGCCAGGCTGTCGGCGAAGCTCCAGAGGATAGCCGGATATCTTCGCTGCCTGCTCAAGGGCTTCCGGTTGCAACTGATGCGGCAGAAACTCGTCCGCATCACCCTGATCTACCAGTGTTGGCAGAAACGCTGTCGCCTGTTGCATCAGGACGCTGGCATCATAGGTTTGCCACAAACTTTTATCATTGCCCAGGTAGGCGCTCAAAGCTTTCTCCCCCCAAGGACAATTACTCGGATGGCTGATGGGACTGAAAGCCGATACGGATACAAATTTGTCCGGATTGCGCAGAGCAATCATCAGTGCTCCGTGTCCACCCATGGAGTGGCCGCTGATGGCGACTTTACCGTTGATGGAAAAGTGAGCCTCAATGATTGCCGGCAGTTCGCTGACGATGTAGTCATACATTTGATAATGTGTATTCCAGGGAGGCTGGGTTGCGTTGACATAAAAGCCTGCCCCCAGTCCCAGATCATAGGCGCCATCGGGGGCATCGGCCACGCCTTCACCGCGCGGACTGGTATCCGGCGCCACGATGGCAAGACCGAGCTCAGCTGCCAGCTGTTGAGCACCGGCTTTCTGCATAAAGTTTTCATCGGTGCAGGTCAGTCCGGATAACCAGTACAGTACCGGGACTTTGGTGCCATCTTCTACCTGTGGCGGCAGATAGACACTAAAGCGCATCTCGCAGCTGAGGACTGTTGAGGCGTGGCTGAAACGCTTGAGCCAGCCACCAAAGCTTTTGTTGCTGCTGATTAATTCCAGAGTCATGGTGCGTCCTTAGCGGTTGTAGTGAATCACAGAACGAATGCTTTTACCTTCGTGCATCAGCTCGAATGCCTCGTTGATGTCTTCCAGTCCCATGGTATGGGTAATAAAGTCATCCAACTTGAACTCGCCAGCAAGATAGCGCTCTACGATATCTGGCAGCTGAGAACGGCCTTTCACTCCGCCGAACGCAGAACCACGCCATACTCGACCAGTGACCAGTTGGAACGGACGGGTGGATATTTCCTGTCCGGCACCGGCAACACCAATGATCACGGATTCTCCCCATCCTTTGTGGCAGCATTCCAGTGCTGAGCGCATGACGTTAACGTTACCAATACATTCGAAGGAGTAGTCCACACCGCCATCGGTGAGCTCAACAATCACTTCCTGGATGGGTTTGTCATATTGAGTTGGATTGATGCATTCGGTAGCGCCCAGTTTCTTGGCCAGTTCGAACTTGCTTTCATTGACATCGATGCCAATGATGCGACCGGCTTTTGCCATGGTTGCACCTATTACAGCGGATAGACCGATGCCACCCAGGCCGAAGATTGCAACAGTTGCTCCTTCCTCGACTTTGGCTGTATTCATCACCGCACCCATACCTGTGGTGACACCACAACCCAACAGGCAGACTTCTTCCAATGGGGCTGCGGGATTGACTTTAGCCAAAGAGATTTCAGGCAGCACGGTATATTCGGAAAACGTTGAGCAACCCATGTAGTGATAGATGGGCTGACCGTCTTTAAAAAAGCGGGTGGTCCCGTCTGGCATCAGGCCCTTGCCCTGGGTCTCGCGAATTTTCTGGCAGAGATTGGTTTTGCCGGATCGGCAGAATTTACACTCGCCACATTCCGGTGTGTATAGTGGAATCACATGATCACCTGGTTTGACGCTGGTGACACCTTCTCCCACCTGTTCAACGATACCACCGCCTTCGTGGCCAAGGATGGTCGGAAAGACCCCTTCAGGATCTTCTCCGGATAATGTGAAGGCATCGGTATGACAGACACCAGTGGCGAGAATACGCACCAGTACCTCACCGGCCTTTGGCAGCATGACATCGACTTCTTCGATAGTCAGCGGTTGTTTGGGTCCCCAGGCTACGGCGGCTCTGGATTTAATGAATTGATCAGACATGGTTGTTCTCCCCTGTTGACGGTTCCTTTGGAGCATGTGCAGCCGGTTGGAGCACCAGTATGCGTATGCTCCGGGTGGCCGGTGGCTTCAATATGATGAATACGTCCGGCTCTGAAATATTGAGTAAAAAGACATGCCGGCCCAAGTCTGCCTTTGACGGGAATTATTGCAACTAATTTCTATCTGCAGATGATCAGCACGGGTCACTGGTGGATAAAACCCGTCTGCCAGTGATTGCAGGTGGTGCCGGTCATTAAATGGATCGGATGGCTGGGTTATCGACTCTCTGGCACTGGAGATAACGTTGTTTGGAAATTTGCGTGAAGACGGCTTGTCAGGTTATGGCGTGTAATGAGATACACGGTTGCCAACTTTCCGACAAACTCAGGCAATCTCACAGGCTGTTAAAACATGTCAGTCGTGTGAAACGGTGTTAGACAGATTAACCGTAACTGTGCAAATAGATAACTCTCATTCCGGTACCAGTTACCTCTGTGGTTGGGCATGACCGTAGATAGTAAAAATGTGTCGAATGATTATGTTTTCTGTAATACATTGATGTTCAATACGGTTCGCTTTTTCTGTGTTAACTGGATACTGAAAAATTCCGTATTTTACGCAATTGTCTCTGAAGCGAAGCATAAACTGGCTGGTCTTCGGGAATTGTTAACTGGTCAGACCTGTAAAGCATATTAACTATTGGTTAAAGATAACTAAAAAGAGCAGATATTTTTCTAAGGGTATCGGAGGTTCGGATGAATATTGCAGACTCGAAATTTCATGGTTCCTGTTTATGCGGTGCAATCCATTACGAAGTGGATGAGATTCAACATGAGATGTCACATTGTCATTGTTCCATGTGTCGGAAATTTCATGGTGCTGCCTACGCAACTTTTGGTGAGGCCAGAGCAGAACAATTTCGCTGGTTGTCAGGTGAAGAGCTGTTAAAAAGTTATATCGCAAAAAATGGTACTGTTCGTCAGTTTTGCAGTCAATGCGGCTCCAGTCTGACGTTTCACGCTCCGGGTGGTACGGATGGATTTGTTGTGTTCACTCTGGGAACTCTGGACTCTGAGATTGACCAACGTCCTGATGCCCACATTTATATTGGGTCCAAAGCAGGATGGAGTGATATTCATGACGATCTGCCGCAGTTTTGGGAATCACGGGATAGTCAGCGGGTCAAATAAAAATAACCGCTGCGTA
Source organism: Gynuella sunshinyii YC6258 (assembly GCF_000940805.1). Lineage (GTDB taxonomy): Bacteria > Pseudomonadota > Gammaproteobacteria > Pseudomonadales > Natronospirillaceae > Gynuella > Gynuella sunshinyii. Next base: position 4,521,229 of record NZ_CP007142.1, on the reverse strand, counting down.
ACCATGATGAAGGAGTTTTCAGTTTTTTCAGGTTATCCCGACAAATAAAATGCCATATCAGGACGATTTTTTATTCATTAATATTTACAGGCTTGAAATTGAAATGTTTGCACTGTTGTATTTATTAATGAGTTAAGCAGCTCTCAACCCTTTCTATCCTGATGTCCAGGTTCGAAGTTCGGTAAAAGTCTGTGTATTAGTCCGTCCGTCTATCTATCGTTCAGAACCTATCTTGAGAAATTTCCGGCAATTGCTACACCTGTTATTGATTTAGGCTTACAAGTTATCCTGGGGATATATTGAGTTTCAGTTATTTGGTTGCGTATATAGAGTACATTTCGATTTAATTTTGGTGAGCTACTTATCAAAATAACATCTCTTTTAAGTTGCATGTAAAGTAATGTGATGAATCGCTCAGTGCTTTCATTGACTCATGAAATGAGAGGGGGTTAGATAGTGTCCCTATATCGGAAAGTTCTATTCGGAATATGTCTTATTAGATATTTTTTTCATGACCATGAGTGCTGTTTTTATAGCATTTTTTTCGAAGACATTTAAAGACATCAAAATGTAATTTTTGTTTGGTTTGTCGGTCATGGTTGATGTTATATCTGGCTAAAATTAATTCAAATCCTGCTATTGCTTAAGTATTGCAACGAATGTCGGTAGTTTTGTTCGGCAATAATGTGTCATAAATATTATGGTTAGTGCCGGAATTTTTGGCCGCTTTGGCCGGACATTTATGAGTATTTATTCATGATGCAAACCAACCATTCTAAGGTAGGATAGGGAAAGGTTGGTACCAGGGTATAATTGCCAGCGCTTTATATAACAATAAAAAATGAATATCTGAAAAGTTCCGATGTTAACTACAAATGGGTGTTCGGACGTTTCTCCCAAAAGAAGGTGACGCGGTTCGACAAGAAAAATTGTGGTTTGTTCTGAATATCCGTCATTTTCACAAGTGTTCTGTGTCGTGCTTTCTGACTTTCAAAGGCAACGATAAACAACAATTGGTTTGTCATTACTCTTAAAAAGTGATTTTTAATCAAATGAATATATCGCGGAAAGGGGGGAATCTTATGATCCGTGGGTTTTTTAGAAGACCGGATATTTCATCCGTTTTTGGTGCATTGGCGGTAGCATGCAGTTTTTCCATGCATGCGATGGCTGCAGATGTGAATATCAATGCCAATACTCAGTACCAGACGATTCGGGGTTTTGGTGGCATGAGTGGTGTCGGATGGATTGCCGATCTGACCAATGATCAGGTGGATAAGGCATACGGCAATGGCGATGGTCAGATTGGTCTGTCTATCATGCGTATGCGTATTGATCCCAACTCAGGTGCCTGGAACCAGCAGATTCCTGCAGCAAAGCGCGCAGTCTCTCAATATGACGCAATCGTGCTGGCGACTCCCTGGACTCCGCCTGCTTATATGAAATCAAACAACAGCACCATCAATGGCGGTAAGCTGCTAACCCAGTATTACTCTGCCTATACCGATCATCTATTGAGTTTCGCGGATTATATGAACTCAAATGGTGTGCCGATTTACGCGATGTCGTTGCAGAATGAGCCAGACTGGCACCCAGACTATGAGTCAGCTGACTGGTCCGGTGCTGACTTTACTAACTTCTTATTGAGCCAGGGTAGCCGTTTTGGTTCATTGAAAGTGCTTGCTCCTGAGTCTCTCGGTTTTAATCATGCTTACTCTGATCCTTTCCTGAACGATGCCTCGGCAGCACAGCATGTGGATATCGTTGGTGGTCATCTCTATGGCACGACACCCAAAGACTATCCGCTGGCCCGGAACAAAGGAAAAGAGATCTGGATGACCGAACATATTACCAATACTGAAGCTGCTAACGATTGGTCGAACGCCATTCCCCTGGCAACGGAGTTACATCAAAGTATGGCGGCAAACTTCAACGCCTATATCTGGTGGTATATCCGTCGCAGTTATGGCCTGCTGACCGAAGATGGCAATGTCAGTAAACGTGGTTACATCATGGCGCAGTATTCCAAATATGTGCGGCCAGGGTATGTACGTATTGGCGCAACTGAGATGCCTCAATCAGGTGTTTCTGTAACCGCATACAAAGGGCCGGATAACAAGTATGTGATCGTGGCTGTCAATACCAGTTCCTCTCAGCAGAACCTGAATCTGAAACTGCAGAATGCCAGTGCTACTTCGTTTGTTAAGTACAGTACATCCAGCTCTTTGAACCTTGGTTACGGCGGTACATATACGCTCAGTAACAACGCTGCTTCTGTATGGGTGGAACCTCAGAGCATTACCACGTTTGTCAGTGATGGTAACGGCGATGGCGGCGACAACGGTGGTGATAATGGCGGCGATAACGGTGGTGATGGCAACAACACCATTGTTGTGCGCATGCAGGGTACATCCGGTGAGGAAAGTGTGAATCTGACCATTGGCGGCACCACGGTTGGTACCTGGACATTGGGCACTAATATGACCGACTACTCTGTGACCACAGATCTGACCGGTGAAATTCGCGTGGCGTTTACCAATGATGCGACCGGACGGGATGTTCAGGTTGATTACATTGTTGTGAATGGTGTGGTACGTCAGGCTGAAGATCAGGCTGATAACACAGGGGTCTGGGGTAATAGCACCTGTGGTGGTGGCAGTTACTCCGAATGGTTGCATTGCAATGGTTCGATTGGTTTTGGTGGTGTAGATGGCAGCACTGGAGGTGGTTCTTCATCCGGTGGTAATGATGGTAACGGTGGAGATACCGGCGACGGTCAAAATGCAGATGGCATTTCCGCTGTTATGAATATCAATAACGAATGGGATGGTGGTTATTGCGCTGATTTGGTTATTACCAACGAAAGCAACTCTGCGGTGACATGGTCTGTCGATATTCCTGTTGAAGGCTCCGTGAACAGTCTTTGGAATGGTGTCTGGAGTCAGCAGGGTGATGTGCTGCATGTTTCTGGATTGGACTGGAGTAGTGTCCTTGAAGCCGGAGAGAGCCTGACTTCCATCGGGTTCTGTGCTGACCGGTAATCCTTGCGTAAAAGGCGCCCGTTCAGGGCGCTGGTATCAATTAAGGCCCAATTTACAAAAGGAAACTTAAATGAATAAAAAACTCCTTTCCAAATGCGTGTCTGCGAAAGCATCAGCGGTCATGGCATTAGGGGTTCTGGCAGGTGGTGCCGTTTTGCCGGCACAGACCCTGGCACAAAATCCCATCGTGTCCCATGTCTATACCGCAGACCCGGCTGCCCGGGTGTTTAACGGGCGCGTTTACGTGGTTATGACTCACGACCAGGACACCCAGAGTGATTACAACCAGCTGGTGGATTACTACCTGTTCTCCTCCGATGACATGGTGAACTGGCAGGATCACGGCATTATCTGGAATTCCACTACCGATTACCAATTGGGCCGGTCTGGCCTATGCGCCGGACTTTATTGAACGTAATGGCAAGTACTATCTGTATTTTCCGAATGGTGGTGGTTCCATCGGTGTCGCGGTAGCGGATAAGCCGGAAGGACCGTATGTGGACCCCCTGGGGCATGCCCTGGTCGACGGCAGTACCCCTAATGGCAATGTGCAGTGGATCTTTGATCCGGGCGTGTTCATTGATGACGATGGTCAGGCCTATTTGTATTTTGGTGGCGGCGGACCCGGTAATGCCCGTGTGATCAAACTGAATGACGACATGATCAGCACCAGCGGCAGTGCGGTTTCGATCGATGTACCGAACTTCTTTGAAGCGCTGTACATGCACAAACATAATGGCACGTACTATCTGTCCTATTCCTCCAACCCGGATGCGGGTATGAAGATAGAGTACATGACCAGTAACAATCCGATGACCGGATTTACCTATCGCGGCGCGATATTGCCGAACCCATGGGAAAACAATAACAACAATAATCATGCATCGATTATTGAGTATCAGAACCAGAGTTATATTTTCTATCACAACCGCGCTGTAGCGAATGAGCGAGGTGCGAGTACCTACCAGCGTTCAGTGAATGTGGACCTGCTGAACTACAACAGCGATGGCAGTATTCAACAGGTCAGTGCCGGTCGCGCCGGAGCGCCACAAATTAAGCGTGTGAATGCGTTCAATCAGAATCAGGCTGAAATGTTTGATGAAGAGAACGGCATCGAAACCGAGACGTCTACTGACGGTACCCTGAATATCATGATGGGCAACGGTGACTGGATTAAGGTGGCGGGTGTTGATTTTGGCAGCGGTGCCCAGGCCCTGAAAGTACGGGCTGCATCAGAGTATGGTTCTGGCCTGGAAGTGGTTCTGGACAAACTGACCAATACCCCGGTGGCGACGGTACAGATTGACAACACCGGTGGCTGGCAAACCTGGAAGACACAATCGGCGAACCTGAACAGCACGGTCAGCGGAGTACATGATGTGTACCTGCGTTCCACCGGCTGGCATAACCTGAACTGGTACCAGTTCAGTGGAGATGGTGGCAGTGCCGGCAGCAGCACATTGGCGGTTGAGCTGGAGTCTTTGTCCGGACAAAGCAGTTTCAGTCCGTTGAGTGTGAAGTCAGACAGCTCTGCGTCTAACGGTGGTTATGTTGAGTGGACGAATGATGGCAGCCATCAGATTCTGAACAGTCCGTCAGATACAACCAGTGGTCAGGTGTCGATTGCCTTCACGTTATCTCAGGCTGCCAATGTCAGCTTGCAGATGCAGGCATCCCTGGCGAATGGTAATGATGATTCCTTTTATTACAAAGTGGATTCCGGCGACTGGATCACCCAGAACAACACCGCTACCAGCGGCTGGGGCACTCTGAGTCTGGAAAGCTTTAACAACCTGTCAGCAGGGGATCACGTACTGAGAATTCTGCGTCGTGAAGACGGTGCGAAACTGGATAACGTAACCCTGAACGCATCGGCCGGTACTATTGCATTGACAAACAATGGCGATGGTTCTGGCGGTGATAATGGCACCGGTGGTGACAACGGTTCCGGTGGATCTTCTGGTGGTGATAATGGCTCTGGTGGTACAGCAGGCGTTACCAGTGATATAGATATCACCAATGACTGGGGGAGTGGCTATTGTGCCGCTTTGACGGTGACCAATACTACAGATAGCGCCGTTACCTGGAGTGTGCAGCTGACCCTGGATGGAACCGTGGACAATTTATGGAATGGTGTCTGGAGTCAGAGCGGTCTGGTGTTAACAGTATCCGGACAAGACTGGAACAGTGTTCTCCAGCCTGGTCAAAGTCATTCCTCTATTGGTTTTTGTGTAACCCGCAACAGTGATGGTGGAGATAACGGCGGTGGAGATAATGGCGGTGGTGACAACGGCGGCGATAATGGTGGGGATAACGGCGGCGGTGACAACGGTGGCGGCGATAATGGTGGGGATAACGGCGGTGGTGACAACGGAAGTGATTATGAAGTGCCAGCCAATAACTTTGCCGTCAACGGTGGTGTCGAAAGTGACCTCTCAAACTGGGGAGCGACCGCCGGTACTGTAACCCGTAGCACTGCAGACAGTCACAGTGGTTCGGCCAGTGTTTTGATCAGCGACAGAACGTCTGGTTGGAACGGTATTACCTTCAACGTAGGCACACTGACAGATGGCAACCAGTATGATGTGGCTGTTTGGGTCAAACTTGCTCCGGGTTCCGCAGACGCTACCATGTTATTGACAGCCAAGCGTCAGGACGATTCTGACTCCTCTACTTACAATGAGTATGAGCATATTGCCACTGCAACGGCATCCGCGGGTCACTGGACATTGTTGCAGGGTTTCTATACCCAAAGCGGAACACCATTTGAACACTTCATTGTTGAATCCGAAGACGACACGGTCAGTTTCTATGCTGACGACTTCTCCGTGGGTGGAGAAGTGGATGATTCGCTGCCGATGGTTCAAGCATCAAACCCGGCAATTTGGGCGGACGTTCCTGACCCTTCTGTGATCAGAGTGGGGAATACCTATTACATGAGCAGTACGACTATGCACATGAACCCAGGTGTTCCAATCATGAAATCAACGGATCTGATTAACTGGAAAATGGTCAGTTATGCCTATCAGACCCTCGGCAGTAGTGCTGCCATGAATCTGGAAAATGGTCAGGAGGCATATGGTGATGGGTCATGGGCCAGTAGTCTGCAGTATGTGGACGGTACTTACTATGTCAGTACCTTTTCCTATACCACTGGCAAGACTTATATCTTTAAAACCAATGATATCGAAAATGGTCCATGGAGTACTTCCATCATCAATGGTGCATATCATGACTCTTCGCTGTTTTTCGATAATGGTCGGGTATTCCTGGTGTATGGCGTCGATGATATTCGGATCATCGAACTAAACGCCGATGCCAGCGGTATAAAAGCAGGCGGTTTGAATCAGGTTCTGATTCAGGATGCCTCATCCGTTGCCGGCTCAAGTTTTATTGTTTCGGCAGAAGGCTCTCATATTCAGAAGATTAATGGTTGGTACTATGTATCGTTGATCTGCTGGCCCTCCGGTAGCATGCGGACGCAATTGATATTCCGCTCAAGAAATCTGACCGGTGCTTACGAGGGCAGAATTGCACTGCAGAATCAAGGTGTTGCACAAGGTGGCCTGATCGATACTCCGTCGGGTGACTGGTATGCATTCCTGTTTCGCGACAGTGGCGCCGTTGGCCGGATTCCTTATCTGGTTCCTGTGACCTGGCAGAATGACTGGCCGGTGATGGGAGTCAATGGAACAGTGCCACAATATCTCGATTTTGATGTCGAGGATGGTGATATGAGTGGCATTGTCAATTCAGACGAGTTCAATCAATCAGCCCTGGGATTAGCCTGGCAGTGGAACCACAATCCAGATGCCTCCGGATGGTCCACGAGCACCAGAGCCGGATATCTCAGGCTGACCAATAAACGTGTGGACAGCAATTTGCTGAATACGCGAAACACTTTGACGCAAAGAGGCTTTGGGCCAACCAGTACAGGTATTGTTGCCATAGAAACCGGAAATATGAACGATGGTGATTATGCCGGACTAGGTGCGTTGCAGAAAAATTACGGTTTTGTTGGCATCAAGAAATCCGGTTCATCCCGTTCAATTGTCATGGTAAACGCTGCGTCCGGCTCAATGCAGGAAGTTGCTTCTATCGGACTGAATCAGGACCGGGTGTATTTCAGAATTGATATGGATTTTCAAGATCAGAAGGATCAGGCCACCTTCTATTACAGTCTGGATGGAGCCAATTGGCAGGCCATAGGTAATACCTTAAAAATGAGCTATACCATTCCACACTTTATGGGATATCGATTTGCTTTGTTTAACTATGCCACCCGGTCAACGGGCGGATACGTGGACTTCGATTATTTTAAAGTGGGTGAATGATGTTCCTGTCGCAGGAGCTTAGATGAGATAACGAGAAAAAGAGACGGCGTTGTTGTTGGTCTGATACTCAGTTCCGTCAGATTCATAGTTGTTAGTGCGCCATCACCGCGTCCGGCATGTCCGGGCGCCATTACATCGCAAAAAGGAAACTTAAATGAATAAAAAACTCCTTTCCAAATGCGTGTCTGCGAAAGTATCAGCGGTCATGGCATTAGGGGTTCTGGCAGGTGGTGCCGTTTTGCCGGCACAGACCCTGGCACAAAATCCCATCGTGTCCCATGTCTATACCGCAGACCCGGCTGCCCGGGTGTTTAACGGGCGCGTTTACGTGGTTATGACTCACGACCAGGACACCCAGAGTGATTACAACCAGCTGGTGGATTACTACCTGTTCTCCTCCGATGACATGGTGAACTGGCAGGATCACGGCATTATCTGGAATTCCACTACCGATACCAATTGGGCCGGTCTGGCCTATGCGCCGGACTTTATTGAACGTAATGGCAAGTACTATCTGTATTTTCCGAATGGTGGTGGTTCCATCGGTGTCGCGGTAGCGGATAAGCCGGAAGGACCGTATGTGGACCCCCTGGGGCATGCCCTGGTCGACGGCAGCACCCCTAATGGCAATGTGCAGTGGATCTTTGATCCGGGTGTGTTCATTGATGACGATGGTCAGGCCTATTTGTATTTTGGTGGCGGCGGACCCGGTAATGCCCGTGTGATCAAACTGAATGACGACATGATCAGCACCAGCGGCAGTGCGGTTTCGATCGATGTACCGAACTTCTTTGAAGCGCTGTACATGCACAAACATAATGGCACGTACTATCTGTCCTATTCCTCCAACCCGGATGCGGGTATGAAGATAGAGTACATGACCAGTAACAATCCGATGACCGGATTTACCTATCGCGGCGCGATATTGCCGAACCCATGGGAAAACAATAACAACAATAATCATGCATCGATTATTGAGTATCAGAACCAGAGTTATATTTTCTATCACAACCGCGCTGTAGCGAATGAGCGAGGTGCGAGTACCTACCAGCGTTCAGTGAATGTGGACCTGCTGAACTACAACAGCGATGGCAGTATTCAACAGGTCAGTGCCGGTCGCGCCGGAGCGCCACAAATTAAGCGTGTGAATGCGTTCAATCAGAATCAGGCTGAAATGTTTGATGAAGAGAACGGCATCGAAACCGAGACGTCTACTGACGGTACCCTGAATATCATGATGGGCAACGGTGACTGGATTAAGGTGGCGGGTGTTGATTTTGGCAGCGGTGCCCAGGCCCTGAAAGTACGGGCTGCATCAGAGTATGGTTCTGGCCTGGAAGTGGTTCTGGACAAACTGACCAATACCCCGGTGGCGACGGTACAGATTGACAACACCGGTGGCTGGCAAACCTGGAAGACACAATCGGCGAACCTGAACAGCACGGTCAGCGGAGTACATGATGTGTACCTGCGTTCCACCGGCTGGCATAACCTGAACTGGTACCAGTTCAGTGGAGATGGTGGCAGTGCCGGCAGCAGCACATTGGCGGTTGAGCTGGAGTCTTTGTCCGGACAAAGCAGTTTCAGTCCGTTGAGTGTGAAGTCAGACAGCTCTGCGTCTAACGGTGGTTATGTTGAGTGGACGAATGATGGCAGCCATCAGATTCTGAACAGTCCGTCAGATACAACCAGTGGTCAGGTGTCGATTGCCTTCACGTTATCTCAGGCTGCCAATGTCAGCTTGCAGATGCAGGCATCCCTGGCGAATGGTAATGATGATTCCTTTTATTACAAAGTGGATTCCGGCGACTGGATCACCCAGAACAACACCGCTACCAGCGGCTGGGGCACTCTGAGTCTGGAAAGCTTTAACAACCTGTCAGCAGGGGATCACGTACTGAGAATTCTGCGTCGTGAAGACGGTGCGAAATTGGATAACGTAACCCTGAATGCATCGACCGGTACTATTGCATTGACAAACAGTGGTGATGGTTCTGGCGGTGATAATGGCACCGGTGGCGACAACGGTTCCGGTGGATCAGACGGTGGATCTTCTGGTGGTGATAACGGTTCCGGGGGCTCTAGTGGAGGATCGGCTCAGCAGACAACTCCTGGTGTTACGGCAGACATTGACATCAGTAATGACTGGGGAACCGGTTATTGTGCTTCACTGAAGATAACCAATACCAATAGTTCTGCAGTCACATGGTCTGTTAGCGTGGACGTAAATGGTGCTGTCACCAACCTTTGGAATGGTAGCTGGAGTCAAACCGGAACAGTGATGACGGTGACCGGTGCTGGTTGGAATGACGTTTTACAGCCAGGCCAAAGCGATAGCTCCATTGGTTTCTGTGTAGACCGTAACGGAGATACGGGTGGTGGCGATAATGGCGGTGGTGACAACGGTGGTGGTGACAATGGCGGTGGTGACAACGGCGGTGATTATGAAGTACCTGCCAATAACTTTGCCGTTAATGGTGGTGTCGAAAACGGCCTGTCCAATTGGGGTACAACAGCCGGTACTTTGACCCGTACGACTGCCGACAAACACAGCGGTTCCGCCAGTGCGTTAATTTCCGGCAGAACATCTGGCTGGAATGGTGTGACATTTAATGTTGGTGAGCTTACCAATGGCAATCAATATGACGTGGCCGTTTGGGTGAAGCTGGCACCAGGATCAGCTGATGCTCCGATCATTCTGACTGCCAAACGTCAGGATGACTCAGACTCATCGACTTACAATGAATATGAACACATTGCTACCACAACAGCATCTGCCAGTAACTGGACTCTGCTACAGGGTTTCTATACTCAAAGCGGAACACCATTTGAGCATTTCATCGTTGAATCCGACAACGATACCGTCAGTTACTATGTTGATGACTTTTCCGTTGGCGGAGAGGTGAGTGATAATGGTGGCGGTTCTGGCAATTATAAGTTTGTGGGTAACATTACTACCAGCGGTGCAGTCAGATCTGATTTCGTTCAGTACTGGGATCAGATTACACCTGAAAACGAAGGTAAGTGGGGTTCAGTAGAAGGTACCCGTGACGTATACAACTGGAGTGGTGTTGATGCTGCTTATAATTATGCCAAACAGCATAATATTCCGTTCAAACAACATACGTTTGTTTGGGGTAGTCAGTATCCAGCCTGGATTGATTCACTGAGCTCATCTGAACAGGCTGCGGAGATTGAAGAGTGGATTCGGGATTTCTGTACCCGTTATCCTGATGTCGATATGATCGATGTTGTCAACGAAGCTACGCCAGGACATGCTCCAGCAGGGTATGCGCAGAGTGCCTTTGGCAGCAACTGGATTATTAAATCCTTCCAGTTGGCCCGTCAGTATTGTCCTAACGCCACTTTGATTCTGAATGACTATAACGTTCTGAGTTGGAATACCGATGAGTTCATTGCGATGGCAACTCCTGTAATTAATGCGGGTGTGGTTGATGCAATCGGTCTGCAGGCACATGGTCTGGCTGATCGCCCATTCTCAGATGTCGAAAGCAAACTGAACCGTATAGCTGCATTGGGTCTGCCAATCTATATTTCTGAATATGACATTGCGAAGTCTAATGATCAGGCACAGTTGGATGTCATGAAGTCTCAATTCCCATTGTTCTACACTCATCCGTCAGTAAAAGGTATTACGCTGTGGGGTTATGTGGTAGGTACAACTTGGCAGGATGGTACCGGTTTGATTTACAGCGATGGTAACCAACGTCCGGCCATGACCTGGCTGATGAATTACCTGAAAGAACAGCGCGGCAGTAATAGCGGTGGCGACAATGGTGGTGGTCAGACTTGTGATTTGCCATCGAAGTTCAGCTGGGATTCAACGGCTCCATTAATTTCACCTAAGAATTCGAATTGGGTATCGATCAAAGATCCGACTATTGTCAAATACAATAACAAGTATCACGTATTTGCCACGGTGTTCGATACTGCCAAGAACGGATGGGGTGGTGTTTACTTGAACTTCAGCGACTGGTCACAGGCTGGATCTGCAGGACAGGTTGATATGTCGACTACATCTGCCGGCAGTACTGTTGCACCAGAAGTGTTTTACTTTGAACCTCACAAAAAGTGGTACCTGATTTATCAATGGGGTGCTAAATATTCCACTAACACTGATATCAGTAACCCGGCTGGTTGGACATCACCTAAATCTTTGTTGAGTGGTGGACCTAGCAATGGTATCGACTACTGGGTTATTTGTGATGATAACTACTGCCACCTGTTCTTCTCTGGAGACGATGGCAAGCTTTATCGTTCCAAAGTATCCATTGGTAATTTCCCTAACTTCTCTGGTTATGAGGTTGTAATGTCGGATGCGGTAGGAAAACTCTTTGAAGCATCCAACGTTTACAAAGTGGAAGGTACCAATAAGTATTTGTTGTTGGTGGAAGCCTATGGTCCTCGTTATTTCCGGTCATGGACTTCAACCAGTCTCGATGGCCCATGGACGCCTCTGGCTGATACTCAATCCAATCCATTTGCCGGGGCAGCAAACGTCTCGTTCCCAAGTGGTAAATGGACTGACGATATCAGTCATGGAGAAATGATTCGTTCGGGATATGATCAGACCCTGACCATTAATGCCTGTAATATGGAGTACCTGTACCAAGGTCAGGATCCAAATTCCGGCACATCGGATTATAATAAGCTTCCTTATCGGCTTGGATTGTTAAGAGCCAAATAGGTAGGTCGTTAACTGCCGCCACCGGAATATCGGTGGCGGTATAAATACACGTTTCCAGGAGATCGCTAAAAAATTTAAATTTTGAGAATGATCTATATGTCACGTTTTTGCCCAAAACCAAATGTTGGTTTTATGCAAAAATATAACGGTTGATGTTATTACTCCGGTAGTGATGTTGAGAGGGCTGTTGTTCTGTTGAATCTTTGTTTTTTTAATTCTGCAAGCGGGTTAGTACGTTCGTTAATTAATTCGGATTTTCAGAGTTCTTCAATTTCACATAAATTTTAAAACTGACACAACAAGAAACGGCTATGAAAAAACTTAAAAACCTTTTCTCTCTTGCTGTACTGACATCGATAGTATCGATGCCAGCATTCGCAGAACCTGATCCAAATTTTCATATATATCTGATGGTTGGGCAGTCAAACATGGAAGGTGCTGCGCCAATTGAAACTCAGGATCGTGTAACCAATTCCAGAGTCATGGTGTTGCAGGATGAAAGCTGTCCTGGTCTGGCATCTTATGGTCAATGGCGTGTTGCTGCACCGCCTCTGATCCGTTGTAATTCGGGTCTTGGCCCTGGCGATTATTTCGGCAAAACCATGGCAGATAACTCTGATCAGGCAGTGACCATTGGTCTTGTAGGCGCTGCATTTGGTGGTCAGAAAATCGAGTATTTCCTGAAAAATTGTGGTACTTACAATGCCTGTCAGCCTTCTTTTGGTTCTACTCCTAACAACTTTAATGGCGGTTATCAGTGGTTAATAGATATCGCTCGTAAAGCACAGGAAAAAGGTGTTATCAAAGGCATTATTTTTCATCAGGGCGAAAGTAATACCGGTGATCCAGCCTGGCCAGGTCGGGTAAATCAGTTGGTAACTGATATCCGCAATGACCTCGGTATCGGCAATGTTCCATTTATTGCCGGTGAATTGCCTTATCCGGCATGTTGTGCCAGCCATAATACGCTGATTGCACAATTACCCTCTGTTGTCAGTAACGCGCACGTTGTAAGTGCTGAAGGACTGAATATTCACGACCAATATCACTTTGACTCTCCTGGGGTTCGTGAAATGGGTCGTCGGTATGCGAACAAAATGTTGGAGTTGGTGGATACATCAGCTTCTGGTGGTGATGGTGACAATGGTTCAGGTGCCAATACTATTGTTGTTCGTCTGAGTGGTGTTGTCGGTGATGAAGCCGTTAACCTGCAAGTCGGCGGTACCACTGTAAAAGCCTGGACGGCTACCTCTTATATGTCTGATTACACTATCAAAACAGATGCGACTGGTGAAATCCGTGTCGGTTTTACCAATGATAGTGGTGATCGTGATGTCCAGGTTGATTACATCGTGGTAAACGGTGTGGTTCGTCAAGCGGAAGATCAGGATGACAATACCGGTGTTTGGGGCAACGACAGCTGTGGTGGCGGAAGCTACTCAGAATGGCTGCATTGCAACGGCTCAATTGGCTTTGGTAATGTCGATGGTTCTTCTAGTGGCGGTGGTTCTTCAGATGGTGGTAGTTCTGGTGATGGTAACACTGGCGGTACACCGGGTGTCTCAGCCAACATCGAGATTGGCAATGATTGGGGTGAAGGTTACTGTGGAACTCTGGTAGTTACCAATAACAATTCATCTGCGGTTACCTGGGAAGTGTCATTGCAAATGGATGGTGATGTTAACAGTCTTTGGAATGGTACCTGGAGCCAAAGTGGTTTGACTCTGACAGTATCTGGTGCTGGTTGGAATGACGTTCTACAACCTGGTCAAACCGACTCTTCTGTTGGCTTGTGTGTGAATCGTGTCGACGGTGGCGGTGACAATGGTGGAGATAATGGCGGCGGTGACAATGGTGGAGACAATGGCGGCGGTGACAACGGTGGAGACAATGGTGGTGGTGGTTATGAAGTACCTGCCAATAACTTCGCTGTTAACGGCGGTGTCGAAGATGGCCTGTCCAACTGGGGTACAACAGCCGGTACATTGACTCGTTCCACTGCTGACAAACACAGCGGTTCTGCCAGTGCATATATTACCGGCAGAACATCTGGCTGGCATGGCATTACGTTCAATGTTGGTAAATTGACTAATGGCAATCAATATGATGTGGCCGTTTGGGTGAAACTGGCTCCGGGATCAGCTGATGTACCGATGATTCTGACTGCCAAACGCCAGGACGATTCAGACTCCTCCACTTACAATGAGTATGAGCATATTGCTACCGCAACTGCATCTGCCAGTCAGTGGACTCTGTTGCAGGGTCTCTATACTCAAAGTGGCACTCCATTCGAGAAATTCATTGTTGAATCCGACAATGATACTGTCAGTTACTATGTTGATGATTTCTCTGTGGGTGGTGAAGTCAGTGATGATAACGGCAATGGTGGTGGTACTAATCACGACTTCTTTGTCGGTAACATTACCACTAATGGATCAGTCAGATCTGATTTCGTTCAGTACTGGGATCAGATTACACCTGAAAACGAAGGTAAGTGGGGTTCAGTAGAACGTACCCGTGACGTATACAACTGGAGTGGTGTTGATGCCGCTTATAATTATGCCAAACAGCATAATATTCCGTTCAAACAACATACGTTTGTCTGGGGTAGTCAGTATCCAACCTGGATTGATTCACTGAGCCCATCTGAACAGGCTGCGGAGATTGAAGAATGGATTCGGGATTTCTGTACCCGTTATCCTGATGTCGATATGATCGATGTTGTCAATGAATCCACGCCAGGACATGCTCCAGCAGGGTATGCGCAGAGTGCCTTTGGCAGCAACTGGATTATAAAATCCTTCCAGTTGGCCCGTCAGTATTGTCCTAACGCCATTTTGATTCTGAATGACTATAACGTTCTGAGTTGGAATACCGATGAGTTCATTGCGATGGCAACTCCGGCTGTCAATGCGGGTGTGGTTGACGCAATCGGGCTTCAGTCTCATGGTCTGGAAGATCGTTCATTGTCAGATATCGAAAACAAACTGAACCGTGTCGCTGCGCTGGGTCTGCCGATTTACATCTCTGAATACGATGTTGCGAAATCCAATGATCAGACACAGCTGAGTGTCATGCAGTCTCAGTTCCCGTTGTTCTATAACCACCCATCAGTGAAAGGTATTACGCTGTGGGGTTACGTTGTAGGCTCAACCTGGGTTAACGGCAGTGGCTTGATTTCCAGCAATGGTAACCCACGTCCGGCCATGACCTGGCTGATGAACTATCTGGGTCGGTAAGATCGACTCATGGCCGGATTAAATCCGGCCAACATATAAACCGAATGGATTATTCCATAACTGAGTGTCAGGGTGTTTTGCTTGATCACCAGGAGGTTTCCAACAGCGGGCCATGTGCCCGCTTTTTTTTTGAGAAGTGGGACATTAAAGGTATCGGTCGTGTCAATGGAAAAATGGTCACGAGAGGGTAGTTATTGTCCGGTAACCAATCAGAAAAAAGAGACATTAAATGACATTTTAATGTGACGTAGTTCTCATTCATGAGCGGCTAGTTTTCTCCTTCTTTTAATAAATTTCCTTTTTATTTTCATAATCTATACTATCCGCCGATCTCGGCTACTTACCTGTCATAACAGGTGATGCCGGGTTATGGATTTTTTGAAAACCGGATTGTTTCCAGGACCGCCATTATGACAAAGATCGTCACCCTTCCCCTTATTCTGCTTACTTCTGTATTAACCGCATTTTCTTCATTTGCTGAAGATTTTGGCGTTGCCCAGCCCTATAACGCACTGGTGTTTGGTGACTTTACCGCCGCTGCATCTGATGTCGAAGGCCGGCTCGCCGCCGGCGGAAATATTTCGTTAACGTCTTATGCGATTGGACAGTTAGTGAAAACCGCACCGCCTGATGCTGTACTGGTGGCGGGTGGAGATATCCACTTCAGTAATGGTAAGGCTTACCATGGCAATATTCTTGCTGCAGGCAGCACGGACGACATTTCAGAGTCTGTCCGTTACAGCATGGCGGAGGGAGCCAGCATTGTAGCAGGAGCGAGTTTGCCGATTGATTTTGCCGAAGCGGAAGCAGAATTGACTCAGCTTTCTGCCGATCTGGCGGCTCTGGAAGCCAATACCGAAGTAAAATTTCAGTGGGGTGGTTTGTACATGACCGCCGCCTGTGATGCCACCACTCAGGTGTTTCAACTGGATGGCAACCAGGTCCTGGCGGCCAACACCTTCAAGGTGGATCTGAGTTGTGCACCGGCTGATGCAACCTATGTTTTTAATATCGACGGCGCAGCCACCGGCATGACCAATATGGGATTGCAGTCCCTGGAAAGTGTCCGTAATCATGTGGTCTATAACTTTTATCAGGCAACTTCGCTGACGTTGCAATCCGTTGGTGTGGAAGGTTCCGTTCTTGCCCCTCTGGCACACCTGGAAAATCCAGCGGGTGTTATTAAAGGACAGCTGTTTGCCCGCTCCTGGAATGGTCCGATGCAGATCAACCAGGTGCCATTTGCAGGTGATTTGCCGGTTTCCAATGAACCGCCCGTAATTATCAGTACCCCTGTCACCGCCACACCAGAGCAAAGCACTTATAAGTATCAACTGGAAGTCACCGATCCTGATGAAGATCCGATTTCATATTCCCTGGATCTCGCCCCCGCAGGTATGAGCATTGACGGTACGACCGGATTAATCAGCTGGTTGCCGCAAAGCCGTTATGTCCAGACAGTGCCGACGTTTAACAATCAGTGTTATGTGGTGCCAACCGGAGCAGTGAAAGTCTACGAGGATGGTGATGAAACATCATCGTTATCCTATATCGCGCCGCTGTTCCACCGGGTCAGAGAAGCGATTGCCCAAGGCAGTCTGTTTGTCGCGCCTGCAGCCGTTGACTGGCATAAAACCAATAACTGTCTGGGGTGTCATATTCAGACCCAAACATTGTTGGGGTTGCAGTCCTCTCTGGACAAAGCCGATGTTGATGAAGAAGTCGCAACTTATCTGTTGAACGAAATCATAAACAGCCAGTTGAGTGATGGGGCCATTCGCCGGTCACATCCGGAATATGCCAAGAACCAGACTGCATTTGCATTATGGGCATTGAGTTTTGTACCTGATCGAGCGGTCACTTTTGATGCCAGAGCAAAAGCATTGAATTTCTTGTGGGGCCGTAAACAGAGCAGCAGCAATTCAATCTACTGGACCAATGATCATAGTAGTGGATGGTTAAACAATGCGGATTCCATGACAGCTTTGGTGGCATTGGGAGCCAGTCGATACATATTGGACGCGTTGGAGCAAGACAGTCTGTCTGTCGAACAACAAACGGTAATGGATCAGTATTCCAATGCGTTGGACAGCATCGCAGAATTTATCCTGGGCAGGACACATCTGAATGAAGATACCAACCTGCCGAATGCATTGCGTCTGGTTGCGCTCGGTGAACTGTATGAGGTATTGAGCCAACTAACGCCGGATGATGACCGCTTGATATCCATCGCCGCAGATATGCATGACCTGGATGTGTTGTTGCGTAATCGCCAGGAAGATGATGGTGGTTGGGGGATGAGAGCCAGTGGCACCGTAAGTGATCCGCTGCCTTCTGCCTGGGTTGGGTTGGCGTTGAATTATCTGAATCCGGATCTGACCGATAAAGCCGTGCTGGATAATATCGAGTACTTGTTGTCATCCCAACAGCCCGATGGTACCTGGATTACCAACAGTGGTCTGTTTACCACCCGTCTGGCGACCACCAGTCTGGTGATGTCGTATCTGCCGGTAGCGTTGGAGCATTTGGGGAATCCTGATGTCAGTGCCGGCCATATTCTGTTGACTGAGGGAGAGGGTGGTCTGGATACCCTCAGTGCGGTGATTCGCAATCGGGGCCTGGCGGACATAACCGTACCTGTAATGGTGAACTTCTATAACGGAGTTCCCGAAAACAATGAGTTGCTGGGCAGTGTGCAGCTGGATCAGATTGCCAGTAACCAGTCATTGCAACCATCCATAACGGTCTCCGACGCTGAGCTGACGGATGATATTTATGTCACCTTAACGGTCAGTGCAGAGGCTGATGAGTGTGATATTACCAATAATCAGACCGTCGCCGCGCTGGTAAGAGTGCGTGCGACGGACCCGGGCCAGTTGTTCGATACCCAGGTGTATACCCTGAATGTCGATGATGTCAATCAGGCACCCGTGATTACCAGCGAACCACCGATAGAATGGCAGAGCGGACAATCGTTCAATTACCAGATCACCAGCACGGATGTCGATATCGCAGACGCCCATTCTTATGCGTTGATACAAGGGCCTGAAGGATTGTATCTCGATCCTCATACCGGCCAGTTCACCTCAGCACCAGGGGGTATTGAGCCAGGAACTTACACGGTCACCGTACAGGTAACCGATCTGCGTGGTGAATCCACAGAGCAGACATTTACCGTCGTTGTACACGCAAATCTACCGCCTCAAATCACTTCCACAGCGGTTATTCGCGGAAATGACGACAGTGGTTATCGCTATGATGTGGAAGCAACTGATCCCAATGCAGGTGATGTATTGCGATATACCTACAGTCAGGGTCCAGGGGGGCTGGATATAGACGCCAGCAGCGGATTACTGCAATGGGGTAATGTTGCTGCTTCATTGGTTGAGGGCAGAACCGATACCAATCAATTCTGTGTAGGCGAGCCGGAAACCATAGAGAGAACTTTGCTGCCGGTGGTCAAATGGCACTATCAGGTCACCAACGAAAAATATCCTCAGTCCAATCAGGTCATGCATGCACCCATTGCCGTGCCATTGTACGACACAAATAATGATGGCCGTGTCGATGCCGATGATGATATTGCCATCATTTTTCAGACCTTCACCGGGTCAAATTACAACGGTACCGGATACCTGAGAGCGATCTGGGCGAAGGATGGTTCATATATCTGGACCGCTGATACGCCTGTGAATGCCGTTTCTTCCCCCGCCGCTGCTGATATCGATCACGATGGCAACATTGAGATTGTGACTGGCTTGTACGGCGGTGGACTGGTGGCGTTTTCTCACGAAGGTAACGTGAAGTGGAAACGCGCGAATTCGCAACTGTCTCCTCAATGGGGCGGTGTTTCTTTTGCGGACATGGATGGTGATGGAGAAACCGAGATAGTCATCGGTAATTCGGTTTTGGACAGCTCTGGCAATCTGCTGTGGAAAGCCGCGAATGCACCTTCCGGAACCAGTGGTATCGGGCCATTGTCTTATGCCGTAGATATAAATATGGACGGATACCAGGAGCTGATCGTTGGTGCTGGAATCTACCGTTATGACGGTCAATTAATTGCCAATGGTGGTGAAGGCTTGTCTGCCATTGGTAACTTTGATGATGATGAATATCCGGAAATAGTACGTGTTTATAACGGATCTGTTTATTTGCATGACCAGGATGCCAGTGTTATCTGGAGTAAAGCACTTCCAGGTGGTGGACGAGGTGGTGCGCCAACGGTTGCAGATTTGACCGGTGACGGCATTCCGGAGATAGGGGTTGCCGGTGCGGCTTACTATTCCGTATTTGATGCTGCCGGCAATATTCTGTGGAGTTCGCCGACCACAGATCGTTCGTCCAACGTAACCGGGTCTTCTGTGTTTGATTTCAATGCGGACGGACGGGCAGAGATTGTCTATGCGGATGAACGCTATCTGCGGGTATACGATGGCCTTACCGGTGATGTGATTTATCAGCTTGAGAACGGCAGTGGCACCACTTACGAATTGCCGGTGATTGCAGACGTGGATCACGACAATCATGCTGAAATTATTCTCATATCCAATAACTATGCATATGGCAGTGTTCGTGGCATTCGTATGATTGAAGATGCCAATGATTCCTGGGCTCCCACCAGAACCATCTGGAATCAGCATGCGTATCATATCGATAACATCAATGATGATCTGACCATTCCCGCGCATCCTGTTAACGGCTGGTTGACCCACAACACCTTCCGGTTAAACACCTTCCCGGATCGTCCGGCGCTTGGTCTGGCGGACCTGACGGTTCACAGCATCGCCTATGATGAAGACACTCAGACGTTGACGGCCTGGGTTAAAAACCGTGGTTTGGCATCCGTCGATGAACCTGTGACGGTTAATTTTGTGCATGAACATTTCTGGACTGGTGATGAAGCACTGGGGCAGGTGACTATCGATCACCTGGAAATCGGTGAGGAGGTGCCTGTCAGTCTCACCGTTGATGGCAGCCTGCTGCAATATAACGTGCGAGTGGATGTTCACTCACCAGACACCGTCGTTGAATGTCTGACCGAGAACAATAGCGCCCGCGCAGCGATGATAGATGCTCGCGTCTATGATGAAGCCGGTCTATACGATAGTCAGGTGTTTGCGGCTTCAATTGCTGAAGCAAAGAATTCTGCTCCGGTGATTGTCTCTTCTGCCAGCAGTCAGGCCATCGTTGGCGAAGATTATCGTTTCCAAATTGAAGTCAGCGATGCTGATCGCGGCGATGACGCTCAGTTTAGTCTGGTTGGTGCTCCGGAGTCCCTGAGTATTGGCAGTTATTCAGGTGTTATGACGGCTAAGGATCTGGCAGATGGCATTTACACTTTTACAATAAGAGCAACGGATTTGTCCGGTGAAGTGGCGGAACAGTTACATATTCTGACCGTGTCTCCCGCAGACAATCACGCACCGACGTTTGAGTCAGAGCCGGTGACCACAGTAAAAACCGGTCAGGTTTATGGTTATGACGTGATTGCCACTGATCCTGATGGTGATGAACTGATTTATCTTTTGAGTCGCAGTCAACCGGGCATGACCATTGATGGTGAGACCGGACAGATTCGCTGGACTCCAGGCAACCAGGAAGCAGGTGTAAAAAGTGTTGAAGTGACCGTCATGGACACCCACGGTGCTGCCAGTAAACAGTACTTCCTGATCGATGTCACCGATGCCAATGCTGATAATCAACCGCCGGTTATCACCAGCGTGCCTTCAGGTGTCGTATATGCCGGTCAGAACTTCGAGTATCAGGTGCAGGCGAATGATCCAGATGGTGATGCTCTGACCTATACCCTTGGCAGCTCCAGCACCGGGATGGCCATTTCTTCCACGGGTCTGTTCTCCTGGCTACCTTCCAGTGAGTTGGTGGGGCAGTCGGTAGTTGTTGAAATTCAGGTCGATGATGGCAAAGGGGGCATGGCTACTCAAAAACTGACACTGCCTGTGAATGAAAGTGCCAATCATGCACCAGTGATCAGCAGTTTGCCTGAACTGACCGCTTATGCGGACGCTTCCTATCTTTATACGGTTGAAGCGAACGACCAGGATGGTGATGCCATTCATTTCCAACTGCTGGAAGCCCCCAATGGCATGATGCTCAATGGCAATGTCGTCAACTGGACCCCATCCAGCAAACAGGCTGGGAGCGTGTACGAAGTCGCTATCAAAGCCACCGATGCCCGCGGAGCGGCCTCAACCCAGACGTTTGCAATTGCCGTTAACCATGCTGTACAGGCTAATGCTACGCCCAACATCGCCAGTCAGCCCACCTCACCGGCATTGGTGGGTGAAGAATATGGTTACGACGTGGTTGCCAGAGATGCCGATGGTGATGCTCTGACTTTTGCGCTGCTTGCTGCGCCTGATGGCATGACCTTAAGTGACACCGGTGCTTTGCGCTGGACCGCAACCAGCGATCAGGTTGGTAGCCATGCTATCAGCCTCTCTGTGACCGATGGCCAGGCCATGGTTACCCAAAGCTATACCCTGGAAGCAGTGGAAGCGACAGCCGATAACAGCTATCCCGAGATAACCAGCTATCCCTCGACCACAGCAGTAGTGGAACAGTTCTACAGCTACCCCTTCTCTGCCACCGATGCCGATGGCGATGTATTGACCTATGGGATTCTGACGGGTCCTGACGGCATGACCATGGACGTGAGCGGTCTGCTGCAATGGACACCCACCACCGATCAGGTCGGCAGCCATGATGTTGTGCTCTATGCCGATGATGGTCAGGGACGTTCGCTGCAAAGCTATAGCATTGCTGTTTCCGCTGAAGCCTTACCGCTCAGTGCGACGATTTTGATTTCCCCGGAAGCAGTGAATCCGGGAGATACCGTTGTCATTAACGTCTTTACATCCGGTGGCACGGGTAGTTCCAGCAGTACGCTATGGGTCGATGATACAGAAGTGGCTCTGAATGCCTATGGTCAGGCTGAGATCGTCACGTCCGCCACTGATGCCGGTATCCACAGTGTCTCTGTCCAGGTTTCAGATGGTACCACTACGGTTCTGGAAGCCAGTAGCTATAGCGTTCGGGTTCCACAGGACAACAATGCGCCGGTGGTCAGCCTGAACGCTCCTGATATCGACAGCATTATCAGCGCTCCTGCCGACGTGATTGGCAGTGTCAGCGATGACAATCTTTATCGCTACCGGGTCATGATTTCTCCGAAAGGACAGCAGGCCTGGCAGACCATTGCCGAAGGCAGTAGCAACGTCAGCGATGCCAAAGTGGCGACTCTGGATCCGACCATGCTGATAAATGGTCAGTACGATATTGTGTTGTATGCTGAAGACGTGAATGGGCATACCGCCAGCGACAGTACTGTCATTGGTGTGGAGGGTGACCTGAAAGTCGGTAACTTCAGCATCACGCTGGAAGACCTCAACATTCCGATGGCGGGTATTCCGATTCGCCTGACGCGTACTTACGATAGCCGCCGTCGTTTTGAAGATCTGGATTTTGGCTATGGCTGGAGCGTGGGTTACCAGGATGTCAAAGTTGAAGAAAGCCGGACCATTGGCAAGTTCTGGTCGGTGAATCAATACAAGCGCGGGCCATTCAACCTGATTGTCGACTTCTGCGTTGAACCTCAGGGCGCTCCTGTGGTCACCATCACACTGCCAACCGGTGATGTGGAACGGTTTGAAGCGGCCGCGTCACCCAGTTGCAGTACCTATCAGGTCATCAATAATGTTGATCTGAAGTTCAATCCTGTTGGTGATACCCAATCCACCTTAACCGCTCTGGATGACAGCAGTGCTTATTATTCTGGTGGCCTGTTGCTTGAAACCGGGTATTTCAGCTCCCCCGTTGATCCTGACCGCTACAAGCTCACCACCCAGTCGGGCTATGAGTACTACCTGAATCAGGATTTCGGTATCGATAAAGTCGTCGACCCCAATGGCAATACCCTGACTTATACCAACAACGGTATTTTCCATTCCAGTGGCAAAGCCATCACCTTTAATCGTGACAGCAAAGGCCGGATTACCAGCATCACAGATCCTAATGGTCACAGGTTGGAGTATCGCTACGATAATAGTGGCAACCTGACCGTCAGTGAGGATGCATTGGATGCGCAAACCACTTATGTGTACAACCGCAGCCACGGCTTGCTGGATCTGGTTGACCCATTGGGACGCACGCTGATCAAGAACATCTATGACGATGATGGTCGCCTGATTGCCCAGGAAGATAACGATGGTCAGCGTATCGATTTCAATCATGATATTGCGGGTCGTGAGTCAGTGGTTTCTGACCGCAACGGCCACACCACGTTCTACTACTACGATGACATGGGTAATGTCACCACCCGCATCGATGCCGCCGGTGAAACCTGGGAATACCGCTATGATGAACATGGCAACCAGCTCAGTGAAACCGACCCGCTGGGTAATGTCACCGAAGCCACTTTTGACGCAGACAACAACCAGCTGACCCAGACCGACGCCTTGGGTAATACCATTACCTATGCCTACAACAGCCGTGGTCAGGAAACCGAGATCACCGATGCCTTGGGTAATGTCTATAAAAATACCTACGACAGCATTGGTAACCTGTTGATGGTGACGGATCCACTAGGGAATATCGCCGGTAACAACATCAACAAAAAAGGATTGGTCAGCAAAACCACTGATGCGTTGAAAAACGTGACCGAATACACCTACGACAGTGATGGCAACAAACTCACCGAAACCCGTATATTGGCCACTGCTACGACCGCCACGGATGGCGGAAGTACTGGTAACGCAGGAGCAGTTACCACGTACACCTACGATGACAACGGTAATGTACTCACGGAAACCAATGCGGCAGGTAATACCACAACCTATGTCTACGATGCCCGTAACCGTGTGATCGAAACACACTATGCCGATGGTTCCGTCAGCCAGAACGAATACGATCTGGCCGGTCAGTTGATCGCGACGATCGATGCCTTGGGTCACCGGACAGAAATGGATTACGACGCCTATGGCCGGGTGACAGAAACCCGTTACCCCGATGGTACCTGGGAAGCTAACACCTACGATAGTGAAGGCAACCGCCTGAGTACCACGGATCGTCTGGGTCAAATGACCATCTATCACTATGATGCCCTGAACCGGGTCATCCAGACCGATCTGGCTGACGGTAGCAGTACCTACACCAGCTACGATGCTGTCGGACGAGTCATCAGCGAAACCGATGCCCTCGGTCACATCACTCAATACGAATACGATGCCGCCGGTCGCAGAACAGCGGTGATCAATGCCCTGGATCACCGCCATAGTTTTGCATACGACGCCAACGGCAACCTGTCAGTGAGACCGACGCCAATGGCCATACCACACGCTACGACTACAACGCTCTGGATCAGCGCACCCAAACCACCTATGCCGATGGCTCCAGTGAAAGCGATGAGTACGATGCGTTGGGTAGACGGACCCGCCATACCGATCAGGCAGGTATCACAACAGACTACAGTTATGATGCCTTGGGTCACTGATCAGCGTGACTGATACTGAAGGCAACGTGACGACCTACGGTTATGACAACGCCGGCAACAAAACCCGCCAGACCGATGCCGAGGGTCGGGAAACCACCTGGACGTATGACAGTCAGGGCCGGATAACCAGTCGTACATTACCGATGGGTCAACAGGAACGCTTTACCTACGACCTCAACGGTAACATGGCCACGCATACCGACTTCAATGGTCAGGAAACCCGCTACAACTATGACGAAAACAACCAGCTGACCCGGATTGAATATGCCGATGATGAGATAGAAACCTTCAGCTACGATGTATTGGGCAATCGCACCAGCGCCACCGACAGCCAAGGCACCACCAAGTATCAATACGACAGCCAGAGCCGGTTGATTCAGGAAACCCAACCGAATGGTGCGGTACTGAGTTATCAATACGACGCCAATGGCAACAAAACCCGGTTCAGCGTGACCCGTAACGGACTGACAGACATCACCCGTTATGGTTATGACCAACTGAACCGACTGGAGAGCATCACCACAAACGATGGCACGACCACGTACGGGTATGACGACGTCGGCAACCGTACCAGCCTGAGCTATCCCAATGGCACCAGCCAGGTTTACAGCTATGACAGCCTGAACCGTTTGACTGAGCTGAAAACCTACAATGGCAATGGCACCCTGGTAGAGCAGTACAGCTACACCCTGGATAAAACTGGGCGCAGGATCAAGATAGAAGAGCTGGATGGACGGAGTACTGAGTACAGCTATGACACGTTGTACCGGCTGACAGGAGAAACAATCACGGACGCCGTCAACGGAGATTACACGGCCACTTATCAGTACGACAAAGTCGGTAACCGGACGTATGAGACCGTGGATGGGGTGCAGACCGCCTATACGTATGACGATAATGACCGCCTGCTTCAGAGTGGCGGTATCAGTTATACCTATGATGACAATGGGAACACCATCAGTCAAAGTGAAGACGGCATTACCACGACTTACCAGTACAACGCGAAGAATGAACTCATAAGCGTCAACAAGGATGACGGCTCAACCTCAGCCAGTTACCAATACAACATTGATGGTATCCGCAATCGAAAAACAGAAAGCGGAAATACCACGGAATATGTTGTAGACAGCAACCAGGCGTATGCTCAGGTGATCCAGGAAATCATCAATGGCAGTACCCAGGTCAGTTATGCCTATGGGGATGACTTAATCAGTCAGAGCCGGAGTGGTGGTACCTCGTTCTATCATACAGACGGGTTAGGCTCTACACGGTCACTGAGTGACAGCAATGGGGACATAACGGATACCTACGACTATGAAGCGTTCGGAGAGTTGCTGAATCAAACAGGTGATACTGAAAACAGCTACCTTTATACGGGGGAGCAGTTCGACGGGACATTACAGCAGTATTATTTAAGGGCGAGGTATTACGACCAGAATATTGGTCGGTTCGGCACATTGGATTCCTATCAAGGGAACGACTCCAATCCCATTACTTTGCACAAATATCTATATGGCAATGCTGATCCGGCAATGAACGTTGATCCAACTGGAAACTTTAGTTTGGGATCAATGATGGCAGGTATTAATGTAGCGGCAAATCTTAGCATGCGAGCTTATGGTGCTTACTCTGCATTTGATTCTGCTTTCAATTTTGCTACTGGCCAAGAAGAGGTCTCAGCAAAAGCAATAGGCATGACCGTATTAATGAGTCTTGGTGGCGCTAAAGTAGCGAAGCTTTTTGGCAAAAAATTAATGAAGAAGGCAGGTTGTGACAAAGCAAACTCGAAAAACTTGTTTTGTGACTTTATAACCCCCCCCACACAACGTATAGCAAAATACCGGAAAATTTTTGGTATTAAGAAAAGCCAAAATATTGCCTTTGCTGACTATATAACATCTAGCGGTCTTGGTAGCGTAGTTGCCCATAGTGGTAAAAAATCGAGACCAGGCACGTTGGGAATGCCCGTAAATCGGAGATATCAAACAGGCTTTGTTAAATTTCCTCGGGCGTATGACTCTGAGGTGAAGATATATGAACATTTAGGGGCTAAGTTTAAACCGTCTACTATTGGTATTGTTCATTTAGGCTCTGAACGTCTTATTTGTACGTCATGCGGTCGAGTAGGAAGCTTGTTTAGAGGAGATTTTCCACGGGTTTTCTTGTGGGCAAGAGGAGGATTTTAAGTGGAAATCCTAGAAAAGCTGGAAAAAAAATATCAGATCATGCTGCCAAAGACCTATAAAAGATGGTTTATTGAAGGAGGTCAAAAAAATGATAGCTTTATTGGAACTGACATAGATGAGCCATATTTAAATGAGCTAAATGATTGGGCTAAAGAGTTACTTGAGGACTCAGGTTCAGAATACATATTGCCTGAAAATGCCTTTGTTTTTGCAATGCACCAAGGGTATCAATTTATGTATTTTATATGTGATGGTCATGATGACCCAGAGGTATGGTATTACATAGAAGATGAGCCTATGCCAGTAGTGAAGTGGAAGAGCTTTAGTGATTTTATTCACGAGAGTGTTTGATTAGATTAGGTTATATCTTTGAATAGCCCCGAATTCCGGGGGCTATTCTTTCTTACCGGTCCAGGTTCGTTATCGCAAGAGCTTGACCGCTTCGACCTCCCCATACACCCGATTCAGTTGCCGTTCGGCCAGACCGATCACAGATTGGTTAGAAAAGGCTTTATTGTTCGGTGGGTACTTGGGAAATAACAATAACAGACCATAAGGTCAACCAAAAGTGAAGCTAAGTATTTTATTAAAAGTACGGAAGCAATACAGAAATTTGAGTTAGAAGCGTGGAAAAAGGGAATACCTACAACCAATGGGAAACCGTGGAAAGTAGTCGAATTTCCAGAGGAAATAGGAGCATATAATGGGAAGGCGGTTAGATGGTTGAGGTTGGAGTATTCTGAGGGTGGTGATGTAATTCATGGTCATCCTATATCACTAGAGCAATTTAGAAAATTGCTGAAATAATCAGAGCGAGACATTGATGAATATATATTTTGTAACCCGTTGGGGGAATGATGAAGAAGGAGTAAATGAAGCAGATACTAACTTCATCGTTTTAGCTTCAAACTATGAGGAAGCTGCAAAAATTGTTGATGATCGACTGATGAAAGTGAAAGCTTTGAAGGCAGCATGTTTTTGTCAGAGGATTACTGAAATAGGCACTGCTCATTCAGATACAAATAATCCTAAAGTACTTTTGGGTCCTTGTATTGAGTATGCCTTCAGTCATGATGATATAGGCATTCCTAATGACAAAAAGTGGGTCCGGGATAGTATTGATGAAGGGTGGGAGAAATTTTCAGAATACTATGAAGAATGAGTTATAGTAATTCAGACTTTTCAGGGCAGTTCTCTGCCCTGTTTGTCATGATATGTCAGTTCATAAAAGGTTTATAAGCTGTCGTAGTCTCGACCTGACTTGATGGATGTTCCTTTTTCAGCGCCAAGCAAGACAAAATGTAGTGACGTAGTTAGTTTGGTCGCCCGTTAAGAGATGATATTTTTACCATATTCAAAATAGATGGGTACATGAGTAAACAGTCTCGATATGTAAGTTATGAATTTTATTAACAGTTATCTAAAAATAGATAATGACTTTGTTCATA
Organism: Gynuella sunshinyii YC6258; assembly: GCF_000940805.1. Lineage (GTDB taxonomy): Bacteria > Pseudomonadota > Gammaproteobacteria > Pseudomonadales > Natronospirillaceae > Gynuella > Gynuella sunshinyii. Next base: position 4,492,762 of record NZ_CP007142.1, on the reverse strand, counting down.
TACGAGACTTTTCTGGCAGGCTACCAGACAAGTTTTATATTGAAGGTGCTTTGGAGCTGGATATTAATGGTATCCGCCTGATTGATAAGAGCAACTGGGACTATATTGATCAATTATGGTTCATTTTGGTTTCGGGTGTAGAACATGTTTTAAATGGCCAACATTACATGGGGTATTTTCCCGATCAGCCGATTGAAGTGATATTTAAAAATCTCAACGATATCTATGTTGAAATTCGAATTGATTCTAAAGTTGCAGTTACTGAAAAAACTAAGGCATTGCCTCTTATCCTCGAAGGCGCTCTGGATTTTTTCAAAGTGCTTCTGCCGCTCGTGGATGAAGATCCTGGAATTCAACAGGAAATGTTAAAAATGGAGCAGTTGCTTCTACCGTTGAAGCGTTAACGGAAGGCTGAAAGATGTCGCCCCCTGATTATGGGGGCTTTTTTTTGGCAGTGGTTATTTAAGACCAGATTGGTGTCATTATTGTCATACGGTTTTAATGGTAAGTGTTACTGTCCAAACTCCCATCGAACATTGCTAATCATATCGGCTCAACAGTGCTGACTTTTAACGGTGATGGTGATATCACTCAGCACCTGCGTTACGAACCGTTCGGCAAGCCAATCGTAGTATATGATGGCTCGGTTGTCAGTACAGTCTTGTCGTGGAGTGGATTTACCAGCAAACAGGGCTTTACGGGCCATGAGCATATATACGATATGGATCTGATCCACATGCAGGGCCGAGTATATGATTCTACTGTTGGACGATTCCTGCAGGCCGATCCGGTAGTTCAGGCACCCAGCCAAATATTGAGCTATAACCGCTATGCATATGTCTGGAACAATCCGTTGGCGGCGACGGACCCGAGTGGGTTTTATTGTCAGAGTGCGGGTTGTGCGGCCGAGGCACGGAATGATTATAAGAAAGGTGTACCTGCGACGGAGAATAATGCGAAGGGGCATCGGGATCGGCATGTGAAGATTAAGAATGAATTGCTCCGAAGTAATCATCTGAATTCTAATTCAGGTAATTATCAGCCTGCATATTTGCCGTGGCAGCAGCCGCAGCCGCTAAACAACCCTATTTGGTGGGGACAGGATGAGTTTGCAGCAAGTGGCGTAGAGATTCCTGCACAAGAGGGGCAGGCTGCTCTTGATTTGATTAGTGAGCATAAAGATACAATTATAAGTGCTGCTAGGGCGATGGGAGTAGATCCCCAGCATGTGGCTAGCATCATATTTCAGGAAAAGTACCACGGTGTTTGGGCTAGCTTAAAAAATGGGCCTGCGTGGGCAATGATTGCAGCAGGGACTAATGATGCCAGTGTCGGTTTAGCGGAAATGGATATAAATACTGCGGCTCGTCTTTTGGATGTGGATGTGTCCACAATGAGTGGAACCACAAGAAATCAAATAATAGGGCTTCTAGCAAATGATCAGTCTGCTATATCTCTAATTGCGCTAAATGTTACTAGTTTTCAAACAGCGCTTGGCCGGCCAGTTACTCTACAGGAAGCAACTTATGGGCATAATGCAGGGGTAGCTGCTTTGGTTAGAGATTTACCGATCGTTCAAGGCTCTCCAATTTCTAGGCGGTCATGGGGGCAACAGAGCGCAATTTCGGATGCCTTAAGGTGATGGTGGTTGATGTGAAATATTTCAGATTTATAGTTATTTTTTTAGCATTTTCCGAAACGCTGCTGAGCCTTTTGTTTTATAAATTTGGCGGTTTGTATTTCTATCTTGATGAGCGATCTGAAGTGATGCCTGTCAGTAGTTTGGTAAGCCAGGGTGGCGGCGAAGATTTAATGATTGGTATTGGGTGTATTCTATTTTCTATTTTGAGTGTTTTTAATATTGTTCGCTCAAAATTCAGAGTTGGAACTGCTGATATTTTTACTTTACTTATTGTTTTGGTTGTTCAGGCTGTATCGCTGGCGATGATTGAAGTGGCCTCTTTCTCAATCAGTATCGATCAAGCGCACGGCTGGATGTTGTCGATGTGGTTTATTGTTTACGCTTTTCTATGGGGCGTACTTTTTGTGTCTATCGTCAATAAGATTAGTGGTGGTCGTTTACTGTCAGGAGGGCCGAGCGCTGTTGTTTAAGTCTTACAGCTGCAGCGCTGATAATTAGAATCTCAAACAGAAATGACCAATGAAAAACAAAGTTTAAAGTCCAGTGTGAATACTGGCTTGGCACGGTGATCAGGTGGTAGGAGCTGTTGGTAATGGGGTATCCCCAATGGATACCTCCAGTAACAGTATCAAGCATCAAATGAACAAATAGATTGGCAAAAATGGTAAGAGTGGTGAGCTTTGGGGTTCGCCATTTATTTGTTGCGAAGTAAGCAAATGGAAAGAGCGCTAACCAGTATAAAGGGATATGTGTCCAGTATGAATGATGCAATGTCTGTCGATTATCAACTAGATAAAAATAAAAGAGATCGAGGTCAGGCAGGATGCTGGCAAATAGCCCGAAGGCAAGAATGATGCGAGATTCCTTGGCTGTTGTTGCTGTTTTATCCGCGATCAATCTAGAAACCAAGTAACCCGCAGGCATATGAGCAATGAACATGGGTTTAAGACCTATTTTCTAACTAAAATACTCTCAAAAGTTATGATGAATAATCTGGGAAAAAGTACGATGGGAGTTTGGACGGTAACAATCAGACTTAATCAAAAAAGGCCCCTTCACTTTGAAGTTTTAATACGATAGGAGTCACATAACTCCAAAACTGAGCATTGGTAATCATATCGGTTCAACAGTACTGACTTTTAACGGTGATGGTGATATCACCCAGCACCTGCGTTACGAACCGTTCGGCAAGCCAATCGTAGTATATGATGGCTCGGTTGTCAGTACAGTCTTGTCGTGGAGTGGATTTACCAGCAAACAGGGCTTTACGGGCCATGAGCATATATACGATATGGATCTGATCCACATGCGGGGCCGAGTGTCTGATTCTACTGTTGGGCGATTCCTGCAGGCCGATCCGGTAGTTCAGGCACCCAGCCAAATATTGAGCTATAACCGCTATGCATATGTCTGGAACAATCCGTTGGCGGCGACGGACCCGAGTGGGTTTTATTGTCAGAGTGCGGGTTGTGCGGCCGAGGCACGGAATGATTATAAGAAAGGTGTACCTGCGACGGAGAATAATGCGAAGGGGCATCGGGATCGGCATGTGAAGATTAAGAATGAATTGCTCCGAAGTAATCATCTGAATTCTAATTCAGGTAATTATCAGCCTGCATATTTGCCGTGGCAGCAGCCGCAGCCGCTAAACAACCCTATTTGGTGGGGACAGGATGAGTTTGCAGCAAGTGGCGTAGAGATTCCTGCACAAGATGGATGGCAGCTTGGTGACCCTTTGTCTCAAGGATTAGTTGATGTGGTTTCGGGGTTTGGTGATGGAGTTTTTAAAATAGTCACCTTTGGTTTTGGTGACTTAGGAGAAACTCGCAATGCGCTGGGCATTGACGGAGGAGTTGACACGTCATCATTGGAATATAACGCATCGTTTGGAGGCGGTGCTGGTGTTGGATTGATGGCTACAGGAGGTGCTTTTAATGTAATGCTTAGACCTGCGACTTTGACTCATTTTACTTCCTCGGCAGCAGCAGCATCGATTTACGGGGATGGGGTAATCAGTACTGCTGGAGGCTTATATGGTTCGGGAGTTTATGCTTCGGCATTCTCTTCCCGTATTTATGCGACTCTTCAGGGAGCTAAGTCTACGGAGGCTGCTATTACTTTTTCAACACAAGGGTTAAACGTTGCTCCGACATTTTTCCCTGGAACATTTAGAATTTTAGGCCCGGTTGTACTGCCGTAGTTAATCAGGAGGTTGCATGCTAGTCGTTGTTTGGATTTTAGTGTTTTTCTTGACTGTTTTGATTGGTGGAGTTACGCAAGTACTTTTGTTTAAAGCCTCAGGAAGTACTGTTGGAGATGCTTTGCTAACAAAGCCATTTTTGTGGTTTATTTATTTTTTTATTGCCCATTTTGTCGGGGAACGTATTGCAAGGTTTTTTGCGGCAAAATCGACAGTAGACCGCAATTAAAAAGTTGTGAATGCCTTCAGAAGGCCTTTCACAACGATCTGAATACAAGCGTAAGCGATCCACAAACCCCAGCCTATATTTCTCAAGAGTTCGCCTGAGTATAATGTTTGGACAGCCAAAGGCGGGTGGCGGTGGTTTGGCGAACCTAAATGCAATCTATTTGTTTTACATGCTGCAATGAAGGAGGGGCTCAAGTCCCTCTAATCAATGGTGGTAAGTATCCTCCTACTGCGGGCCAGTGGGCTGATAAGGGATTGTCTATTGCGGGTTGGGAAATTGTCTCTCAACCCATGCCCGGAGACATTGCTGCAATATCTAACCCTTCTCTATTTGCTACTGGTCATGTGGGCATTGTAGCTCCTGATCAAATGACGATTAGTGCGACTCCAAATGATGGAGTTGTCCTTAGGAGTTGGGCTTTTAGGGAAAACGAAATTGATCATGCTGTATTTAGACGGTATGCAGGAGAGTAGAAATGAGTCATCTAAAGAAGACGCTGTCACTTGTATTGCTGTCAGTGTTAATAACGACTGCAGGTATTTATCTAAAAACAGCGAGCGACAATATGCCTAATTTATTAACTGCACTGCATAGCCCGCTTAAACCTATAGCTTTTAGGCTGCATCTACTTTTGGGGGCAGATTCTGATGAGCAGACCTCTCATGGACAAACAGCCCTTATGGAAGCAAGCTCGTTGTGTTCCTTGAAATATGTAAAGCTTCTGCTTAAAGCTGGATCGAACCCAAATATTAAAAATGTGCATGGTGAGACAGCTATCATGCAAATCGGTTTTAATGGTTCTGGAGATTCCTATTTAATTGCAAATGAATTAATTATGGCTGGAGCTGATTTGAATGCTGTGTCCGATAATGGAATGACAGCATTGGTAAATGCAACAAAACTAGGTGATGTGCGTTTGATAAAGCTGATAAAGGAAGCTTTATCTGAAGAATCTACCGTAAGCGATCCATAAACCCCAGCCTATATTTCTCTCACCATCTCCCGTAACTGCTCATGACTGCGCCAGTGCGGCTGAATCAGGACATTGTTCACATGGCGGATCGTCACCGTTATTTTGTTTTCCCGACAGGCTTCGACCAGACTGCCATAACACAGATGACAACACAGTCTCAGATTACCCTGTGCATGACGCAGTATGATCTCAATGGCCCGCTCATCAAAGGTATTGATTCCCAGCTTAACGATCTCCAGTTCCCGCTGAATAAAGGCTTCCAGATCAAAATCGTTCAATGGCAGCAGGTTCGCCGAGTAAGTGACCCGGCTTTTCAAATCCGCATTCACCTGCATCACCAGTTGATGCAACAGTTCCGGCTGACCGAACAGGATCAGATTGTTTTTGGGCGGAAATTTATCGAACAATAAACGCAGTTTACGCAAGGTGTTCATGTCCAATAAGTGTGCTTCATCAATCAGGGTGAACAGGTTTTTCCGATCCCGAACGTGTTTGTAAGCACTCTGGATCAGTTCTTTTTCCAACTGTTTGTCCGGGGCATCGATCTTCATCGATAAGGCCAATTGCCGGATGATCTTGCCATCGGTATGCAGCGTCTGGCTAACATTTGTCTTCCTTGACCTGCTGAGATTATTTATTAATCGTAAAACGATGGACCAGCGTATCCAGTTCCTTCGCAATATCTGAAACGCTATCGCTTGATTGGTTCGTTTCTTTGGCTTTTTCCAATGTGATATCGGAAGATTGCTGTATCTGAGTCAGGCTTTTATCGATTTCTTGAACGGCAATTGCCTGTTGTGTGGTGGCTTCAGCAATATGTTTATTTTGTTCACTGATGTCACGCATTGATTGACCTATGGACTCCAGGACTTTACCCGCTTGCCTTGCTTGTTCGACAGTTGTTTTAGCGTTGCTGTTACTGTTGCGCATGGCATTCGCGCTCATTTCGCTTTTTTGTTGAACATTGGTAATGATGGATTCTATTCGGGAAATGGAATCTCCGGTACGGTGGGCTAAGTTTCTCACCTCGTCAGCGACAACGGCAAAACCTCGTCCTGTTTCACCCGCCCGAGCGGCTTCAATTGCGGCATTGAGAGCGAGCAGGTTTGTTTGTTCAGCAATGGCTTGGATGACATCTAACACCGAGCTTATTTCGCCAATGTCTTTTTCGAGGAGAGAAACGTCATTGGTTGTGTTCTCTAACTCATTGGCTAACTTTTCGATGGAGGCAATGGCTTGGTGAACACTTTGCTCCCCTTGTTTAACGTGTTCTACGCCCGTATTGGTCAAAGACATGGCAAGGCTGGCGTTTTGTGACACGCTATCAAACATGGCGGTCAGCTCATTCGTCGCGCTAGCCGCCGATTGTAGTGCTCCTGTTTGATGTTCAAGTTGCTGAGAAGAAGAATGAGCCTGTTGATGGAGCATGTTTGACATTTGAGTTAAATGAGAGGACTTATTGACAATGAACTCGATGGTTTGTTTAAGGCTATCTTGCATATTATGTAAGGCTGTCAGCAAACGACTACCTTCATCCTTTCCGGATACAGTGATGGGAGCAGTCAAATCATTATCAGCAATGATTTCCGCAGCTCGCATGGCTTGTGACAAACGGCCTAACAAGGGTTTAGTGATTAAGTAGACGGTAAATGTCAGCAGTAAGACCGTGAGAAGCCCTGCGATGGATAGTGTCCAAATCAGTATATTGGTTAACTGGCTAACGCTGCTTAGATAACTGGATTCGGGTAAGGTGACCAAAAGGCGAAATCCCCCTAAGGTCGTTCTGCTCAGAACAGCCTCATAGGGCTCGTCGTTGAAGGTAAAAACCGTGCTAGTGGAATCTTGTGGTGCGCTTTGTTTGAGTAATGACTGGATTTTTGGGTACTTACTAAAATTGAGCTTTAAAATAGTGTCGGTATCATTCGACGACAAAACCAATCCAGAAGGATCAAGCAGGTACAGATGTAAGTTTTTTGCTAATGCTTGCTTTGAGTCTTTTTCGCTAAGCAGTTTATCAGCGACTCGGTTAAGTAATACGGCGCTGTTAATGACGCCTGTTGCCTGGTTGGGATCGGACGACGAGAAAACGGGGCTGGTAACAAATAAGATCTGTTTTTGGCTAATGGGAGAAAGTTGCGGGTCTGCGATAACAGGCTTGCCCGTTGCCATGACCTTGTTGCCAGAATAGAGCCCTTTTTCATTGCCCGGTGTCATATCATAACCAATAGAAGCGCCACGCACACTGTCTGCCACGATAGTGCTTTTAACGTCTAAAAAAATATTCTCATAATCCGTATCATCCGCTGGAAAAATCGAACTGAGATAATCGGTAGCTTGCTTCGCTAGTTCTGGGTTAGCGTCTGAATGTATTTGGCTTTCTACTAGCGCCTTGATTGTCGGTGTGGCGGCTACAGTCTGGTTAAAATTGATGACCTGCTGCATTGCCCGGTTGATGGCTTTGGCCTTTTCCTCGCCTACTAACTGTAACTGTTGCATTGACATACTTTCTAATTTTTCAGATGACAGTGTCACCACTAAGTAGATGATCATGGCCATAATGACGATAAGAAAAAGTGCGATCCATGCTGCGATTTTTATGAATAACACATTGCGTTTTGAGCTTTCTACTGCCATTGCATTTCCTACCCCTGTTTTTATTTATATCTCTATATTAAAAATACATCATTATTAAAATAATGCATTTTAAATGGTAGGAAACTCTAATTATTATTCCGTTTTTTAAGGCAACTTATTGTTTTGCATAACAAAATAAAAATTGCGTATTGTCTACATATAAAAATAGCTTGTGAGAATTCTATGTCACTCAATGAGTGACAGCGTTGCTTCGCATAACACTGTTAAATCTTACTGTCCCTGTGTTTATCGAGTTTATTTATTAATCGTAAAACGATGCACCAGAGTATCCAGTGCCTTCGCAATATCCGAAACACTGTCACCTGATTGGTTCGTTTCTTTGGCTTTTTCCAATGTGATATCGGAAGATTGCTGTGCCTGAGTGAGGCTTTTATCGATTTCTTGAACGGCAATTATCTGTTATGTAGTGGCTTTGGCAATGATCACCTGAATTGTATGGTCGAACTGCAGTCCCACAACGGTAGTGGCACGCTGGTCGAACCCTGGATACCACCGGGCGCCGTACCAGGGTTACAGAGCTGGATGGATGGAGGGGCGACCAACAATGCTTATGACCCAACTTACCGCGTAACTACACTACAGAAACGATCAGTGATGCCACCAATGAAGACTGCTCAGCCAGTTATCAGTACGACAAAGTTGGTCACCGGATCTATGAGACTGTGGATGGGGTGCAGACCGCTTACACTGACCGACAGATACAAATCGGTGGTATCAACTACGCCTACGATGACAATAGCAACACCCTGACGCAGACAGAAGATGAGGTGACCAGCACTTACCAATACAACACCAAGAACGAACTGACAGGTGTTACACAAGACGATGGCAGCACGTGTGCCATGGACAACTATAGAAGAGTTATAGCTTTGTAAAGATCGGCCTGGAGACCGGTAATGAGGGTGTGGGAGAAGGGCTGATAACATCCTGCATGAAAATAGGGCATTTTTCAGAGGCTTCTTAAGTAAAGGAATTGGTAGGCTAAAGACAGTTATTGATAGTCTGGTATGAGAAATTCGGAATCCCCGGCTGACCGGGGATTTTATTCGTCAGGCTACCATTAACTGGCACGTCTTATGAGTGTGTTTAACATTCAGTATCACCTGATCGTCGCAGTCCAGATCTGTCTGCAAACGTTTGTTGATACCAACTCCAAAATCATCTTTTCCAAATCATATACCGCAAAAATACCATAGGGATCTTCACAGTAGTCTGGTTTGCATCAGCTGGCTGTCGTAGGATGCTGACTGGTATTGTCTTGGGTTTATGAGATGACAGGAAAAGATAGTTCTCACCATGTGCTGGTTCCGGAGGTTGTATTGTTAGCGCCGTTACCAGGTCATTTAAAAAAGCGTTTTTCCAATGCGCTGGTGATGATGAATGAGCAGTTGGAGAAAAACTGGACCTGGGAACAAATCGCCCGTCATTGTGCTATTTCGCCAGCACATTTTCATCGCCAGTTTAAATCGTTGTTTAATGAAACCCCCGGTCATTATCTCAGTCGTTTGCGTCTGCAAAAAGCGACTGACCATTTACTGAATAACCAACGCCTCAGTGTTACCGAAATCGCACAATATTGTGGTTTTTCTTCATCACAGGCGATGGGTAAGGCGCTTAAACGACAGCTGGGTGTTACAGCCAGGGCCATTCAAAATATGGCGATTAATGGCACACCACGAGAAACTGGTGAGTTATTGATGAAGCTGGCACAACCCAGTGAGTGTCCCGATGGCTCTGCTGTTGAAGAGCTGCTCGCCGAAACCATTCCCGCTGAGTTGATTTGGTTGCCCAAACGGACAGCCAGAACTGTTCGCGTAAAAAGTGCCGATTGGGACGATCTCTATGATCAGTTTGGTGATGACATTGGCAACTTGATGGTGCTCACACCGATCGCTCAGCTGAATCATTCCTGGCAACTCATAGAGGCGACCGTTTGTGATTGGTCGGGTGATGTGAGTCAGCATGACCTGGTTCTTCCGGAAGGTCATTATCTGTGCTGCGAGGTATTAATTGCCACTCCTGCTGCTTATCTGGCTGCCCTGGAAGGGTTATTCCAGATTGCTGATCAGCGTGGATTGGACGTTGTTGCAGATGGGCTTTTGGTCGAGCAGATACTGGGAGGAAGTGAGAAAGAGGGCGGAATTTTCGCTTTCCAGATTCCTGTTCTGGAGTAGCGTTACGAGATTTTCTCAGGCCGATGAGCAGTCTCGGACACTTATTTGATCCCGCCTGTGATCATACTGTTGCCAGTCATTCAGATAATTTAAGGAAAAATAATGGCAATCAGTCGAACTCATGAGGTGGATATCATCCGCATGGCGGCATTGATCGGTATTTGTGTGGTGAATGTGCCATTTATGGCGCTTCCGTCGCAAAGCGTCATGGCATTACCGGAAGCGGGTATTGATAAACTCGCCGCCTTTGTGATTGAAGCTTTCTTGCAGTTGAAGTTTTTCATCTTGTTCTCTTTTATTTTTGGTTGGGGCGTCACTGTTCAGCAAAAATCTGCCCAGCTAAAAGGATATGCATTTCATCACCGTTATTGGCGACGTATGTTTGGTCTGCTCATGTTCGGAATATTGCACGCCACTCTGGTATTTAGTGGAGATATTCTGGTGTTGTATGCGCTGGCTGGTATGGTCTTATGGTTTGTACGCGATGCATCACCTAAAAAGCTTATGATCATTGCGGCTTCAATGCTGCCAGTGAGTATGGTGTTTATGGCCGGACTGGGGCTGGTATGGATCGCTGATCCAGCAGACCCTGAGTTGATGATGACCAGCCACTACAGTCTTGGCAGCGGCTATCTTGAGGGGACATTGGCCCGGTTGAATGATTGGCCTTACACCTTTGTTTTATTGGTGATGTTGCAGGGGCCAATCGTATTTGCAGGTTTCGCTGCTGGTCTGGCCGCAGGTAAAAGCAATTTTTTTGAGCCAGGCAGTCAGAGTTTTACGGCGTTGCAGCGCAGGCTACCACTTCTTCTGGCCATTGGTGTGCCGCTTAACTTGTTTTATGCCATGGCCGCAGGACATGTTTTACCTTCCGGTTTTGATGTATTCGTGCTGTTGAGTTTTATGGGCGTTGCGATTGGTGCGCCGGCGCTGTCAGCTGTTTACTTGTATGGTCTGGTATATTTGGGACGTAGGGTGAGCATACCTGATATTTTTGTGTTGGCTGGACGAAATTCGTTATCAAGCTATGTACTGCAAGGCGTTTTTGCGGGCTTTCTGTTTGCAGCATATGGTATGAGTTGGTTTGATCTCTTTGGTCAGGCCAGCCTTTTGGGGGTTGCTTTAGTCCTGGCAATTAGTGTTATGTTGCTTGTGGGAGTATACGCGAGGATCTTCAGCCGTGGGCCGCTGGAATCTGTGTTGCGAAAAATCAGTGGTGGTTGATGTTATAGGCTCCGCTGAAGCTATCTTACTGACGGTCAATCTGATCTCTCCAATAACTGCTCCAAGTTTCTGCTGTCGCCTGATTCTCTGGTTTTACAGATTTGTTTGAACCTGATATCGAGAAGGTACACTCATGCATTACGACTAACCCAGTGCACTTGACAGCATCGTTGACATGCGTGCCAACAGTACTGGGGGATTGTGATGGTTATTAACATACAAAATGTTTTGAGATGTATCAGCTTAACAATAATGTCGGTTGTTACAGGTTTTTCAGCCGCGAAGGTGTCTGGCACCGGGGAAGCTGTTCTGACGGTTCAGAATGACTGGGGCAGTGGTTATTGTGCCAACGTTGTGATTACAAATCACGGGGATGCAGATATTGATGATTGGAACGTGACGATGGACTTTAAGGATTCATCGGTGGTTTCACTCTGGAACGCGACACTCTCTGACAATTCTGTTACCTCTGTCGATCATAATTCGACCATTATTCCCGGCGGCAGCGTGTCTTTTGGTTTCTGTGCCAACATCAATGGCCCGGATTATCCCGCTGAAATTGTGTCATTGGAGGTCAATGGAGGAGGTTCCACTCCGCCTGATGATGGTGGGGGTACCGGTCAGCCGGATGGCTCATGTCCAAGTTCTGCCGAAAATGCTTACCAAATGTATTTTCCCTCGATCCCTGATAGGGTCGAGGCAGAAAATTTCGATGTTAACGGCTTTAGTGATACCACGCCTGAAAATCAGGACGGCGCCTATCGGCCAGATAGTTCTGTCGATATTAAAGCCATCAGTGGTGGTTATGCCGTTGGCTGGATGGCACCGGATGAGTGGTTGGAGTACACCATTTATGTTGCCTATGAGGACGATTACGATGTGACCATTCGGTCCGGTGCTGCTGGCACCGGCAGTACGCTGTCCTTAAGTCAGTGTGGCAACTCACTGATCGATACATTCAATGTTCCCAGTGTTTCTGCCTGGGGGCAGTTCAAAACAGTTTCCGCAGGTAAGATTCATTTGAAGCAGGGGATGCAGAAGTTCCGCGTGACAGTCGGTAATTATCTGGATCTGGACTGGATTCACATCGGACCGTATGAGGGTGATCCTGATGCCGGTACTGTTCCTGAACCGGTTGCCTGTACCAACACCGGTAATTCCAGCTCTGCCACCAGTATTACGGTTGATGGCAATCATGTCCGCTCCGGAAATGTGAATGGCCTTACTTTCAAGGGTTTTGGCGTTCTCAGCGCCAATGGTACCAGCGCGTTGCTAATGGATTATAAATCCCAGCATCCGGAGAAATACGCAGAGTTACTGAAGATTCTGTTTGGCGGACCCAACCCGATTATGACCCATGTCAAAATTGAAATGGGGAACGACCGCAACAATTCCACCGGACCGGATCCGGCCACCATGCGCACAGCAAATGAGAGTGCCAATGTCAGGCGAGCACCTGGATTTCAGCTGGCCGCTGACGCCAGGAAAATTAATCCTAATCTCAAGGTCAGTATTCTCAGATGGAATGCGCCAGGTTGGGTAACCAACAATGATCAGGTATACACCTGGTTCAAAAACACCATACTGGCGGCCTATCGAGAGTATGGGTACATGGTTGATTATGTGAATCCTGGCGTTAACGAAAGAGGGCCGGACTTAAACTGGACCAAGCAATATGAGTCGCGGATTAAGTCTGACAGTACCGGGTTTCAAAACAGCACCGAACGGGATTTATACAATCGCATTAAGATCGTGATTTCAGATGAAGCGGGGTTGGGTTCTTTTGGCGGTGCCATGGTCAGCGACGCTTCATTGCGTAATGCGGCCCCGGTGGCAGCCTATCATTACAATACTGATGATGACAGCGCCGGTAACTTTACCAGACTGGCTGAACAGTATGATCTGGAAGTCTGGAACAGTGAAGCGCAGGCGACCTTCAGTAATAGCGCATTCCGTCCTAACAATAATGTCCGCGATCCGTCTGTGAGCGGTACAGGTATTGGCGGTATTAACGGTCCATTGGAGATGGGCAATACGGTGATCAAAGGGTTTTATAAATCCCGTCGCACGCATTTTATTTATCAGCCAGCCATCGGTTCGTTTTATGAAGGTGGGCAGTATGCATTCAAGGAATTGTTGAGCGCTCGTGATCCCTGGTCCGGTTGGATTCATTATGATGCGGGTTTACAGGTACTGCGGCATTTCAGCTGGTTTGCCAATGCCGGTTGGGAGAACAGTAATAATTCTGCCGGAATCTGGCGAGTGATTCCCGAATCCAGTTATACCGGTGCGACCGGCACCAATCCGGTGAACGGACGAAATGGCAGCCCGAGTTATATGACATTGGCTGCACCGGACAAACAAGATTTCTCTACTGTCTTTGTGAATGACAGTGAATACACCAAAACCTACCGTCTCAAAGTCGATAACATGGACTTCAGTGAACAGCCTGTATTGGAGCTTTGGGAGACCCGGGCGGCAGATTCCGGTGAGGCCTTTAACAGACACTATATGCAGTATCAATGCAATCTCTCTGCGGATTCGAGTGGTAGTTATAATATTACTGTGAAGCCATATTCCGTACTGACCGTCACCAGCCTGGAAAATATTGCTGATCCTGCTTTTCATACTCCGTTACCGGTCGAGGGAGAGCGTACCGTATTGGATACCGATGCGACGGGGGCACAGCAGGATTCCAATAACGACATGCTTTATGCCGATGACTTTGATTACTCTTCAAAGACCGTACCGGTAATTGGCAATGGTGGTGAAATTGCCGGCATCGAATCTTATGTTGCTGCCCTTGGTGGCTCGAAGAGTGTGATGCCGAGGTATTTCAGTGACCGCAACGGTGCCTTTGAAGCGTACCTGCCGGAAGGTTCCGATAACTATGTACTACGGCAACAACTTGATCAGTCGATCATGGGATTGGGCGGTACCTGGAATAACGGTAGTCCGATTACGGGTGTTGGAGATGGCCGCTGGCTGAACTACAAAGCCAGTGTGGATGTGGCCTTCGAAAACAGCACCCATCAGATTAATAATAATTATGCCGGTATCGGTGCCCGCCAACAGGGAGGTAGCAACTCGCATTTTTCTGAAGGCACGCCTTATATACTGAAGATTCTTTATGATGGCAGTTGGTTGTTTCAGGTGGATGCTGTGACTGTCGCCAGCGGTAATGTGGTAACGGGGGCTGGAGGCGTCCGGATTGATGGGTTTGATTCCAGTCTCTATGCCTGGCATAACCTGGCTTTACAAGTTGTAAATAACCATGTGACCGCCTATCTGGATAATGTCAAACTGGCGGAATACACCGATGCCAATCCAAGGTTGTCCGGTCGGGTGAATTTTCTCAGCGGTTACTATCATACCCGTTTCGATAATCTGAAGGTTGAAAAAGTGTCCGGTTATCCACCGTACTATTCAGAGTTGCTGGATAATATGGAAATATACGACCTTCAGTCGAATCCGAATGAGAAACTCATCTATGGTGGAAACTGGTCTCATGCCAATGGTAAAAGCATGTATAACTACCAGCGTTCGCTGTCTGTCAACCAGGGAGCAGGGGCAACTCTGGAATACACTTTCGATGGCACCGGGGTGGATATTTTAGGACCCAATAATGGTTCGGCTGTCCTGGAAGTGACTCTGGATGGTCAAGTGGTCAACGGTTCGGCCGGCACATCCGCGTCTAAAGAGTTTTATCAGACTTACACATTGCGAGGTCTGAGTTCTGGCGTTCATACGGTAAAATTCAGGGTGTTGAGCGGCACGCTGGTGGTTGATGCCGTTGCGGTTGTCCAGTAATGTGTCTTGTGCCTCGGGGTATATATCCCCGAGGCCGCTTGTCAAATTAGTCCTGTTTGTTGAGCTGTGTCCTGATTGTTTGGGTAACTGTTTTGTCTGCCTTATGGTTTTCGAGTGGGAGCGAATTTTTAAATTATTGGTTCTTTATATGTATCCACAGTACGGTTGTAATCATGTCAGTCAGTGGTGATGATTTATCTGATCGGATCAGAGCCTGTCGACTGTGTCAGGCCTTTCTGCCGTTACCGCCCAAGCCGGTTTTTCAGTTGCATACGGATGCCCGTATTCTCATCGCCGGTCAGGCCCCGGGCTTGAAGGCGCATGAGTCCGGCAGGCCGTTCGATGATGCCAGTGGACAACGGCTGCGTAACTGGATGGGAGTGTCTGAGCAAACGTTTTACGACCAAACCAAAGTTGCCATATTACCGATGGGGTTTTGTTATCCAGGTAAGGGACGTAGTGGAGATCTGCCACCCAGACCGGAATGTGCGCAGGCCTGGCGTGACGGCGTGCTGGCTTCCCTGAAACATCTGCAATTAATTTTAGTCATTGGTCGTTATGCATTGGACTGGCATTTACCTGATCACCAGGGAAGACCGTTGGCGGACGTGGTGTCTCAGGGATATCGGAATGAACAGGGAATTTTTCCGTTACCGCATCCGAGTCCACGTAACAATCGATGGTTAAAACAACATCCCTGGTTTGAGGAGAGCCTGCTACCAGGGTTACGTGAACAGGTCACCCTGGCGTTGCAGGAATAAACTGAGTCCTGACCGGGCATTCAAATAAAATTATGGCGTTTCGGACTGGGGTCGGACATATACCCAGCGGTTCTTCAGTTTTTGGAACAGCGAGCGTTCGTGTAATTCACCTTCCCCCTGAGCGCTACGATATCTGGCTCTGAACTCAACCAATCCTTTCTTAAACCCGGCTTCTGTATGGATCACCGTCAGTCCAATCCATTCAACGCTGTTCAGTTCATCAAGGTCCAGTTCAGGGCAGTTTTCCGGGTGCCAGGTTTTGCGCAGATAAGTGATTTTTTTGAGTGCATAAGCACAATAGCGGCTGCGCATGAGTGCTTCCGGCGTTGGTGCCGGAAGACCGGCTTCGATATAGCGGCCACAACACTGTTGATAAGTTTTTCCCAAGCCGCATGGACAAACAGATATGGTCATTGAGTGGTCTCTGCTTTTACACTCAATGGCCAGTACAGCCATTGAAAAGAGAACCAGTAGTAAATGGGCTGGCTTTCATGAGGAAGTGTGCAGTTAACGCGGTCACGCCCTTGTTTAAAGGTTTGTTGAATATCGATTGTAAAACTGCTGCTTTGTACTTTCGGGGAATAGGCGTTCGAATTGAAATAGCACCTGAGTTCGTTCTGGCGTTTGAGTTTGCCGTTCAGGTTAACAGTCAGGCTGTTTTTGGATGTGCGGGTAACGGTATCCGGCAATCCCAGGTAATCCACGGGTAGTGGTACTGAGGCAAGTTTTGTTTTGAGCGTGGCGAGATTGGCGTATGAGCTTGCAGCAGGGAACCGTGGCAGTGCAGTGAAATCAGAAAACTTGGCAACACCCCCGGACTGCTGACCAAATCCAATCCAGCCTTCCTCCGCCATTTTTTTTCTGAGAGCGTCATTGTATTCCCCGTAAGGATAGGCTATCCAGTTCGGGACGTCACCAAGCTCCGTAGTCAGCCGTTTTTGTGCATGATGGATATTTTCAAGGGTCATGCGCAACCACTGTTCCGAATAGTCATCGGTTCTGACCAGGTAAGCATGATCAGTGGTGTGATTGGCAATGATCGCACCGGCTTGTTTCATTTCCCTCAGCATATCCCAGGTCATCATCTGCGGAAATTTATGGTCGATCGGGTCGGTGGCGACAAACACCGTAAATGGGTAACCATATTGTTTCAGTAATGGGAACGCATTCTGATAAATACTTAAAAAACCATCGTCGAAGGTAATTGCCACGGCCTTGTCCGGTAAAGGTTGATCACTGATGACATTGTTCAATGCTTCATCAAGATTGATCACCTGGTAACCATTCTCTTTTAAGAAGGCCAGATGAGCTTCAAAATCCTTTGGCGATATGGTTGTGGATGCCGGAGTGTTATCAGCGACGTGATGGTACAGCAATATGTTAAAACTGTTGGCTGCCAGAGCCGGGAACAAACTACTGACAAGGCAGATAAGCAATAACCTGAAAGTGATCATATTTAACTCTTTACAAATGAGTAGGCTCAGCACAAACTAAAGTGCTTATTTATCTGAGTACTGTAATTGGAGGGCATTCTGATGATTGTGAAAAAATGCCTCTCAGTGATAGGGTCTTAAAGATAGCAGTTTCTGTTTTATCCTACATCTTTTCGCTCCAGTCACTGGGATTTGATTCAACAATTGTTTCCAAATGGTGTTATCTATCTGACTTGTCATGATTTGATCAAGGGATAAGTAGCACGGTTTTTGCTGAATTCATACTGGAGAGCCATCATGGACTTTTCGAAACTCCAGCACTTGGGCTGGAAGTCATTTTTTACCCAACAACTCGAATTGGATGAATGGGATCAATATATCCCTGCCAGAGTGATTAGTATTCATCGCGATTATATGGATGTCCTCACCGAAGATGGTGTCCAGATGCTGCGAATGGGCAAACCCGAAATGCCGGTCAGTAGTCTGGTGGCCGTTGGGGATTGGCTATTGGCTGAACCTAAGCAGGATTGTCTGTGGTTGTACCGTATTCTGGAGCGTTCCAGTCTGTTGCGCCGTCAGGCAGCTGGCCATCGTACTCAGGAACAGTTACTGGCAGCCAATGTGGATTGGTTGTTTATAGTGATGTCATTGAATGACGATTTCAATTTGAGCCGCATTCATCGTTATCGTTTGATCGCCGATGATGCCGGCATTGAGGCGCTGGTGGTATTAACCAAAAAAGACCTGCAGGCTGATTCTGACCTCGAACAGAAACTTGAACAATGGCAGCATGATACCGGACTGACATTTATCTGTTGTAATGCCAGAGATAGAGAAGATGTTCATGAACAACTGCAAGCCTGGCTGAAAGAAGGAGATACGGCTGTGCTGCTGGGATCTTCAGGGGTTGGAAAATCCACGCTGACTAACGCGCTTTTAAATGCAGAAGTGCAACAGATAGGCGCTATTCGCGAACAGGACAGCAAGGGGCGTCATACTACAACATCCCGGCAACTGCTACAGGCCGATGATGGTTTTATGATCATAGATACTCCAGGGATGCGAGAAGTTCAGCTCTGGCTGGAAGATGGTCAGGTGGATGCCAGCTTTGATGACATCAATGAAGTTGCTCTGCGATGCCGTTTTCGTAATTGTCGCCATCAGGGCGAGCCTGGGTGTGCGGTTGCGGTTGCACTGACAACTGGCGAGGTGTCTGAATCCCGCTGGTTGCAGTATCAAAAACTGCAGAAAGAAGAGGCGTTTCACCTGCGTCAGGAAGCAGGAGCCGCAGAGCAGCACCGTCATAGCCGGGCCTTTGCCAAAATGGCGCGCAAGATTGTGCAGTCCAAGAAAGATATGAAAAAGACATAAACCCTTAAAACATTAGCGGTTTTGTCCGCTTTGCAGACCTTGTAATATTTCTTCCTCTACAAACTGAGCCCCGGGCCTTTCCAACTGATTGGCCCGGGAATCAGATAACTTGTACATCAGGGGAACGTCACATGGTATTTCAGGGGTTTGGTAAAGATGCGTTGAACTTTCTCAATGCATTGGCCGGCAACAACCGCAAAGAGTGGTTTAACGAATACAAAAGTGATTATGAAGACTGGATACGGACGCCAGCGCTTCAGTTTATTGAGTCCATGCAGGAGCCGCTGCAAAAAATTTCACCTCATTTTGTAGCGATTGCCCGAAAATCGGGCGGGTCAATGATGCGGCCGTATCGGGACACCCGCTTCTCCAATGACAAATCCCCCTATAAAACCAACGTTGGCATCCAGTTTCGTCATGAGGCCGGGAAGGATGTACACGCACCTGGTTTTTATGTCCATATCGAGCCGGGAGGCTGTTTTTTGGGAGCCGGTCTCTGGAAACCGGACAGTCAGGCTTTGCTGAAAATCAGAACCGCCATTGTTGAGCATGAAAAAGAGTATGCCGGGATTCTGAAATCCTCCTCGCTCAAGTCCTTTAATTGGGAAGGTGACACGCTGATTCGGCCGCCGAAAGGATTTAATTGTGACCATTCGCTGATTCAGGAGATCAAACGTAAGGATTTTCTGGTCGGCAAGACTTTTGACGAACAGATTATCTTTTCAAGCAACATGACCACTGTTCTGGCGAAGGAGTTCGCCAAAACCAAAGATCTGATGAGATTCTTATGTCTGGCTTTAGAGTTGCCTTTCTAATAGAGGAGAGATGAGTTTGTTAGAGCATTTATTGGAAAACAACAAGCGTTGGGCCAAAGAGACTGCAGAGAGGGACCCTGAGTTCTTTCGCAGTCTGGCGAATATTCAGAATCCCGAGGTACTGTGGATAGGCTGTGCAGACAGCCGGGTGCCGGCCAATGAGATATTGGGGTTGTTACCGGGAGACGTGTTTGTGCATCGTAATGTGGCTAACATTGTGGTGCACTCGGACTTGAACTGTCTTTCCGTGATTCAGTATGCGATCGATGTGCTGAAGATCAAACATGTGATCGTCTGTGGACACCTCGGTTGCGGAGGTGTTCGGGCGGCTGTTGAGAAACAGCAAAATGGTTTGATCGACAACTGGCTGCGTCATATACAGGACATCATGCTGGTTTATGACCGTTATCTGCGTGCGCTTGATGCCGAACAGAAAAATCATGTGATGTGTCGCATCAATGCTCTGGCGCAGGCATTGAATGTGGCTGAAACAACGGTGTTGTCAAATGCCTGGAGCAGAGGCCAGGAAGTGAACGTGCACGCCTGGGTATATAGTCTGGAAAACGGACTGGTCGAAAACCAGGGCGTGACCTTATCCGGGCCCGAAAATGCACGTGAAAAAGTAACCGCCAAAATCCGGGAAATTCTGCTGGCGGCCAATAAGCGTTAATCAATGTGTTGCATTAGCTATTTTGTTACCATACGGGTGGAACTATAGGGAGCCATCTGAAAAACAGGAATAGTTTTGATGCAGGCGAGGAAGCTCCACTCGCAACACCGCAGTTTACTGACGTAAATGAGGATGTGAGACTGGGACTGACAACGTCCTGCGCGAAAATAGGCCATTTTTCAGAGGTTCCATAGAATATCCACCCGGTCTTATTGCTGTATGGTTGACCGAAAATAATAAGGTTTTCTATTTTTATGTTTGGGTTCATAAATTTTATTCCTCAGATATCAACGGCGATACAGTCAGATCGACTGACTGCAATCAGGCGCTATAACAATCAGGTGGATGGGTTAGGCGGATTACTAACCATCGCGATCATCATCATTGCTATGGTCGCCGTGTTTCTGATGTTAAGGTGGCTGATGAAGCTGCAAAAACGCCAGGAACAGAGACGAAAAAAACCCAGGGAGCAGCAGCGTAACCACAAAACGGCTGCCTCAAGAAGATAGTATTTTATTGATTCCTATGCTGTCTCCAGCTCATTTGAGCGCTTTATATACATCCGCTTACGATACACACACCCCTCACTATGACCACCATTGAAAAGAAAATTGTACGTCGCACGCCATTGACTGAACTCCCTGACTGGGACCCGGCTCAACCAAATATACTGCGGACGGTTTATCAGAACCGTGGCATTGCGGATCTTCAGCAACTGGAAAAAGGCACTCAGCAGTTACTGAGTTACCGGCAAATGAAAGGCATTGAAGAGGCGGCGGCGTTGATGGTTCGTCATATCCAGCGCCAGAGCAATATTGTGGTGGTGGGTGATTTTGACGCCGATGGTGCCACTTCGACGGCGTTGTCGGTACTGGTGCTTAAAGCATTTGGTGCGAGCAATGTTCGCTATCTGGTGCCGAACCGGTTTGAATTCGGATATGGCCTGAGCCCTGAGATTGTCCAGGTGGCACACAGCATGAACCCTGATCTGATTATGACCGTCGACAACGGCATCTCCAGTATTGAGGGGGTGGCTGCCGCCCGCAGTTTGGGGATGGATGTGCTGGTGACCGATCATCACCTGCAGGGGGCTGAACTGCCCGATGCCAATGCTATTGTCAATCCAAACCAACATGGCTGTCCTTTTCCCAGTAAAGCCACTTGCGGCTGCGGAGTAGCGTTTTACCTTCTGGCGGCGGTTAAGGCCGGATTGAAACAAGCCGGCTGGTTTGAGGAGCAGGGTATTCGCGAGCCTAATCTGGCGGATTATCTCGATATTGTTGCGCTTGCGACGGTGGCAGATGTGGTGCCCCTGGATCAGAACAACCGGATTTTTGTGCACCAGGGTCTCGCCCGTATACGCGCAGGGAAGGCTCGTCCCGGTATTCTGGCCTTACTTGAAGTGGCAGGTCGAAACTATCAGCAGGTGGTGGCTGCTGATATGGGATTTGCCGTTGGTCCACGTTTGAATGCGGCCGGCAGACTGGATGACATGTCACTTGGCATCGAATGCCTGCTGGCTGAAGATCCTTACCGTGCGCGTGAGCTCGCAGTATTGCTCAATGATATGAATATTGACCGGCGGGCCATTGAGCAGAGTATGCAGAAGGAGGCACTGCGGTTTCTGGAGAAGTTTGAAGCCAACACCGATGCCGAAGGGCTGCCGTGGGGGGTATGTCTTTATCAACCCGATTGGCATGAAGGTGTGATTGGTATTCTGGCCTCGCGAATCAAAGACAGAGTGCATCGACCAACCATTGCTTTCGCCCAGGCAGAAGATGGCAATCTCAAAGGGTCGGCCCGATCGATCCCCGGTTTTCACATCCGTGATGGTCTTGATGCGGTCGCCAAGCGTTATCCTGAGGTGTTAGCGAAATTCGGAGGCCATGCCATGGCTGCAGGCATGACCGTACGGGCAGAGCATTTTGAACGCTTTCAGCAGGCTTTTGACGAAGAGGTTCGCCGGCAACTTGAAGCTGATCAGCTGATTGCCCAAGTCGCCACTGACGGTGAGTTGGGAGTAAGTGATTTTAACCTGGACCTTGCGGATTTGTTACGCAACTCCGGTCCCTGGGGGCAGGCATTTCCCGAACCCTGTTTTGATGGTTATTTCAATATTGTTCAGCAACGTATTGTCGGTCAGAAACATTTAAAACTGACATTATCTCCGCAGGGTTCTGATTTATTGATTGATGCAATTGCTTTTAATGTGGATTTAAATATTTGGCCGACCCAGGCAGCTAAAATTCAATGTGCTTATAAATTGGATATTAATGAATTTCGGGGAAATATATCTTTGCAATTAATGCTCGAATATATTCAACCGGTTTTTTCCTGAGAAGTACTTGGAAAGGTCGTTCTGATTTATTTTTTCGATGGTTCTCCAGCGCTATTGTGTTATGAGTGGGTCTCCCCGGTATCACTGGGCT
Source organism: Gynuella sunshinyii YC6258 (assembly GCF_000940805.1). GTDB lineage: Bacteria > Pseudomonadota > Gammaproteobacteria > Pseudomonadales > Natronospirillaceae > Gynuella > Gynuella sunshinyii. Next base: position 4,470,376 of record NZ_CP007142.1, on the reverse strand, counting down.
TGTGATCGTTTTACGGCGATGACACTGTTTCTCTGCATGACCAAATTAATCCGCTATAAATACCTGCTGGATAAATAATCGGATTTATAAAACTGTTAAAATTTATTCTTTCCGCTACAAATTAAATCCTGAATCCGATAATATCCGCCTCCCTTTTATTTGACCGTTTTAAAAAGCAAATAGCGAAAGGAAAAATATACGTGGAAGTTAATCCAATTCGTGAACAGATCAAAGACCTGAGCGGGCGCACCAGCGTGCTTAGGGGGTATCTTTGACTACGATAATAAGAAAGAACGACTGACCGAAGTCGAATTACTGCTCGGAGACTCCAAAATATGGGACGACCCTGAAAACGCCCAAAAGCTGGGTCAGGAACGCTCCAGTCTCGAAGCCATTGTGAAAACCATTGAGGATCTGGAATCCGGTCTCTCAGACAGCGCAGAATTATTGGATTTTGCGGTTGAGGAAAACGACGAAGCCGCCGTGGCGGATATTTCCTCAGAACTGGAAAAGCTGGAGCAGCAACTGGCGGTACTTGAATTCCGTCGCATGTTTGCCCATCCCATGGATCCTAACAACGCTTATCTGGATATCCAGGCCGGTTCCGGTGGTACAGAAGCCCAGGATTGGGCAGAAATGCTATTGCGGATGTATCTGCGTTGGGGTGAAGATAAAGGCTTTAAAACCGAGCTGATGGAATACTCTGCCGGTGAAGTGGCTGGTGCCAAGTCCGCCACCATTCGTTTTGAAGGCGAATACGCTTATGGTTGGTTGCGGACTGAGACCGGTGTTCACCGGCTGGTGCGGAAATCACCGTTTGATTCCGGTAACCGGCGTCATACTTCGTTTTCTTCGGTATTCGTATCTCCCGAGGTAGACGACAATATTGATATTGAAATCAATCCGGCCGATCTGCGTATCGATGTCTATCGGGCTTCCGGAGCCGGTGGACAGCACGTTAACCGGACTGAATCTGCGGTTCGGATTACCCACTTGCCGACCGGTCTGGTCACTCAATGTCAGAATGACCGGTCACAGCACAAAAACAAAGATCAGGCCATGAAGCAGCTTAAAGCCAAGTTGTATGAGCTTGAATTGCAGAAGCGGAATGAAGCGGCTCAGACTCTGGAAGACAGTAAGTCTGATATCGGCTGGGGCAGTCAGATTCGCTCCTATGTGCTTGATGATTCCCGGATCAAGGATTTGCGGACCGGTGTTGAAACCCGGAATACCCAGGCAGTTCTTGACGGTGACCTTGATCGCTTTATCGAAGCATCGCTCAAACAAGGGCTGTGAAGCCAGCTCTTGAGGCGTTGTCCGGATATTGAAAAATATCCGGATTGACTCTCCGGTTGACACCTTCATCCGGACTTAAACAACCAAACCATTGCATATTGGAAATTACTCGTTATGTCTGATCAGCAAAATCATTCTGAAGAAAATCATATCATTGCCGAGCGTAAGCAGAAGCTGAACAAACTTGCTGAATTAAGAGGCGTTGCATTCCCCAACGATTTCCGTCGAAAACACATGGCCGCCGATCTGCAGGCCGAGTACGGTGAGTTGGATAAAGATGCTTTGGTTGAGAAGAAGATTCAAGTGGCCGTTGCCGGACGTGTTATCCGTCGTGGCGGTCCTTTCGTCGCCATTCGTGATGGTTCCGACGCGGTTATTCAGGTCTATGTTGGCAAACCGTTGCAGAAAGAGAGTGATGACTGGCAGTTGCTGGATATCGGCGACATCATAGGAGCCACAGGTGAGCTGCATAAATCCGGAAAAGGTGAGCTGTACGTGAATATCGAACAGTTAAGCGATTTCCGGATTCTGACCAAATCCCTGCGGCCATTGCCGGATAAATACCATGGACTGGCAGATCAGGAGATGAAATATCGTCAGCGTTATGTTGACCTGATCATGAGTGATGAAACCCGCAAAGCCTTTGTAACACGCTCGAAAATCATCGACGGTATTCGTGATTTCCTTAAGTCGCGCGACTTTATGGAAGTTGAAACGCCCATGTTGCAGGTGATTCCCGGTGGTGCCACAGCCAAACCGTTTATTACCCATCATAACAGCATGGATATAGACATGTACCTGCGGATTGCGCCTGAGCTTTATTTGAAGCGTCTTGTTGTAGGTGGTTTTGAACGGGTATTTGAGATCAATCGCAACTTCCGTAATGAAGGGGTTTCCACCCGGCATAATCCTGAGTTCACCATGCTCGAATTCTATCAGGCGTATGCAGATTACAACGATATGATCGATTTGACTGAAGCATTATTGCGTCAACTGGCTCTGGATATTCTGGGGTCATTGCAGATTGTTTATCAGGGCGAGGAGTATGACTTTTCACAGCCGTTTGCGCGTATGAGTATGGTGGAATCCATCCTGCACTATAACCCCGATTTGACGGCTGATGATATCGCCACGCTTGAAAACGCTACTCAAGTGGCCACTAAACTGGGTATTCGGGTGAAAGACAGCTGGGGTATCGGTAAGGTTCAGACCGAAATATTTGAGGCGACGGTGGAAGAAAATCTGAAAGGTCCCATATTCATTACTCAATATCCCGCTGAAATTTCACCGCTGGCACGTGCCAACGATCAGAATGCATTAATCACTGATCGTTTTGAGTTTTTCATTAGTGGGCGTGAACTGGCCAATGGCTTTTCTGAGTTGAATGATCCGATCGATCAGGCTCAGCGCTTTCAGCAGCAGGTGGCCGAAAAAGATGCCGGTGATGATGAAGCTATGTTCTATGATGCAGATTACATCAACGCGTTGGAGTATGGGCTGCCTCCAACGGCAGGTGAAGGTATCGGAATTGACCGGTTAATTATGTTCTTTAATAACGCAAACACCATTAAAGATGTAATTTTATTTCCACACATGAAGCCATTGACGCAAAAGTAAGAATCAACAGGAGTCGAACATGATCGACGTCGATTACGATAAGCAGATTCAGGAACTGAAAAAAAATATCGAAGAACTGGAACGCAGGAAGCAGGAAGCACTTAAGCGTGAAGAAGGATTTAATGCCTTCGACGAAGCTCTGCAGCGTATTTTTGATGAATACGGTCTGACCGAATATGACCTGTTTTTGCTAAAAAGCGTGGATATCTGCAAATGGCTTGAAAAGCTGGCTGGTGAAGCGATCCAACCAGGTAGTTTCCATGAAATCAAAGAGATGATGGGCAAGCTGTATGCGCGCGAAAACGGTCTTGTTTCTGGAAAACGCAAGTCTGCCAAAGTCGGAAAAAAAGCGGTTGTTGTAAAAAAAGAACAGCCCAAACTGGAGATTGGTATATATACCAATCCTCATACTCAGCAAACCGTTGAGAAAAAACGCCGTAATCCAAAAGAGCTGGATGCCTGGCTTGATGAATATGGTTACGACACAGTGGTAGCCTGGAAACAGGATTGATCACAACGAAAAAAGGCGCCGATTGGCGCCTTTTTTTATCCAGCCGGGAATAGTTCCTTTCGTTTGTATTCGCATTCCAATGATCGCTTTTATGTGCTTGGCTTTGCTGTTTTTTAGCACGCATGAACGAATCTGTTAGATGCTTACTTTTGTAAGTATGCATATTTTCCGTTGCTTTTTATATTAGAAAATTCTAAATTATTGTTTGTTAAATTGATCTACACTGAAAGTCAGTTGTTCTCCCATCATTAATAACCATAACAATTTGAAAAAGGAGAGAGGTAATGGCGACTATAGTAATTATCGGTGCTGGTCTGGGCGGGATGCCCATGGCATTTGAGATGAAAGATATGGTCAGATCACAAGATCAGGTCATCATGATCAGTGACAAGGATTATTTTCACTTTGTTCCTTCCAATCCCTGGATAGCAGTTAACTGGCGAAAACGAGAGGAAATTACCGTACCGCTGGCAGGTCCACTTAAAAAACGAAAAGTCGAACTGATCGTTGCCAGTGTCGAGCGTATTGTGCCGGAGCAGAATCTGATAGAACTGAATACCGGTGCGACCGTCAGTTATGACCATCTGATTATTTCAACCGGTCCACGACTCGCATTCGACGAAATCCCAGGTCTGGGACCGCAGGGTTATACCCAATCTGTTTGTCATGTGGATCATGCTGAGGCAGCACGGGATGAATGGTTGAAATTTGTCGAGCAACCAGGGCCGATAGTGGTCGGGGCAGTGCAAGGAGCGTCTTGTTTCGGGCCGGCTTACGAGTTTGCCTTCATTATGGATAAAGATCTGCGCGACCGGAAAATTCGTGATCAGGTGCCCATGACATTTGTTACCCCGGAACCTTATATAGGTCATTTGGGGCTGGATGGTGTTGGCGATAGCAAGACCATGATGGAGTCTGAGCTGCGCAGTCGGCACATCGATTGGATCTGTAATGCCAAAGTCGAAAAAATTGAAGATGGCATCATGTATGTCATCGAGTGTGATGACGAGGGGCAGGAGAAAAAACGCCATGAATTGCCTTTTAACTACTCCATGATGTTACCGGCTTTTACTGGTATCAATGCCCTGAGGGGGATTGATGGACTGGTTAACCCCAGAGGCTTTGTCATCATCGATGAGCATCAATGTAATCCGACCTATCGGAATATCTGGGGAATCGGCGTCGCGGTGGCCATTGCTCCCAAGAAACCCACTCCGGTACCCACCGGTGTACCCAAAACCGGCTTTATGATAGAGAGCATGGTGACGGCAACGGCTCATAATATCCGTGCCCGTTTGGATGACAAACCAGAGAAAGCCAAAGCCACCTGGAATGCGATTTGTCTGGCGGATATGGGGGATACCGGTGTTGCCTTCGTGGCCATGCCACAGATTCCGCCCAGAAACGTGAACTGGATGAAAAGCGGAAAATGGGTGCATGTGGCCAAGGTTGCATTTGAGAAGTATTTTTTGAGGAAAGTCCGCGCCGGTGTCAGTGAACCGTTATATGAGCGGATGATTATGAAATCTTTGGGGATTGTGAAGCTTAAAGATCCTCAAAATCATTAATCCAGGGGCTATTCATATCGGACGAGACCGGGAACGTAAGGTTCCCGGTTGCGGAGACTAAAGTGTCTCTTCAGAAAGACCTGATAAGTAAGGTTTATTCGGGGGTAAGGCAGCTGTCCCTGTAACTGTCATCCAGTGCAAGTGGCAATATCAGTGTGCTGAACTGCATGTTAACGGACTGGGTGCAGAGGTCGTTACGGGTCGTTGTGTTGTTGCGATATTTACTATTGTATTCCGCATTCAGAACTGGTTTGCCGGCATCAATAAAAGGTTTCAACAGATCGCACTCATCATATTCGAAGCATTGTTCGTTCACTGAAAAATCGAAATGACTCACCAGTTGTGCCACCTGGTCAAGATCGTTTTTCAAGCCAACAGATAAGTTTCGCTGGTGGGCTTCAGTCGCGATAAACCGGTTGTAATCCAGTTGGTCGTTGGCGGTTAAGTTGAAACCAGGGTTATTTTGATAACCATCCATGTTATCCGGCTCAACGCCATCACAGCCTTTTATTTTGGCCAGATCAAGCCGCTTCGTCATAATAGTGCGGACATTACTGGAGCGAATATCCAGCCAGCGTTCACCTTCCCAATCATCCAGTTTGGCGCCTTTATCTGCAGCATTGAACTGATTGGCATCGTCGCGCCATTCTTCATAGGATCCTGCAGAGAAGTAACAGATGACTTTTTTCCCAGTGCTTTGCAGCGTAGCGATGGTCTCCTTGCTGGTATCAAACAGATCGATGTCATAAATATCGACGTTATAGCTCGTATTCAGCGTTTGCTGTAACTGCCACTGCCATTTCACGCCAACCGTAGGTTGATACCATGACTGGTTATTTGAAGAGTTGTCCTGCTCATTGGAAGACTCCTCTTGGTCATTGGAAGGCTGCTGGTTACTGGAATCCGTTGCATCCGGTGTTTGCTCATCAACATTACTGATTTCCTGACAGCTGGTAAATGAAATTGCCGCCAGCACTGGCATGCCTAACAGAAAATATTTAAACCTCATGACTGTTTTTTGTCCGCAATCTTTGAACCCGAAAGACTAGCCAATGGACAAATAAAAACAAGCCGCAGACACTGAAATCGGTGGTTGGTTCACGCTGTCTTTTTCCACAACGGCTGATATGATCGGCAATACGTCATCTTAATAAACACGGATTACGTTACAATTTCTTCTTCTCACTGACCCGCGAAAGAAACAAATGACCTGGCTGAAACGAGTTACTATCCTATTTATTGCGCTGTTAATGCTGATTTGTCTGTCGATCTGGATATTTTCTCCAGCAATCTCGAGGGCGACACTTAATCATCTGCTGGAACCATCAGGTATTCATCTGACTGAAGACAGTGCTATTCGATTGAATCCGTTTCGTTCTATCGTCAGTATTCGTCAGCTTCAGTTGGTTAAAGATCAGGATACTCCGCTGGCGCTGCAGACTCTGGAGCTTCGCTACAGTCTGTTCCGGCTGTTATTTCGAGAGGTACAGGTGACCAGGATCTACCTTGAGGGGTTGATGGTCACCGGCGGTTACAGCGGGCAACAGGTGTCTGTAGCGGGATTTGATTTTGACACAACGGGTTCAGAGACTTCATCGGCGGCCGATGCCACGCCACCGCCCCCTGAAAACGATGAGAATGAGGGGCTGTTGTTTCTCGCACCTGATATCGAATTGAAAAACATAACACTGTCTTTTGCTTATCTGGATCAGGTCAACACCGTGACCATCGAACAGATGAACATTACTCAAAGTCGTTATCAAAACAGCAGCGGTCGTTCGGATATCTCCGGCAGGCTGTTGGTGAACGACGCCAGCTTAACGATTGATGCGAAGGTGGACTATCGGTCTGAGGACACTTCCGTTCGGCTTGCTCTGGATCTGACACAAATGAACCTGTCGACTTATCAATATCTATTACCACAGCAATCAGATCGGGTCAGCGGGCAATTGACGTTGGCACTTGAGGCAAACATTCACCAGAGTGCCCAGGCGCTCAACCTGACTGATTCCAAGGTTGTGATCGGTCTCAATGAGTTTGGTTATCAGAATAATGATGTGGATGCCGCTGTGCAGGATCTGCAACTCACTCTCGCTCAGTGGCAGCTGGAGATTCCCTCTGATGGAGAAATGACAATGACGGGGCAGCTGCAAACGGCTCTGCATGGTCTGCTGGTTCGCCCAGCGGCATCAGATGATATTCTGGCTTCGCTGGGGAGTTTTGAACCGGAACCGGCGGCAATTGCTCTGACCGGAAATGATATCCGTTACCAGACACCCGCCATGATGCTCAGTGACATCGTATTTTCCTCGCCGCAACAGGATAGTGAGAAACCAAAAAACAACGCATTGGTTGATATACAAAAACTTGAACTGGCACCGTTCGAGTTTGTTTCAAATGTCCTGACCATCGGTCGGGTGGAGATTGGTGCCAGTCATTTTAATGTCAAGCTGAATGACTCAGGGCTGGCGAATCTGGTTGAGCTGAATGGCCCGGTCGCTGAGCAGGAAACCGTTGAAGCAGAGGAAGTGCTTGAAACAGAAAAAACGGAAGCCGTACCGGCAACCGAATCCGTTCCGGGAGTCCGGATCGGAGAGATAAAAAGTTCTCAGCCCTGGCAGATAGAAATTGAAGACGGTAGTCAGCACCCGGCGTTTAAAAAACGTTTTGAAGTGACCCGGTTGTCCATAGCCAATATCGATATGCAGAATACCGAGCAGAATATCGACTATGCCTTGGAATTAAAGGATGAAGGCTATTTCAACCTGACCGTAAACGGTGATGTGCAGCCGTTCGGGGATGAGATCAATGCGAATATTGAGGCACACATGGCAGAGTTTTCGTTACCGGATGTTCGTAGCTATCTGGCTAAAGCCCTGGATTTTGAATTTAAAGCCGGGCAACTGGATACAGATTTCAGTGGGACTGTGCGGGCATCGAAAATTGACTCCGTTGCGGATGTCACGATCAGAGGCGCGGATTTTACCGCCAGCCAGAACCAGCCGGAAGAAACCAATGTCATTGGCCAGACTGCCGTCCCTCTGAACGTGGCTTTGGGGATGCTCAAGGACCGACATGGTGATATTCACTTGAAGATTCCCGTGGAGGGAGATCTCGAAGATCCCAGTTTTGGCGTGCAACATATTTTGGGGCTGGTCGTCAAAAAAGCCGTTATGATGCAAACCAGAAATTACCTGATCAATACGTTTGTCCCTTATGCGCAAGTGGTCAAAGTATCCATGACGGCTGGATCTTATGCCTTAAAAGTACGTTTTGAGGATCTGCCCTATGAGACCGCACAGGTAGAGGTAGGTGAAGCACAACAGCTGTTTGTTGACCAGTTGAGCCGACTGATGACAGATAAACCGGGTTTGCGGGTGAAAATCTGTCCGGTCGTTGTTCCGGCGGATATCGGTGCCGGGGCATCGTTGACAGAGCAACAGACCGACCAGCTGCTGACTCTGGCCAACAATCGTGCTATTGCTTTCAAGGCACGGTTACTGGAGTCGGCGGAGGTTGAATCCGCCAGGCTTTTGCTCTGTACCGCCAGAACAGATGTCAAAGCCGGTAGCCTGTCACGGTTGGAATTTTTGTCCGTGAACTGATGCGATCAATTATGCACTCAGCAGACATTTTTACCGGGCTAACAGAGTGATGCGCAAACATAGCTGTATCGGAAAAGCACGTGTAAGGCATAGGTTACCCAATGAGGTTTCGGATGAGTTTGTCAGGTTTCTCTGAGTGATTGTCAAAGAGATCAGAACGATCTCTTTGGTTTCCAGGGCAATATTAACCCGGCAAGTATACATGTCGGGTTAATAGTGAGATGCAGGGATGCACTTAGGTATCGGACCACACCATTGGCCATAACCAATGCGAGCCCCGATAAATCAAGCGGTCCGACGATTCGGTGTTTCGCGCAACAGCGCCAGATTTCTCGGGGCGACAATTAAATAGATCGAGACGATCTATTTAATTGCTGGATTAATAGTTTGATAAGGAAATCAGTCGATTTTTAAAATTTTATGGGTTTGCAGACAAAGTCGCCATTGCGGGTGCGCCAGGCAGTACTCAATGCAGGCCCGGGTCGAACTCTGTTCTGAAATGATGAGATGATCGCTGTCGTAGGGGTTTTTAGGGGACAGATAACGCACGCCCGCGTCAATATCCGTGAATCGATCCGGCATCGCATCGGGTTGTGGATAGACCAGTTTCAACTCGTGGCATTGTTTGACAACGACTGTAGATCGCCCTTTGGGGCTGACACAAATCCAGTCAATCCCCTTCGGTAGCGGCAGAGTGCCATTGGTTTCTATGCCAACTTCAAATCCCAGGTCTTTGAATGCCAGAATCAACTCGGTATCCAGCTGTAACGCCGGTTCTCCTCCCGTGCAGATGACATAACGGTTTTGCTGATTGCTTGGCCAGAGCCGTGAGACTGTATCAGCCAGAGTGGTGGCGTCTTTGAACTTGCCACCGTTCTGACCATCCGTACCGATAAAATCTGTATCGCAGAACTGGCAAATCGCCTCACGGCGATGCTTTTCCAGGCCGCTCCAAAGGTTGCAGCCGCTAAAACGCAGAAAAATGGCCGGCCGGCCGGTATGTGCCCCTTCACCTTGAAGTGAGTAGAACATCTCTTTAATGCTGTACATGAAAAACTCTGATTGGACCGTGGCGGGCGATTTTAAGGTCAGGTGAGCAGAGATTAAAGATATTTATGGCACGCAGGCTCGTTATCTGCGGACTTATCCTCGGCGCAGAGAGTGGGGGGCTGTCTTTTTGCCGTGTCCTTGACAATTTAGTGCTATGAATATGTATATAGCGGCTATTCTGTCGCTGCTTTGTTTTAATGTCAGAATGCCTTGATTATACATAAAGCATCTTGTCCTTTTGATTACCGCTATTTTCAGATCAGGTATCAGAAATGGCAGTCAAGATAACAACAATAAAAAATTGATGTGCTATATGGATTTTTAGGGTTTCTCCGGTTTTGTCATCTTGATGAATTTTTTTTGATGTGTTGTATTTGTCCGGTTTTGGTGATGTAAGTTGATGTTGTGGCAGAGATCCAGGTTTTTTTTGGGGTTTACTGATTGCCGTATGCATCTGTAGTTATCCGATGCCCCAAGATTGTATAGCACTTCAGGTTTTGTGAATTCAGACAAGCAAGTGAGAAAATTTATGACACTCAAATTTGCAAGCATGGTTGAAAAGATATTATTGACTCTGTTTCTTGGGCTGATGTTGTCAGTGCAATCTGCGGCAACCTTTGCGGAAACATTCACCAATCCGCTGATCCTTCAACGGGCTGATCCGTGGGTTTATAAACACAGTGATGGTTACTACTATTTTACCGCCTCGGTTCCTGACTATGACCGGATCATTTTACGGCGGGCATCCAGTATGCAGGGGTTAAGTAGTGCTACCGAAGTCACCGCCTGGGATCAGCCGGCCAGCGGACCGATGAGCGGTTTTGTGTGGGCGCCTGAGCTGCACTGGATCGATGGAAAATGGTACATCTACTATGCCGCTTCGGAAGCAAACGACATTTGGGATATTCGAATTTACGTACTGGAAAATACCGCGACTAACCCGCTTACCGGTAGTTGGACGGAAAAAGGTGAACTCAAGGTTGATGGCATGGGTAATGATTCGCGTTTCTTCGCCCTGGATTCAACCACCTTCGTACACAATAATCAGAGATACCTGTTGTGGGCACAAATTCCTCCAGGCGGCAACAGTAGCCTGTATATTGCCCGTATGATCAACCCCTGGACGATCGATCTCTCTACCCAGACCATGATTGCAACACCCGAATACAGTTGGGAAAAAATCGGACATAACGTCAATGAAGGTCCGGCCATACTGAAGCGAAACGGGCGTTTCTTTGTCACGTTTTCTGCCAGTGCAACGGACAAGAACTACAAGTTGGGGCTGTTGACTGCAGACCAGAATGCAGATCTGTTGGATCCAGCCTCCTGGCACAAGAACCCTGAGCCTATCTTCAGCAGCAATGCGTCCACCAGTCAGTTTGGTCCTGGTCATAATTCATTTACCCGGTCTGCGGATGATTCCGTCGACATCATGATCTATCACGCCCGTGATTATGAAAATATCTCTGGCGAGCCATTATATGATCCTAACCGTCATACCCGCGCCAAAGTCATTACCTGGAACGCTGATGGCACCCCGAACTTTGGTGTTCCCTATGCCAATGGCATCAGCGGATACAGTAGTCTGAAGTCGGCGTTCAGTGGCAAATGTGCCAATATCGATACCAGTGTTGATGGTGGTACTGCGAATGGTGTGGATCTGGTGCAGCAGGATTGTAACGGTGCTGATAGCCAGACCTTCATGTATGAAAGTATTGACTCCCAGTACTTTCAGCTGAAAGCCATGCACAGCAACCGTTGCCTGGATGTTTACGGCCAAAGTGCCGAAGACGGTGCAAACGTTAATCAATGGGATTGTTGGGGGGGCAACAACCAACAGTGGAAAAAGGTGGATGCCGGTAATGGTTATTTCCAGCTGCAGAACCGCAACAGCCAAAAATGTCTCGATGTATTCGACTGGAACAATGCCAATGGCGCTTCCCTCAAACAGTGGAGCTGTAACGGCTACAGCGTACAGAAATGGCAGGAGATCCCTTGATTTACTGAAGTAACTGAACATTCGTACGGGAACTACAAGTCCCGCAGGCAATGATAAGTCTGTGGGACTTTGTTATTTTTTGAGGGCCGAGGCTGCTAACCCTATACCATTGCGGTTAGCGCAAGCCTCATGCCTTTTTGGTATTCAAAAATGGCGGTTTCTTTCCTGGTGGTTCCGGTTTTGGTGAGTGAAAGTATTTGTACTAACCCGCTGTAGTGGCACAGGCCCAGACCTGTAGCTATTTTTTGCACCCATTCAGAGTAACGGGTTTGGAATGGACAGCTTCCTGGCCATCACCGTCACCTGAAATCGGTCGGGAAGTTCAAAAAAACAAAAGGCGAATCAAGCACTTGCGCCCAGCCATCTAAATCTGCATAATGCGCGGCCTTCGCCAGGGGATGCCCTGTCAGTTATGGCAGCGGACCGGTCCCCCCGCAATAACCATCTGTGAACCCCGCCAGGCCCGGAAGGGAGCAACGGTAGCAGGGACGTTATGTGCCGGGGTGTGGCTGGTTCGTCTGTCTCCATTTTCTTCATTTTTTATTTTCTCTGATACCTTATAAATCAATTGGTTACGACAGTTTTGCCGACTTTCGACTGGCGTATTCGAGCCGAACTGGCTAGCATAGGCGCTCACTTGTTCAGTGGTAAAACGGTTAATGAGTTATCAGGTTCTTGCTCGTAAATGGCGACCCAAAACATTCTCGCAGATGGTAGGGCAACAGCATGTGCTTAAGGCACTCATCAATGCATTGCAGAATGATCGTCTGCACCATGCTTACCTGTTTACCGGTACGCGTGGTGTTGGTAAAACCACTATCGCCAGACTGTTTGCCAAGAGCCTGAACTGCGAACAGGGCGTCAGTGCTGATCCCTGCGGTGTCTGCGCGGCCTGTGTCGAAGTGGACGAAGGTCGCTTCGTTGATTTGATCGAAGTGGATGCCGCGTCCAGAACGAAAGTCGAAGATACCCGCGAATTACTAGATAACGTGCAATATGCGCCGACTCGTGGACGCTACAAGATCTATCTCATCGACGAAGTGCATATGCTGTCCAATCACAGTTTCAACGCGTTGTTGAAAACCCTGGAAGAGCCGCCTCCGCACGTCAAGTTCCTGCTCGCCACTACGGATCCTCAAAAACTGCCGGTGACTGTATTGTCACGCTGCCTGCAGTTCAATCTCAAAAATATGTCATCGGAACAGGTGGTCAGATACCTGCAGCATATTCTGGCGCAGGAACAAATTGATTACGAAGAGAGTGCTCTGTGGCTGCTGGGCCGAGCCGCTGATGGCAGTATGCGTGATGCTCTGAGCCTGACTGATCAGGCTATTGCCTATGGTCAGGGGCGTATTGTTGAAAGTGATGTCAGCGCCATGTTGGGCACTATGGATCGGCGGCAGATTTTTGGTCTGTTGGACGCCCTGACCCGTCGGGATGCCAAAAGCATGCTGGCAAAGATTGATCAGGTGGCAGAGTTTTCACCGGATTACATTGCCCTCATGGCAGATATTCTGAGTGTATTGCATCAAGTGGCAATTGCTCAGATTGTTCCGGATGCCATCGATAATAGTGAGGGCACTAAGGCAGCCATTCAGGCAATTGCCGCTGCCAATACTGCCGAAGATATTCAAATGTATTACCAGATCGGCATGATCGCACGGAAGGATATGCCGTTGGCGCCGGATATGAAGTCCGGTTTTGAAATGGCCATGCTGCGTATGCTGGTCTTTTCACCTGAGCCAGTTGCGGGTGATTTACCACCTCTGCCTGAATTAGATGAGCCGGAACAATTACATTCCCCGGCTGAGTCCTTGTCCACTGCACGGACAGAAGGCGTGCCTGCAGAAAAAAAGTCTGAACGGGTATCCGTCCATAACGATGATGCCATAGCTGCAGAGAATGTATTGTCATCTGGGACTCCAGCCAGTGAAAATATCCAGCCAGAGCCAGAGCCAGAGCCAGAGCCAGAGCCAGAGCCAGAGCCAGAGCCAGAGCCAGAGCCAGAGCCAGAGCCAGTCCATGAAACACCGGTTTTTGCAGCGAATCCATCAGATGAGATGATGCCGTTTGGAGCATATGACGACGTCCCGCCGGAGATGCCCGAACCTGCGCCGTTTCCGGAAGATCTGGCTGAGTTTATGTCAGAATCGGCAGCGTACTCTGCTGTCCGGGTACCGGAACCTGTGGTTGAAGAACCTGTAATGGCAGAGCCTCCGGCGGCCGTTGCCGAGCCGGAGCAATACCAGAATTTGACTGAATTGCCTTGGGTGCAGGTGTTCTGGCAGCTGGATCTGAAAGGTATGCCTCAGAGTCTGTTCAGTCACGCACAGTGGAATGGTGTCCATGATGCGGTATTGGATTTAACTGTTCCCCGCGATTACGAAAATGTCTATAACCCCCGTCATGACGAACAATTGCTGGCGGCACTTGAAAAGGTTGGCTTTACTGTTCGCAAGGTGGATATTACGTTTGCCGAAACAGAGCAGGAAACTCCTGGTCAGTATCGGGCTCGAAAACTGGAAGAGGCCCGGCAGTCCGCCATTGTCAGCCTGAAAAATGACCCCATCGTACAGGCGTTGGAGCAAAATTTTGGTGCTGTACTGGATGAAACAACGGTACGGCCGACCGAGCAACCCATTTAACATTTACAGTCAACGAAGTCGTCGACTCAGGAGAATTACTATGTTTAAAGGCAATATGGGTAACCTGATGAAGCAAGCCCAGAAGATGCAGGAGCAAATGCAGAAGGCTCAGGAAGAACTGGCCAAGGCAGAAGTGACAGGTGAAGCTGGTGCCGGGTTAGTAAAAGTGGTGATGACCGGGCGTCACGATGTCAAAAAAGTTGAGCTGGACCAGAGCCTGATGTCAGAAGATAAAGAATTAATTGAAGATCTGCTGGCGGCTGCGGTCAATGACGCTGTTCGCAAGATAGAAGAGAACAGTCGTGACCAAATGGCATCCATGACTCAGGGAATGCAACTGCCTCCGGGAATGAAGTTTCCGTTCTGATGGCCACTTATAGTCCTCTCACTGAAAAGCTGATTCAGGCGCTGCGGGTGTTGCCAGGTGTCGGTCTGAAATCAGCCCAGCGGATGGCACTGCATCTGCTTGAGCGTGATCGAGAAGGTGCACTGCGACTGGCTGATCAGTTACGGAGTACCCTTTCCGGGGTTTCCCATTGTCAGCAGTGTCGGTTACTGTGCGAAGCTGATATTTGTCATATATGCAGTGATGAGCTTAGAAACCAGCGACAAATCTGTGTGGTTGAAACACCTGCCAATCTAAGCGCCATTGAAAGCACCGGCATTTATGAAGGTGTTTACTTTGTATTGATGGGGCATCTTTCTCCTATTGATGGTATTGGTCCGGAGGAAATAGGCCTGCATCTGTTATTCGAGCAGATCGAGCAGCGACAGGTCGAAGAGTTGATTCTCGCGACCAGTCCAACGGTGGAAGGTGAGGCAACCGCCCACTACATACGCCAGAAACTGGATGCTAAGGGGATAAAAATCACCCGGCTCGCTCATGGCATTCCGATGGGGGCAGAACTTGATCAGGTTGATGGTCATACCCTGCATCATGCGTTACAGTCCAGAAAGGTTGTTTAATGGATGGATTGATGTCTGATCAATATGTTTGGGTGGATAGTGACACGCAATTCGCAGAGTGCTGTGAATACTGGAATTTATTGCCGTTTATTTCCATCGACACAGAGTTTATTCGCACCAAAACGTTTTACCCCAAGCTGGGGTTGTTACAAGTCGCCGATGATCGTAACAGCTATCTGATAGACCCGTTGCAGATCACTGATTTTCTACCGTTTCAAAAAGTGCTTGAAAATCCGGCGGTGGTAAAGGTTTTACATGCCTGTTCTGAAGATGCGGAGATTTTTCACTGCTGTTTCAATGCCAGAGCACGTTCCGTATTTGATACCCAGATCGCTGCTTCCTTTCTAGGGCAGGGAATGTCTATCGGTTACGCCAATCTGGTGAAGTACGAATTGGGAGTTGATCTGCCGAAGGATGAAACCCGGTCTGACTGGCTGCAACGACCATTAACGGATAATCAGAAAAACTATGCGGCCATGGATGTTGCCTATCTGCATCAGATTTTCCGGATACAGGAAGTCGCGTTACTGGAACAAGGCAGGTTTGACTGGGTATTGGAAGATTCAGATCGGATCGTGGAATCGAGTCTGCCGCAGGATCCTGAGAGATATTACCTGAAGATACGACAGGCCTGGCAGTTGCGGGGAACCAGACTGTGCTTTCTGAAAATGCTGGCGAGCTGGCGTGAACGCCTGGTGCAGGCCAAAGATATTCCCAGAACTCGTCTGGTTCGTGATGCTGTGTTATACGAATTGGCTGTGGCCAAGCCGCACAGCTTGAATCAGTTGAATCGAATTCATGGTTTATATCCGGGACTTATCCGGCGTTATGGGCAGACGATTCTGGATATGGCCAGAAAAGCCGAGCAGGTCCCGCGTTCCGAATACCCCGAGCTGATTGCTGCACCCCTGAAGATTGAAGAAGGCCTGATGCTTAAAAAGGTACGTGAGTTTGTTGCCGAACTGGCTGTTCAATTGGAGTTGCCGGTGGAGCTGCTGGCGCGGAGAAAACAATTGGAGGCCATTGTCAGCAGCGGTACCTATACTGGCGAGTTCCAGTTGACGGATGCGTTTACCGGTTGGCGATATGACATTATCGGAAAACACATTCTTAATATACTGACCATCGAGTGGAACGCCACTAACAGCACGGAATAAACAGACATAATGAAACAACTGGTGAGTATTTATAAGTCAGCCAAAAAAGACGAGATGTATTTGTACGTCCGTAAATCAGAAAAATTCAGCCGGGTGCCGGATGCCTTGATGCAGATTTTCGGTCGTGCGGACCATGTGGTGGACATGCTGCTGACGGAAGACAGGAAGATGGCCAGAGTGGATGCCGGCAAAGTGCTCGCTGAACTCGAAGAAAAGGGGTTTTATCTGCAAATGCCTCCAGCCAGAGATGATTATATGCTGGATCTCTATAAAGACACCTCCCATAGGTACGAAGGCTTGTAATCGTTATGGCAGCCGAGACATCGTTCTGGAAAACCAAAACACTGGCCCAAATGAACCAGCGGGAATGGGAATCGTTGTGTGATGGCTGTGGCCGTTGCTGCCTGCAAAAACTGTTGGATGACGAAACTGAAGAAGTATTTTATACCCGCGTGATTTGCCGTTACCTTGATAAAGATCGTCGTTGTGGCTGTTATGAAACCCGTCATATCAAGGTTCCGGAATGTGTCTGGCTTAAGCCGGAGGATGTCGAACAGTTTCACTGGTTGCCGGCAACCTGTAGCTATCGCCTGATTGCTGAAGGGAAAGAGTTGCCAGACTGGCATCCGTTGGTCAGTGGTCGTCGCGATAGCCTGGTGGATGCCGGTATTGCAGTGACCTGTCAGCAATTGGTGAAGGATGATGAGGTTCCTGAAGATGATTGGCAGGAACACATTATCCAGTGGGTTGAACAATAAATTTGTAACAAAAGCGATGTAAGAAACGACTATGATCGATGTACAGAGTTATATGGTTGCCTGGCTGATTTATATCGTAGCCGGGCTGGTCTTTATGCTGGCAGCGTCTCGCATACTGCGTGGTATCAAACCAATTGAATTGAAAGGGATTGTGTTCGGGTGGATCGCGGTGATCATTTTTGTCCCTTATCGGGGGCACGAGCCTGCACAGTTTATAGCACCGGCCATATTGGTGGCTGCCTTTGACTTTCTGGATGGTCTGGATAAAGGGTTGGACAATGCGTTGACCCTGGTGTTGGAGCGTATGCAGATCTCTATTCTTGCCTTTATTCTGGTGACTATTGCAGGAGTGGCAGCCCTGATCATTCGGATGAGTCGTCGTAAGTTGCAGGTTCCTGATTCCACAGAGCACTCCTCTGCCGAGTAGCCCTGTTTAGTTTCATTATGCGGCAAAAAATGCCGCATAAATTCCTTACGTGTTTTTTTGTAGCTTCACGTAAACATGCTATACCTATCTAATGGTAATCGATTAGTTGCCGATACTTTTGGTAGAGACTGTTTGATAACTGTTGCGCGAGAAGTCACGGATGATACCTCTTCAGAAATATGTGCCTGACAAGGTTGATCAGGCGTTTGTCATTTCTTCCTGGCGCTGAACAGTTATGATGCAGCTCTCAGACACTTAAACAGGCCTCGGGGAGAGCATTTTTTATGGCCAATCATATTTTTATTCTCATTGCTGTCATGTTATTGGCAGGTGTGTTTGGTGGGTTGGTGAATTTCTACCTGCAGGGCCAGCATGACCCTGATACCACCAGTCTGCCCAGAAGTCTGGTGGTGGGGGTTGGTGCATCCTTTCTGGTGCCGGTGCTGCTTGATCTGGTGAACAGTGAACTGATCCTGGAGAGTCAGGGAGACCCATCGAGGTTGTTGATTTTTACCGGATTTTGCCTGATAGCAGCGATTGCATCCCGCTTTTTTATTGTCAATGTCTCGGATCGTATTTTGTCTGAGGCCCACAGCGCTAAAGAAAGTGCCGAGCGTCTGCAGCATGATCTGCGTATTATTCAAAATAACCTGATGCCTCTGATCGAAACCGAAACGGAGCAGGAATCAGGCGTCGATGACAATCTTGGCCCCTTGGCTCCGGAAGATGAACTCGACGTAACCACTGCCAATGTGCTGAAAACCTTGGGCAGTGGCCGTTATATTTTTCGTTCGTTAGCAGGGTTGTGTCATGAGACCAATACAGATGAATCCACTATGGTCAAAACTCTGAATATCATGGTGGCCCGTAATCTGGCCGGGCGGACGATGGGGAAAAAAGGTATGCGCTGGCACATTACGGAGAAAGGACGCCGTGCCCTGGAAGTGAGTACTTCATGATCGAATGGTTTTCTGCCGGTTTTTAAAATTGGAATTGTGTTCATGAATAAAACTAAAAATAGCCACTTTGGTGCACTTGTTGTGTGGTGGCTATTACTGAGTACGCCGGTGTTTTCCGCTGCCGAAACCTCGGGACAGCCGTTGGATGTGCGAATTTTGATCGATATTTCCGGCAGTATGGTGGAAAACGATCCCAACAACTTGCGTATTCCTGCATTAAATTTATTGATTGATTTGTTACCCGACAATACCCGCGCAGGTGTTTGGACTTTTGGGCGCTACGTTAACATGCTGGTGCCGTACGGCAATGTCGACGACCAGTGGCGCATAAATGCCCGCCGTCAGGCCAGCAAAATAAACTCATTGGGTCAACGCACAGCCTTGGGCAGTGTGCTTGAAAAGTCCGCTTTTGATTTTACGACCAGTGGTAATGGTGTGCATCCTCAGTTCATTTTGTTATCTGATGGAATGGCGGATATTTCACCTGAGCTGGCGGCTAATATTCGTGAACGGAATCGAATACTTAATCAGGTCTTACCCCGTTTTAAGCGCCAGCAGGCCCCCATTCATACCATCGCTTTATCGGCTCAGGCCGACCTGCCTTTACTCAGACAGCTGTCCATGCAGACTCAGGGGCTTTCTGAGCAGGTTAACAATGCCGATGACCTGATGTCTGTGTTTCTGCGGATCTTTGACACCGCAGTACCCAGTGAACAGGTTCCAATCAAAGCAAATGCATTTACCATCGATAGCCATGTTAATGAAATGACGGTCCTGGTGTTTCGTGACGCGCTGGCAAAACCGATCAAGTTGATCAGTCCGAATGGTGAGGTCTTTGCAGCGGATAGTGATACCCGTTTGGTGACTTGGAAATCAACGGACAAATATGATCTCGTCACAATTAAAAGCCCGGCAGAAGGAGCCTGGGTGATCGATGGACGTGTCCAGGCAGACAGCCGGGTCACTGTGGTTTCCGATGTGATGCTGGTATTGGAAAATCTGCCAGTGGTCATGTTTCCAGGTCAGAACAATCGTTTGGAGGCATTTTTGAATGCTCGCGAAGGGGTTGTGAGCGCCGATGAATTTCTGCAGATGATGAATATTAATCTGACTGCCTCTCCGGATCAGCCGGATCAAAAACTGATTGTTGCTCAAATGGTATTAAACGGTGACCGTTTTTCTGTGCCATTAGATCATTTTCTAAAACAACCCGGGAATTACACCCTGGAAGTGGCGTTGGATGGACAGACGTTTCAGCGCCGGATTTCCAGAACTATCTCTGTACAATCGCATGTCTCGGCCGAAACCACAGTGGAAGGGAACCACTATCGCATCAGAATTTATGCCAATAACCCGGCCATCGATGTTGGACGGTCAACCGTGACGGCTACGGTCAAAAATGCCACTGTGCAACAAAGCCTGGAGTTTAACTGGAATGCCTCTGGCTACTGGCAGGCTGACGTCGGACCCTATACTGAATCCGTTACACTGGAGCCAACGCTGAATATTTATCTGCAGGGAGCATTAGCGGATGGTATTACCATTGCTCCTCAGCAGCTGAATTTTCCAATCGGCTCCACTCAGCCAATGACTATGGATGCGGAGGTGATGGTGCAACCGGAAAAGTCGCCTCAAACGAATTTGCCCCCTGCTAAGTTTGCGATCGAAACCGTTGCAGAAATCCCCAAGGAGGACGCTTTAAAACGTCAGGAACAACGGGCCCTGGAGACGCCTGGTGCAAAGGATAACTGGCTGAATGGCTCGTCAGGCAGCGATGAAAACTCCCTGGGAATCGGTACTATGTTACTTTGGAGTCTGCCAGGTATTCTGGTTTTGGGTGGTTTTGCTGCAGCCTATGTGTTTATTAACCGTCGCAGGGCTGAGATGAATTCCTCCCGAGATGCTATGGAACAGGAAATTCGGGAATTGGATGAGGCTGCTGAAACACGCCGGCAACAACAAGAGCAAGGTCAGGATGAATCTGTTGCTGTTGAAGAAAGAACTCCTGTTGATGCAGAAGAGGTGGAAGAACCCGATGGACCATTGATAGATGGTTTGCTCAGCGATGACGAAGATTTTGGCAGTCTGGAAGACCTGGACCATTTTCGTGATGACAATGATAAGTTGTCTGAAGATGAAGAGGACGTATTTGATCTGGGGGATCTGTCAGACCTGTCGGATGAACTGGAAGACGATAAGGAAGATTCCAAAACCCCCTGATACTTGTGCAGGCTGTTGCTTACAAATGGCTGTGCTATTATTTTGCAGGCAGTAGTAAAGAGGCGTAACAAGCAGTGTGTGAGTTGCTGGGGATGAGCGCAAGTGTTCCAACCGACATTTGTTTTAGCTTTACCGGATTAACAGAACGAGGCGGCGTGACCGGTCCGCATACAGATGGTTGGGGTATTGTTTTTTATGAGGATGGCGGCACCCGCGAATTTCGTGACTGGCTGCCATCGTCCCGATCCAGAATTGCCGAACTGGTCAAACAATATCCCATTCATTCCCGGATCGTGATTTCTCATATACGACAGGCAAATGTGGGCGCGGTATCACTGGTCAATACCCATCCATTTACCCGTGAGCTATGGGGTAAACCCTGGACCTTTGCTCATAATGGTCAAATGAAGGAGTATCAGTATTTGCCGGGTGGCTTTCAACCCATTGGTACAACCGACAGCGAAGCAGCTTTCTGTAATCTGTTGAATCGGATCCGAGCCTCTTTCGTTCAGGGGCCAACAGCCTGCCGAGAACTCTGGCCGATGATTCTGGCATTCTGTCAGGAGTGTCAGAGTGAAGGGGTATTTAATATGCTGCTCAGTCAGGGAGACTTTCTGTTCTGTTTTTGTTCGAACAATTTGTACCGATACACCCGAAGGACCCGGCAGCAGAAAGAATTGCTCAAAGATGTACAAATGGAAGTCGATTTAAATGGGATAACCGGGCACTGTACTACCGTCTCAGTGGTGGCCACTCAACCGTTGACCGAGAGTGAGCTATGGCAGAAGATGCAACCCGGTGAAGCGGTGGTATTCAAAGATGGAGATATTGTATGGCACCATCTACCTGACTAGAGATTGCCTGGTCAATGGTTCGAAAATCGCTTTTTCAATACATACAATGTTTCTCAAATTTCATTAAATTGGTTTATAGTTCTCAGCTCATCCGCTAGGTAGTAGCGATTATCCGAGCTTCTTGATAGTGTTATTTTAAAACCTGAAAGCATTATCAGACGGTTTCTTAAAGCCGTTGATTATTTTGTTGATTACAGCTGGTAATGCCACACAGAATAATAATAAGGAGGGCAAATGGCAGACAGTTTTTTTCATGATCATTATCCGGCCGGCATGGTTGGCAAAGTAGACCCAGATAAGTATTCGAGTATCGTCGATATATTCGACAGTTTTATAAAAAAGTTTTCCGATAAACCGGTTTTCAGCTGTATGGGGCAAACCATCAGTTTTGATGAACTTAATCGTCTGAGTGCCAACTTTGCGTCTTACCTGCAGAATCATACTGATCTTCAGCCGGGCGATCGCATCGCAGTGCAATTGCCGAACATACTTCAGTTTCCGGTTGTGGTTTGGGGGGCAATCCGGGCTGGTATGGTGGTGGTCAATACCAATCCGCTTTATACCGACCGGGAGATGGAACACCAGTTTAATGATTCCGGAGCCAAAGTGCTGGTTGTATACGCTGGAATGGCGGCTCAGGCTTTGAGGGTAAAACCAAAAACCGGTATCCAGAAGATCATCGTAACGGAGATAGCTGATCTACACAGTCCGTTCAAACGATTGCTCATCAATTCAGTAGTCAAATACGTCAAAAAGATGGTGCCTGCATATGATCGCAGCGCAGTCGTGTCCCTATTGTCTGTTCTGTCAGAAGGCGGTCGTAAGCCTCTCCAACCGGTCGCGATGAAAGGTGACGATCTTGCCGTGCTGCAATATACCGGTGGTACTACCGGTGTAGCCAAAGGTGCCATGTTGACTCACCGTAATCTGGTAGCCAATATGCTGCAGAGTAAGGAGTTTTTTCAGCTGGCGCTGAATGAGGGAAAGGAAATCATGATTGCACCTTTGCCGTTGTATCATATATATGCATTTTTGCTGCATGGTATGCTGATCCCCTATACCGGAAACCATAATGTTTTGATTCCCAATCCCCGTGACCTGCCTTCATTTATCAAAGAAATGGCAAAATACAAATTTACCAGCTTTACCGGACTGAACACCCTGTTTGTGGCTCTGTGCAACAATGAGGATTTCAGGAAGCTGGATTTCAGTCATTTGAAAATGACGGTTTCCGGTGGCATGGCGTTAACCAAAGCCGCTGCAGATCGTTGGGAGGAAGTAACCGGGTGCCGTATCAACGAAGGTTATGGTATGACGGAAACCTCTCCGGTACTTTCATTTAATCCGCCAGGGCATGTGCAACTCGGCACCATTGGCATACCCGCCCCATCCACAGAAATTGCTATTCTGGACGAAAACGGCAACGCGCTGCCCGATGGTGAAGTGGGTGAACTGTGTGCCCGTGGACCACAGGTAATGAAAGGGTATTGGAAACGTCCTGAAGAAACCGCCAAGACCATGACTGAAGACGGTTTTATTCGTACTGGTGATATTGCGATCAAACAGGCTGATGGATATTTGAAAATTGTCGATCGCAAGAAAGATATGATCATCGTGTCTGGTTTTAATGTATATCCAAATGAAGTCGAAGAAGTCTTGACGGCACACCCGCAAGTGCTGGAAGCGGCTGCCATTGGTGTGCCAGACGATGCCACCGGTGAAAAAATTCTGGTGTTTGTGGTAGCCAAGGGAGATGTTACTGAGGCCGATCTGATTGCTCACTGTCGTAAAAATCTGACGGCCTATAAGGTACCGAAAGTCTTTGAGTTCAGACCCGAACTTCCCAAAACCAATGTGGGTAAAGTATTGCGCCGGGCACTGAAAGAGGAGATGCAAGCCTCATAATTCTTAGTTCAATCATCTCTTATCACCGGAGCCAGGGCTCCGGTTTTTTTGTGTTTTCCGCTTTTGCCGGTAAAATCGCGCTCCCGCTTACTATGACCGAAGAGACATGGTTCAAGAAACCCTGCAAAAATTGATATCGCTGTTGGATTCCGTTGCCTGTAAAGATCGTTATTTTTTGCAGCAGGAGGTCAATAAGCTTTCGGCTCTGGCTCGTAATAAAAAAGATGTAACTGCCGCGCTGGAGAAACTGATTGCGAGATTTGATCAATCCATCGGCTGGGTTCAGCAGCGAATGCAGAATCGCCCGGTTATCACGATTGATCCGGATTTACCGATTGGTCAGAAGAGTCGTGAAATTGCCGATCTGATAGAACAGCATCAGGTTGTGGTGCTGGCGGGCGAAACCGGATCAGGTAAAACGACCCAGTTACCCAAAATCTGTCTGCAACTGGGTCGTGGGCAAAAAGGCCTGATTGGTCATACTCAACCCAGGCGCATAGCTGCGAGAGCAGTTGCTTCCCGTATTGCAGAAGAGCTGCGGGTTCCCCTGGGCGGACTGGTCGGGTTCCAGGTGCGGTTTCAGGACCAGATTCAGGATAGCACCCAGGTCAAAGTCATGACCGATGGGATATTGCTGGCTGAAATTCAAAAGGATCGTTACCTCAATAAATATGACACCATCATTATCGATGAAGCCCACGAACGATCCCTGAACATTGATTTTCTCCTCGGATATATCAAACGCCTGCTGCCGCGTCGCCCGGATTTGAAGCTGATCATTACTTCTGCCACCATCGATCTGGAGCGTTTTTCCAAACATTTTGATAACGCACCTGTCATTGAAGTCAGTGGCCGGACTTACCCGGTTCACATGATGTATCGTCCGCTGGGACCGGAAGAAGAGGATGATGATCAGGAGTTTTCTTATCGACAGGACTTGTCTCAGGCTATCGTCACCGCAACTGAAGAAATTTTGGAATTGGAGCGTACTGGCCAGACTCCAGGGCGAGGAGGAGATATTCTGGTATTTCTTCCGGGTGAACGGGAAATCCGTGAGGCGGCCAATGCACTGAGAAAATCTTCCATTCCTCATCTGGAAGTGTTGCCGTTGTATGCACGTTTGAGTGCTGCTGAGCAGCAACGGATTTTTTCCTCGCATTCCGGTCGCAGAATTGTGTTGTCCACAAACGTGGCCGAAACCTCTTTGACAGTACCCGGTATCGGTTATGTGATAGATCCGGGACTCGCACGTATCAGCCGTTACTCATACCGGTCAAAAGTGCAACGTCTGCCAATTGAAAAAATCTCCCAGGCGTCTGCTAACCAGCGGGCCGGACGTTGTGGCCGGGTATCGGAAGGGATGTGCATCCGCCTCTATTCGGAGGAGGATTTTAACAGTCGTCCGGCGTTTACCGATGCCGAAATCATGAGAACCAATCTGGCATCGGTCATTCTGCAGATGTTGTATCTGCGTCTGGGCGAGATGGAAAACTTTCCATTTGTTGATATGCCCGACAGCCGTTTTGTCAAAGACGGTTATACCTTATTAAATGAGCTTGGTGCGGTTACCACTAATGGCCAGTTGTCCAAACTCGGCCTGAAACTGGCACGTTTGCCGCTGGATCCGCGTCTGGCCCGAATGTTGTTGGAGGCTCATCAGCTGAAAAGCCTGCGTGAGGTGCTGATTATTGTCAGTGCGATGGCCATACAGGATCCACGGGAAAGGCCACAGGAAAAACAACAGCAGGCTCAGCAGAAACACGCTCAGGATGCCGACAAAGACTCTGATTTCCTTAGCCTGATCAACTTGTGGAACCGGTATGAGCAACAGCGTCAGGAGTTGAGCCAGAATCAGTTGCGCAAATATTGTGAGCAAAACTTCCTGCATTATTTACGTATGCGCGAGTGGCGGGATACTCACCGGCAGCTGCACCTGGCCTGCAAAGAACTGGGACTGATGGAAAATGACAGTGAAGCCGGTTATCAGCAGATTCACTGTGCATTATTGTCCGGTCTGCTCAGCCAGATCGCGGCCTGGAAGGAAGAGCGTCAGTATACTGCTGCGCGTGGTCGTGCCTGTGTGATTCATCCAGGCTCCAGCGTCAGTAAGAAACGGCCTAAATGGATTATGGCGGGAGAACTGGTGGAAACCAGTCAGTTGTTTGCCCGTATGGTTGCTCGCATCGAACCGGAATGGATAGAACCGCTGGCCCGGTCATTGGTCAAAAAACAATATTTTGAGCCGCATTGGGAACAGAAACGTGCTCAGGTGATTGCTCAGGAGCAGGTATCTTTATATGGCCTGATCATTATTGGTAAGCGACGTGTGCACTATGGTGTGGTTGATCCTGTCGCTTCGAGAGAAATTTTCATTCGCGCTGCGCTGGTGGAAAACCATTATCAGACCCGTGCAACATTTTACGCGCATAACCGAAAATTGATTGATGAAATTTTACAAATGGAAGCCAAATCCCGGCGGCATGAGTACCTCGTGGATGACCAGATTCTGTTTGATTTTTATGATCAGCACATTCCAGAAGGCATTGTTAATGGATCAGGTTTCGAACACTGGTTGAAGCAGAACGGCAATGACCGTTTGTTGTATTTGACCCGGGAAAAACTGTTGCGAAAAGATGGTGCTCAATTGGGTCCTGATCAGTTCCCTGAAGTGATGGATCTGGGCGGGATATACGTACCGGTCAATTACGAGTTCAAACTTGGCAGTGAGGCTGATGGCGTCAGTATCCGGCTGCCGGCTGAGGCCATCAATCAGGTATCCGCAGCCAGGATTCAATGGTTGGTTCCTGGAATGCTGAGAGAAAAGTGTATTGCCCTGGTCAAAGCATTGCCCAAAAGTTTGCGTAAGAACTTTGTTCCGGTACCAGACTTTATCGATGGTGCTCTGCCAAATCTGGTATTTGGCGATGGAGATCTGTGCGACGCGCTGGCTCATCAACTATTGCGTATGACAGGGGTCAAAATTCCGAGGGATCAGTGGGATACCGAAAATATTGAATCACATTTGAAACTCAATATTCAGGTCATCAATCAACATGGCAAAGTCATCCGCCAGAGCCGTAATCTGGATGAGCTGCGAAGCGTTGCAACAGAACTTCCCGTTAGCACGCCTGCCGATCAAAAACGCGCTGTGGAGAAACACTATTTCACTGACTTCCCTGACAGACCACTGGCTCAGGAACAGTTGGTCAAGCGAGGTGGTATCCAGGTCAAAGTGTTTCCGGCTTTGCAATATTCCGAAAAAGGTATCGCCCTGGAAATGTTTAATGGTGGCGATTATGCAGAACGCCAGCATGAACAGGCGTTGATTCAACTGTTAAGAATAAGCTTTCGCAGCCAGGAGGATTTCCTCAAACAGGACCTGCGTAACTTTAAACAGCTTGAGCTGGTGTATGCCCCGATTGGAAATGCACAACAGTTTCGTCATGACCTGATGACCGGAGTCTTCAAATGGGCGTTTATTGAACCATGGAAACAACAATACGAACGCTTACCCCGTAACGAACAGGAATGGGATGCGCTGAAAAAACTGGGTAATGCAGAAATCAATAAGGTCGGCAAAGAAGTAGCACAACTGGTGTTTGATATTCTTAAAGCGCGAACAGAAATTCTGAAAGCGACCCGCAAGAAAGTGAATTTTGTATTGGCGTTCATGTATGCCGATATTAAAAGCCAGTTGGAAAACCTGACTCAGGCCGGTTTTGTTGCAGACACCCCCAAATATTGGTTGCAACAGTATCCTCGCTATATTCAGGCTGTTCACGCCAGAATGGAGCGCTCCAAAGGGATACCAGCCAATGAGCAATTGATGATTGATGAACTGGCTAACTGGTGGCAGAAATACAGCGATCTGGACCGTAAGCTTGAGCAGGAACAACGTGTCAATGAAGATCTCAATACCTTCCGCTGGTTAATAGAGGAGTATCGTATTTCATTATTTGCTCAAACCATAGGTACGATACAACCGGTATCCGATAAGCGCCTGAGTAAATTGTGGCAGTCTATTATTGAACAGGTTGGCTGATTTAACCTGATTATCTGATGTCCCTCATTTTATGGGCTGTAATGGTCATTCAGCCCATCTCTCCCAAACCAATCTCCTGGTTTTTGGTTTATTGAATTCACGCTTTCGTTGATAGATTTATATATGGCATAAATCTGTATGACGGAATATTTTTGATATTGGTGTGATGTTGTCTTATAAAATAGCATTTTTTGTGACAATTATTGTCGGTATGCTCTGTCATGCAGAACGTTGAAACGGCAATATATCTTTATTGCGAAATCTATTGTGGCAGTATTTGTTGACCGTCGGGTCAGAGATGTTTTTATGTCGGCAGCCGAAAAGATGAGAATGGGTTTAGTGAGTGGTTTGTTGTTGTGACGCTGGGAGTTGAATCATTAACAAGCCTGTCGGCGCTCAGTGGATTTGTTCAGTCAGGTTATAGTGTTGTAACGCATAGTTTATTTTAGGGAAGGGGGAAAATGGCCTGTTTTCGCGCAGGGCATTGTAAGCCCCGTCCGAAGGCGGCACCATCTCAAATCCTCGTTTGATTTATTAACCCGGCAAGTATTTATGTCGGGTTAATAGTGTGATGCAGGGATGCGCCGAGGTGTCGGAGCACACCATTGGCCATATAGCCAATGCGGATTAATAGTAAGCTGTGATTTTGCCAGCAGTGCTTCTTCGCCTGCATTAAAACTATTGTTATTTTTCAGAAGCCCCTGAATTGTAAGGCTCCATCCTTTGGCGGATAAGAAGCCTTGGATGATTTTGTGATAGTTAGCTAAAAATTTACTTACCTTACTGATTAACGCCACATCTGCTCAGGCTTCAGTGATAGGTAGCTTGATAACATATATAAAGAAGAAATCGAAATGAATATGCGTAAGGCCCTTTTGGAGGATTTGGAAGAAATCAGGAATCTGGTAATGTCACTGACGCATTTCTATCTGGATGACTCCAGTGCCAGGTTGCCAGATTGGTTTAGTGAGACGTTGACCGAAAGTGCGTTTGCGCAGCGACTGACCAGTTCGGAATTTCAGAATTATGTCGTTGAGCAAGATGGTTTGATCGTTGGTTATCTGTCTATCAAACAGGGGGATTATTTGTACCATTTGTTTGTAGCAGAAGCTTTTCAGGGTAACGGTATTGCCCGGCGGCTATGGCTGCATGCCCGAAGTCAGACTTCTGCAAAAGTATTTCGCCTACGTTCGTCTATCTATGCAGTACCTGTCTATAAGCGGCTTGGGTTCGAAGAGTCCGGGCCGTTGGGAACGATTGAGGGTATTTCGTTTCAACCGATGGAATTGCGTTTGGATCATTAACAATATTAAGAATCCGGTTTATGAATATGAGAATTCGGGAACTACAGGGACTTGGGAAAAAAAGCGAGGAAATACTGAATCGTGCCGGTATCTCATCAGTCGAGGAATTTATGGCGTCGGATCCGTTTGAGTTGTATCTAACGTTGAAGCAGAGTGTTCCAGGTGTAGGGTTAAATTTTTTATACGCCATGTTGGGAGCACAGGAACACATGCATTGGCAGCAGATCGCCAGAGAACGGAAGACGGCAATACTGATGCGACTGGATGAGATGGGTATTGCGCCATAACGATAAAGTGTGTCAGTTCGACTGAATGGTCAGAAAACGATTGAGTTCGGACACACCTTGAAATCTGTGAGCATTCTGTATTCAGGTTCAGAGAGATAAGGTTTGATACCAAGCCGTTGATTTCAGATTTTCTCATCGCCACATAATTTCGACCAGTCTGTTATTTGAGTGATAACATGCGAATTGTTTTTCGCATGTTATCTAATCTGAGCTCATGAAAAAGAAGTATTTGTTTGGCACCTGTATTCTGGTGTTGATAGTGGTGGGTTATTGTTTGCCGGAACGAATAGTCATTCCTGTCGCCGGTGCCAGTCAACGGGACTGGAATCCAAAATCATTCTGGTATGAGCCCTGGGGAGTCTCTGGAGTTCATAAGGGTATCGATATCTTTGGCAAAACCGGTACTGATGTCTTGAGTACAACAGGTGGTCTGGTGCTGTATACCGGTCAGATTCGTTTGGGTGGTAATGTTGTACTGGTGTTAGGTCCCAAATGGCACCTGCATTATTTTGCTCACCTTAATACGATTGATACGTCCGCATTTTCCATCGTTGCATCCGGTGACAAAATCGCTTCTCTCGGCGACAGTGGCAATGCCAAAGGCAAACCTCCTCATCTGCATTATTCGGTTGTGAGGATGATTCCTTTTCCCTGGAAGATAGATCGCACCAGTCAGGGGTATAAAAAAGCGTTTTATATCGATCCCGGCGAAATGTTGATGGATCGTTAACGGGTCCCGGATTTTTCTTTGAGGCGCTGGTGTTCTTCAGCGAGGTCAGTGAGTATGCGTTTGACGAAATCCAGATGTTCATAAACCACCTCGCGAGCCCGTTCGGGCTGGTGCCTGTGAATGGCATCAAAGATTCTGCGATGTTGGCGGATCAGTGTCAGGCGGGTTTCCGGTCGCCGTGACAGGCTACCTATGTTGCTGCTGATGTGTTGTCTTAGCAAATCGAACAGTGTCTGCAAACTGTAATGCAAAACCCGATTCTGGCTCGCTTCCGCAATGGCGAGATGGAAGATCGCGTCACTGGTGGCTTCCTGTTGAGCATCTTTTAGCTGATGAGCCTGCTGCAGTCTTAAGAACGCTCGTTCGAGTTTTTTCAGATCAGCTTCCGAAGCTCGCTGTGCCGCCAGATAGGCAGTCTGTCCTTCCAGAGCATAACGATACTCCAGCAATTCTTCCTGCAGGCCGATATTTCTGTCCATATGTCCTGGCAACAGGGTTGGTGCAGAACGTTCCAGGCCATTGGCGGCATACGTCCCTCCGCCGCGCTTGCTAATCACCCAGCCCTGGCTTTTTAGTGCCTGCAGTGCCTCACGTACGATTGGGCGGCTGACAGCATACTGCTGCGCCAGCTGTCGTTCTGAGGGCAGGCGCTCGCCGGTGGCGATGGCACCGTCCTGAAGCTGTTGCAGTAGTAAATCGCGTATCTCTTCTGAACGATATTGCGGCATTGGTCTGACCACTATGAAATTTGCGTAACGGTTATTGATTACCTGACAAAACACTGCATGACTGGCAGTACGCATCAGGGTGGTTCGCCTGACGAAAAGTCACGACCCCGGAAGTCAACGGTATTTTCGCCGAATCCTGCCCCCCCGGCTACATGCGTTAAGTCAGTGTAGGTAACCTGATCATTATGAACAGGTTATATAGTTTTGTGGTGTTTTCAGTCTACTAGCGATAAGTCGAATCAAATTAACTGCATACCATTGCTGTAAACAAATTTGAAAATGGCTAATGTTAAAAAAGCGGCTGTCGGCCGAATTGAAATAACCACAATGGTATTGCTATGTCCCTGGATTATTCGTCTGTCACTCATGTTTATCTATATGGTACCTGTGTCGTTGATCTGGCTTTTGCGGAGGCTGGTATTCATGCGGTCGAAGTACTCGAAAGTCTTGGTTTGCAAGTGGTTTATGTGGAGGATCAGAGTTGTTGCGGACAACCGGCATATACGTCCGGATTTGAACAGCAAGCGACCACCGTGGCAGGCCATCAGGTCTCATTGTTTCCAGAACCCTGGCCGGTAATTGTGCTGTCCGGTTCCTGTGCTGGCATGATGAAACATCATTACCCTCGATTGTTGGGAGACTCTGTTCAGGCCTTCAGTCAAAAAGTCATTGAATGGAGTGAGTTTGTTTTCAATCATCCAAACTTCCACTGGCCGGAAACCAGCACTGTCGACAGAGTGGTATTGCATACCAGCTGTACCGCGCGTCGTGAAATGGGCACTTTTGAGACTGTCTCACGAGCGCTTCAACAGGCTCCAGGGGCAAGTTTGCAAACTCACCAGAGAGAGTCTGAGTGCTGTGGTTTTGGTGGCACGTTTGCCGTTCGGCATAAAGAGATTTCCACAGCAATGGTGGCTGATAAGTGTGATGCCATCCTGGCACAAAACCCCGATGCCTTGGTTAGCGCTGACTGCGCCTGTATGTTGAATATTAATGGTCACTTATCCTGGCGGGGTGAGGCTCTGGCGGGTATGCACATTGCGTCCTGGGTTCATCAACAACTACAACAGGCAGGTCAGTTATGAGCCAACCACGGCACACATCTGTTGAACACTGGCGAAGTGGTGTTCAGGACGCTTTGAACAATCCGGTTTTACAATCCGGTCTGGCTGGAGCCATGGATTATTTACAGGAAAAGCGGCGGTTACAGTTTCCGGATCAGGCGGTATTTGAACAGCGCCGTCAACAGGCCTCAGCGATTAAAAAAAGTGCGTTGTCGCGTCTTCCTGAGTTACTCGAACAGTTGGAAAGCCGTTGTCAGGCCAACGGTATCCAGGTGCACTGGGCCGAGACTGGCCAGCAGGCCAGTGCTATTGCGCTTGATATCTGTCGGCAGCAAAAAGCCACCAGTGTGGTCAAAGGCAAAAGCATGGTGTCAGAAGAAATCCATCTGAACGATGTGTTGATTGCCGCCGGGATGTCCTGTCTTGAATCCGATATGGGTGAATATATCGTTCAGCTGGCCGGTGAGACACCTTCACATATCATCATGCCGGCGATTCATAAAACCAAACAGGAAATCGCCCGGCTGTTCGCAGATAAGATCCCTGGAATTCAGTATACCGAGGATGTCGATGAGTTGATCCGCATTGGTCGCCGTGTATTGAGGCATGCTTTTGAGACCGCTGATATTGGTGTTTCAGGGGTTAATTTTGCCGTGGCGGAGACGGGTACGCTTTGTCTGGTGGAGAATGAAGGCAATGGGCGTATGTCAACGACGATGCCGAAAGTGCATATTGCTTTCATGGGTATCGAAAAAGTGGTGGCGTCATTGAATGATCTGCCACCGCTGTTGCATGTGCTGACCCGTTCTGCCACAGGCCAGAATATCAGTACCTACGTCAATATGATTTCCGGTCCCAGGCGTGGCACTGACTTGGATGGACCCGAGCAGGTACATTTGATACTGCTCGATAATGGTCGTAGCCAGGCATATGCAGATGAACAACAGCGACAGACTTTGCAATGCATCCGTTGTGGGGCGTGTATGAATCATTGCCCCGTCTATCGCCGTGTGGGTGGCCATACCTATGACACAACCTATCCTGGACCGATTGGCAAGATATTGATGCCTCATCTTCAAGGGCTGATGCATACTGCCCACCTGCCTACGGCATCGACATTATGTGGTGCATGTGGTGACGTGTGTCCGGTGAAAATTCCCATTCCGGAACTGCTGCAGCGCTGGCGTTATCAGGCTTCGGAAGTGACGCCGTCCAATGCCAAAAAACGTGAGAAGTTTATTTGGGCATTCTGGCGCTTTGCCAATGTTCACCCAAAACTGTATCGGCTGGGGCTGCACATGTTCAGTCGTATTCATCCGCTGTTACCGGACAACCTTGGCCCCTGGACCTGGAAGCGTCGCAAACCGGCTTTTTCAAAACAAACCCTGCATCAACAGATGCGTAAGAGGAGGTCCCATTCATGAGCAGTCGTGACGCGATATTGGCCAGATTACATTCAGTTTCACCCGTCAAATATCCGGAGCCGGAAATCACCGAGCAAGAGACATCTGCTGAAGATATGTTTTCGCGGTTTAAGCGCTCTCTGGAGGCCGTGCATGGAGAGGTGGTGCTAATCCGCCCGGACGAGTTGACGAGTACTCTGGAACGCTATTGTCAAAAACTGGGCATTCGCTCATACAGCAGCCCTCACGGGAACTGGCTGGCGGGATACCTGACTCAGTTTCGACTCAGGAAAGAGTATCAATGGTGGACGCCGGAAAGTGTGATCCAACATCGTTCTGAGTTGTTTCATCAGCTGGATATGGGTATTACCTCCGCTGTGGCCTGGGTTGCCGAAACCGGCACGGTGGTGTTGCAATCCTCAGAGCATGAGCCCCGGGCACTGTCACTGGTACCACCCTGTCATGTTGCTATCGTTCGGGAGAGTGACGGTTTTGCCGATATGGCAGCATTCATGCGTCAACAACAGGCTCCGCTGCCGACCAATCTGATTATGATCTCCGGCCCCAGTAAAACGGCGGATATTCAACAGACACTGGCGTATGGAGCGCATGGTCCGGCACAATTTCTGGTGATCATGCTGAAGCAATAAACCGGGATGGCCGAGTATTTTCCGGCAGTTTTTACGATCGGCTCTGGCAAACTCTCAGGATAGTCAAACTGAGCCTCGGTACCGCCACCAAATTCTCCGGCACCTAGAGACAATTCGCATTGCTATTGTTACCAAATATAAGTGAGTTTATCTGAGGTGTCTGGGGAATATTTGACATCATCATTCACGTATCGCAAAAAACTCTATGGAGTGAGGTTCGTCAGTTTTGTCCGGTAAACCATTGTTCTACCTGAAAACTGTCAGGTAGCGATATGTCAAACTGCTGTCTCAAGGTCAAACGAAATTGTTCTGCGCTTTCCAGTAATCGTTCGTTTTTATGAAGCCCATGAGACTCGATCAGCTTGCGATTCGATAAAGTCATGCGGCCATCTGGAGTCAATCGTGAACAAATCGTTTTTCGCGTGAATATCGAAAGCGGGGAGGTCTGGTGATAGTTGGCCATCTGACGAAAATCTTCCAGAGTTCTGGGAATAGTGGTGAAAATATACTGTGGTTTCCAGGTAGTGCTATCTGTACGTTTGAGTACGGAAAAATGATTATTCTCCCAAATAATTTTGTGAGCGGCATGCTGCTCAATCAGCACAGAACCATCCAGAGGCAGCGGCACGTTAAATGAGTCGCCAAAGCCCACATCAGCAATCACAGGTCCATCGGCCAATTCGACGGATAATAATAAATGGTCGAATTCCTGACCATACCGTTGGCCATCAAATACCCGGCCTGATAGCAGTTTTACCTCGAATCCCAGACTGCTCAACAACAGATAAAAACCATAGTTAAGTTCATAACAAAAACCACCACGATGTTGATCGATTAATTTATCAAGTACACCGACCTGGTTGAGCTTAATGGTTCGGTTGAATGTAATATCCAGATTTTCAAAAGGAAGCTGGCGCAGATGCGCCAAATGAAGCTGTGTTAACAATTGTGCGGGTTGTTTTGATAATGAGCTTACGCCGAGACGCTCAAAGTACTTTTGTTGTTGTGCTGTAGAGATCATAACGAGTACCGATCAGGCATATGACTTTTTTGTCGTGGTAAAAAATGGTCATACATCAATCGCGGCAAATCGATCAAGAATTTTCTGAATATCCTGCCGATCGATATTTGCTGGCTTGTTTTCAAGCATATGTTTAAGAAACACCCTGACTATAAATACGACTTTAACCAGGCACCTTCTGTTTCGCCATGGTTGGTTTGTAGATCATATTCTTTGTTCATCTGGTTGAGTCTGTTCATACGTTGTTCGGCAACGGTATGAACTTCGGCTCTGAGTTGATCACAATCCGGGTAAGATGGAAGGTCTCTGATGGATTGTTCGATTTCCCGTGCGGTTTGTATGGCGTAATCGGCATGAGTGTTTTCGTGGGCAACCAGCTTTGGATACCATTGATTCCAGATGGCCGAAACTTCGTCAGAAAACGTATAGATTTCAGGCAAGGTAAACGTTATGTCAGCAGTGACGGTTATTGCTGTGATCAGACATTGTTCATCCTGTGTTTCCCACTGAAAATCCCAATTGATGTAATGACTGGTATTGCCATGAAACACTTTGCCATCGGTTTGAATGGGTGAAAAGACGTTTAAGAAATCCAATAGCTCGCCTTTTCTCTCAGCATAAACACGGTAGTAATCGTAACTTTCGTTGACGATCACTTCAGCATTGGCGCTAACAGAGGCCAGGCAGATACAAAACAACAAGAATTTCAAGATTAAACCCGCGCATGATCAACAAAGATTTGATCATAAATTAATCCAGTTTGAATAAACATGGGTCTTGAGTTTGATTTCGAAACGCATCACAGAAAGTTTCGAGGATGGTTGTGCGGGTCGGTGATATGCCCGGTTATAGAAAGAGCTTCCGGCACGCTCATTATTCATGCCGGAAGCATGGAACTTTATTGCTCCAAAGTCCGGTTGAGTTCTTTGTAGGCACCATCAAGTGCGATCAACTGCTCATGACTGCCAGACTCAACCACCTGACCATCCTTGATGACATGAATGATATCGGCGGAGCGAACGGTGGAAAGACGATGGGCAATGACGATGGTGGTTTTACCTTCTGCCGCGGTTTCCAGTGCATGCTGGATTTTTTGTTCGGTACGGGTGTCCAGTGCAGAGGTCGCTTCATCAAGCAGCAGTATCGGTGCATTGCGCAATAATGCCCGGGCAATGATCACTCTCTGCTTCTGGCCGCCGGACAGGTTTGATCCCCGAGGACCAGCCAGGGTTTGCAGCCCTTCGGATTGCAGGTCGGAGAACTCCTTGACCAATGCTACTTTGGCGGCAGTTTCGATTTCGTCCTCTTCGGCACTGCGGCGGCTGAACGCGATATTGTCGTGTATCGTTTCATCAAATAGAGCTGATTCCTGACTGACGACCGAAATCTGATTGCGCAGATCAACGATGTCGATCTCCATCAGTGGCTGACCACCGATCAGGATTTCACCACTTTCCACATCTTCCAGTCGGCAAAGCAGATTGAATATCGTTGTTTTCCCTGCACCGGAAGGACCGACCAGAGCTGTGGTTTTGCCCGCCGGTGCGGTAAAACTGATACCTCTGAGTACTGGTTGATTATTGTAGCCAAAGGTCACGTTGTTAAAACTGATGTCTCCTTGTGGATTGGTCACGGTTTTGGGTGCCGGGTCGTTAACAATCGTCGGCTGCTCGTCAAACAGCGCGTAGATACGCTCCAGGCTTGCCATGGCAGCCTGCACATTTCCGCCAAGTCCGCTGAGGCGGCGGATCGGATCAAACAGCAGACCCAGGGCGGTAAAAAAGCTCATGAATTCGCCGATGGTCTTATCACCATTGACGATTTGCTGGCCGCCAAAAATAAGGACTCCGACAAATCCGGCGCCAGCGATAATATCAATCATGGAGGGAAGGGCCGCTTTTCCGTATTCGGAATGGGATTGGACCTTCAGGTATTTCCTGACTTCCTCTGCAAAACGGCCGTGTTCGTGTTGTTCTGCATTGTTGAGTTTGATGGCTTTGATGCCATGGAAAATTTCGTTCAGGCGGTTGGATATATCAGCTGAAGATTGTCGGGCCCTACGAGTGGTTTTACGAATCAGTATATGCAACCCACGAATTGGAAAAACCAGAAGTGGAGTACCGATAAAGGCAATGAGTGTCCATTTCCAGTCTACCCAAAGGGCTACAGACAGCAGCGAAATCAGGCTGAAGGTATCACGGCCGAATACGATGAGGGCATTACTGGCGAAGCTTTGCAGCGCCTGAGAATCTCCGCGCACACGTTCAATCAGGGCCCCGGGCGGATTACGGCTGTAAAAACTGCTATCCAGGCCCAGCAGGTGACGGACAATATTTTTCTGAATATCAGTAATCACCCTCAGACCAATTGTGACTGTTATGGAGCGTTGACCAAAGGCGCTGATACCGCGGACGGTGAAAATGAGAAAAATTCCGATGGCTACGAGGCCGATCATATTCGAGCTTTTTTCGACGAAGATATTGTCGAATAATGGTTTCACGGAATAGCTCAACAACCCCATGGTACTGCCTTCGATCACCATCAACGTGACTGCCACCAGCAATAACAGTATGTGGTTGGACACGTACTCTTTCCAGAGCCGTTTTACAAGTGACGCCTTGGGTTTACTCACGATTTAAAATCCGGTCTATCAGTGTGTTGGCCAGGCCGTTGGCATGGAACGTCTGTAATTCTTTTTCTTTGTCATAATGATTCTGCAGCCAGTCCAAAAATGGCGTGGGGGTCTGTGCATTGAAGCAACGATAGCTTTCCAAAAAGTGGTCCAGGCGTCCGGTCTTGGCGGCTTTGATGTGCAGGTATTTGAAACTCAGCTGCTTCTGCGCGACTTCGATCGGCTGTCCATCAATCAGCAGGCTGTATAAGGCAGAGCCCAGACCGGCACGGTCGGAGCCTGCTTTACAGTGCAACAATACCGGCTTTTCCAGGTTGGCGAAGACTTTCTGAGCCTCCAGAATACTTTCCACACTAGGCATTCGGCGTGAATACATACGAAAGTCTATTAACTGGATACCCAATTCTTTGCAGGTTTCCCGTTCCAGAGCATAGGAGCCAAACTCGCTGGCGCCACGCAGATTCACAATGGTCCGGATTCCCATACGATGCAGTTTTCGGATTTGCCTTGGTGAAGGCTGGTTAGAACGATATACGCCTTCGGCCACCTGATGGAAATTGTGAAACCAGATGCGAAAAAATGAATGATCGATAAAAACAGCATCCAGGTGGGCAAAAAAACGTTTCAGAGGGGAGTCAAGATTCTGGTTCCAGGTTTTTCTCCAGCTTCGGTAACGGTGAACAATGAAGTTCTTCTTGGCCATAAATATCCTAATAATAGTAGTGAGCCTGAGTTGTTATGATAAACAGTGAAATATCAATATGGCTCCGGGCAGGGTATTTCAAAGGCGGCGATTTTAACGGCTTGGAAAGTTTTTGGCTAATTTCGCCGGCTCGTGGGGACATTTTTATGTTTTATCGTTCAGCTTGCGGTTTAGCTGCTATGAGCCGGAACATAGTTTCTCTATATGGTTTATTCAAAACCAATTACTTTTGATGATGAAAATGTCAGTGATTTGTGAACAGGGTAATCGTATTTGACGACCTGACGGACTGGTCAATTGTATAGGGTGTGATTTCTACTGCAGTCATAACGCTGAATAATGTTCCAAGGACCGAGCTATAAGGCCCGGTCGGATTACGTCAGTTAAAACGCAAACATCGCGCCCAGCATGGGAGAGAATTGAGTGTAGTCGGAATCGGGCATAATGATCACTTTAACCGTACCGAAAAACACAAAATTCCGTGCCGGACTACGCTCGTAGCCAATAGCGGCATGTATACCCAGCTCGGAGTCGTCGTCGTAGTCAAAAAGATTACCACCCACTTGATAATACACGCTGGAGAATGCAGCACCGGAATAGGCTTTAAATGCGCCCTCCAGCATCATGTCTTTATCTGCATCCCGGGCAACTGAGACTACAACAGCAGAATTACGAGCCAGTCCATGCTGATAGAAAAGGTTGAAAGCTTCGCCGACAACCTGGTTTTCGTCCAGAATCCGAACCACATCCGTGCCGATTGCTTTATTGGCAGCGAACGCAGATGAGCCGGTGGTTAACACAAGCAAAGCCAAGAACCAGCGGGTAATGCGCATAAGAACTCCTTATGGTATGTAAAAAAACGGTAATTCATATAGAGCCGCTAAACTACCGAAATCTTGTTTTTATGCAAGGATTCCGCGCTGAATTTACTGCTGACTTGCAATCCTTTGGTAAACAGACAGTGTTTGGCTTTGCTTTTCTCTAAACGAGCGGAGCCAGATACCCGGTAATTTTCAGAATCTGATTTCATGAATATCGCATGAAAAGTCATCAAACGTGAGTGGGTTGTCCCGTTAAATACGTTAAATACAAGTGGGTGTCCCGTTAAATAGTATGAGTGTCTGGTGAAATGAAGCTCAGGTCATGTGGGTGTCCCATGAATTACTCGAGTGGGTGTCCCGTGAATTACTCTAAACGAGCGGAGCCAGATACCCGGTGATTTTCAGAATCTGGTTTCATGAATATCGCATGAAAAGTCATCAAACGTGAGTGGGTGTCCCGTTAAATACGTTAAATACAAGTGGGTGTCCCGTTAAATAGTATGGGTGTCTGGTGAAATGTTGGTGAAATGAAGCTCAGGTCATGTGGGTGTCCCATGAATTACTCGAGTGGGTGTCTCTTGAATAATATTCAGGTGGGTGTCCCGTAAATTAAGATTGATCATGAAATTGTGAAAACCGCAGGAGATGTTTATGGCTGTGTCGGCTGTTGAAGGTAGTTGTTTGTGTGGTCAGGTGCGTTTCAGTCTGCTGCCCCCGTTTGAGAAGATGTTGCATTGCCATTGTGCCCGATGTCGTAAGGGTACAGGTACCGGACACGCAACGAATCTGTTGATTGGGAAGGAGCAGATTTCCTGGCTGTCTGGCGAGGATCTGATCAGTCGTTTTGATCTTCCGGGTGCGAAAAGTTTTGGTAAGTGGTTCTGTCGCAGTTGCGGCTCACCGGTACCCCGTCTTAGCCGCAGTGGTTATGTGGTGGTTCCGGCCGGATCTCTGGATTCGGATCCAGGCATATCTCCGTCAGGCAGGATATTCTGGGACTCCAGGGCCAGCTGGAGTTGTGAAGAGGGTGACTTGCCAACGTATTCGGGTTATCCCGAGAGTTGACCGATGCAAGAGTGGTTGGCTCACAGATCCAGCCCGAGTTGGTCTGATTCCGGGGGTGTCGGCGTTTTGATCGAAGGCAGTTGTGTTTTATGTAACTGTCGCCAATGGTCACTTAATTGCCGATATAGTTCGCGGGCCAATATAGGGGCTTCGATATTATCGGGAGTATGAATAAACAAGTAGGGTTGGCACCCGTCCGCCATCCACTGACAGATCTTGCCGATCCAGCTGTAAAAAAAGTCGTTATTGGCGTCCAGTCCCGGATGACCGATGAAGCGGATAACGGGATGCTTTGCCGTTGCGATTGCGTGCACCGGAACCCTGGGCTTTTTCTTTTGAGCATCAATGATGGCCGGGGTATCCGGCGGCGCTGCGAATACTGGCCGACTATCCATGATTATGCGGTTGGCGCCATGATCCATGAGCAGTCGGTTCAGTTGTTGCTCATCGGTTCCCTTGGCAAAAAATGCGTCATGGCGGACTTCCACACCGATGTTCATGTCTCTCGGCAGTTTGCTTATAAAAGCTTGTAATAATGGTAGTTCTGTAGGACCAAAGAACTTCGGCAGTTGAATTTTCCAGATACCGGTTTTCTCCATCAATGGTGACATATTATGAAGAAACGTCCGCAGTTCCTGGCTGCAATGCCGTAGCTGTTGCTTGTGGGTGATTTCCTGCGGGAACTTAAAGGTGAATCTAAAATCGTTGGCAACGGCCTGACTCCAATCCTGAGCTATTGCCTGAGAAGGGGTAGCGTAAAACGTGGTATTGCCTTCAACGGTGCTGAATATTTCAGAGTATCGCGCCAGTCGCTCGGCCGTTTCGTGTTTGCCGCCGTATACCGTGTCCCGCCATTGTGAGTGTGACCACATGGCCATGCCCAGTCGCAGTGGATGAGTGTCCGTTTGCACGTATTTCTGCCTGACAAAAGCCGCTATTTTGGGCAGATTGACGGGCGGGGGTCAACCGCCCGGATGAGAATCGGATCAGTCTTCTTTCAGTTCATATGGCAGGCCGACGTATTGCTCTGCAATCAACGTCTGACCGGCAACAGACTCCAGCAAATGTGCCAGCTGAGCGTCCTGCATTTTGGCTTCGAACGGTGAGGCACTCAGATCATGCAGCAGATTGGTCATCCACCAGGAAAACTGTTCAGCTTTCCAGATACGGCGTAGTGCCACCTCGGAATAACGCTCCAGAGCCGCAGGGTTGTTTTGCTGAATGGCTTCTTTCAGCAGGCAATACAGTGCCTGAACATCACTGGCGGCCAGGTTCAGGCCTTTCGCGCCTGTGGGGGGAACGATATGAGCGGCGTCCC
Organism: Gynuella sunshinyii YC6258; assembly: GCF_000940805.1. Lineage (GTDB taxonomy): Bacteria > Pseudomonadota > Gammaproteobacteria > Pseudomonadales > Natronospirillaceae > Gynuella > Gynuella sunshinyii. The sequence continues at coordinate 4,429,071 of NZ_CP007142.1, read as the reverse complement.
CGACCAGGAATAAACGCCCGTATTGCATAGGTTCGACAACAAAACTGCGTAGTGGGGCGATGCTTTTTTCAATGGATGGCCCGGTGACCATGGTGTTGGCAACATCTTCCGGTAGCCGTTTTTTTAATTCTTCCCAGAACCGTTCATCCGACCAGTCTTCCACTTTGTCATCAAGAGAGCATTGAATGTAGTAGCGGCTGCGGGTGAGGCTGCGTTGGCTGCACAGTGCAAAACCGCGAGGGTGGTGTGCATAGATCAGTTCTTCAGCAGCAGGTGGGGTGTCAGACAGTACTCCCAGCCAGCCGAACGGATAAACCCGCTCAAATTCAGTAATTTTGTCCTCAGGAATGGTCTTGCGCGACACACCGTGGAAACCGTCACAGCCGGCAACGTAATCGCAGTCCAGGCGATAGTCCTCACCATTATGAGTGAAGGTGACGTAGGGTTGATCAGAATCCACCTGATGGGGTTGAACATTCTGTGCTTCGTAAAAAGTCTGAGCCGAAGAGTCCAGTCGCGCATCCATCAGGTCACGCGTCAATTCTGTTTGTCCGTAGACCATCACGCTACTACCGCCTGACATCTTTTTCAGGTCGATACGGTGCAGTTGCCCATTCCAGGAAATATTCACGCCTTCATGTACCAGGCCTTCTTTGTCCATTCGGGCACCGGCACCTGCTTTACGCAGCAGATCAACCATTCCTTGTTCGAGTACTCCCGCGCGTATTCTACTGAGCACGTAATCCCGGGTTTTGGCTTCCAGGATGACGTTGTCGATACCCGCTTTAGTCAGTAGTTGTCCGAGCAGTAGCCCGGAAGGACCTGATCCGATAATTGCTACGGTGGTTTTCATAATTGTTCTCCGCGAATTGTGAGTCCGTATTACATCAACATCGACGTTGGTAATGATTATTTTTATAGTTTCAGATAGTGTCAGGTATATTGATAAAATTGACTGCAAAGTGCTATGGGCTATTCTGATAACTTCTTGTACATTTCAAAGATTCATTGTTTGAGGTAAGTAAATGAAGATGGGCCAGACCATTCCGACTTATCGGCTATATGGCGAAGAAATGGCGGCCTCTATGCCGGAGTTGGTACATTGCGAGCAAATAAACGAACGCAGTCGCTTGCATGATTGGCATATTTTGCCGCATAAACATACCCGGCTGTTCCAGCTGCTGTTGGTTCAACAGGGCAGGGCTGTGGTGAGCCTTGATGGGGAAAACCATGCTTTGTACCCGCATCAGGCGATTGGCATCGCGCCGGGGGTGGTACATGGGTTTGATTTCGATCCAGGCTCGGATGGACTGGTCATAACGATGGATGAAGACTTTCTTGAACCTATTTTCTCACGTTTTTCTGACTATCCGGTCTGTTTGTCGCAGGTTACCTGGTTCAGGAATGATACTGAACAGGCGTTGCCCAAGTTATTTGAGTGTCTGCGTCAGAGTTTTCGGGAAGCGACGCCCGGCAATATGTCCCTTGTTTCCATCCTGGCTGAAGCCTTGTTTGCTGCCTGGGTTTATGAGACTCAGTCTCAGTTGCAACGTGAGAACAACCCGCGAGACCGGGCTGAAACACACTTTTATAAATTTGAAAAGCTCGTTAATGGGCAGTTTGCTGCACAAAAGCATGTTTCCTGGTATGCACGGCAATTAGGTGTATCACCTGAACATTTGAATGTCATATGTCATCAGGTAGCAGGGACGGCCGCACTGAATGTTATTCATCAGCGTATTATTCTGGAGGCCAGACGTCTGCTGGTATATACCCGGCTAAACGTGTCTCAGGTGGCAGAAGCGCTCGGTTATCGGGATCCTGCCTATTTCAGCCGGTTTTTTAAGAAAAGAGTGGGGGTGCCACCAAAAGACTTCCATTTGCAATCTGCAAGAGCCTCAGAACCCTAGTGATTGCAAGACTAATGCCGGTTTTTTATGCGCAGGGAGAGGGCGGTGGCTGGTTTCGTTTTTGACGTTTTCTGTCCGGAAGAAAAAGCTGGAGAGTCTGTTGATATATCCCATTGACTCTGATCGAATACTGAATAGAATTGTGCGCTGTCCGGTGTGTAGCGCAGCCTGGTAGCGCACTTCCTTCGGGAGGAAGGGGTCGGAGGTTCAAATCCTCTCACACCGACCATTCATTTTTCGCTCCAACACACCTAAGCAGAAGCAGATCTTCCTTTCACTCTTCCCGCGTGACTAAAAACATGCTTGCTGCGAGCCAGGCTAAATGCTTGGCAATCATCAAGGTAACCATTCCAACACCTAAGCTTAGGGCTGCTAAAAAACGCTCTGCCATTCCCCGTGTCAGTGGTCAGTGAAATACGCTAGATCGCGACGAACACGGCTCCACACACCAGAACAATCAGTTAATATTCCATACACAGAACCTTTAACGCCTTACTCAGATGTTATTGAAAGTTTAAGGTTGTTTGATGGTTGGTACGTTGTTTAAAAATACTACGATTCCGGTTGCAATATTGCCTGGAGTTTTGGCAACACTCCCAAACCTGGAACCCTCCACTAACACGTCTTGCGAGCTTGAGTTGGCTGGCTGATAGTAATTCTCCTGGCGATTTCCTGATCCGACAGTGGCACACGCCTGAACAAGTAAACAGGCAATTCCGATATATGAGTTTCATGTTTTTTCCCTTAATACTGAGAATGTCTTTCGCGGTGAGCGTTGGTTATCCGGAGCTGAAGCTTAATGGGTTTAAGGAAACCGGACAGCCGCTAAGTTGTTTTGTGGGGTTGTCGGTGTTTCAGGGATATACTCCACTCAATAGTATTGCAGGTCAGGGAGCAAAAAATGCCTTATACAGTGTAGTACCGGTTAATTGCTGAGGGAGTAAGGCTGGCAGGCAGTCAACTCAAGAAACGATATGGATCGTTTCATGTGCTGATTTTTTTGACTGAAAAGGAAGTATGATAATAATTGGCTTCATACTAAATCCCTATAGCAGCTTTACTGCACTGAAGTACTATAATCAGGGACTATATCCCGAAACTGAAGTCGTGTTGTTGACCTTTTTGATTCGGGTAATATCTTTGCCCTGATAAATAAGTATAAAAGTCTGGGCAAATAGAAATTCCAGTCTCAAATTGAATTCGTTTGTGGCACTTTTGACGGTATAGAACAGCTGTTCAGTTAATTCACAGAAAGGTTGGTTAACTCTGTGTTGCGCGTTATTCCAGTGCTGCTGATTCATGTCGGTAAGGCAGCGCATTACCGTTCAGTCGTTTCTGTTTTTATATATGACAGTAGGTATGTGTTATCAGTGTGAATTGAGACAACGTATCACGGCGTCTTTGTAATGATAATTAAAAGTATGAGCCATATCCAAAGTGTCGTTTGCCAACCATGTAGCAGGAGCAAATTACTATGAAATTCTCTTTGATGGGTGGCGTATTAAACGCTGCCTATACACGAAAAGTTGTACCATTTCTGTTGGTTTCAGTTGTTCTCAGTGTGACTGCCTGTAATGAGGATGGTCATAGTTCCAGAGTTTCAGATTTGTCATATGGATCTGATTTGTCCACTTCTTCGGGGTCACCCTTATCCTTTGAGCCATCTTCTGACAACTCATTAGATGCGTTGATTTCTGCTCATACCTGTCCCAGTGACAGTGATCATGCATTTAATAATTATGTAGTTGCGGTGCCGGACATAGTGGAAGCAGAGAATTTTGATCCGGCTGGGTATCAGGACTCCAGCACAGGTAATGAAGGAGGCAGTTACAGAACCAACACCGATGTCGATATTAAAGGCGTGGATAGCGGCTATGCTTTAGGTTGGATAACCTCAGGCGAATGGTTGGAATACACCATCAATGTCGAAACTGAAGGTGATTACGATATTACGATCCGTTCCGGAAGCATTAATGCCGGACGTAAACTTTCCATTACTCAATGTGGTCAGACGCTGATAGATTCTTTTACCATACCCGTGGTGGGTGCATGGGGAGAGTTTAAGGTCTGGCCGGCTGGTACCATTCATTTGACCCCTGGGATTCAAAAAATTCGTGTAACCGCGACAGGGCCGGATTTCTTTGACCTCGATTGGATTTATATTGGTCCCTACAATAGCACCATGGACCCACCAGACCCCGAGGTGGAAGCTCCCACATCTTTTCCCAACCCACTGATTCGTTATGACGCATCAGATCCGGTTAATGGCCCTGGTAACTATATTTTCACCGCCGATGGAGCTGGTTTTCAATGGAACGATAAGCTCTACCTTTTTACCACTCATGATGAACAGGCCCAGGGGGTTTCCGGGTATCGGATGTTTGATTACCGGCTCTGGGAAACGACCGATATGATCCATTGGGAGAACAAAGGTGCGGTAGCGCGTTATAGCGATTGGGCATGGGCCAGAGGTAATGACGCAGCTGGCGATGCCAACGCGATGCAGACTGTTCATCGGAAAGATGCCCAGGGAAACGATAAATTCTACATTTATGTGCCTATCAATGGCGATCCGAGTGGTTGGGGGATTACCATCGGTGTTGGCGTTGCTGACCGGCCAGAAGGTCCCTACACCGATCCGCGTGGAATGCCCATGATTCTGCTGGCAGATACCGCAGGATTGTGGTACCAGGCTACCGGACAAACTGCCGATCATGGCTGGCGCAATCTTGACCCGACCGTGTTTGTGGATGATGACGGCAGAGCCTACATGTACTGGGGAAATAACTCATTGTATTGGGTGGAGCTTGAGCAGGACATGATCCACTTGAAGGGTGAATCCTATTCCCTGGATGCCTCCGGAAAAATGATTAATCGCAATACCTCCAATGTCAAAATTAACGTGGTAAGTAATCTGCCAGATTTCGAGGAAGCTGCTTATTTGCACAAATATGGCGACTGGTATTATTTGAGTTTTTCAAAAGGATTTCCCGAGAGTACAGCCTATGCCATGAGCCGTACTCCCAGAGGTCCATGGGAATATAAAGGACACATACTCGATTCATCTGCGATTCCCAGTGGCGTTGGCACAGTGCACCATTCCATATTTGAATTCAAAGGTGCGCATTACATGTCATATCACAATGCTGGACTGCCCACGGGCGGAGATTATCGCCGATCAGTTTGTATTGATCGAATCTACTACAACGAAGATGGCACGATCAAAAAACTGATTCCAACCACACTTTGATCTGAATACGATGGTTTGCGATTAGCCCGGCGGCGATAGCTGTGGGGTTAATCGTACACTGCAGGGATGCGTTATCGCACTAAGGTGTGAAAATCATGACGACTCGGGATTGCAGAAGAGTAGCCGCAAACTGTTTCAAAAGTCGGTAGAGTCATTTTCGTTACGGGTTCTGTTTCGACAGTTTCCTGGCGGCGGATGCCAGTAGTGCACGACTATAAAGACGATGAAAGCCGCTCAGCATATGAAATACTGGACCGAATGATGATTGGCCATTGTTTGAGCGTTTGGTGGGCGTCACTACAGAACCAAAGTATAACCTTGTCATCGTCGTGGGATTGGTTTCTGCAGGTGCTACCATGAGCCATGAGCGCGTACGCTGGGTGATATCGCACAGCAGAACCTGATCCTCTGTTCGTTGTTCAACGCGCCAGATTGAAAACCGGTCAGTTTGCCCGGTCGCCAGCTGAGCGGCAGTCTGGTCGTCGGCAGAGTGACTGGTCAAAATCGATAGCATGGCTCTCTCTATTCTGAAAATTGGCGTTGTGTAAAATGCCTGAAGGTAGTCTGCTAACGATAGGTCGCGTGGGATGTCTACATGATAACAATCGGTAAAAGCGCCACTGTCCGCATATTGTTTTGAGTAGGCCTGTGCCGGTAGTTCGCTTATGGTAATTTTCATTTTGTCTGTATCCTGCAAACCAATAAAGTTCTGCAAAGGGCTTTCGCAATGATGATAAGCTGGCGACCATAACTCAGACACCAGCAGTTATTCTTCAATATTACGGCTCAGATCCCGCAGATAATTCATCAGTTCCTTCTGGGCGCTGGTTGGATGCCAGTCTGTCCGATAGGTCAGGCCGATAGGGCGGGATGAGTGATCAGGTTTGTAGGCCAGAGTGGCCAGAATACCTTGTTTTTCTTCCAATGTGATCTGATGCTTCGATAGGAATGTGAGCCGGTCACTGGCCTGCAACAGCTGACGAATCAGAATCTGGGAACTGCACTCGATCAGCCCCATGGGAATATGAATGCCGGCCTGTTCAAACATGGCCTCAAAACGGCTTCTGGCAGGGGTTCCTTTACGCGGTACCACCCACGGGTATTGGGCCAGCTGTTCGAGGGTCAATTCTGATTGTCCGGCCAGCGGGTGACCTGCTCTGGCAACGATAGATAAAGATGTCTCAAATAAAGTTTCCTCGATAATTTCCTTGGAAGGAAAATTACCTCGCAATGCCCCGATCAAAAAATCAATATCTCCCTGGCGCAGGTGCTGCAGTAAATCCTCATAAGGCCCGTCGATAACATTAATGGACATCTGCGGACGGCTGACGGTCAACTGATTCAGGGCCATTGGTAAAATATAGGTTCTGGCCAGCGGCATGGATCCAATGGCGATATAGCTGGATTCTATACCCAGGGACTCATTGACTTCCTCAAAACCCTGACGCAATTCGCTGAAAGCGAGTTTGGCACTACGGGACAAAATAAGCGCAGCCTTGGTCAGCGATATACCGATATTGGTTTTTTCAAACAGGGTAATCGATAAATGATCTTCAAGTTCTCTTGCTGAACGATGCAGTGAAGGCTGGGAAATGTTGATCGAACGGGCCGCCATGGAAAAACTGTGATTGCCCTCCAGCGCAATTAGTGCCCGCAATTGCGAAGTGGAGATTATATTGAGTGGATTTGTGCCTGCTTTTCCGTTGCCGCTGCGAATAGCGTCTTTGACACCTTGCTGTAATAAATTTAAACAACGATCAACTCTGCGAAACAAAATCTCACCACGTTCCGTCAAAAACATTCCACTAGGACTGCGGTTAAACAGAGATGTTCCAAAATGTTGTTCCAGTTTATTGATTGCCTGGGTAATCGCAGACTGGGAAATAAAGATCTTTTCAGCACTCAAACTTATATTTTTATTGATGGCGACTTCACGAAACGCGCGTAAGTGTCTGAGATTTGGGACGTTTTTATGCATCCGTAGTAGCCTTTATAAATTCTTTTGGATCGGACTATAGCAAAAATTAATATAAAAAAAAGAAAAACTAAGTGGCTTATCAAGTGCACCGGCTTGATACTCATCTGAGTTATTCGCAACCTGTTTAAAGCTGGCATGTTATACCAGTTGGCAGCAGACAGGCTGTAACCATGCTTCAGGCCGGCAGTCATTGTCGAATGACCCTAGGGTGTGGTGCAATAGCGCGAAAGCGGGCAAAAAATAAAAATAAAACTGGAGGTCAAAATATGCTTCGCAAGGCCATTAAAATAATGGGCGTTGGAATCGTTACGATGGGATTTGCAACGTCAGTGTTTGCAGCTGATGTGGTCTTACGTCTGCACCAGATGTTGCCACCACAGGCTACCATTCCTGCCAAAGTTCTTGAGCCATGGGCCAAAAAAATCGAATCTGAATCAGGCGGCAGGATTTCGGTTCAGTTATATCCATCTATGCAACTGGGTGGCAAGCCAAGTGATCTGATTGATCAGGCCCGGGATGGGGTCGTAGATGTGATCTGGACATTGTTTGGTTATACCCCGGGTCGTTATCCAAAAACAGAAGTATTCGAGCTGCCATTTATCGGAACCACTGCAGAAGCCACTTCCATGGCTTTTCAGGAATACTATGATACTTATCTGACAGATGATAAGGCATTTCGTGGACTGAAAGTTTTGGCCGTTCATACTCACGGACCTGGTTTGTTGCATACTCGTAATTCTGCAATCGAAAAGCTTGACGACCTGAAAGGTTTGAAGTTGCGTGGTACTTCCAGAGTGGTTAATGCCATGCTGAGTTCTCTGGGTGCCAGTCCGCTGGGTATGCCGGTTCCGGCAGTTCCGGAGGCATTATCCAAAGGTGTTATTGATGGAACCGTAGTGCCCTGGGAGGTTACGCCATCGGTCAAAATAGCAGAACTTGCGCCTTATCATACTGAGTTTTCCGGTCGCTACGGGTTATACACCGCCGCATTCCTTTTTGCGATGAATCAGGACACCTATGACAGCCTGCCAGCCGATCTGAAAAAAGTGATCGATAACAATTCTGGTATGGCCTTGGCTCAGAAGTTTGGTCAGGCAATGGATGAGGGAGACAAACGTGGATATGACATCGCTGTGAAAGCGAACAATACCATTGTCAAACTCGATGACGCTGAAACTGCGCGGTGGAAAACGGTCAGTGAAAAGGTAACTGAAGACTGGGTTAAAGAAATGGACAAGCGCAAGATGGATGGTACCAAGCTGTACCAGGCGGCCAAAGCGCTGATTGAAAAATACGATTCCAAGTAACGTATCTTCAGGACATAGTCATGGTGATGATTATGTCCTGTCCGATTAAATATTTTACTTACTTTCACACTAAAATTTTGTAGGTCAAATATGACTACGGCTGTATATCACCCTTTGTTTTTACGAGTTCAGCGTTTGGTTGAAGGTATGGCTGGTATGCTGGCCATTCTTAGCGGCGTTCTGCTGATAATCGCAATCCTGTTAACCACTGTCAGCATCATCGGGCGAATGATGACCTCAATTGGCCTGTCTGCAGTACCGGGAGATTATGAACTGGTACAGATTTTCTGCGGCTTGGCTGTTTTTTCGTTTATGCCTTATTGTCAGTTGAAACGCGGTCATGTCAGCGTGGATTTGTTTATTGCGCCTTTTGGTGTCAAAGCCAAAGTCTGGACTCAGCTATTGGGTGACATGGTGGTGACCGGGCTGTTTTGTCTGTTGGCCTGGCGTCATTTTGAAGGAACGATTGATAAGTTCGATTATCAGGAAACAACCTTTATTTTACAGATTCCGGTCTGGTGGGCTTTCGCTGGTGCAATGGTTCTTTTCTGTCCGATTGTGGTGACAGGATTGTTTACGTTGTGGCGGGATATTGTCGACATTATCCGAGGTGGTCAAGCGGATGCTGAAGAAGAGGATTATTCATGAGCAGTATTGAGATCGGACTCTGGTCTTTTCCTATCTTGATGTTATTGGTGTTTATTCGTATTCCCATTGGAGCGGCCATGTTATTGGTGGGAATCGTCGGAACCTATCTGGTTACCGGTCGCTGGTCTCCGGTTTTATCGCAAATGAAAACTGTCAGCTGGACCGATTTTTCCAACTATTCATTTTCAATTATTCCGCTGTTTTTATTGATGGGCCAGTTTGCTTCCCGAGGTGGAATGTCGACCGCTTTGTTTAAAGCCGCGGAGGCCTTTCTGGGGCATCGAAAGGGCGGTGTAGCTATGGCAGCTGTTGGCGCTTGTGCGGGTTTCGGGGCCATTTGTGGATCATCTCTGGCAACCGCCGGCACGATGGCGCAGGTGGCTCTGCCCGAACTACGCCGTTATGGTTATTCTCCCAGTCTGGCAACGGCCACACTGGCCGCCGGTGGGACTCTGGGTATTTTGATTCCCCCCTCTGTGGTGCTGGTTATCTACGCTATTCTGGCGGAACAGAACATTGCCAAACTGTTTGTTGCAGCGTTTCTTCCAGGATTAATGGCCGCATTGTTTTATATGATTGTGATCGCCTTGTATGCCCGCCTTGTACCGGGTTCTGCCGGTGTTAAAGAGCGCACTCCATGGCGCGAGCGGTTCAAGATTGTGGTAGATGTCTGGCCTGTTTCATTGATTTTCTTTCTGGTAGTAGGGGGTATTTATTTAGGTTGGTTTACCCCGACAGAAGCGGCTGCAATCGGGGCTGCGGGAACCGGGTTAGTCGCCTGGCTGCGCGGTGGGCTGGACTGGCCGGCATTGCAGGATTGTCTGAAGAAAACCGCCATATCCAGTGCCATGATTTTTTTCATCATTCTTGGTGCCGGTATCTATAACTCGTTTCTGGCGTTTTCGCAGTTGCCACAGAATAGCGCGTCGTGGGTGGTGGAACAGGGTTTTTCGCCTTGGACGGTATTATCCATCATTCTCATTCTGTACGTGATTTTTGGCTGTTTTATGGATTCCATGTCGATGATTCTGCTAACAGTTCCGATTTTCTTCCCGATCGTCAGTGCCATGGATTATGGTTTGCAGTATGAGGAGTTTGCGCTGTGGTTTGGCATTTTGGTGTTGATGGTGGCGGAAATCGGTCTGATTACGCCCCCGGTGGGTCTCAATCTGTTTATCATCAATGCCATGTCCAGCGGAACACCTATTCGACAAACTTATATTGGAATTTTGCCTTTTATCACCGCAGATATGATTCGGGTATTACTGCTGGTGTTGTTTCCTGCTGTCAGTCTGGTACTTGTCAGAGCGCTTTATTAGGTCAGTTGTGCAACTCCGGAAACATAACACATGGCTCGGAGTTGCCTGAAAACTTAATTGGGTAATAACAAAAATTAATACCAAAAAAAGCAAATCTAAATAGTCATGGCAGTGTTCCGGGCGAATACTGTCAGTAATCCATTCAAGCGAGAAGGAGTAATGGTTTATGGCTGTTGTCGTACAGAATATTGAAAGGGCAGAACAGTCGGTCATTGATGGACTGGCAGAGTGCGGTGTTGCCACCGTCCACGAGGCCCAGGGTCGTAAGGGGCTGCTGGCATCCTATATGCGTCCGATTTATACAGGGGCCAGTGTGGCAGCTTCGGCAGTGACCATATCTGCTCCACCGTGTGATAACTGGATGGTGCATGTTGCCATCGAACAGGTTAAGCGGGGTGATATATTGGTTTTGGCGCCGACATCGCCGTCCGATGCCGGATATTTCGGTGATCTGTTAGCGACTTCCATGCAGGCCCGTGGTGGTGTTGGTCTGATCATTGATGCCGGTGTGCGGGATATTCGTGATTTAACCGCCATGAAGTTTCCGGTCTGGTCTAAAGCAGTGTTTGCCCAAGGGACCGTCAAAGAGACGTTGGGGTCGGTCAACATTCCCGTGGTTTGTGCAGGTGAACTGGTCAATCCGGGTGATGTCATCGTCGCGGATGATGATGGTGTCTGTGTTGTCCGCCGTGAGGAAGCTGCCGACGTGTTGGAAAAATCCCGTGCCCGTGTTGCACTGGAGGAGGAGAAACGCAAGCGTCTTGCAGCGGGAGAACTCGGTTTGGATATTTACAAGATGCGTGAACGGTTGAAAGAAAAAGGGCTGAAATATGTCTGATTCAGCACGCTGCATGTGGATGCGGGGAGGCACCTCAAAAGGCGGTTATTTTCTGGCAGATGATTTGCCGGCTGATCCCGCAGCCAGAGATCAGTTTCTGCTTCGGGTCATGGGGTCGCCTGACCCTCGGCAGATCGATGGCATGGGCGGGGCTGATCCATTGACCTCGAAAGTCGCCGTGGTAAAGAAATCCCAGCGGGATGGCGTGGATGTCGATTATCTGTTTTTGCAGGTATTTGTGGATCAGGCCATCGTGACGGATGCTCAAAACTGCGGAAACATTCTGGCCGGGGTTGGGGCGTTTGCAATTGAACGGGGACTCGTGACAGCGCAACCGGGTGAAACCCGGGTGACCGTATTCATGGAAAATACCAGTCAAATTGCTGTGCAAACTATCAAGACTGATAACGGTCATGTGATTTATAAGGGAGATACCCACCTGGATGGTGTGCCCGTTCCGGCCAGTCCGATTGCCATTGAATTCAAAGATACAGCCGGTTCAACCTGTGGTGCATTATTGCCGACTGGCAATGTGAAGGATGTTGTCGATGGCGTGGAAGTCACGTGTATTGACAATGGTATGCCGGTAGTGATTCTTCGTGCGGAAGATCTCGGGATTACGGGCCAGGAGAATCGTCAGGAACTGGATGGCAATGACGCACTGAAAGCCAGGCTGGAAAGCATCCGTCTGCAAATCGGCCCGAAGATGAACCTGGGGGATGTGGCGGAAAAAAGCGTTCCCAAAATGACCCTTGTCAGCACTGCCAGAGCAGGGGGGACCATCTCTACGAGAACCTTTATACCCCATCGCTGCCATGCATCTATAGGCGTACTGGGTGCTGTTTCTGTGGCAACTGCCTGTGCCATTCCCGGTTCCGTTTGTGAACCTATGGCAAACATGCCGGATGGCCAGGAGAAATCATTGCAGGTTGAACATCCCATCGGTCATAACGCCATTCTGTTAACACTCGACGATTCCGGTGACGTTATCAGTGCGGCAGTTGTTTCCACGACCCGTAAACTGTTTGACGGTACGGTCTTTATTTAATATTAAGGTCACGATTATGAGCTCAGATTATTTGCCGTTTCATTCCAACCCCAGCAAGCCGGAATTCAAAGTTCCTGCTGGTGCGGTGGATGCACATTGTCACGTATTTGGTCCCGCAGCAGAATTTCCGTTCGCTCCGGAGCGTAAATATACCCCGTGCGACGCGTCCAAACATCAGCTGTTTGCCCTGCGGGATTTTCTGGGTTTTGAACGCAACGTGATTGTTCAGGCCACTTGCCATGGTAAAAACAATGATGCTCTGGTCGATGCACTGAAAGCCTCAAATGGTAAAGCCCGGGGCGTGGCATCTGTCGGTGCAGACATCAGCATCGAAGAATTGCAAATCATGCACGACGCCGGTGTCAGAGGGGTTCGTTTTAATTTTGTCAAACGCCTGGTGGATAACACTCCCAGAGAAGTCTTCTTCAATATTGCCGAAAAGATCAAACCTTTGGGATGGCATATTGTTGTGTATTTCGAAGCACCCGATTTTGAAGATTTAAAACCGTTTTTGCTGGAATTGGGTACCACGATTGTGGTTGATCATATGGGACGGCCGGATATTGCTCTTGGGGTGGATCATCCGCAGTTTCAGAGTTTTGTGGATTTCATGGCTGAAAACGAGCAGATCTGGAGTAAGGTCAGCTGTCCTGAGCGTTTGAGTCTGAGCGGTCCTGATGGTTACGATGATGTGGTGCCGTTTTCAAAACTTCTGGTCGAGAAATTTCCTGATCGAGTGCTATGGGGAACTGACTGGCCACACCCGAATATGACTTCTCATATGCCGGACGATGGTATGCTGGTTAACTTTATTCCCAAAATTGCCACGACTGAAACTTTGCAACAAGCTTTGTTGGTCGACAATCCAATGCGTTTGTACTGGCAGGATTAAGAAAATGTCAGTGTTAACGGAAAAAAAACTGGTATTCCTCGGCGTGGGCGAGGCTGCAGGTGCGTTTTCCAGGAGTATGAATATTGCTGAACTGGCACAAATGTCCGGTTTCGATATCAAGTCCATCAGCGATGATGAACAAACGCGCACTGCCAAACAACAGGATTTTCAAGAGTACGGGATACAGCAATGCCAGTCGTTGGAGGAAGCGCTGACCGATGCCGACTGGATTATTTCCGTCGTCACGGCAGATCAGGCGCAGGCTGCTGCCAGAAGTGCTGTGCCCTATCTTCAGCCTGGAGTGTTTTTCTTCGACTGTAACTCCTGCTCGCCGAATACCAAGAAAAATTCGGCTGGAATGATCGCTGAGCAGGGGGCCTGCTATGTTGATGTTGCTGTCATGGCTCCGGTTTATCCGCTGCGGAATAAAACACCATTGTTGCTTAGTGGGCCTTATGCCACAGAAGGTACAGAAATTTTCTCTGCTTTAGGGTTGAACCCCAAAGTGGTTGAAGGAGAGATCGGCGCATCCTCATCCATAAAAATGATCCGCAGTATTATGGTCAAGGGGATGGAGGCGTTAACTGCTGAATGTGTACTGGCAGGCCGGTTGGCAGGTGTGGATGAACGGGTACTGGAGTCTCTGGACCTGTCTTATCCCGGATTCGACTGGAAAAACAAAGCCGCCTATAACCTGGAGCGTATGACTCAGCATGGTATTCGCCGGGCGGCGGAAATGCAGGAAGTGGATTTGTTTTTATCAGAACTCGGATTTACCGAGTCCATGTCTGCAAATACGGCAAAGTTACAACAGAAGATTGGTCAGTTACGACTACGAAATACTGAAACCGACTATCGTAAAATGGCTGATCTGATTCTGGCAAAGTTATTCAACTAAAGATAAAGGAGAGCGACGAATGAAAGTATGTATTGCGGGAGCAGCGGGCGCTTTTGGTATGAAACACCTGGATGCCTGTCGCCAGATTGATGGCGTGGAAGTGGTTTCTGTGGTGGGCAGTGATGCAGTAAAAATGGCAGCATTTGCCAAAGAGCAGGGTATTGTACATTCCACTGACAAACTGGAAGAGTCACTCGCCATCAGCGATGTGGATGCAGTGCTGTTGTGTACACCAACGCAGATGCACGCAAGTCAGGCGATCCAATGTCTTGAAGCCGGTAAGCATGTCATGGTGGAAATTCCCATGGCGGACAATATTGCGGATGCCCGAAAATTGGTAGAGACCCAGCAAAAAACCGGTCTGGTTGCAATGGCCGGACACACCCGCCGTTTCAACCCGAGTCATCAATGGATTCACAACAAGATTGTTGCCGGTGAATTAAAAGTGCAGCAAATGGACGTCCAGACTTATTTCTTTCGTCGCACCAATACCAATGCCAAAGGACAGCCACGTTCCTGGACCGATCATCTACTGTGGCACCATGCCTGTCACACCGTGGATCTGTTTCAGTATCAGACGGGTGAACGCGCCACTCAGGTTCAGGCTTTACAGGGACCGATACACCCGGATCTTGGCATTGCGATGGACATGAGTATCGGCATGAAAGTGCCATCTGGGGCATTATGCACGCTTTCATTGTCGTTCAATAATAATGGTCCATTGGGGACATTTTTCCGTTATATCTGTGACAATGGTACCTACATTGCCCGTTATGATGATTTGGTGGATGGTTATGAGAAGCCGGTTGATCTTAGCGGTGTGGCAGTTTCGAACAATGGAATCGAATTACAGGACCGCGAGTTTTTTGCCGCCATTCGGGAGGGCAGGGAACCTAACTCCAGCGTCGCTCAATGTTTGCCGGCCATGGAAACTCTCGATCAGCTCGAACGATTACTGTAAGACACGGGAAAGTTAAAGTGATGAAAAAACGTATGCTTGGGAGTGCCAGCGTTACTTCCGTTGGTTTGGGATGCATGAACCTGTCCCATGCCTATGGTGCGCCTATGGACGAAACTGCCGCTGTGCAGCTTCTGAATGCAGCATTGGATGCTGGATATACCCATCTGGATACCGCAGCATTATATGGTTTTGGTAATAACGAAACGTTACTGGGCAATGCCATTGGTCATCGGCGTCATGAATATTTTCTGGCCAGCAAATGTGGAATGTTTAAAGACGATTCCGGTAAACGCAAAATAGATGGTCGCCCAGAAGTGTTAAAAAAGACCTGCGAAGACTCTCTTCAGCGTTTACAGACTGAAGTCATCGATCTCTACTATCTTCACCGATGGGACAAATCCGTTCCTATTGAAGAAAGCGTCGGTGCCCTCGCAGATCTGGTAAAAGAAGGCAAAATAAAAGCGATTGGTCTGTCTGAAGTTTCGTCGGCTACTCTCAGGAAAGCCCATGCGGTTCATCCCATTACGGCATTACAGACTGAATATTCGCTGTGGACCCGGAATCCGGAAATCAGCGTCCTGAATACCTGTGAGCAACTGGGCGTGACATTTGTTGCATTCAGTCCGGTGGCGCGAGGATTTCTCGGCGGAATATTAACGGATGTCAGTACTCTAACCAGCCAAGATATTCGCCGGGCCATGCCAAGATTTGCGCCTGAAAACTATCGACTTAACCTTGAGTTACTGGAGCCGGTCAGACAAATCGCTAAACATCACGACGCGACGATGGCCCAGGTGGCGTTAGCCTGGGTGCTGCAGCAATCCGAAAATATTGTTGTGATTCCAGGCACTACCAATCGACAGCATATGCTCGATAACCTGGCTGCCAGTCAGTTGATCCTCAGCGATGATGACTTGCAGAAGTTGAGTGATACGTTCCGGTACGAAGCTGTTTCCGGCCCCCGTTATAACGAAGCAACCCAGGCAGAAATTGATACCGAAGAATTTCGCTGAAACCACTACGAGGTCATGATCATGGTGTGGAACAAACAAGAATACGATCATATTCCAGGTACCTACGTTTTTGACGGCCGTAAGTCCTCAATGGGCTATCGTCTGAACAAAATGTGTATGTCATTTAATAACAAAGAAAATCGCGAAGTGTTCGCTAACGATATGGAAGCATATTGTCGTAAATACGAATTGTCAGAAGAAACCACCAAAGCAGTGCTGACAGGCGATTGGCTGCAATTATTGCGATTGGGAGGCAACATTTATTATCTCGCGAAAGTGGCCATATTCCATGGTCAGAGCGTACAGGACGCCTGTGCCATTATGCAAAATATAACTACAGATCAGTTTAAACAGAAGTTGCTCGACAACTCCGCTGGTATTGCAGAAAAAAAGAACAAGGCTGGAGGTTTTTATGGCTAAGATCGTTGGTGGTATTACCACTTCTCATATTCCATCCATAGGCAATGCCATGGCTAATAATTTACAACAGGACGATTATTGGAAGCCATTGTTCGATGGTTATGGTCCAGTTAAAGAGTGGCTGGAAGAGGTAAAGCCTGATATTGCTATCATTATTTATAACGATCATGGCCTCAATTTCTTTCTCGATACAGTTCCGACATTTGCCCTGGGTTGCGCCCGAGAGTATTTCAACGATGACGAAGGCTGGGGGATTCCAACTCTGAAGTCGGTAGAGGGGGATGAAGAGTTTTCCTGGCATGTGGTACAAAAACTAATCGAAAGCGAATTCGATATGACCATCTGTCAGGAGATGAAAGTCGATCACGGCTTCATGGTGCCGATGAACCTGATGTGGGGAGACAAGGATACCTGGCCGGTCAAAGGCATCCCCTTGGCAGTAAACACCGTACAGCATCCGCTACCCAGTGCCCTGCGCTGCTATAAACTTGGTAAAGCTCTGAAAACAGCTATTGAATCTTATCCTGAAGATGCCAAGGTGGTTATCATCGGCACCGGAGGTTTATCGCACCAGTTACAAGGGGAACGGGCTGGTATCATCAATCCTGATTTCGATATCGAAACCATGGATAAAATTGTGAATGATCCCGAGTGGCTGACCCGGTTTTCCAATGCTGAAATTATGGAGCATGCAGGTACCGAGGGTATTGAAGTCATTATGTGGCTGGTCATGCGAGGTGCCTTGACGGATAAAGTCAAGTTGATCCATAAACATTACCATGCGCCTGTTTCCAATACCGGAGCCGGTATTCTGGTGGTGGAGAATGACGAATAGGTTGTTGTTTTTCTGGTAGATACCAGCAAGTGATACAGCAAACGCTTGCTGGTCAATTTTCAATCACGGGCAGCTTTCTGCCCGTTTCACCTCTGTCCGGTAGCGACTCTGCCCTTGAATATCTATCTGTTTGATCATTTTTTCGTCCAGGAGTAATCAACAGGTTTGTAATCGTCTGTGTTGTTGTATATAAATTTCCCGGTACCAGTATTGGGATATAACATGCAAAAACCAAAAGCACTGCAAAAGGGCAATACCATCGCAGTATTGTCGCCCTCTTGGGGTGGTCCTTCACTATTTCCACATATTTATCAGCAAGGCCTCAGCAATATCCGTGCACTCGGGTTTAACGTCGTGGAATTTCCAACCGCGACGACTGATGCAACAACACTGTATCTTGATCCAAAATTGCGGGCCCGGGATATTAATGATGCATTCGCCAATACATCTGTCGATGGCATCATCAGCACAATTGGAGGTGAAGATTCTGTTCGCATCCTGCCTTATATTGACACTGACATCGTTCGAAACAATCCAAAATTCTTTATGGGTTATTCTGATACCACCACCTTGACCAGCTATTTTAACCAGCTTGGCCTGGTCTCATTTAACGGACCTGCGGTCATGGCGGGTTTTTCACAGCTAAACGCTTTTTCCGAAGCTTACCGAAACTATTTGACAGGGGTTCTGTTCAATTCGCCTGAAGCGTGGGAGATGCCGGTATTTGAGGAATATCATACGGGATATCCCAGTTGGTCAGATGTTGCCAATACCGGCAAAGTCAAAGAAGCCGAAATCAATCATGGTCCTCGTTTTTTACAGGGCAGTGGCGTCTGCAGCGGGCGTTTGTTTGGTGGTTGCGTTGAAGTGCTGGAAATGATGAAAGGTACCCGATTCTGGCCAGACGAAGACTTTTGGAATGGTAAAGTCCTGTTTCTGGAAACGTCTGAAGATAAACCGCCCGTCGGGCAGATACGACACTGGCTGCGAAATTATGGCATGCTTGGGGTGTTCGAGCGAATAAACGGTGTTCTGGTGGGGCGTCCTAACAGTTATAGTGATGCCGAAAAGGATGCTCTGGACGAGACCTTAACAATGGTCATAAGCCGTGAGTTTGGCCGGTCAGACCTGCCAGTGGTCTCTCGTCTGGATTTTGGTCATACCGATCCGCAGCTGGTGATGCCATTGGGCATCGAATGTCAGATTGACTGTGACCGTCGACAATTGCGACTCATGGAATCTGCTTTTTCCGATGCATGACATATATTTGTCAGACAGTTCGGATTAATGTGGATTTTGCGAGTGGTGATTCAGTAAGGTAGGTTCATGCGTCAGACTCTTAATATTGATCAGTTGGTGCAGTCTGAAGGTGATGTGTTTGAAGATCAGTTTATCTGGATCGACTGGCGTGCTTCAGAGCAAGACGTTGTTGGTGCTTTTAGTGAACAGTTGGTCCATGGTCAGTCATTTGAATATTTGGTAACCAAGTATGATGCTTCCATTTGTTATCAGGGGCAAACGTTCCCTGTACCGCTGACGCACACCGGATCAGATCGCTATGTCGTGATCAGCTCTTTGGCAGAGATTCTGAAATCCAGTTACGAAGTATGGCAACATAAAGACTCTCTTGAGAATGACACTCATGGTTTTCTATTGCTGACCGTGGAGCAGTCGCAGTATCTACAGCGCGAGTATCCGGAATGGACGGATACGAACCTGTGTTTGTTGGAAAAAGGATTTGATTTTTTTAACGATCTCAACATTCCTTATTTTAATCATGCTGACGATACTCTGTTCAGACAACAGTATGAAGCTGCTGTGGCAGCCCGGCAGGCTACGTTTCAGAAGTCCTGGCGAACCTCTTCTCAAGTCAAGACCCAAACGTTCAGTTTTAAAAAATATTCGTTGCTGTTATTAAAAGGATTGTTGTTGGTTGCCGCTGTGTACGGCCTGTATCTCAAATATCATGATTCCCAATGTCGTGTTAGAGTTGATGGTCACTGCATTGCCTATCAGGAGTGATTTTTTTCCGACCGGATAAGATTCCTGATTCGCAGATGGTAAACGAGCTAAGTGAAAATTATGGCGTTCCATATCTTCACGAATGTGTATTAACTTGGTAAGCATTTATGTCGGGTTAACAGTGTGATGCAGGGGGTATTGAAGTATTGGACCACACCGTTCGCCATAGCCTATATTCGAACCACGGGAAATCAAGCGGACCGACGATTCGGTGTTTCGGGCAACACCGCAGATTTCTCAGGGCGACAATCAAACAGATCAGGACGAACTATTTGATGACCGGATTAATAGTGTAACGCCTGCGGCTTGTCCTGGTTAGATGTCTGTAATCTGCTAGAGCATAGATGTCGCGTGGTGCCATAGTCCTTTAAGATGGTTGTTCTGCACGGGCTCTCAATGCATTATTCTTCTTCAGTACCATGATGTTCATTATCACCGTGGCTTGCAGCTGTTTGGTTGTTATCGACTGCAAAGACAAGTGTAACGTTACGATTTTTGATTATTTCATTTTGGCTATTGAAATTCTGCCAGATATAAAGCATTTTGCCATATAAAAAATAATGAATATCTTTCTGAAACGAGAATGCTCATTGTTCTCTGTAATCCGCTGAAATCAGGTATATGATCGGACAATGGTGCACTTTTTTCAGAATCTATCGGGCGGTTCTGTTGTTTGTCCTGGATGTTGTTTTCGGTTTTATTCAGGCCATACCAGACAGGAACAGAAGACCTTTCATCCAGGGTTGATTCGATACATGAAAAGTAACGTAAAACTATTTTTCGGGATGATATAGCCGGCCTGTGAACAGACTTTAACAAACGTGAGGTTATAAAACCATGAAAGCAGTCGTTTATGAGAGTTTTTCTGCCCCCCCAAGATTGATGTCTGTACCTGATCCTGTACCTCCACCTCATGGTGTCGTGGTAAAAGTAAAAGCAACCGGTGTCTGTCGAAGTGATTGGCATGGCTGGATGGGTCATGATCCGGATATTCGATTACCTCATGTTCCAGGTCACGAATTTGCCGGTGTGGTTCAAGCGGTTGGCAGTCTTGTACAGCGCTTCAAAGTTGGAGATAGAGTCACTGTCCCATTTGTGAACGCCTGCGGCTTGTGTGCTGAATGTCAGTCTGGTAATCATCAGGTGTGTGAAAAACAGACACAGCCAGGATTTACCCACTGGGGATCTTTTGCAGAATACGTTGCTGTTCATCATGCCGATATCAACCTGGTTCGGTTACCGGAGGAGCTGGACTTTGTCACTGCTGCCAGTCTGGGGTGCAGGTTTGTCACTTCATTCCGGGCGATTGTCGATCAGGGACAGGTATCAGCAGGGCAATGGGTTGCCGTACATGGTTGTGGCGGTGTGGGTTTGTCGGCGATTATGATTGCAGCAGCGACGGGTGCCAATGTCATCGCTATCGATGTTGTTGAAAGCCGACTTGAACTGGCACGCTCCCTTGGTGCTGTCGCCACTATCAACTCTACCCGGGTTGCCAATGTGGTTGAGGCCATTAAAGAGATGACGAAAGGTGGTGTTCATGTGTCATTGGATGCATTAGGGCATCAACAGACCTGTGTAAATTCCATTTTGAATTTACGAAAACGAGGCAAACATATTCAGGTTGGATTGATGTTAGGGGACCAGGCTTATCCAGCCATTCCGATGGGTAAAGTCATCGCAGATGAACTCGAATTGATCGGCAGTCATGGTATGCAGGCTTATCGTTATGGTGCCATGTTGGAGATGTTGCAGTCAGGCAAATTGTTACCACAAAAACTTCTGGGTCGAACCATTAGTCTGGAACAATCCATTGATGTACTTATGACGATGGATCGTTCGGCGGTTCCTGGCGTCACTGTTGTGACTGAGTTTTAGTAACGTTAGGCTGAAACAGTGGATTATCGTGACTGGGTATGAGTTGCAGTCGCGATAATCTGGTTGTTCATTGAAGCGGTAATCGAACCTCCACCAGCAATCCCCCTTGGGGGTGATTACGCAAACTTAATTCCCCACCGTGACTGTGAATCAGTTGCTGGGCAATGTTAAGGCCCAGTCCGAGTCCCTGCTGGTTTTTGCTTTGGCCATGAGGAAGGCGGGTATAGGGCTGAAACAAAGAGTCGGTATTGCCTTGTATACCCGGCCCATGATCCCGGATTTCGATGGTTAGTTCGCCAGGGTCGACTCTGGTTGTTACTTCCACCCGCTCGCCGTAGTGCAATGCATTGTCGAGCAAGTTGGTCAATGCTCTTTTGAGGGCCAGGGGGCGAGCTGTCACGGGTGGTACAGGTTGTGGCTGAAAATCGATGTCGCGACCGGATTTTTGCAATGGTTCTATCAGTCTCGATAGCAGCTTATTAATATCTATATCGCGATGGTTTTCATGGATATTGGTGTCTCTTACAGTTTGCAGAGCGCCGTTGACCATCAGTTCCAGCTCTTCCAGGTCATCATCAAATTCCTCGGCTAATTGCTCGTCATCCAACATGCCTGCTCGTAACCTCAGACGCGTGATTGGGGTGCGTAAGTCATGGGAAATGGAAATGAACAGTCGTTCCCGATCTTCCATATAGCGTTGTATACGTTGTTCCATTTCATTAAAAGCATGAGCTGTGCGCCTGTACTCGAGAGTTCCCGCGGTATCGATGGGAGGATGGGGTTCCCCGCGACCAAATTTTTCGGCTGCAATGGACAGTCGCCGCATGGGGTGGGTGATCCAGCGAACCACGAAAAACAACAGTATCAAAATGGTAATCATGGTTAGCATCTGCAGAAAGATATGATCCGTGGTCAACGGTTGGTACTTATCCAGAAAAAACGGGTCAGGCATCAACGCCGCCATATATATCCACACCCCCTGTTGCACTTCAATCTGCACCACCAGTAACGGCGCTGGTTTGGGAGACAGGATAATATGCTGACTGACGACGTAGGCAGGCAGATCAAGCAGATAACTGTTTGGTTTTACCTTGAGATCTGTTGGTGAAGCCAATGCTACTTTGGTGTTTTGCGGAGCCCATTCCTGGTTCAGGTGCTGTTTGATCAGTGTTATAACCAGATCACTCAGAATGGAATCTGGTAACGGCTGAATATCGATCTGTTGAGTGTTTTGAGTGATGTAAAAACGCGAACCACCGGCTTCCCGGAGCTGTTCCAACATAATTGAACGGTAGTTTGCCGGCATTTTGCTGATATATCTCAATGTGGTACTGAGTGCATCGGCGAGATTCTCGGTATTTTCCTGGGTGTCTTTCACAACCTCCTGACGAATTTGATCAACCCAGATGGAGTTGCCAAGCACCTGTACCAATAGGATACCTGCAACCAAAGCCCAGGCAATCCGGTTGAAAACTGAATCCGGCCGTAAACGATTCCAGTACCTGCGGCCATTCATTATTTTCGATCCCCGAACCACGGTCATTCCTGCAATGCTCTGAGTTCATCGGGTTGATCCGCCATTGCCACGTCTGTTGCCAGAATATAGCCGGATCCTCGCACAGTTTTTATCAGCTGTGGACTTTTGCCGTCATCCTGAAGGCGTTGTCGCAAGCGGCTGATCTGTACATCCAGGTAACGTTCCAATGGCTGGCTTTCGCGGCCACGGGTCTGTTCGGAAATTTCATCGCGACTCAGTATTTTTCCGGGATTCTCCAAAAATAACTGCAGCAATTGGAAATCACCCCCACTCAGACTGATATATTCGCCTTGATCCGTGGTGACCAGTCGTTCAATCCGGTCTACCGTAAATTGCTTGAAGCGATAATAACGATAACGTCTGGGAGGCTGCCCGTGAGTGTCAAAACGTCGTTGTACGGCTTTGATTCTGGCCAATAGTGTTCTGGGTGAAAAAGGTTTGGCGATATAGTCATCCGCTCCCAATTCAAGGCTGACCACCAGGTCGGTTTCCTCGGCGCTGGCTGTCAACATGATGATGGGAACATCGGAAATATTGCGAATCTTTCGGCAGACTGAAAAGCCATCCATACCGGGTAGCATGATATCCAGAATGATCAGTGATATTTCATCACCGATACGGTTGAACTCTGCCAAAAATGATTCGCCATCCGCTGCGCTGACCACCTGAAAATTATTTTTTTCAAGATACGCCTGTAACAGCGCTCTGATCTTGTCATCATCATCCACCACGAAAATTTTTTTGACCATTTGGGATGGCTCCGTTTATTTATTGTTTCAATGGTTTGAGGTTGCGTACGATTTCTGCCTGAACCTGTTCGACGGGAGTGTCCGGTTGTTGGAAAAAACGATGAATCTTCTGAATAAAAACATCTTCCCGTTCGGCGTTCAGAGCCATGGAGTGGGCCAGGCTGGGAGCCAATGTCTGATGCATTTCATTCTCCACAAAATGCAGATAGGAGTCTCTGGCACAGGGGTCCAACAGGGAAACATCAATGTCTTTGCGGACCGGAATCGCGCCTTTGCGCAGGCTGTAGCCCAGCTGGGTATCCATGGCGGTCATGGTTGTGGCAAATAGCTGTTGATCCTTGTCCGGCTGCGGTTGCTGGAACAGTACCATGGTATCAATGCTGTAAAGGTGAAAACTCCGGGTTTCGGGAACGGCCGCGCAAATCAGTCTGTTTTCCTTGCCCCAGGCTGACAGTTCGCCTTTGACCCAGTCTCCCATGATTTGCATGCCAGCCCTCCCATCTGCCACCAGAGCAGTCGATTGATGCCAGGAGCGGCCGTTAACGTCGTCATCCATCAGGCTTCGCATCCGCGCAAACAGACGTAGCGCATCGGCGAAAGTATCTGACAGGATCGCCTGCTCATCCAGGTCCACGAATACCGAGCGATAAAACCGGGGGCCACCAAGACTCAACACCAGAGTTTCAAACAATGTGGTATTTTGCCAGGGTTCATTACCATGGGCTAAGGGGATAATTCCCTGCTGTTGAAACTTGCGTGCAAGGTTGAAAAACTCGTCCCAGTTTTGAGGAATACCCAGACCTGTCTGTTGCAGTTGTGTCCGGTTGATCCAGAGCCAATTGATGCGATGAATACCAAATGGTACCGCCACATAATGCCCCTGATGTTGAATCAGAGTATCGACAGTTGGATGAAGAATGGCTGACCAGTGTTGTTGTGAGGCAACCTCATCGAGGGTGGTCAGAAATCCCAGTGTGGCCCAGTCCTGAATGTCAGGGCCGATCAATTGTGCTGCCACCGGTGATTGTCCCGCCAGTACCCTGGTTTTCAGTACCGCCATTGCGCCTTCACCGGCTCCACCCGTAACCGGCAGATTGCGCCAGTCGATACCTTGTTGTGACAATTGTGCATGAACGAAATCCAGCGCCCGTGTTTCACCGGCCGAGGTCCACCAATGCAGCACTTCAAATGCTCCTGCATGAATCTGTGTCGCAACAAGATAAATGCTCAGTGTTGCAACAGTTATTCCTGTTCTGATTGATGTCATATCTACTTGCCCTTAATAGGCGGCATAAACCGGTACTTAAAAATAAGACCAATTATCGTGAAATTGAAGCTCTTTTGGCGACGTTAAATAATGTGAGAAGTGCAAGGAAGACCAATAAAAGGTAACAAAACCTTGCAGCCTGATCCGAAAAAAAAGACTTCTTTACTGTCCAATATCTTTACATCCGTGGTTAACCCGGTGTCAGCCGCATGGTTATAAGGTTTCTATCTTTTCAGACGCTTTTTTGGGGTGGATTTGGTGTTTTTTCATGGCCGGCATATGGTGATGAAAATGCAGAGAGGCTTCTGTGGAGCGGTGATATTTAACAGTTGATAAAAATCACTGCCCGGGAGTTTCCAGAATCAATCTGGCAAATACGTTGGAGGTAATATGAAGCTGCTAACCAAAAACAGTGCCCGGGCCACATTGTTAACCATGGCGGTTTCCATGGTCATGCAGGTGAGTGCCGGTGAAGTGCTTATCGATACTTGGCGGACCGATGATAAGGATTTATGGGAGGATGTCATCATTCCGGCATTCAATAAACATCATCCGGATATCAAAGTCACCTATCGGCCGACAAACCCACCGGACTACAATGCCACCATGGATTCCCGTTTCAAAGGCGGTACAGCCGGCGACCTGATCGCCTGTCGCCCGTTTGAAGTGTCTCTGAGCTGGTATCACAAGGGTAATCTGAAATCTCTTCAGCAACAGCCTGGTCTTGATAATTTCCCCGCATTTGCCAAAGCCGCCTGGAGTGATCAGGGGGTGCCTTACTGCATGCCCATTGCCTCTGTGCTGCACGGATTTTTCTACAACGAGGAGATATTTTCAGAGCTGTCCCTGACAGTACCGAAAACCGAAGCCGAGTTTTTTGCGGTGCTTGACGCCATTAAAAAAGAGGGTTCCTACTTACCCATGGCATTGGGGAGTAACGACAAGTGGGAAGACTATGAAGTGGCTTACGCCGGGGTCGGTCCAAACTATTGGCACGGTGAAACCGGTCGTCAGGGCATCATAGACGGGCAGCGGAAGTTTACCGATCAACCATTTGTTGATGCCTGGAAATATATGGCCAAATGGCGGCCTTACCTTGGCAAAGGCTATCAGTCTCAGACGTACTCAGATTCTCAAACCTTATTCACTTTGGGCCGGGCTGCGATTTATCCCGGTGGATCCTGGGAGATCTCAGGTTTTAATAAAGCAATTGAAGGCGAGTTTGAATACAGTGCCTTTTATCCTCCGGTTCAGAAAGCGGGGGATCAGTGTTACATCACTGACCATGTGGATATCGGTATGGGTATCAATAAACAGGCTAATAACCCAACGGATGCGGCAGTGTTCCTGGAATGGGTGGCGTCGGCAGAATTTGCAGACTTATACACTAACAAAGTCAGTGGTTTCTTTTCTTTATCCAACCACGATATCGCCGTGAAAGATCCGGTAGCGGCTGAAATCAAATCCTGGCGAGACAATTGTCAGTCAACCGTTCGTCTGCATTCACAGATCAAAGCTGATGGCATTCTGGGCTCGTTGTACGATGCCTCTGCCGGCGTGTTGAATGCTACCCGGACACCAGAACAGGCAGCAGCAGACGTGCAGGCCGTGCTGGATTCTCAATAAACCAAACCGTGGAAGGGCACAGGCGTGCCCTCAATGATTATGATTCTGAAACGTTTTCCCTGGCATATTCCAATATTCCTGGCACCGGCATTCTGCATTTATGGTTTGTTCAGTGCCATTCCCCTGATCGATACTCTGCGACTCAGTTTTTTTGTTGAGGATGCTCACGGAGTTCGAAGTTTCAGCGGTCTGCAGAACTACGGTTTTTTGTTTCGGGATCCGATTATGGCGCAGGAGTTCTGGAACGCGCTGTGGGTCAACTGTCGGTTTTTCATGATTAACATGCTGGTACAAAATCCAGTGGCTTTGATATTGGCCGCTTTGATGGCCACCGCCAAAATTAAAGGTGTGGTTATCTATCGCACGGCTATTTTTCTGCCTACGCTGTTGTCGGTGGTGATCGTCGGTTTTATCTGGAAATTAATCCTCAGTCCGGTCTGGGGGGTAGGAGAAACCATGATGTCCTGGGTTGGTCTGGAAGCATGGTTTGGACCGTGGCTGGGTCAACAGGAGACCGCTCTGGTCACCGTCTCACTGATTTCTGTCTGGCAATATATCGGCTTGCCGATGATATTGATTTATGCCGCGCTGATTGGCATTCCCGATGAACTGCTGGATGCCGCCTATGTCGATGGTTCCCGTCCGTTACGGACGTTTTTCCAGATACAACTGCCATTGATTTATCCGACTCTGGGGCTGGTCACCATCCTAACTTTCGTAGGCAACTTCAATGCTTTCGACCTTATGTACACCGTGTACAGCGGTGCCGGTGGTGGACCGGAAAAGTCGGTGGATTTACTGGGCACGTTGTTCTATCGCACGTTCTTTGGTTTTGCCAGTCAGATTGGCAGTACCACCATGGGTGCCACTGTGGCCTCGCTGATGTTCGTGATTATTCTGGCCGGAGTGGCGGCTTATTTCTTTTTCATCCAGCGTAGATTGCTGCGTTTTCAGTATTGAGACATCATCATGAAAAAGATCCAACAGGCTCTGCAACCATTCACCGTACACGTCATTTTGCTGTCTTACACGGTGATCGCGCTGTTTCCGGTATTGCTCGTGATCATGAATTCCTTTAAATCCAAGCGGGGGATTTTTAAGGATCCGTTGGCGCTTCCCACGGCCAAAACGTTTTCTCTGGTGGGTTATCAAAAGGTATTGGAAGAATCGGCGGTTGTAACATTTTTTGCTAACAGCATGATCGTAACGGTTTGTGCGCTGGCGTTGATCCTGCTGTTTGGAGCTATGGCGGCATGGGCGTTGTCTGAGTATCGTTTCAGAGGTGCCAGATTACTCTATTTCTTGATGGGTTTCGGCATTATGGTGCCCATCAGATTGGGAACGGTCAGCATACTCAATACCATGGTGGCGCTGGATCTGACCAATACCTTAACCGCACTGGTTCTGGTCTATGTGGCTCAGGGGTTGCCTCTGGCAGTGTTCATACTGGCGGAGTTCATGAATCAGATTCCAAAAGATTTAAAAGAAGCGGCCCGTTGCGATTCAGTCAGTGAATTCAAAATTTTCTTTCAGATTATTTTGCCGCTCATTCGACCGGCTATTGCCACTGTAGCTGTTTTTTCAATGATTCCGATCTGGAATGATCTTTGGTTTCCACTGATTTTGTCGCCCGGAGAAAGTACTCAGACCATCACTCTTGGCGTACAGCAGTTTATCGGTCAGTACACGACCAATTGGAATGCGGTGCTCTCTTCACTCAGTCTGGCAGTGCTGCCGGTGGTGGGACTGTATCTGATCTTTTCCAAACAACTCATCCGTGGCATTACGTCCGGAGCGGTGAAGTAACACTCATGTCAATCTCAGCAGATATCACAAATATGGCAGCGGTAGAACTTAAAAACATAGCCAAGAGTTATGGCAGAACAGCGGTGCTCGAAAACATCAATATCGAGATCAACGAAGGGGATTTCGTGGTGTTGGTCGGTCCTTCCGGATGTGGCAAATCCACGCTGTTGAGAATGCTGGCCGGGCTGGAGAAAATTACCAGTGGTGAGTTGTTGATGTCCGGTCAACAGGTTAATGACTGGACACCCTCTGAACGTGGCATTGCCATGGTATTTCAATCTTACGCGCTGTATCCCCATATGACCGTATATCGAAATATGGCCTTCGGTCTGAAAGTGGCGAAGCAGGGGAAGGCAGAAATTGATCATCGCATTCGCAAAGCGGCTGCTATTTTAAAGATCGATCACTTACTGCAACGGTTACCCAGGGAACTGTCCGGCGGGCAGCGTCAACGGGTGGCCATTGGTCGGGCCATTGTTCGTCAGCCACGATTGTTCCTGTTTGATGAACCGCTTTCCAACCTGGATGCTGCCTTGCGGATCCAGACCCGTCTGGAGATTGCCAGACTGCATCACCAGCTCAGTGCAACCATGGTGTATGTGACCCACGATCAAGTGGAAGCCATGACTCTGGGAAATAAAATTGTCGTACTCAGTGACGGCTGTATCCAGCAGGCTGGCAGTCCGCTGGAACTTTACCAGCAGCCGGCGAACCGCTTCGTGGCCACGTTTATTGGTTCGCCGACTATGAACCTGTTAAGCGGAGAAATTGTCGCAATCAGTGAACAGAGCTGTCGTGTCAAACTGGAATGTGGCAGTGTTGTAGAGGTCTGTGTGGATGCTCATAGCGCCAGCATTGGAGATAAGGTGGAAGTGGGTATCCGTTCTGAACATATTGCGGAAAATAGCACTCTGGATCAGCGCTTATATGGCAAAGTCGCAATTGTGGAACATCTGGGGGAGGCTAACTTTATTTATCTGACGCTGGCCGATGGCAGAGAACTGACCCTCAGAGGCGATGGTAATCGGGCGATTCATATCGGTACCGAGATGACCGTTTCGATGACGAAAGAAGCATTTCATTTGTTCAATGCCGAAGGCCAGGCGTTTCGAAGATTGAAACCGGGAAACATGGAAACGTCAGAGAGAAATTTTTGAAAAGAGGGGTTTGTCACTCAGCCGGATTACGGTTAAATCACAAATCGGTTTGTTATGAGCCGATAGCACGATAACCTGTAAGAAGTGACATTATGACTGATCAGAATGCCCGGAAACTGGATTTGCAGATTGGTAATGAACACCTGATAATCCAACACCCTTATGAAGCCCTGGGGCTTTGAATGACCTGTTGATTGCAGCCTGGTTTTTGATTGGCAGTTTTTTCTTTCTAAATGATGCTCTGGTGGAAAGCGGCACCTGGCTGTTTATTGTCGGTAGCGCACTAAAGCTTACGAGCTAGGTGCACGTAAGGCGCCATATTATCCGTCAGGCGCGTGATGCCCTTTTTTTCACTGCATTGGAGTGAATTATGCCGTTTACCCCCTTTCACATGGGCCCTGGTCTGCTGATCAAATCTTTACTGCATGGCGCATTCAGCCTGATGGTTTTTGGGTGGTCGCAGGTGGTCATGGACATCCAGCCTCTGCTGGTTTTACTGACTGGTTCAGGACATCTGCACGGGTTTTCCCATACCTATATCGGTGCTGCACTATTGGCTGTGTTTTCGGCGTTAAGCGGAAAATATCTGTCTGAACTGGGATTGTTTTTACTGGGCATGGATCCCCACCGGAACATTCGCATTTCCTGGAGTGTGGCGTTTTTGTCTGCCGCCATCGGAACGATCAGCCATGTTCTGCTGGATAGCATCATGCATGAGGATATCGTTCCGTTTTTTCCACTGAGTGCAGACAACGGCCTGTTGCATATCATCTCCGTGTCTGCCTTGCATGAAGTCTGCCTATACAGTGGAGCAGTGGGGGCTGTTATTTATTACACCGTACTGGGGATTCGCAAATATCGGGAGTTGGACTGACACTCAGGTGTCGGTGCGATCACTGAATAAAAACAATAGTGCCAATGCCGGCATCCCCAGCCCGATATATGAGGCGACCTGCCAGCCGCCGTGCGCATATGCCCAGACCCCAACAGCAGAGCCGATGGCTCCACCGGTGAAAAACGTAGCCATATAAATGCCATTCAGACGGCTGCGAAACTCGTCGCTGAGACCATAAATGGCGCGCTGACCGATCACCAGATTCAGAGTCACACTGAAATCCAACATGATGGCAGCTGTAACCATGGCTGCCAGTGAAAGCCAGGAACCACTTTGATCCAGCCAGGTGATCAGATACGAACAGATGGCAATGATCATGGCCACATACGAAAACGGTTTTCCGAGTCCACGATCGGCCACACGTCCGGAAACAGGTGCCGCAACAGCTCCGGCTACTCCCGCCAGAGCAAACAGTGCAATACCCACCTGACTCAAACCAAACAACGGACTTGCCAGTAACAACGGCGAAACGGTCCAGAACAGACTGAAGGAACCGAACAGACAGGCCTGATACAAAGCTCTGCGTCTGAGCAGCGGGTAACGACGGACCAGGCTCGGTAAAGAGCTGATTAGCTTGAAATAAGTGATTTTGGTGACCGGCTGCCGTACCGGCATGGTTTTGCGTAGTAGCAGCATAACCGCGACCATCACCATTGCTGAAAGACCGAATGTCCAGCGCCATGAGCCGATACTGGCAATAAAGCTCGCTACTGGCCGGGCAAACATGATACCAATCATCAGACCGCTCATGACATTACCGACCACCTGGCCACGCATATGTGGAGGTGCCAGGTGCGCCGAGTAGGGGACCAGAATCTGTACCGCGACCGAGCCCAGCCCGATGAGCCACGCAGCACTCAAAAACCACACCGGCGTCTCGGTAAATGTGCATACCAGCAATGCGAGTAACGCTATGATCAACACCCGGATCACCAGCGTGCGATTTTCCATAAGATCCGCCAATGGCACGATAAACAACAGGCCGATGCCGTAACCGATCTGAGTCAGCGTAACAATCATGCCGGCGCTTTCTGAACTCATATGTAGTTGTTTGCTGATCGGACCGACTAACGGCTGAGCGTAATATAGATTGGCCACGATCAGACCCACGGCTGTTGCCAGCATCCAAATTATCCACGCGGGCTGTTGGACCGTTGGATCAACAGATTGGCTCATAAATATTCCTTGAAATAAAAATCCCCACCGAACAGGTGACAGGACATGGTTTCGAAAAAAAGATTGGTATTTTCAGGTGCCTGAGAGATTACTGCACAGACTGTAGAACATCATGGCAGGTATTAATGGCCATTTCCACAGCAGTGGTCGCTGGACTGACTGAGCTGTTCTGATTTCTGCTTTGATTGTGGGTGTCCTGCAAATCAGTGGGTGTTCTGCAAGGACAAAGTGGGTGTCTATGGAAGCAATGACGTGGGTGTCCCCGGAAACGGGTGCCCTTCAAATTAGTGGGTGTCCACTAAACTCTAAACCTGTGCTCTAAACCTAAACCTCTCAGAAAAGTGGGTGTCCCCGGAAGCGGGTGCCATTCAAATTAGTGGGTGTTCCCTAAACTCTAAACCTGTGCTCTAAACCTAAACCTCTCAGAAAAGTGGGTGTCCCCGGAAGCGGAGCAGTCTACTGAAGGCTATTAAGATGGGTGTCCCTCAAATCAAAAAAAAGACACCCATACGAGGATGCTTTTAAGTCCGGGCATCCCATTGCCGTTTAAAGTGGGTGTCCAGTTGCGAGAGTTTGTTGGTCAGGGCTTCGAGTCTGTGGTATTCGGGGAAGCGCTCTGGGTGGCCGGCGGCGTACCAGTTTTCCATCGCCAGTTGCAGTTGTTGTCGTTGCTGCGCGCAGTCGGCGATTTTTTGTTTCAGTCGCTTCAGGTTGTCCTGACCAATATCGATCAGGCCGTAGCAAACGCCTTCGCCAAACAGTCGGGTACCGCCTCCCTCTGCGGCTATTTGGGTGGCCCGGCGGGCATCTACGGGAATTACACCAGCAAGAAAATCGATGTCGAAACGGGCAAATTCCGCGAGCCAGGGCGTGGATGGCCCCATAAGTACGGTAACCGCATGGCGTGCCAGTCTGGCCAGTCGTGGAAAGGTTTTGTTGATGAGTGACGTGGCGGTGATAAATACCCAGTCTGCCTGTGGCAACAGATATTCTGCTGCAGGATCGGGAAGATCGTTTTGGCCGGGCTGGCGTTCCAGCACGGTGACATCCAAACCCTCCAGCAGTACATCCAATCCCGGATAGCGGCCGATGATGATAATTTTCTGATGTTGCAGACGCGGGCGCAGATAGTCGAACACTGCCAGATTGCCCATCGCCTGATCCGTCAACCGGGTGGCTTCCTGTATCAGCCAGTTGTTAGCGGTGTTGATGGTGGCATTGATAGCCGCCAGCCCAATGGTCGCCTGATGGGGATTCCAGCTACGTACCCATGTGGCAATGTCCCGTGCTTTGGAGCCTGCCACCGTACCCGGAAAATCCAGGGTCCGACTGGGTATTCCCGGACTTTGGGCAAAGCCGATACTCTTTTGGGTGTGACAGACGGTCCAGGTCAGGCCCAGGCAGCAATGGTCGATCAGCAGATCCTGGTCAACGTGGTCAAGCAATAGTTGATAGACGGTATCAGGTGTCATGAGGGCTCCTTTCGCTTTGCCGCCAAACCGCCTTTCAGCATGATGATGTCATGCAGATCACAGAGCATAAAATGCCGGTTGGCCGGGTCTTTCAGGTGTTCGAGTGTGGGTGGGTGACCGTCCCGATAGCGATGTGCCGTGGTTCGAAACGGTGCCGGTAACGACAGATTGAAATGCGACGGTTTGGTCAGTAACCGGATTATCTGTTCAAACAACAGCGCGTAGCGATCATCATCGGGTTCCCGGTAAATGGACCCCAGATCCTTGCCATAACGTTGAAACAGGGCGACATAGTCGTTGACATCGGGTTTCGTCTGAATCATCGATTGTGTCCTCCTGCACAATATTGAGAGGTTGGAAGATGTGCATACGCACGCTCGCTGGCGATTCTTGCGTCGGTTTTGGCCTTACCGACGGTAAAATGATAGAGCGGCTGATAGTCGTGACTTTGTTGGGTCTTCAGCCCGACAGTGCGTAACACCTCATCATCCAGAAAGCAGCCGATACCAGTTCCGTTCAATCCGCTGGCTTCGGCTTCCAGATAGAACAGCTGACCGATCAGTCCCGCTTCCCACATCAGGCGTCGCCAGCTCCAGGCGCCATTTTCCGTAAGCACAGTTCGGATACTGGCCAGCATCGAAACCGCAAACGCCCCGTGCACTGCAATGCCCTGATGACAGCACAGGCGACCGATATCCTTGCGCACATCGCGGCTCGGACCAATCCGAACAAGAGGCGGATCGATACCACTAACAGGCTCAACCTCAATGTTGGTGGCTTGTAAGACATGCAATAACGTTTTCGCTGAGACCTGACGTGGAAACAGGTAAATCCCGGGGGCCAGACCGGTGACCGCGTGTACGAACAGCAGCAGTTCGATGGCGGGTTCAAAACTGAAGCTATCGAATGGCGGCAGCTGACTGGATGGCAGGGTGCGAGTCAGCAGTCTGCAGAAGTCGTCGAGAGGCATTTCCGCGTCCGGATCCATACGCTGGGCGCTGCGTCGATGGCGGATCAGCTGTGCCAGAGGGTAGAGACTGGCGGGAGCCAATCTATCCCGTTGTACCGGTGACAGATAAGAATGCGCTTCCAACTGCCTGGGTTTTTCAATCGCCGGTAGCAGTTGTTTAATTTGAGGCCAGTGGATGCGTTCCGGACTGATTTGACTGGCCTGTCCCTGCCAGTGGCAATATGTAATCGTGGACCAGTCAAAACAGGCGTGTTCATGGTGGCCAAGCAACGCAAGGCATTCCGGTTGTTCCGGTTCACTGTTGATGAAGTCCTGGTCCCGATCCAGTCCCAGCAGCGCTGCCAGATCCTGATCACCCGGTGTTGGTAACAGTTGTAATGGCCAGCCAAAATTGGCGGCCGCATAACGACAGCTGCCCAAGGCGTGTCCGATGTCCAGTTGACAGTACCGGTATGCACGCGAGCCGTACTTCCATTCTTCCCGCCAGATGATGCTGGAAAACCCCAGGGCGGCATGGGCTTGCGGATATAACTCAGTCAGTGTGGCCTGAGATGCTGGCGATAACTTTGCCCGTTGCTCCAGAGCATGATGGTACGGGTGGTAGTGAAATAATCCAGCCGGGAGATCTGCGTTCATTGGCCGCCATATGATCAGATACAACTCGGTAGGGTGCAGGTTTCCACTGGAAGGGTTGTTGCGTAACCCCCAACGCTCCGGCCCATGAACTTTCCAGGCACTGAGGCCCATCGCCAGCTCCAGAAACCGGCTGAGATGTTTCAGGTCCCAATGGGCCGGTTGCGGCGATTGGTGGTAGATTTCATGGTAATCGGGGGACTCTGGTTCGTCTGACAGCGGCAACGCGATTCGGGAGCTGCCATGCCAGTTGCGAAATGGGTCCGGCTGGCTGTCCCAATCCAAGAATCCAGGTCCGGGTGCATATTGTTGAGTATGGTGTTTACTCTGTTCATGATAATGGAGAACCTGATCGATATCGGACAGTGGTTTCATGATCGTATTTGCGGGTCTTCGGGATATCTGTCTGCTGCAAGCAACGCACCAGCTCCCCGATAGGCCGATTTTCCGGGCGTGGGCAATTGCAGATCATCGTGGAATGTTGACAATTGTCGGGTTTTCGACAAACACAAGCAGACATGTCGGGTCGATATTCGGGCATATTAGCGTTTGAAAGAAGGAGAAGATTGGTGGATGCACTGTTAGTTGTGGATATGCAGAATGCCTGCATTGAAGAAGTCAAACGTTTCCGGATTGAGCAGGTGATCGCGCAGATCAATTCACTGATCGGCCATTTTCGCAGCCGTGACCAGCTGATTGTATTTATCCAGCATGAAGACGATTCCCCGGAATTTTCCAGTGGTTCATCCGGTTGGCAGATCCATAAAACAATAGACTGTCAGCCGCATGATGAGGTCGTGGCAAAATCATATAACGATGCCTTTATTCACACCCGTCTGGCGGATTTGCTGCAACAGCACAGTATAGACCGGCTGGTGATAACCGGTTGTGCGACTGATTTCTGCGTTGATTGTACGATCAAAGGAGCCATTGCCCAGGGATATGATGTCATTGTGCCGGATGATGCCCACACCACTGCAGATCGTCCATTTGTCAGTGCTGAAAAACTGATTGCACACTTCAACTGGAACTGGGCAGAGCTGATGACGGTGCAGCAGAAGATTGCGGTGATATCAACCCGGCGATACCTGCAGGTAGTGAATCAATAAGTCAGTCCGTGGCAGATGTATCCCGGTGGCCGCGTTGTATGATCATAAATCCGATGAGTGCAACGATAGCCAGCAATATGGCAGAAAATGCAAATAATGCCGTGCTTTTAAAATCCATGAATTGAGCAATCAGGCCTGTCGAGGCGTGGCCTGTCATGCTGCCGACTCTGAGGCAGTTGGTATAAAAAGCCGACGCAAAACCAATACGCTCGGGCATGAGTTCCTGAACCATGGTCAAACCCAGCCCGGCGAACACTCCAAAATAGAGACCGTTCAAAACCTGCAGGCTGATCAGTTGCCAGCTTTGATCGGCCAGATATATGCCACCATAAAACAACAGTGCGGCCACAAATGAAATCATCAGCAGATGATTTTTGTTGATATAGGCCGTCATTCGGGCGGAATACAGCATAAACGGAATTTCCAGTCCGGCGGCCATGCCCATCAATACCCCGGGCAGATATTCCGGCAATGCCAGTTCATTGAGTACGTGCAAGGGCATGGCGGAGATGTACATGCTGTTGGAAATGCTGCCCAGTGCCATGACCAGTCCAAGCAGCCAGAATGTCAGAGATAGTGGGGGATGAGTCTGCTTGACCTGTTCGGCTTTTGGCTTGCGGTAATCCGGCAGTACCTTGTAGCCGATGATAATGTTGATCACTGCGACCAATGCCGCAGCATAGAATGCGGCCGCAAATCCCAGCGATGCCACCAGCGAAAAAGAAAACGGCGGACCGGCAATCCACGCCAGCGAAAATGACGCTCTGACCAGAGTATTGAAGCGGGTGACATCCTGCCCGGTTTGTTCAATATATTGCCGGCTCAGGGTCAGAATCTGCGGCGAAGATGAATTGCCCAGACCGATCAGTACAGTACCGGTGATCAGGACGACCCAGAACGAGTGAGTGTTGGCATAAATGACGGCTGCCAGGGCGATTGCCATCATGGCCAGCAGAAACAGGGTTTTGGTGCTGAAACCGCGATCTGCCAGATTGCCCAGCCACTGACTGATGATTAAACCGGAAGCTGTCATCGCAATCATGTATACGCCGATAACAAAGGGTTCGGCTTTCAGTTCATCGACCAGAAACAGGCTCATCAATGGCATCATGAATGAAAATGTGAGTCCGGAAAGGGCAGTGGTCAGTAACAGCAGATTGCGCTGTTGCAGGAGTTTGTACAGCAAGGTTGTTGGACCAGTCAGGTTTGAAAACGATTGCAGAATTATAATGATTGCGCTTGAATTTGCTTGTTTTGTTTATGATATCTGCTCAAAAAAGCCGGAAACTGCACCGAAAGCCGTTTACTTACCGGGTCAGCGTTTTTTCATTTTTTTCAGGCTTGTCAAAGGGCTGGTCACAGGGGGTGGCTGTTTTTTATAATCCGCGCCCGTTTTTGCCATTCTGGATCTCTCTATGCCTTTAACCCATGCCATTGTTCATCACCTGACTCAAACCGCTCACGCTGAGAAGCTGCATTTGCGTGATACTGAAATGAATCTTGATGAATCTCTTAAACATCTGGTGAATGAGGTAAAGAGTTCGTTCTACAACCGCGCCAGCAAACAATATGGCCGCTTTCATGAGGAGAGCGGACATTTCAAAGCGCTGACACAACAATGGTTGCAGGGCAGTCTGGATTTCACCGCCTACAGCAGCCGGGTCATGCAACAGCTGCAATTAAAGTTGCAGGAGACTCAACAGGAGAGTGACGGCCACTGGTTGTTTGCCGTGGAAGAGTTACAACAGGAACGCCTGTTCTGGCTGTTTCACCTGAAGCACAAAGATGGCATGTATCTGACTCATGATATTGAACTGGCGCAGGGCATGTTGCTGGATTTCACCAAACTCGGGTTTGGTGCCTGCATCAATATTCCGGCATTGGAAAATCAGGAAACTGACTTCTTCACGGTTAGCTTCGGTTTTGGTGATCGCTCCTTGCAGAGTACCGTGCTGGAGTTTACCGATTTCACCGATACCGTTGATACAACCGCCGATACTGAACGTTTTATGGCCATCGTCAAAGCCTATACCGAACAATTGCCGCCGGAAAAAGGTGCGAGTTATCGCAGCAAGGCTATTCAATATTGTGCCGAACAGGATAAGCAAGGCGAAACCGTGGTGTGCCAGGAGTTATCTGAAGTCATTGACGAGGAAGTGGGCAATACCGAAGCCGAGAGTCTGATTCGTTATATCGAGCAGGCCGAACCCGAAGCCAAGAAAGAGTTTATCCCGGATCGTAAAAGCCTGAAGCGCTTCATGCGTTACACCGGCAAAAGCAAAGAAGTCTCCATCAGCTTCAGTAATGAAAGTCTGGGCTCTCAGGTGGAGTTTGATCCCGACAACGAGCGCTTGATCATCAACTCATTGCCGGCAGCCTTGCTAAAACAACTCAAGCAGGAGTGATCGTTATCATCGGAATACAAAACGATTGATTTTGTACCCTTCCAGCCGACGGCGGATCAACCATGGCAGGTATTTGAATACCCATCGGTATGGCCAGGGCAGAGAGGTTAAGATTGCTTTTGGAGCCTGCAGAAAATGACGCGATTGAACCAGTCTCAATCCCCAGTCCCGCAGGCTCTCAGGCTCGTCACATTGCCAGCGAAACCAGCTTTCCCGTGACATATTTTTCATAATATCGTGCTGATCCTGACGGACAACCATCGTTGAAGATGCCGTATCGGTGATAAACCAGGCCCCTGAAAAGCGTTGACCAATCTGCTCGATGGCCTGTTGTACCTGATGGTTATCAAGATAAATCATCGCCGCTTCGGAAATAAAACAATAGGGCGGACGGGCTTTGGCAACCGCATTCAGCCAGTCGGTTTCCATGACACTGGCAGATAACATGGTGCGGCGGGCGGTATTGTTAAAAAACTGCCGGCGCAATTTCATACTGTCCGGCAGGTCAATTTCGATCCACCGGGCTCTACCGTTATCAAGACGTTCGTAGCGGGTATTCAGGCCACAACCGATTTCGATCACGGTGCCAT
Source organism: Gynuella sunshinyii YC6258 (assembly GCF_000940805.1). Taxonomy (GTDB): domain Bacteria; phylum Pseudomonadota; class Gammaproteobacteria; order Pseudomonadales; family Natronospirillaceae; genus Gynuella; species Gynuella sunshinyii. Next base: position 4,390,462 of record NZ_CP007142.1, on the reverse strand, counting down.
CGGGATAGCGGCTCAAGAAAGTTGCAACCTCCTCATCCATCATCCGGGTGCGAATATTTGAACCGACCAGACCGAAAGCGGATTGCCATTTGCTGAAGTCGTAATCCAGACGATTGACGATAGTGACCGCAATGGGATCATTAATCAGACCGGAGCGCTGGCGGGTAGACTCCGCGCGGCCGAATAAGGGAATCAACAGGGTTTCCTGTACCGAGCCAAGTTGAATTTTGATTTTATCCAGAGCTATGTTTTCCATGGCATGCCGTCTCTTTTTATGTAAATGATAATTATTATCATTTATGGGCTGTGCCGCCAAGTCGAAATAGTAATATGGCTGCCACTTTTAACAGTGTTGCTGCATAATGAGCAGGGTCAGATGAATCAACGGCCTGAAACTCGCAGCATGCTAGAAAAACCATTAAATGCCCGCCAGTCTGCCATTCTGCAGATGATTGAACAAAACGGCACTGCCACCATAGACGAACTGGAAGCCAGTTTTGATGTGACCCCGCAAACCCTACGGCGGGATTTGAACATTCTGGCCGATGCCCACATGATTCAGCGATTCCATGGCGGCGCCAGCTCCACCAATTCCACCACCAACCTGCCATATCAGGACAGGCAAATCCGCAACCTGAAAGAGAAGGAAGCGATTGCCCGTGAAATTGCTGCCTACATTCCTGATCACAGCAGTTTGTTTATTAACATCGGCACCACCACCGAAGCAGTTGCCAGAGCACTGATGAATCACAAGGGGCTGCAGGTGGTGACCAACAACCTGCATGTTGCCAGTCAGATGAGCCAGAAAGAGGATTTTCGGGTGATTGTCACGTCCGGTGAGGTGCGCGCCAAAGATGGCGGTATCGTCGGTGAGGCGACGATGGATTTCGTTAAACAGTTTCGTCTGGATTTCGGCATTATTGGTATCAGTGCGATTGACGACGATGGAGTATTGCTGGACTTCGATTATCGTGAAGTGAAAGTTGCCCAGGCCATCATCGAACACAGCCGCAGCGTGCTGCTGGCAGCCGACCACTCCAAGTTTGGTCGTCGTGCGATGGTACAGCTTGGTACCATCACACAGGCCAACGCCTTTTTCACTGATAAAACCCCCAATGCCACCATTACCCGGTTAATGACCGAGCATGATGTGCAGTTGCAGGTGTGCCGGGTATAAACATTGGTTCGAATGAGAAAATGCCAGGTCGAAGGTTTATAACGATATCCAGTCTCGGACAAAACTGCGGACACAAAAAAACCTGCATAAAGCAGGTTCTTCTGAATGAATGGTACCAGAGGCCGGACTCGAACCGGCACAGTGTCGCCACCGGTGGATTTTGAATTCAGTGGCGAGCCTCTGTAAATCAGGGAGGGGCCAATAAAATCAATAGCCTGGCTGCATCATTTGACCTCATATGCATCTGTTTGAATTGATAGGTGTGGATGAAATGTGGACGTTTTTTTACTATCTTATCTGCGCCAGCCAATCAGCGCTGAATCTCCAATTTCCTATAAAACCACACCGATCTATTTTACCGCTAACGATAATGTAGCGAGATAAGATTCCGTTTTCTGCAAGCACTTTGTCACATAACTAAAAATTAAGTCTCCCCTTTCATACTTTTGTATTAGTGCTGCTCTTCAAGTCTCTGCTATGGTCTGTTTTGCCCATGGATAATCTCAATTCAAAATAGCAAAAGGAACATAATGGAATGGCTATTCCCGCATATCTTTGGTTAAAAGATGAACAAGGCAATGATATCAACGGTTCTGTCAAAGTTTCAGGCCGTGAAGGCTCAATAGAAGTATTACAACTATCTCATAGTATTTATATTCCTACCGATGCCCATACAGGGGAGTTAACAGGTACACGAAAACATAGCCCCATCACGATTGGTAAAGCGTGTGATGCTTCCAGCCCTTATTTATTTAAAGCCTGTTGCAGAGGCCAAAAGTTTACCCAGGCGATTTTTCGTTTGTATAAAATTGATGACTCTGGTCAAGAGGTGGAATATTACCAGTATCTGCTGGAAGGTGTAAAAATCAGCTCTTTTTCTCCTGGTTTCCCTAATGTGAAAGACCCAGGTGCGGAAAGAATCCCTCATATGGATACCGTTACGTTTGGATATGAAAAAATTACTCATACTCATATAGACGGCAATATATCTTACAGTGATTCCTGGCTTGATCGGAGCTGACAAATAACAAAATAAGGGTTAAGCAGTGTTATTTAACCCTTATTTTTCAGTAATTCATTCATATTTTATAGCGATCAACCATAGAGATATAACCGTCAGGGAGATAAAAGGATGGCAAGTATTGACATTAGTGGAGTACAACCCGCAGATATTATTTTGGTTCGTGGTGATGGAATGCAATCCAATGTGATTACCTCCGGAAGTTGTGGAGAGTTTAGTCACGCTATTTTAGCCGTTGGTAATGGCCGGTGTGTCGAAGCAGTTAAACCGCAAGTTCAATATGTTGGATTGTCGGCTTCTTTGGATCATGCCACTTATGGGGTGCTGTTTCGCCATAAGGATATTCATGGCAGTTATGCTGGTACCATTTGTGAATATGCCCGTCAATTTGCACAGAAGGGAACACCCTATGATACTCAAGGCGCTATGCGCGCAGGGGTTTCCAGTGGTTGCGCGCCATTGGTGTCCACCTCTTTTGGGGCACTCATCCAGCTAAACGATGAAATTACCAAGCTTGGTTATCACAATAGGAGTCTTTTTTGCAGTGAGCTGGTTGCATTGGTTTACAGTATGGCGGGACTGCCTGTGACGTATTATCAACCTCAACAGGTTACGCCTGGCGCTTTGGCCAAAAGCCCTTATTTGAATCGAATTAAGCAGGTGGTTTCTTAATGATTTTACGAACTGTTCAGTGTTTGGTACTCGTAGTTTGTAGCCTCTGGGTTACGGCCTGTTCCGCGAATGGTGGTTCACCTGTGGATCAGATACTCAAAGGACCCTTTAAAATTACCGATGAATGGCAAACTATCCAGTTAGATAAGCCATTGGAAACCCTTCCTTATGTCCAGTTTTTGGATGTATTAATTAATATGGACGACTATGAGTACAAGCATATTGAAGGCACACCAGATGATCCTTATCGATTGATGTTTGATAGTTTTTACAAAGTATCCGGTAGCGAGCTGATTGATATTGAAATCATCTTAGTGGCGGCATCGGGAAAGGAGTTTCATACTACTTACAGTGCTTTCGGGTCTACTGAATTGTATGGAAAGTATTATAACCACCTCGGCTTTGGCACCAACACAGATTTAGGTAAGTTTTACTACCCGCAAGGTATTAAAATAGCCGCATTAAAAATTCGCTCCAATGTATCAATGGTTGTTGAGTTTTTTTGGTGGCATGCTTATAAATACGATATGGTAAAAAGGCAAAGCTGGGAAGATGCAGATCCATCTAAAATCGTTTCATTTGATTATATCAGTGATCAATAGTAATACCCGTCATTAGCACACCAGGAAAAGAGGACAATTCTGCAACCGTCCTCTTTTCCTGTATCTACCTGTCTTGATGTTTTAAATCCTCTATCACCACCTGAATGCCACTGGTCCGGCGGTTAACATCGTTCACCAGACTTAACAGCAAATTACCTGCTTTAGCTCGTTTTTCGTTCAAAGATGCCGACTGAATACAACCGATTTCCTCATAGTACTTGAGTCCTGTTTGTAGTTTATTGAGCTGATATTCGATCAATTTCAGACGAACTTGATAAAGCCTTTCAGAAGGTGTGGATGCTGGTGGGGTTGTTTCTGTTTCCATGAATAAAACTCCTGCGAAGATGTGGTCTGGCGTTTACTGGAGATCCCCTAACGCGATATGAATGTTATCCAGTTTTATGCATATATGCTCGATAAAACCGCAGGCGGCCCGTGCAATACAGGCGGTATTTTCATCGTCTGATTCCGCTAACAGCTGCGCCAGTGCCTGGGTGCCATTGATGGTGATGATTGTGGTGCAGAGGTCTTGCCTGATCAGCTCTAAATTCTTGATGGAAGGTGATTTTACTGGAGAGGGATTAGCGTTTGTCATGGGCATAATTCCTTTGTGATCGTAGAATGACCCCCTCGCAAAATCTTAATAGGCTTGGGGGCAGGCCAGCGAGTTCAGAACTACCGCCTACATAGACGCGGCCCAGCCGAAGCCGGCCCGCCGACCTGCCATAACAAATGAACAGGTGCGAGTGATCGCAGGCATACAACAGGCGCTAAGCGCCTAATGCCTCTATGTAGCTTGCGGGGTTCTGAATCCCGGCGCTGGATTTTGCCAGCGCGCGGCTATGATACGTGAATGGGCGTTCCCGGAGCAACAGGGGGCTTCCGTCAGGGTTCACGTTGCGGGTGGATGAGTTTTTGTAACGGGGCTGGTAATGCCTCGCTAAAGTTGTCCTTTACGGTTATGGCCTCGTTTCGGTGTTTATCGGTGTACATTTACGCGCCCAGGTTAGACGACTTAAAGCCTGTCACTGTTCAGCTCGATCACATCCATCGGTGAGCAGGCCGTTATTATTCAGGGGCCCCCTGAAAAAACAGGAATAGTTTTGATGCAGGCAAGGAGGCACCAATCGCAACACTACAGTTTATTGAGTAAATGAGGATTTGAGACAGGAGCTGACAACCTCCTGCGAGAAAACAGGTCATTTTTAGAGGTTCTTTAGCAGTGCATGGAAAGCATTTGAGCAGGATCTATGCATACTAAGCTCCAGAGTACTTAACAGAAACGGTAAGCCGAAATCCTTTTGCAATTTCTCAATGTGAACACAAAATCCGGACACAAAAAAACCTGCATAAAGCAGGTTCTTCTGAATGAATGGTACCAGAGGCCGGACTCGAACCGGCACAGTGTCGCCACCGGTGGATTTTGAATCCACTGCGTCTACCAATTTCGCCACTCTGGCACAGCGGTTGCGCATTCTACGAAAAAATCCTTTTATGTCAATGACTTCCTGTAAATTTATTCCTGGTCTTCAGATTTTACAGGCAGCCGACTGTGCGTTTTGCGGGTTCTATGAGGTTGATTGATCAGTTTCTGACATTTGCGGATGGGCACTCAGGCTGCATTGCGCTAAAATCCGCGCCCCTTTGATTGCTTGGCATCGTTATTTGTAAATTCATGAGTGCTTCACTTCTGTCCGTTAAGGATTTTGATTTTGATTTGCCCGACCATTTGATTGCCCGGTATCCACTGTCTGAGCGCAGCGCCAGCCGGTTATTGACGCTGGAAGGGGAGACCGGTGCGCTAGCTCACCGACGTTTCACCGATATTGTGTCGTTATTGAATGCCAATGATCTGCTGGTGTTTAACAATACCCGTGTTATTCCTGCTCGGCTTTATGGCCAGAAAAGTTCCGGTGGGAAGGTGGAAATGCTGTTTGAACGGCTGTTGACCCAGACTCGTTGCCTGGCCCATGTTCGTTCCAGTCGCGCCCCAAAAGCCGGACAGCATTTGATTTTTGATGGTGGCATAGAGGTGGAAGTGACAGGTCGACAGCATAACCTGTTTGAGCTGGAACTGCTTAACGGTGCTCAGCACTGGTTTGAAGCCCTGGAGGGTAACGGTCGTATGCCTCTTCCTCCCTATATGGAGCGCGAGGACGACGAATCAGATAAAAGCCGTTATCAGACGGTTTATGCCGAGAAAAAAGGTGCCGTTGCCGCGCCGACAGCAGGTCTGCATTTCGATGAAGCATTATTGCAGGCGATTGCGGACAAAGGTGTCCGGATCGCTTTTGTGACCTTGCACGTTGGTGCAGGTACGTTTATGCCGGTCAAGGTTGATAAGGTTGAGGATCATGTCATGCATTCCGAATGGTATGACATTCCGGAAGACACCGTTGCCGCCATTCAGCAGACCCGTGAACGCGGCGGCCGGGTCGTTGCCGTAGGAACAACGTCGGTGCGTTCCCTGGAGTCCGCAGCTCGTGGACAGGATGGTTGGATTTGTCGTGGTGACACTTCGATCTTTATTTATCCGGGTTATCAGTTCCAGGTGGTCGATGCGATGGTGACCAATTTTCATTTGCCTCAATCCACGCTGATCATGCTGGTCAGTGCGTTTGCGGGGCGGGAGGCGGTGATGCAGGCGTATCACGAAGCCATTGCCCAGGAATATCGTTTTTTCAGTTATGGTGATGCCATGTTTATTACTCGAAACCAGTCCGTTGCGGAGAAAGACTGATGAGTCGCGAATGTTTTATGAAGTTTGAAGTCAAGGCCACGGTTGGAAAGGCGCGCCGAGCGACGTTGCATTTTCCGCGCGGCAAGGTTGAAACCCCTGCATTCATGCCGGTGGGAACTTACGGTACGGTCAAAGGCATGCTGCCCAAGGATATAGAGGAAATCGGTGCGCATATTATCCTCGGCAACACGTTCCATCTGATGCTGCGTCCCGGTACTGAAGTGATCCGGGAGCATGGGGATCTGCACGATTTTAACGGCTGGCAGCGACCAATCCTGACCGATTCCGGTGGTTTTCAGGTGTTCAGTCTTGGAGAGATGCGCAAAATTACGGAGCAGGGAGTAACGTTTCAGTCGCCCGTTAATGGTGCCCGGGTGGAACTGTCTCCTGAGATTTCGATGCAGGTGCAACGGGATCTTGGTTCTGACATCGTGATGATTTTTGATGAATGCACGCCATATCCGGCCACAGAAAAAGAGGCCAGGGAATCGATGGAGATGTCTTTGCGCTGGGCCAAACGTTCCAAAGAGGCTCATGCTGACAACCCTGCCGCATTGTTTGGCATTATTCAGGGCGGTATGTATGAAAATCTGCGCATGCAGTCCATGAATGGATTGACTGAGATTGATTTCGATGGCTATGCCATCGGTGGTCTTTCCGTTGGTGAGCCGAAGGAAGAGATGTTCAAGGTGCTGGATTATCTGCCTGACCGTATGCCGGCGGATAAACCCCGCTATCTGATGGGTGTCGGAACACCGGAGGATCTGGTGGAGGGAGTGCGCCGTGGCGTTGATATGTTTGATTGTGTCATGCCCACCCGTAATGCCCGAAACGGACATTTGTTCACCAGTGAAGGTGTTGTGAAGATCAGAAATTCAAAACACCGTCACGATACCTCATCTTTGGACCCGGAATGTGACTGTTACACTTGTAAAAACTTTAGTCGGGCCTATTTACACCACCTCGACAAGTGTAAAGAGATGCTGGGCGCACAATTGAACACGATTCATAACCTGCGTTATTACCAGACCCTTATGGCTGGTTTGCGTGGGGCTATTGAAGAAGGTAACCTCTCGGCCTTTGTTGACCAGTTTTACCAGAAGCGTGGAGCAAACACTCCACCGTTGGCATAACCCAAAAAAAATTGTTTAGAAGATAAAAAACCTGGAGTAAACACTAATGAAAAAGCTACTTGCTGTGATCATGGCCCTGGTACCGTCACTGGCTCTGGCCGCTGACCCAGCTGCTCAAGCGCCTGCCTGGTCACCTTTGATCATGTTGGGTGTATTTGTGGTCATTTTTTACCTGATGGTCTGGCGCCCTCAGTCAAAACGCAATAAAGAGCACAAAGATTTAATTACCAACCTGAGCAAGGGCGATGAGGTGGTTACCACCGGTGGCATATGTGGCAAGATTACTAAAGTGACTGATGATTTCATCGTAGTGGAAGTGTCTGAAAAAGTTGAGATGAAATTCCAGAAATCCTCAATTCATGCAACCCTTCCAAAGGGAACGCTGAAGGCTATTTAAAGAGAATCCTAACCAAAGGCGCCAGCAGGCGCTTTTTTTGTTAATCGAGTACGGATAAATTTAATGAACCGCTATCCTATCTGGAAATATCTGGTGGTACTGGTGATTACTGCATTGGGTGTGATTTACAGTTTGCCCAATCTGTATGCGCCCGATCCCGCCATTCAAATCACCCCCACCGACACCCGCCTTAATGCCAGTGTTGAGATGGAAGAACAAGTCCTGGCAGCGTTGGATAAAGCCGGCATTGAGCACTTTGGTGAACAACTGACCGAAAAAAACGTGACTGTACGCTTGAAAGATGGTGACAAACAGCTTCAGGCCAAAGCCGCCGTGCAGGTTGCTTTGGGTGATAACTATGTGGTTGCGCTGAATAAAGAAGACAACACTCCAAAATGGCTGACGGCCATTGGTGCCAGTCCTATGACCCTTGGTCTGGACCTGAGCGGCGGGGTTCACTTCCTGTTGCAGGTGGACATGGATGAATTCCTGAACAAGAAAATGTTCGATAATGAGGCGGATTTGAAGCGTCAGTTGCGGGAGCAAAAGATCCGGTTCCGGTCAGTTGATCGAATTCCCAATGAATGGGCTCTGAGGGTGACCTTCCGTGATCAGGAGGCAATGGATACCGGCAAGAGTTTTATCCGTACTAATTTTGGTGATTTTACGCGCGAGGATATGAGTTCTGATCTGGCGCTTAAGTTGTCTCTTTCCGAAACCAAGATCAAAGAGCTTGAGGACTACGCCATCAGTCAGAACCTGACGACCCTGAAAAACCGGGTGAACGAATTAGGCGTGGCTGAGCCCCAGGTGCTGCGCCAGGGGCGCGAAAGGATCGTGGTTGAGTTGCCAGGTATTCAAGACCCGGCACGGGCGAAGAAGCTGTTGGGTAAATCCGCCAATCTGGAATTCCGCCTGGAAGCTCAGACGAATGACGGGGGAGCGGAGGTGTTTTATTTCCGTGACCAGAAGCCGGGTCAATCGAGTGCCAGTCTGGAAAGCAGTATGATCGTTTCGGGTGACAATGTTACCAATGCTCGTGTTTCCTATGATCAGCAAGGCTTGCCGCAAGTGAACGTCGAACTTGATAGCAAAGGCGGTTCGCGGATGGGTCAGACTACCAAGAATTCTGTTGGTCGCAGAATGGCGGTACTGTTTATCGAACAGAAAACAGAAACGAGCTATAAACTCGTTAATGGTGAACAACAACCGGTTTATAACACTGTCGAAGAGAAGAGCATTATCAGTCTTGCCACGATTCGTGGGGTATTCTCCAACAGCTTCGTTATTACCGGTCTCGACAGTCCGGCTGAAGCCACAGAGCTGGCTTTGCTGCTCCGTGCCGGAGCGCTGGCTGCACCCATGAAGATTATTAACGAACGAACCATTGGTGCCAGCCTTGGGGCTGATAACATCAGTCTCGGTTTTGTTTCTGTCGTGGTTGGTTTTGTAGCTGTAATGATCATCATGATTGCGGTGTACCGGGCTTTTGGCCTGTTTGCCAACATCGCGTTGTTCGTTAACCTGTTATTGATTATTGCATTGTTGTCCATGCTGGGTGCTACGCTGACTCTGCCCGGCATTGCCGGTATCGTTCTGAACGTGGGGATGGCGGTCGATGCCAACGTGTTGATCTTCAGTCGTATCCGTGAAGAGATGAAAAATGGTTTACCGCCTCAATCTGCTATCAATGCCGGTTATGACCGCGCTTTTGTGACCATTCTGGATGCCAACCTGACTACCTTGATTGTGGCGGTCATTCTGTATGCAGTAGGTACTGGTCCGGTGAAAGGGTTCGCGGTGACTCTGTCGATCGGTATTGTCACGTCCATGTTTACCGCAATTATGCTGACCCGGGCCTTGTCCAATTTGATTCTGGGTGGCAAGGAACTGAAATCTCTACCCATTTGGGAGGTCTGGAAATGGCAGAAGTAAAACGTATCCCGTTTATGCGCTATCGCAAGATAGCGGCCGCATTCTCTATAACACTGGTGTTGCTCAGTCTGACATCGATTGCCTTTCAGGGGCTGAACTTTGGTTTGGATTTTACCGGAGGTAGTGAAGTTCAGGTGGAATATGCCAAATCAGTGGATATTGCCAGTGTGCGCTCGCAGTTGCAGGCAGCTGGTTACGATAATGTCATGGTGCAGAACTTTGGTTCCGACCGCGATATTCTGATGCGGTTACAGAATACCGAGAGCGCTACGATTGGTGATGATATTCTGGCTGTACTGCAAAAAGATGGTTCAGATGTCAAATTAAGTCGCAGCGAGTTTGTCGGTCCATCGGTTGGCGAGGAACTGCGTGAAAAAGGCGGTCTCGCCATGGTGCTGGCGCTGATTATTGTGATGATCTATATCGCCTTTCGTTTCCAGATCAAATTCTCAGTGGGGGCGGTGGCCGCATTGGTCCACGATGTGATCATTACGGTCGGTTTTTTCAGTGTTACCCGGTTTGAGGTGGATCTGACGGTATTGGCAGCAGTGTTGGCTGTGATTGGTTACTCGTTGAACGATACCATTGTTGTGTCTGACCGGATTCGTGAAAACTTTCGTCTGATACGCAGTGATGATGTCGATTATATTATTGATGTTTCTCTGACCCAGACTCTGGACCGGACATTAATGACCTCATTCACCACCATGGTTGTGTTGCTGGCATTGTTGCTGGTGGGTGGTGAGCTCAATTTTGGCTTCTCCGTTGCGTTGTTGGTTGGTATTTTCATTGGTACATATTCATCTGTTTATGTGGCCGCAAATGTGAAGATGGCACTGAATCTGACTAAAGAAGATCTCATGCCCCCGGAAAAACCGAAAGAGGATGGGGTTGAGGAAATTCCATCCTGGCTTAAGGATTAACCACACAAACCATCCCTGAAACGGCAATGTAAATTGCCGTTTTTTTTGCCTGTCGGTTATTACCATTCCCGCTGTTCTGCTTACGATCCTTAACTAAAAACCGCTGGCAGGTGATTGCTCAAGTCTTATACATTGCCATGATAATTAATATGAGTAATCACGGCTCAGACCACGGATACATGGTCTGTAAGATGACTTGAACGGTGGATTCGGAGGTCGCAGGATGTACGAGAGTTTTATTCTGATGTGCTGTGCAGTGGTACTGGGATGTATCTGGTATTTACTGATCACAGATCCCAAGCGCAAAGAACAGCGACGTTGAGTCAGCGTTTAAGTGATCGCAGCCTGCTCGGGATCAGCTCTTTCATTTCAACGATCAGCCTGTCTGAATTCAGCAGTTCGTGCAGATCATCAGCCAGTCGCTGTCCCTGTTTGATGGCATCTTTCCAGTACTGTTCCCGAACGTTGTCGGGTATCTTTTTGAAATCGCCCCTGTCTGGAATTTTTCCATATGGTAAGTGCTGGATAAATTCCGGGGTCGGTGCCAGTAGTACGACATCCTGATAGTTTCGGGCATTGACGCCACGCCAGCGCAGAGACTTGTCAAACCAGCCTGGCTTCAATAACGGAGCAAAATGCGGATAAAGGATAATGCCATTTTCCACGCTGAAGGGGAGATCAAAGTGATAATCAACCAGTCCGCCGTCCCGGTAAGTACCACTTGGGGCGCCGCTGATATCCTGAACACCTTCCAGGACAACAGGGATAGACCCTGAAGCCAATAGTGCAGTCTTGAGATTCTGCTGACTCAGGCTGCTTAAGCGACCCGGTACGCCGTTTAGTGTTCGGTAAGGTGAGTCACTCATGTGTTGCGAGAACACTACTCGTTCAAAAAAACGATTAAGCATTTTTCTGGAAACAGCGTTGGCGACAGCGCTGCCCATAAACCCGGCCAGTTGTTTGGGTTTATATTCTTGTTCCAGCCAGCCATGGCAGCGTGTGGTCACAATGTTCAAATGCCGATTGGTATTTTTCAGCACGAAATTGATTTCACTGTCAGGTAGAAACTCATCCAGCATGGTTTGCGCATTTGCGGAAACCACTGCTCCTGAGGCCTTTCGCGGGTAGCGTTGATGCAGATAACCCTGTTCCAGTCGTTGTATTGCGGATTGGGGATCACTTTCGGCATAGCAGGCCATTCTCCAGGCACCGATTGATGATCCCACCAATTGAATGGATTGATCGGCCTGACTCAGGAACTCAGAATTGAGATATTGATCGAGCCGCGATAAAACAAACCATTTGGGTCCACCAGAAGCTCCGAGAATTATTTTGACATCCTGAGCCTGAAGACCGTGTTCCTTCAAATGTTTGAATGCACGTTTACCGGCGAGTATCTGCAGTGATCGAGCCATAGGGTTTAACGCCTGACAATGAAATAAATACCGGCCTTACAGGGCCTGTAGCAGTACCTTGAACAGTTTGGGGTTGGCGGCAACGATTTCGGCGCTGTTGGCAAACAGTGGTTTGCCTTTACGGTCCCCGGCAATCGCTCCTGACTCCTGCAGTAATAACGCAGCAACCGACATATCGTGTTCACTCATACCATTTACCACGCAGGCATCAGTAAAGCCGCTGCAGAAATAACTGAGAGTTAACAGGCCGGAGCCAATAATCCGCTGGTTGATGTTGTGAGTGCCACAGCAGGCAACCCAGGATGGGTCAGTGTCAAAGCCATGCACACCAGAGCTGATACCATCCAGACGACGGACACTGGTGACACGAACGCGCTGTTCGTTGCGGGTCATGCCCCGGCCGCGTACACAACCAAACTCTTCGTCATTGAAAATATTAATGATGGCAACCTGCTCGAACTTGTCTCTGAAGGCGTGGGCGACACAGATCGCCGCGGCAGGGTAGCCGGTTTGAAAATTCAGATCCCCATCCAACAGGTTCACATACCATTTATGGTTGTGTTCCGGGTTTTTGGCAGGGTGCTCGCCAAGCTGTTTGAAAATGATGTTGTGAGTGGGATGGGCCGCCCAAAGACTTTTGACAACTCTGGCGGCAGCACCTTCCATTGCGTCAGTAAAAATTTTCTCCAGACTGTATCCTTCATCCAGCAGCGCAGGCGTCTGCTGATAGGTGTATTTCATTTTTTCGGCGGCAGCACGGGCTGCACGCATCGCGATGGTTAAAGTCGGTTGCATGGTAAGGTACTTTGGTTGTTAAACAGCTACTAATGGAAGTGGCGGCGGAGTTTACATAAAAGCGGGTTGAAATAGTAGGGGTGTATTCGATTGAGCGGTCCAGGCACAATAGGCCCGCTTATCGTTTTTAGGGGGAACCATGTTGCACGCTTTAGCTCATATTCGAATCGTTCTGGTTGAAACCTCTCTGAGTGCTAATATCGGGTCTGCCTGCAGAGCCATGAAAACCATGGGATTGAACGATTTGGTATTAGCCAATCCGCAGTGTGACGTGGTTTCTGATGTTTCCATGGCGCGCGCTTCCGGGGCTGATGATTTGTTACAGCAGTGTCGTACCGCTCCCAATCTGGCCGAAGCGGTCAGTGACTGCGCTCTGGTACTGGGAGCCAGTGCCCGCAGCCGTAGTTTTCCATGGCCGTTACTGAATCCACGTCAGGCCGCCCAGAAAGCGCTTGCGGCGGCATCTCAGCAACAGACCGTGGCTTTGGTTTTTGGCCGTGAGCGCAGCGGGTTGACCAATGATGAGCTGGCTCAGTGTCATGCTCATCTGCACATACCGGCCAACCCTGACTATAGCTCTCTGAATGTAGCATCAGCTGTACAGGTGCTGAGTTATGAACTGCGCATGGCGTGTCTGGCCGGTGAGGTTGACTATCAGTGGTCTGCCGTCAGGGAAGAACCTCCTGCCAGTCACACCCAGATGGAAGGTTTCTTCAGTCATCTTGAGCAGGCGCTGGTTGATATCGAATACCTTGATCCCAATAATCCCAAGCTTCTGATGAATCGCTTGCGCAGGTTGTACCTGCGGGCGGAACCGGATACAACGGAAGTGAATATTTTGCGTGGAATCTTGAAGCAGACTATCAAAGCGGCCTCCGGGAAGCTCAAGCCAAAATAAGGAACCATTATGTTTTCCAGACTCAAAGAAGATGTAAGCAGCGTCTTTCATCGTGATCCAGCTGCCAGGAATTTTTTCGAGGTCATAACCACTTATCCAGGCCTGCATGCAGTTCTGTTTCATCGGCTGAGTCACAAACTCTGGTGTTGGGATTTCAAGTGGCTGGCGCGAATGCTTTCCACGTTTGCCCGTTGGCTTACCGGTATTGAAATTCATCCTGGTGCGAAAATCGGTCGCCGCTTTTTTATTGATCATGGCATGGGTGTGGTTATTGGTGGCACTGCGGAAATTGGTGATGATGTCACCATTTACCAGGGGGTAACTCTTGGTGGTACCAGCCTGGAGCCCGGAAAGCGCCATCCGACTCTGGAAAACAATGTGATTGTTGGTGCCGGAGCCAAAATTCTGGGGCCTTTCACTGTTGGCGAAGGTGCCCGCATCGGCTCCAACGCGGTGGTGACCAAACCCGTTCCTGCCGGTGCTACAGTTGTGGGTGTTCCAGGCCGGATTATCAAAGCACCAACGCCATTACCCGAGCAGGAGCAGGCCGACGCCAAGCGCGCTCAGATTGCCAAAGCTCTTGGGTTTGATGCCTATGGAGTTTCCGAAATGCCGGACCCGATTGCTCATGCGATTAAGGCGATGCTGGATCACATGCATGCTCAGGATGCCCGCCTTGATAACATGTGCAGCACGCTTGGTAAGCTTGATAAAAACTTCGAAAAAATTGATATGCCCGAGTTGAAAGGTGAAGACTTTGAAATTGTTGAAATAGCTGATAGTGACAATCCCGATAAGCCGGAGGATGCTGTATCCTCCACCGAAGCAGAAAAAACCTCTTAGAACAATAACACCAAGGATATGCTATGACCCATATGATCCGTATCTGTCTGTTGCTGACAGCCGTATTAACGCTGGCTGGATGTGCCGGTTTACCAGGCAAAACCCCTACTGGAGATGCAAGACTGCTGGTGCCGCTGCAAATTGACGACGAAGTGGGCGGTGCCCAGAACATCAATTACTTGTTATTTATGCGCGACAGTAATGGAGATGAGTTTACGGTAGATCTTTATCCTTATGCTTCCAAGCCGTGGATAGAAGTCAAACAGCTGAACGCCGGTACATATACCATTACCGACTGGGCAATGCGTGAAACACCCAGCTCGCCAAAGTATTTCCACTTTTCCAAGAGTAAGCATGTGTTCGATATGCAGGTGACCCTGCAGGAAGGAAAAGCCATCATATTCAATCAGGTATTGGTGCTACATCGTTATCGTGAAGATGGTATTGAAAAAACTGATCCCAGTTGGACTGATCTGACCTCTACACAGATTGAGCCGATCATTGAGCAATACTCAAGTCGTCAGAAGTCTCTCCCTCTGGCGGAACCGGCGGTGACGGGTGAATACCATGAACGCCCTGAATCTGAAAAAGAAAAGCGCAGTATCACTATCAATTTTTAATCACTCTCCCTGACTTCCAGATTGACGTATCTGGAAGTCAGTCTCCGATTACCTGAGGCTTTTCTGCAAAACGCCTTAATGACTATTTGGGCGACTCAGTTGCCATACCTGGCTGATTTTTGTGTTTGCTGATGATCGCTCTGTCTCTCGATTGGTAGTTTGCTTTGGACGCTGAATTGAGTGGTTATCCAGGGGGACAGAGCGTTTGTCGGACCCGAAAGCTCAGGTCCGAAATGTTCTCTTTGGCACTATGTTATGCGGTTGCTGGTTGCAGGTGATGTGCTGTTTTGATGCTCCAATCCATCAGCTGCAGCTTTCCATCGGTGGTTTCCACCAGCGCTGAGCAGCTTTCCAGCCAGTCGCCATCATTGGCGTAGATCAACCCATTGATCCGATCCAGTTTGGGTTGATGAATATGACCGCAGACCACACCATCAACGCCTTGTTCTTTCCCATATGCAATCACTTTCTGTTCAAATTCGGTGATGTATGAACGTACTTTCTTGCTACGGATTTTCAGCGCACCTGAAAGTGACCAGTAGGGTCTGTTGAGTCTGGCTCTGATGCGATTAAGGTGACGGTTAACCGTGATGATGGACTCATAAAGGAAGTCGGCAAAATGGAATAACCAGCGCGCGCAGGTGATCTCCTCATCGAATCGATCACCGTGCAGTAACAGCAGTTTCTGACCGTTCGCGGTTTGATGAATATATTCTTCATGAATGGAGATGTGGCCGATTCCCAGACCGTTGAAATCACGAAAGAAAGGGTCGTGATTTCCCGGAATGTAAATGACTTCAGTGCCTGCACGGGCTTTGTCGAAGATTTTCTTCAATACATCCTGGTGGGCTTTGGGCCAGTGTCCCTTTTTGCTCATTTTCCACAGATCGACAATATCGCCGAGCAGGAATAGTTTTTCGGATTCAGTCGAATCGAGAAAGTCGGCCAGTAAACCTGCCTGGGTATTTTTGTTTCCGAGGTGAGTATCAGAGATCCAGATGGTCCGGAAGTATTGTTTTGACATGATCAGGCCCTATGGTCATGGGTTTCTCCCATTCTCGATAAGGGCAATGAAAATAGTGTGTCAGACTGGTTAAAGAAAAATGACACTGGTCATCATTTGTGATCACTGGAGAGGGTTGGGCATCGCTAGCCCCAGGGAAAGGACGGGATGGCTGTTTGTGTTTGCCATCCCGAAGATTAAATTCCTTAATCAACACCGTTCAAATGACGGTTATCAGCGGCGGGAATGGTTGCTTTTGTTGTGTCCCAAGTGAGCATTGCTGAGCGTTAGAACGTCCTCACTGCTGGCACCGTCGTTATCGGTCGCGGTCAATATTATCTGACCGACACGATTACGTTTGAGCACTGACTCCGGAACAAAGGCGAACCAGCTGTCAAATTCATCCCAGTTAACAAAGTTCCAGTGATTTTTCACCACCCGACCATCCGGATCAAAGCTGTCCGCAATAAAGATATGCCAGTTCCAGATCCGGAAATGGCTGATCAGTGCGATCGGTGGCTCATTGGCTGGTGTTAACGACATACTGATGATGACTGGATCGTGATCCGAAGAACGATAGGGGTCAGCGTTGTAGAGCGTTTCTGCCTGGCCGTCATATTTGTACTCGGTGTTGTAGTCCAGCACAGCGGGTTCATCAGTATTGATGTGCCAGTCAGTCACAAGCAGGGTGGCATCGAGTGCCGCCTGATTGCCCAGAGCATGATCGAGGGATCCGGACTGACCATCGAATACATAAGAGTAGTCTCCCGGCAATCCCTTGGCTTTTTTGAGATTGTTGAAGCCGGCGCTTTCCAGGGTACGGATCGGATCTTCCATGGCATAGGAGTTTAGGTCACCAATGATCAGCGTGATGGGGGTATCGATGCCGGTTGGGGTGTCCTGTAACCATTGTGCCAGGGCTTCGGCTGCCATGGTTCGGGTCAGGTTGCAATTACCCTGGCCGTCGCCGAGGTCCGGGTCGCCAAGGTCAACACAGTCGCTGCCTTTGGACTTCAGATGATTGACCGAGACCGTAAGCTGTTGACCGGTTGCTACATGTTCAAAGCTGACCGCCAGTGCTGTCCGGTTTTTACCGTCGTTAAACAACGGTTCACCAGTATCCGGATCCAGCGCGGAGTTGCTGGAATCCAGTTTGGCACTTGATAGCAACTGCACGCTGGCCGGGCGATAAATCATGCCAACGGCTATTTCGTCAGAGCCAAGACTGCTGAGGCCAGGATCGACATAGGTATAAGCCTTATCGGCAGGCAGTTCAGCGTTCAATGTATCGACCAGGGTGGCGATGGCACTGTATTCATCGTAACCATCGTTTTCAATTTCCATCAGGCCGACGATATCACTGTCCAGGGCCACCAGAGCAGGCACCAGTTTATCGAGCTGACGCTGAAACTCTTCTGCATTATCAGCACCGCGGGAAGTGGGGAAGCCGCCACCCTGACCATCACCGTTGAAAAAGTTCAGTACGTTAAAGCTGGCAACTTTAAGGTTGGCCATAGGATCAGTTTGCGGTGCCAGGGTTCTCTGATTGGTTGGGTCAAATGTGACCTCGCCAACCGGCTCAAGCAGATATTCACCGAAGCTATAGTAAATGACACCGGTAATGCCGGGCACACTGTCGCCGATTCTGACCGTGTTCAATGCTGACAGTCCGGGCACCGGATAAATGACCGGCACCGGGTTCTGGTTGGAGAAACCATCGTCCAGTTTGATGACGTTCAGAGCATTGTCGGCGATGACAGCGAGAGCATCCTCGCCTGGCAGGGCAATTTCGGTACCCTGATAACGACGTCCCTGTGATAGCAACATCTGGCCGTAACGTCCAAGTTGATAGACTTCGTTAACGGTCAGGGTTTGTGGAAATTCCACCAGCATGCCTTCGACCGCTTCCAGCTGATCGGTCGAGCTGAGGGGCAGGTTGATAATGGTTGTGGCCGGCAGTGGCTGATCGTTGGCCAACACCTCGACAGTACTGACATCGGTCAGCTCTGTGAGATCAAAATACTCGGTTACTTTGGCAGTGACTTTTACCTGATCGCCCACCTGAACAGGTTGTGACGAATATACGAAAATACCTTCAGAGGTACTGGCGTCGCCATCCTGATCGGCATCTTCTTCCTGAATAAAGAAACCGTTGAATGAATGTTCATCCTGGTAAACGGCGATGACCACCGCAGTGACGATGACCTGTTCATCGATCATCGGAGAACTGCTACCGCTTCCCTGGATGTCGGAAATCAGCGCTTCTGTTGCCGTACCACCGTTACCATCATTACCAGAACCGTCTCCGAGGCCATCAAAGGTATCCTGGGGATAAGCATCCCATTGCAGGGAGGGATCAAACTCATCGTCAGGATTGGTGTCACCACTGGTGATATCGGCGTGTCGGCGTAATGTGGCATTAGCGGTTGATACGCCGTTTGCGCTCCACTGGCTGCCAGGGTCATAACCATATTGACCAAATGAATCGACGACGGTCTCACCTTGTTTCAGGATCAAAGTATCGTCGCCATTAAAATTGATGACGGAACTGCTGATCTGATTAGCCACCGTCAGGATGTCATTGCTGGCACTGCCATGAGCCAGTACGTAAACACCTCCAGCGGCCAGTGAACCCGTCAGATTTACCGAAGCTGTCAGGCTGGTTTTGCCATTGCTGTAAAGCTCCAGGTTGTATTGGCTTAGGTTGATCTCCTCAGTACCGGTATTCTGCAGCTCAATTGCTTTGTTATAGCTCGATCCTTCGATGTATTCACTGATGATCAGGTCAGCCTGAGATCCGGCTGTAAGCATGCTGATTGCCAGCACCAGAGCCGTTTTTTTTAGTGTCTTGTTTATCGGGCTACTCATGGGATTATCCTTTAATGTTCGCCATATGCAGGTTACAGCTTGCACCACTCAGATTTCGTTATGATGAAAATCTTTTGGAAATCTCCAGTCAGTGTATTGGTTCAATCGGATGATGACTATATGGTCAAATAACCAGTGCTTTTATCGTTGGGCTGTGAGTGGTAATGGTTATCAACGAGCTAAACGTGATGTAGTGATGGGTTGGGGAGCGTTGCTGAGCAAACGAAAAATCTTAACCCGATGGAGCAGCGGCATCCTTGCCGCTTGGGGGGGGGTTATTGGCAGCTCGGAGCGCTATAGCTGCCGGTGAACCCGGCCTGGAAACCAAACTCTACACTAGCCCCTGGAGCCAGTGTGCCATTCCAGCCAGCATTGCTGACAACGATCGGGGATTTGGTTGTGTCAAATGAGGCTGACCAGGTGTTGCTGATGGTATGTCCGGCAGGAAGCAGCAGGTTGACCTGCCAACTGTTTAACGTGGTACTTCCCTGGTTAGTCACTTTGACGGACGCAGTATAACCATTACTCCAGGTATTGGTGGATACAGAGCAGCTGAGATCCCCGGTTGTCACGGGTGGCGTAACGTTGATAGTGGTCATGGCGGCAACAGAATCGGCTTTGCCGTCATTCACAATCAGCTCGACAAAGTAAGCCCCCACATTGGTAAAGGTATAGCTTAATTGTGACGAGATCCCGACCAGCTGGTTATTAACCAGCCAGTGATAAGTGAGTGGATCACCATCATTATCATAGGATTCGCTGCCGTCAAACTGAACCGTCAATGGTGCCGGGCCGGTTTTGGTGGAAGCTGAAAGCTTTGCAACAGGCAGTGTATTACTTTGGTCACCTGTTATTTCGATAAACGTGATGACTCCGACTTTGCCGCCATTGCCATCGCTGATTTCGCCTATTGAGCCAAAGCGGCCTGCTTGGGTGTAAAGGTGATCAACGACCATTCCTTCACCACTGGTGCCATCTCCAAAGTCCCAGGTTGCGGTCAATTCATCTCCATCGGCGTCAGTAGAGGCACTGGCATCAAAGGTGACCCGTAAAGGCGCGGTTCCCGTGGTGGGAGTAACGGTTACATTCGCGACCGGGACATGATTCAAAGCGGTGTCCTGGCGTGCATACTCGTCATAGAACGCCAGTACCCAGAATAATGCGCTGTTCCAATTGATGGTAATTTCATTCGTGGACCAGGCCCCAATGTCATCGACATAACAGGTCTGTGGTGTGGATTGACAGCCATTTAAAGCTGCTTGTGAGACTTCGTCCTCAAGACCTGAGTTCGGCCCGCCTGCCAATGCACCCGGAGGAGCCCAGGGGTAGTTATTATTAAGAGCACCAGCCCAGAAACGATGGTGTGGCTGTTTGGTGGCATTTTGTCCGTAACCGGTTACGTAAGATTTTGAAAGGGCATTACGACCAAACAGATAATCCAACCCCCGGCCTACTGCATTGAGGTAGTCCTGGTTATCCGTGAACTCATAGGCCAGACCCAGCAGTATCATAAAATTACCGATGACGCTGTTGGAGCCCCAATAAAAACTGTCAACATTGAGGGGGATTTGGTAACCCTCTCCCTGGCTGATAAGCAGAAGGTCATTTGCGCGTGCAATGATGCTCTGTTGTGCCTGCGCTCGAAGTCCGGAGTTAGAGTAACTGGTAACAGTCGCCAGAGACATTACCCCGGCTGCCTGGGTGCCTTGCCAACCCCATTCGGGGGCGGCCAGATTGGTATTGATGTCAGCCAGATATTTGGATTGACCGGTTGTAATATATAACTCAGAGGCAGCCCAGCTGAACTCATCGGCCACATTCAGATCATCATATCCACCACCACCATTGTTATAGTCATTGCCATAAATCATATTGGGGTGTGCCTTGGCAGCATTCCAGGCTTTCTCGGCAACGCTCAGACAGCGATTTGCAAAGGCCGGATCAAAGCGATCCCAAATCCGTGCGCACTGAGCACCGACTGCAGCAACATTCAACGTTGCTGCCGTTGAGGGTGGAACCAGGAATCGGGTATTGGGATCTTCGTGCGGTGCCAGCGGCAGTCCGGTCCAGGCTTCATCATGCATTTTATGATGCACCATTCCCGCCAGTTCCTTGCCATCCGGAACCTGCATTGCCAGCAGGAACTCCAATTGCCAGCGAGCTTCATCAAGAATATCCGGGACATTGTTACCACTTTCCGGAATATTCAGCATGTCATCAGCAAATGGAGTTATCCGGTTTGCACTGCCGGGAGCAGGGAAGTCAGTATTGTCCCCCCAATATCTGGAACGTTCATAGGCGTTCAGTAGTTTCCATGCGGAAATGCCACCGTTGACCACATACTTGCCATGGTCACCGGCGTCATACCAGCCTTTGGTAACATTCAGACTATAGTCACAGGTACCTGGCCAGCAGGCGACATTGTTATCGCCTTTATTGGGGCTGACATTGAGATGTCCGGCCGGACGTGCCCATTTGCTGTCAGAGGCATAACTGCCATGACCGCCGCCGGTATATTGAGTCTCAATCTCGATACCGCTGCGATTGTGATAAAAATAGCGGATCGAATCGAACGTGGCTGCCATAAATGTATCTGCATTGATTTCAAATGGATAGCTGCTGTCATTGCCTATTCGCAACTTAAACTCATCACCGGTAGTGGTGACAGAAGAAAAGTCTATCTGGTGTACATATTCGCCGGAGGCTTCATCATTGCCGAAAGGAACGGTGGTACCGGATTTAACTAATTGATTGCCCTGCCACAACTGCCAGTTCAGTGGTGAACTGGAGTGGTTGGCATAGGTCGCCACTTTCGGGCCATTGGGAATATAACCCAGTTGATTGACTCTGGGGTTTCCAAGCTCAGCAAAGGCAGGTATGGATACAGCGGCCAGTAAAATGGGTATACCAATTGAGCTGGTAAAGGTCTTAATCATTGCTGTGGGCTCCAAGTATTGTTGTTTTTACAGACATACTCCTGACGACATCAGGCTGCGACCTTGAAGTCGAAAATTTAAGTACATACGTAAATTTGGTAGCGAATTTGTCTTGTTTCAGAAAATTCAGCGAAAAAATGTTAGTGGATTTACCGGTTTGACCGTCTCCTCCTTTATGGGGATTTTTCAGGTTTTTCAGGTAAATAAGAGTACGGATAGACAGGTCTAAAAAATAACCATTGGTGACTTATATGCCTGGAGTTGCTAGCCGGTGAATGGCTGTTCATACCGTCATCCTTACATGGTAAAAAAATGGCAACTGAGGTTATTTAGTGCGTGCGTGAGGTTCTGACTTTAATGACAGGGAATAACCAGGAAAAATGTAGTTAGCGTGACACATTGAGTCTTGCACTGACTTACACATGGCAAAAAAAATTGCTTCTTACTATTAATCCGGCAATTAAATAGATCGTCATGATCTATTTAATTGTTGCCCCGAGAAATCTGGCGGTGTTGCCCGAAACACCGAATCGACGGACCGCTTGATTTCTCGGGGCTCGCATTGGCTATAGCCAATGGTGTGGTCCGACATCTCGGTGCATCCCTGCATCACACTGTTAACCCGACATATATACTTGCCGGGGATTAATAATAGGGCAGAAATAATCAGTACCCTATGATGTATTTCTCCTTATGAAAAAAGATGCCAGACAATACAGAACAGAAGAACAGCACCTTGTCCGACAAATTGCCGTTCGTAGAGTATTGTCTGATGACGAATCACCATCAGATGTCAGTCGAAGTTTGGGACTCGGCGCTAAAACCATTTTTTCCTGGCTCAAGATAGCGAGAGAGAAAGGAGTGGAAGCCTTGGCTCCTAAAACACGTTCAGGACGACATAGGAAGTTATCTGAGCCAGAGAGTCCGAGGTCCAACGATGGATTGTCGGGCTGTGGACACGCCAGCATTCGCTCGGATGATCCTCTGCAGAGAATCCGGGAGAAAAGGCAAGCCACTGGTGGTTCGCACCAGTGGACAAAGGCAATCACCGCCATGTTGGCCCTGTTCAACCAGATGGGTTTTTGGTCTCACTTGTACACAGGTAAAATCACGGCGGATAAATGCATCGAGTGTTTTAAAGAGTCCCAGAGAAGCTGACGAAAGCCAGACATTCTCATCGTAGATGGGCACCCAGTACACAAACTCAAAAAAGTAATGAGGTATATCGAGTCTCAAGAGGGATGGTTGGAGATCGTTTTTCTACCGCCTGATGCACCCGGATGCATTGGTTTGGAATCATATAAGACAAATTGGAACCAGTCAGAAACCGCTGAAGAAAAATGAATCCCTGTTTAATTGAGCCTATTGTGACCTTGAGAGTATGTAAGAGAAATAGAACACTCGTGAAATCATTTTTTCAGGAGAGTTCGGTATTCTTTGTTGCCGCCTAGGTAGGTAATAACTCTGATCCAACTTATCAGAGAGTTATTTTTCATTGCGGAAATATGCAAACCAACGCAAATTTTTCTGCCATGAACAGTGTTAGCATATGTTTTATCAGTTTCAATAACCTGAAAATTTTCTTAAAAAACACTGGTAGATCATCTTTGTCAGTATGAAAAATACCAAAAATCTCTTTTTAGGCATTTGAAAATTAATCATGTACATAACATGAAATCTACTAAATCAGCATTAACTGAATAGATGTGGACATCCAATGAGATTATTTTTTTTAAACCTAACTCTTACCTTATGTTTATTGTCAGTTACCGGGTGTAATGATTTTCAGGTAGACATCCCGAACGACAATACCTCCACAGACAGTAATAGTGCCAATAATGATTCTTCAGACAGTTCATCGAATGACAATTCTTCCGGTGACAACTCGTCAGACGGTTCATCCAACGACAACTCTTCAGACGGTTCATCCAACGACAACTCGTCAGACAGTTCATCCAACGACAATACTTCCGATGGATCCTCTTCCGGTGATAGCTCTTCAGGAAACTCTCAGGGTGATAACACTTCTACAGACACATCGTCCATGCGACGTCCATTATCACCAGAGCACCCCATGTTCATGGTGCACATTGATACGTGGAACACTGCTGATCCACAAAAAGTTATTGACCTAATACCTGAAGACATTCGTCCATATACTGTCTTTATCCTCTCCATGTCCATTTATCATAAGAGTGCAACCAACGGTCAATGTAACTGGGAACTGGTGGAATACGGTATTGAAACTGCCAAGTCATGGCTGAGAACAGCCGCTGAAAATGGCGTCTGGGCGATGATCCAACCTTCAAGCGGGGGTTTTAGTCACCTTCCGGATTATGGTCTGGATGAGGACCTGGAAAACACCATCTATGGAGAATTCTTCCGTGACTATCCAAACTTCCTGGGGTTCAACTATGCCGAACAATTCTGGGGATTTAATGATGATTGTTCTCCAAGCTTTCAGGATCGTTGGAATCACTGGGCAAACCTGCTGAAACTGACGCATAAATATGGTGGCTATCTGGCGGTAAGCTTTACCGGTGGATTCTGGGGCGCCGCACTCAATCCGGTAGCAATGGTCAAATCCAACGAGCACCTCGCAGCCGCTACCAGAGCTTATACGGAAAATTTCATTATTCAGGAAAAACAAACCAGCAGTTATGGTTTTCATGATATCGAAAGCGTCAGTCTGGGTATGTATCTTTCAGGTTACGCCGGACATTATGGTATCCGTCCGGACAGTAGCGGCTGGAACAACAATGGTCAGGCTTATCCACCAGCTGCAGGGGCCGCGCCACTATTGGAACACCTGATGTTGACTGGGGAAACAGTAATTGATGGTCCTGAGTTGATCTGGCAGCAAAGTATTCGCAGTCTTTATGATGGAACAACATCTGATGGTTACCGCACCCGACGGTGGGACTTGTTCCCACAATTCAAAAACATCCACCTGGATATTTACCGTCGGATGCTGGATGGCACTATCCGTATTCCAGACCGTCAGGAGGTTGTC
This sequence comes from Gynuella sunshinyii YC6258, assembly GCF_000940805.1. Lineage (GTDB taxonomy): Bacteria > Pseudomonadota > Gammaproteobacteria > Pseudomonadales > Natronospirillaceae > Gynuella > Gynuella sunshinyii. The sequence continues at coordinate 4,365,471 of NZ_CP007142.1, read as the reverse complement.
GAACGCACCAAAGTTGTCATTGTTAATGATACATATTCAGGTGATGACAGAAATAAGTACTCGTCTCCCGGAACGCTGTTTTCAGGTCTTTATCTGATGGATGATGATGGGACCAATCTGGATCAGCTCAGCTGGTTTAAGAAAACCGGGCGTTACCCGGCGATACCGACCGTCTGGCAGTTGTCCGATGATGTTGCCAAATCATTTCAGGTACAAGTCAATAGGTCTGATTATGCCCGTCGCTGGCCAAACATTGCTGACAAAGTTAATGAATTCAACAATCTGTTCCCTCAGGAGTCCACAGGTGACCTTTATGTTGGCCGTAACGAAAATGCCTGGGTAACGTACAACCCTTACAGAAACGGCCAAAGCGCCAGTGCGCATATTCCCTTTCAATACAATACCTGTAATGCCATGGATCTGACGTACACCCAGTGGTCAGCAGCCGTCATCAAAGAATATGCGGATAAAATCACATTTTATCTGACTAACTATACTCCCGATGACTCCACGCTAAAGACGGATGTTATCCGGATATCCGGTGGCACTTCACAATCGACCTATTCATTTACAGATACCGGAGACCACCCATCCAGCAGCCTCACAAGTGACTGGTCAAATAATACCCTTACCCTGAACGTGGCGCATAACGGCCCACTCGAAATTACTGTCAACTGCACCGGCACAGCCTCTAACCGCCGCACAGATTATACCCAAGCCTCCGTATCACCTCCGGCGGCACCAATGGCATACACAGGCCCTCGTCAATATGAAGGTGAACATTTTGATTACAAAAATATTGCCGGGATTCATGCGAATGCCGTTCATGACAGCATTCGTAATTATCAGGGAATGGGGTACGTGAATTTTGGCAAAGGCAATACCGCCAGCGTCAGGGATTACGTTAAGGCTCCAACCAGTGGCAACTATATGCTGAACATCCGTTACTATACTGACAGCTCTACTGACTCGGTGACGTTATATATCAATGGAGTGCCGGCAGCCACACCAACTTTTAACCAGACCTCGTCTAACAATTGGGCAACCAACGAACAGCTCATCTACCTCAATGAAGGAAGCAATGAAATTGAGTTCAGAGCAAACGGTTACCGATCAAGTGACCTGTTTATCGATAATATTGTGCTAAATCAGTATTAACAGGTCATACGTTGTAACCGTCAGGAACATACATGCAATATTTTTCTGACGGTTCGATTTTCAAATAAAAAATACCAGATTGATTTCTCACCAATTTCGCACATTAATACCCTGGTATCAGGTCGTTATTTCAACACTTGTGGTATTTTTTTTTGGACAAAAGCGCTTATCACAATCCATACCTGTTGATCAAAGTAATTGCTATCAGTTAGCGACATCATGAAGGGAACAGGGCTATATTGCCAAACTACTACGCACCCTCAAAACCCATTGGCGACGATCCGTCGTACCACTATCAGGAAATAAAAAGATACTCACCGTAATATCTCGACATCATACCGCTCATGCCCAGGTGTTTGAGCTTTATCGGGGTAACAACGTCCCGTGCTTTGAATCACCTCAGTGTTACTCAGGCACTGTAAGCCAGAGATCATGAGGTAAGGGCGCGGAGCAACAGGCTGGCTCCATATTGAAAACTAAAAGAAAAAACTAAATAGGACATTCATAAGTTTGAATTCCTGGAGATAAACAGATCAACTGGTCAATGGTCGCTGCCGTAATATTAGCCGGTACTGCCGTAAGAGCGACGGGGGAGGGCTTGCAGCTGGTGTCGTTGTAGAAATTGGACTGACGGGAACAGAAGCTGCGGCAGTAAGAATAAAAAGGACATCTATAAACTGAATTTTTGAATCTCGCACTGACTTACACATGGCAAAAAATTTGCTTTTTAACAGAAGTCGCGCATGGCCGGAATAAATCCATGACTTGAATCATGGTAAATATAATTAAAGACTGAGTCGAGGTGAAGCCGCCCAATAGAATGAATAACCCTCTACAATAAGCAGACGATGGTTATCATGATCTGGTTGAGACTGGAAAACTGGCAAAAAAATCAAGGGCTTGTTGGTATGACCTGAATGCAGAAACTTTGGGTATTTTGGGATAGACGTAGACGGTACTCAGAGCCAGCAAACTATTTGCCAGGAATATGCGGCTTACGGGTAGTTTGGAAGCATTAGTGAGTTTTTGTGGGTCTGATGACCGTAAGGTGATTTTTGAGGGCGACCAAAACGCTTTTTTTTGTTCTATTCAATATCATCGATAGACAGATAAAAGTCGATTTACTTCACACAAAAAATGAGAAGATGGTTGTATTCAAGTGAGTGTTTCGTGCAAAATTGCAGAAAATTGACAACCACCTCTCCGTTGTTGTCTGTAGTTGGTTTTTCTATGAAGGACATGTAGATGTTGTCGATGGAACGGGTTGTCAGTAAGGATATATCAAGAGCTGTCTGCGGCTCCTCCGCTTTATCAAGTCCTCCTGAAACTATAACTGCTTTTTTGGCAGAACCCCCGCGAACATATAGATGAGTATACTTATCCATGCTTAATTTCTCCCAAAGCCGGCTTCGGTTTATTGTCTGTGTTTTTTCTGTTATGGCTGTTTTTAGTTCAGTCCGTGCGTTTGCTGTCGATGAAGTTTTGTATGAGGATACTTCTCCGGGGTTGGCGGATTTTCGGCCGACCTTTAATACCTCGTTCGAGGATTACGACCCATATACTGGTAAGTACCGTATGCATCATGCCGATGTCACCATTCCCGATAAGAGTGGCTTGGCTCTAAACGTGATGAGAACTCTGAATTGGAGTTTAGACAACAACCAGAAACCTATAGATAATGATAGTGATGGTGACATATTAGGTAATGAGTGGATGTTGTCATTTGGAGGGTTGGGTCAGGAGGTTCTGAGCAATGGGATTGTTTGGCCTTATTTCTATTCTGCCACTGGTCAGTCCCAGCAGTTTTATCCCTCGTCAATTGCTAGTGGTAATTCCTTGGGTATTTCCAGAGAGCTATGGACGGTTAAAAAACATGCTGTCTATAGTTATAAAGAAGAAGGCTCCAGGTATACAATTTACGACTATGAAGTCAACTCTCCAAATGGGCGTCAATATTGGTTTTCGGCTCAGTATGATAAATATTCCTTACCAGTAGATACTCCTAAAAAAGCCTTACTGACAAAAGTAACCGATGCTAGTGGCGCCTGGTATACCATTAGTTATGGCAAAATTATGTTGCGAGATGGAGCCGATGGAGATAATAAATCTCAAAGAAGAGAATTGACATACATTCAAAAAGTTACACACTCCAATGGTACAGTATTGAATTTTACCTATCAGAAATATTCTACAGGAATATTACGTGATGCAAGAGGGTTCTATTTGCTTAGCAATATCTCTCAATCTGGCCGAACACTGGTCAATTATAAATACATCAAGCAGGACGGATTTTATCGTTTATCGACAGTTTATTATGCAGATGGTTCTCATTGGAGCGTGGATGTCCGGAATCAACGGTATACATCCCCATTAGGAACTCATGTTAAATACTCTGACCAAAAACAAACTATTAATCGGTCAAAATACAAGCGCCTGAGTGCTAAAACCTTAGATATTCGAGGCTACGGCAGTATCTCCACTCAATATAGTTACTCTGATAATAATGATGAAGTATACGCGTATGAGAAGGGGAAAAACTATTGCTACGAAAACGTATACTACTCAAACTCTCAAAAAGATCTTTATCTGGCCGGGACCATAAAAAGAAAGATTATTTATGGAAGTAATGACTGTAAAAGTAATAAGCTGAGACAGACCGAATATCAATATCAGTCTATGAAAGTTTCAAGTGCTAATCAAAAAGTATATGTATCTTTTTCGCGCTTCCCGTTAAATTCATCCTCCAATACTTATCGCCCCTTAACCAAGCAAGTAAAAATCACAGATTATAAAAGCGATGGCCAGGATCAATATATAACCGACTATTCCGACTTTGATGGTTTTGGTAACCCCAGGAGTATTAGTGAATATTCCCGCTTTAAGTTTGGAGGTAGTAGTGCGTGGACTACAAACCCAACACGAGTTATCCGTCGAACTTATCGTAATATTGCTAATGATCAGCATTGGGTGATTGGACTATTGCAGACTGAATCCATTGACGGAATAAGTGGGGAAACCCGCTATGGTTATGATAATCAGGGCAGGATGGTCAGTAAAACGGCATACGGACATACCACGACATATGCCTATAATTCCATTGGCCAGATAACCTCCATAACAGACCCCTTAAATAACCAATACAGCTATTCTGATTACAAGCTTGGTGTGGCTCGTAATATCCGTGGACCTGAAGCATATAATGTGCGTAAAGAGGTTGATAATTACGGTAATTTACAATCTTTTACCAGGGTGTCCAATGGCGACGTTAATAGTATGACAACGGCATACAGTTATGATGCTGCCAACCGTCTGACAAAGGTGATTACAGCTCGTACTGATGATAGCGACTCGGATGTGAGTTATGTATATAACAGCCTTGGAATGAAAGTCGAGACCCAGCGTGGTGGGCAATCCATAAGCCAGTCACAACTTGATGGTTTAGGTCGGATTATAGAAGGCTATCAAAGTAATCGTAGTGCTACGGTGTATTACAAGTACGATGATAATGGGCGCCAGGTTTTCGTAAGTTATCCTGGTCAACAAAATAAAGGAGATTCTTTTGAGTATGACGCATTAGGGCGGGTGCTGAGTATTACTCATATCGATGGCTCCAGTATTCATTATCAATATTTGGCAGGTAATTCGGTGAAGCTCACAGATGAAGAAGGTATAACTACCCGGTATACCTATCTGAGTTATGGTAGTCCGGGAGAGCAATTCCTAATGACGACTGAAGCTGTTTCCAATATTAACGCTTATAGCGGATCTGTTCAGGAGTCTGACAAAAATGCCGTCACAAGGATCCTTCGCAATTCTCTTGGTTTAATCACACGTGTGGATAAACTGGAGAAAGATGCGGGTTTGGATACAAGTCCTAATGCCAGATTATTACTGTCACAAAAATACAACTATGCGGAAGACTGGCAGCTGAGCTCTTATGACGTGCCTGAGATCGGGGTTGTTGATGTCCGTTATGACGCAAATGGAAATCTTGTTTCCCAGCGTTATCCCGGGCAGGCTGCAAGTGTTTATAGTTATGATGGGCTTAATCGTTTAATTGGTTCGGACTTTGATAACGGTGCACTTAAATATGTATTGAATTATGACTCGACAGGGCGGTTAAAGAGTAAGGGTAGTGATAACAACAAATGGAGTTATACCTATGATCCAAATGGTAATCTTCAGTCAGAACGTCTGCAGTTATTGAATCACGGCAATAAGACCATCAACATCAACTATCAATATAATCAGTGGGACCAGTTAAAGCGAATAGAGTACCCACAGTCATTTAGCTATACCCTTGATATCGATCATGCCGGACGATTGTCTAAAGCTACTGCCAATTATCAACAGGATCATGTGGAGGTATTTAGGGCGCTGAGTCACGATGTATACAATCGACCCAACACTATCAAGTATCCAGGAATAAATGGAGCTGCTGTCTATACAATGGATGACCGTCAACGCCGTTCAGAGATTCGTGTGCCCGATGTTATCGATATCAAATATGTCTTCTACACGAATAACCAAATTATGCAGTTAAGTAATATATTGGAGAAAGGTAATGCCCGGTCGTTGCGTTATGACCAGCATGGTCAGCTGACTGCCGTCTACGGTCCTTCCTGGGCGAAAGGCAAAATTCGTTACGACGCATTGGGCAACATTGTGAGTAAAAATACGGGTGGTATAGACTTGACCTATGATTACAATTCACAGACAAACCGATTGTATGAGGTTAAAGGCGATTTGCCATATCAGTTTGATTATGACTCTGCGGGTAATGTCATCGCAAATGGTGAAGCCACCATGCAATACGATGCGCAACAGTTCATGACATCACTTAAAAAGGGAAATAACACTTACGGCTATGAGTATGACACTAATGGCAAACGAGTCGTAGAAACACTCAATGGTAAAGTTAAACGTTATTCCGTTTATAACAGTCAGGGACAACTGGTATACGAAGAAGCTGCAGACGGCCATCCAACGATTTACTTATATTCAGCCGGACAAAAAATCGCTTCCAATGAAATATGTAGCGATGTGGACAGCGATCATGATGGTTTATCAGACTGTAAAGAAACTCACTGGCAGCTCAACCCTCAGGATGGAACCGATACAGATTTTGATCACGATGGCTTGAGCTGGGCTGAAGAAATCAAAGCAGGTACCTTGCCATTTGATAATGATTATGACGATGACGGTCTGACGGATGGTCAGGAAGTTGCGTTAGGGTCTGATCCCCAAAATGTAGATACCGACGGTGATGGCCTGAGCGATGCAGAAGAAGTCAATCTATATCATAGTTCCCCCACCAGTTCGGACACCGATGGTGATGGAATTGCTGATGCAGAAGATAGTATGCCGAGTTATAACGCCGGCGCGATGGTTGCCATCATCAGTCTGATATTGCACTAAGGAGGGCAGGCTATGAGTATTTTGACACGTACTTTTCAGATATTGAGTTCGTTTTCAGTATCCCGACTGATGGTTTTGGCATTGTATTTTCTTGCAGCTCAGCCACAAGCCGAAATCCTGACCACCTACTACCATAATGACGCCTTGGGCTCACCGGTTGCAGCTACCAATGAACTGGGCAAGGTGATCTGGAAAGAAAACTACATGCCTTATGGCAGTAAGGTCGAAAATCAGGACCTGAAAACAAACAACCGTATCGGCTATACTGGTCATGAGCATGACCCGGATACGGGTTTGACGTATATGCAGGCCCGTTATTACGATCCGGTATTGGGGCGGTTTTATGCCGTCGATCCGGTGGGGTTTGTAGAAACAAACCCGTTGAGTTTTAATCGGTATGCGTATGCGAATAATGATCCGTATAAGTATGTGGATCCGGACGGACAACTGGCAATCAGGGCTGGTTTTTACAAGGGATATCATGGTGACTTTTGGTTGTACAGCGTCCGGCTAACCACCTCCAAACTGGATTATTATCGGGAAAACAGTGATGGTTTATCGGGCTTTGCCCGTTTGTTAGGTGATACGTTTGGAAGAATTCTGTCACTCAAAAACTTGCAGGACAAAGCTGCCGATTCCATCTATGGCGAACAAGCAGTCCCTGCGGAAGATTCCGATATCAACGATATCATCGCGTTAGATAAGAAGCTGGAAAAGTTCCTGCCTGAAAAAACCTTTATCAGTCAACCCCCATATCACAAAGAAGATATCGAAGACGCTATTAAAGCATTTAAACAATCACTCAGTCCGGAAGAGCGGAAAAAGTTCAATAAAATGTACGGAAGTAATATTGACGAAATGCTTAAAAAAGCACGAGACAATAATGGTTCAGGCAGTCAGGAAGAAGACGAATGATACATTTACTTCATATATTGAAAAGACAAAAAGGGCTGCTCAGTAGTGCGCTGATGTTGATAGTACTGTCATGTTCACAACAGAATGACATTGCTGAAGAGCCGCCTGGCTTTGAATCATTACTGATGCGCTTTCAGCAGGGCGACAACGATGCAAAGGCTAACATCATTGACAGGGCCGTGGTTGAAAATAGATGCGATCAAATTGCTTCTCTTGTTCACCAGGGGGCTAGATTGGATACAGTAAACGAAGCAGGTGGTAACCCTTTGACGGAGGCGCTACTGTTGGATCATTATGCCTGTGCTGATGCCATTATTACGTCAAGCTCTCCTGAGAATAATGGTATTGACTGGAAAGAACCAGATGATTCCGAAGACGGAAGTTACGATATTGTAGAGTTAGCAATTAATTATTCTTCGCCACCAGAAATATTTGAAGCTATCTGGTTGAGTAAATTAAGAACTAGAAAACCAAATGAAGAGGCCTTGTATAGTAGAGATATTGCAAGCAGTAACCGGGTAGATTTACTGAAAGTGATGGTCAAACATGGCCTTGATTTAAGCCGGGTGTTTGAGGATGGTTATACCTTAAGGAGAGAAGCGTCAGAAGAAGCGGCTGATCGTGTGGTTTATTATATTGATAAGACCTTAGGATCTGACACAAATAGCAACCCCCAGCCTCACGCTAATGCGGATAAATAACAGATAAAGGGGACGCATCTATTTTTGCAGCCCCGCTCCCTTCCAAAGAGCCTGCCAACAGGCTCTTTTATGTCCGATACCCGCCGAACCAACTACCGCCAGAGCCTGACCGCCTCAACCTCCCCATACGCCTGATTCAGCTGCCGTTCGGCCAGCCCAATGAAAGTAAAAAGGACACCCAAAAACTTGAATTCAATTCCCACATCAACTAACATCCAACACCATGACCAAACCCCGTAACGAACAAGTCTCTCTGGAAGAGACGTCTTTTTATCACTGCATGGTGCGCTGTGTTCGGAAAGTAAAAAGGACACCCAAAAACTTGAATTCAATTCCCACATCAACTAACATCCAACACCATGACCAAACCCCGTAACGAACAAGTCTCTCTGGAAGAGACGTCTTTTTATCACTGCATGGTGCGCTGTGTTCGGCGGGCGTATTTGTGTGGTGCCGATTCTGAAACTGGTGAGAATTTTGATCACCGCAAGCAGTGGTTGGTGTCGCGCCTGCGATTTTTATCCTATGTGTACGCCATTGATATCTGTGCCTATGCGATCATGAGTAATCATTATCATGTTGTATTGCACGTCGATCAGGCACGCGCTCAAAGCTGGTCGGATGACGAAGTGGTGGAACGCTGGTTGCAGCTGTACAACGGGGATGTATTGATCAACCGTTGGCTTGCGGCGCGTAAAACAATGTCGCCCGCCGAGTTGCAGGCCGTGTCGGTAACAATTGCTCAGTGGCGTGAGCGTTTGTGTTCCATCAGTTGGTTTATGCGCGGTGTCAATGAAACCATTGCCCGTATGGCCAATGAAGAAGACAACTGCAAAGGCCGGTTCTGGGAAGGGCGTTTCAAATCTCAGGCTTTATTGGATGAAGGGGCATTGCTGACCTGTATGGCCTATGTGGACCTGAACCCGGTACGGGCTGCCATGGCGGATGATCTGATCGATAGCGACTTTACTTCCATTCAACAGCGACTATTCGATTACGCCAAATACAAAACCACCCAAACCAAAACCGCTACCGAACAAACACTCACCAAGCGCATTACTCAACAGCGTCAACTTAAGCGTGAGTTAAAACTCGATCACTTGCCGGAATCTCCATTAATGCCCTTCAGTGGGCGTCAGCAGGATGCCATTCATGCAGCCCTTCCGTTCACCCGGGAAGACTATTTCGATTTGATTGATACCACCGGGCGTTGTCTGCGAGATGACAAACGGGGTGCTATACATCCTGACACTGAAAAACTGATCAGCCGACTGGGTATCGACCCGAATCAATGGCTGAAACATGTTCAGAGTTATGGTCGGTCGTATGGAGATAGTGCCGGCTCGCGGGTTTCGTTATTGCAGTATGCGGATCGATTTAAGCGTCGATGGAGTAAGGGAGTTAAAGTGTCATCTGAAAGTTACCTGAAGGCTGGGTGATTTTTTATGCTGTAGAGCTTGAAAATTTGGTTCGGTATCTTTCAAAAATATGTTTTGTTTCATGTTTGTCCTGATGTTGTACAGCCATAACATCATACTTTCCCTGTCTGCTCATTTGTAGTTGTTTTCGACGTTGCCACACAAATCAGCGATAAGTAGCCATGTGCCTGTTTATCACTGTCACCTTGGTCTTTCAAAACTGTTTTCTGAAAAAAAATTAACACGCCAATAGAATATCAAACCAATCGACTGACATATTTGTTCAATGGAAGAATGAATGTAATACGCTCAGGCTGTACATTGGATATCAGATATGTAGCGTATGAACAAAATCCGCATGAGAGCTTCGGAATTCCAGAATCAGTCTGTACCGATTGATTGGCGCTTCAGTGGATGCGTATACAAATATCAGACCCATCGCGGTGTTGACTCTATCCAATATCTCTCAAAAGACAGATTGCACCTGCAGATTGATTTTATTCTGAATCGGTTTTAGCAGGGTGGAATGGTCCATACATAGCCTGAAAAAACAGTCTATTTTTATCCTTGGCAGTTAATCGGGCCGCAGTTGACGGTGAAATATGGTATGGTTTTGCAACTTGCAGACCAGAAGGTCTGCGTCTTTCATCGGCTGTGGCTAAAAGCTGTAGCGATGGTTTTATGTCCGGAGCGATTCCGGATGCGTATTCGTCTGCGACATGCAGACTTCATGAATCCATGAAAAATAACGGGAGATAAGCTGCAATGGCTGATAAGAAAGATCCAATGATTCCTGATGGTGAGGTGAACCCTATCGACACCGATTATCAGGTTGGACAGGACAATATCATCGTGAATGTCGGGCCATTTGGCCTGGATATTCATAACCGGGTGTTTGCCATCTCTGGTCTGGCCGTGATTCTGTTTGTGGCCTTGACCTTGGCATTTCATGGTCAGGCTGAACCTTTCTTTAAAACAATCCGTAACTGGTTAACTGGGAATCTTGACTGGTTGTTTTTAGGTGCCGGCAATATCTTTGTCATAATCTGCCTGGTATTGATTTTCACTCCGTTGGGTAAAGTTCGCCTTGGCGGTACTGAAGCCACACCGGACTATAGTTATTCCGGTTGGTTTGCCATGCTGTTTGCTGCGGGTATGGGTATAGGCCTGATGTTTTATGGAGTATCTGAACCCTTATCGCATTTCGCAAGTTCGATGGGTGGAACCACTGTAGGTGCTGACGGTATACGTACTGATTGGGCTCCGTTGGGTGGTGCAGTTGGTGATACCGAAGCTGCGCATTCCCTCGCTATGGCGGCGACAATCTATCACTGGGCGTTGCATCCGTGGGCAATATACGCGGTATTGGCGTTGGGGCTGGCACTGTTCTCATTTAACAAAGGTCTGCCGCTGACCATCCGTTCGGTGTTTTATCCACTGCTGGGTGAGCGTGTATGGGGCTGGCCGGGTCACGTGATCGACATTATGGCGGTCCTGGCGACGCTGTTTGGTTTGGCGACCTCACTTGGTCTTGGTGCTTCTCAGGCTGCATCTGGTCTTAATTATTTGTTTGGTATTCCCCTGGGTGAGACCACACAGATTCTGCTGGTAATTGGTATCAGTGCGTTAGCGACTTTTTCTGTGGTTGCTGGTCTGGATGCAGGTGTCAAGCGACTGTCTGAAGCGAATATGGTGTTGGCCGCGCTTTTGCTGTTATTCGTTATTATCGTTGGTCCGACACTGGCGATTGTGACCGGCTTCTTTGAAAACCTGTGGTCTTATCTGCTGAACCTGCCAGCGCTGGCCAATCCTATTGCCCGTGAAGACAGCAACTTTGCATCTGGCTGGACTGCCTTTTATTGGGCATGGTGGATTTCCTGGTCGCCATTTGTGGGTATGTTCATCGCCCGCGTGTCTCGCGGCCGTACGGTGCGTGAATTTATAGTGTCAGTGTTGTTGATTCCATCGGCTGCATGCGTGCTATGGATGACTGTATTCGGTGGCACCGCTATCGATCAGTATGTACAGGATGGTTACAAAGCTGCCGCGGAGGCCGATTTGCCGTTGCAGTTGTTTGCTATGCTGGATGCGTTGCCGCTGGCACAGATTACCTCCTTTATCGCTATTATCCTGGTAATCGTATTCTTCGTAACATCATCGGATTCCGGTTCACTGGTTATCGATGTGATTTCTGCCGGCGGTAAGGTAGATTCACCCATTCCGCAGCGAGTATTTTGGTGTACGTTTGAAGGTTTGGTTGCCGTCGTACTCATTTTGGGTGGTGGTCTGGTTGCACTTCAGGCGATGGCGGTATCAACCGGTCTGCCATTTACTCTGGTGTTGTTGGTGGCTGCCTTTTCCATGATTAAGGGGCTGATGACGGAGCCTCGTAAGTGATAAACCTTTAACGGTTGAAACACTTCTTTTGAGGTTGAAAAAAGCGCGGTATTACCGGGCTTTTTTTGTATAGCTGCGATGTTTTATGCAGATATAGAACAGACGGAGAGAGCAGGAGAATTATGCAGGCAGAACAGATTGAAATTTTTGAATTCCTGCGACAATACCAGCCGTTTTCGGTGTTACCCGATGACGTTTTGCAACAGCTGGCCCAGGCCACTGATGTTGTTTATTTTAAAGCCGGTAGTCAGATTCTGGAATTTGGTGCGGAATTGCACGATTGGTATGTGATCCGCAGTGGTTCTGTAGAAGTTTACCGTCGTAATGGCGAACTTTATAACCGCCTCAGTGCTGGCGGATTTTTCTCTGAGTTTGGTTTGCTGCGTAACCGTCGAGTACGTTTTCCGGTAAAGGCATTGGAAGATACTTTACTGTATCTGATCCCAGCCGAGCTGTTTCTGAATACGTTTGAAGATCATGAAGAATTCGCCGATCAGGTGGAAGTAGAAGATAACACTCGTCTGCGTCAGGCCGTTGCAAGACGTGAAGATGCCAATGAACTGATGACCGCGCGCATTGAAACGTTGATCAGTCGCGAACCTGTGTTGCTACCTTATAGCGCCAGTGTACGGGAAGCTGCACAAAGCATGACCGAGGAAAATGTTTCAGCGCTGCTGGTTACAGATGAATCCGGCAACCTGCTGCGTGGCATTGTGACTGATCGCGATATTACCGGTCGTCTGGTCGCCGCAGGCCTGCCATTTGAAACATTGGTTACTGAGGTCATGACTGCCGAACTGGTGTGGGTGGAACATAATCAGCTGGTGTTTGAAGCCATGTTGAAAATGCTGCGTGATAACGTGCATCACCTGCCGGTATTGCGCAAAGGTAAACCGCTCGGCGTTATTACCTTGCCGGATATTATCCGTTATGAGTCTCAGAACAGTTTATTTGTGGTGCGCAGTATCTTCAGCGCCCAGTCCGTCGACGATTTAACCGCGCTCACCAGCGATGTACGTGCCTGCTTTCGGCGCATGGTTGCCGAGGACGCAAACTCGCGCATGATCGGCAGTTCAATGGCGGTCATTGGTCGTAGTTTTAAACAGAGATTGTTGGAGCTCGCAGAAGAAACGCTTGGGCCACCACCCGTACCGTATTGTTTTCTGGCCATGGGTTCCATGGCCCGGGAAGAACAGCTGATTGTGACGGATCAGGATAACGCGATTATTCTTGATGACAGTTTCGATCCGGCTCAGCATGATGATTATTTTATGAAACTATCGGCGTTTGTGTCCGATGGGTTGGCTGCCTGTGGGTATAAATACTGTACCGGAAATATTATGGCGACCAATGAAAAATGGCGTCAGCCCATGAAAGTCTGGGAGCAATATTTCAGTGAATGGATTGATCAGCCAACGCCACATTTTCTGCTCAACAGTGCCATCTTTTTTGATCTTGAAGGTGTCTGGGGTGAAACCCAATGGGCTGATCAATTAAATAAATTAATCCGTCGTAAAGCACTCAAAAACACCCGCTTTCTCGCCTGTATGGCTCGTAATGCCTTGTTGCGTACACCGCCGTTGGGTTTCTTTAAAAACTTTGTGATGGAAGCGGACGGCGATCATCATAAATCCATTAATATGAAACGCCGCGGTACGGCTCCGCTGGCGGATTTAATCCGTGTACATGCATTGTCGATTGGTTCGGGATCGCGTAATTCATTTGAGCGCCTGCAGGATATTATCGATGCCAAGATTCTTTCTCCTGGCAGCGGTCCTGATTTACGCGACGCACTGGAGCTAATTGCCATGGTACGTATCCGTCATCAGGCACTGGATCTCGATGCCGGTATTGAACCGGACAATAATATCGAACCGGAAAACCTCTCCGATTTTGAACGGAAAAATCTGCGTGACGCATTTCTGATCGTGGCAAACGCACAGAAATACCTGAAATTCCGTTATCAACCGGGGCGTACAGCCTGATGTTGTATTTACGTCCCAGTCAGATCAGCGATGAGCCAGATCATCACGCTCGCGATATCACGGTACGTAACTGGCCAGAGTTGTATGCGGAGTTGGCCAAACATGCCAGTTCTCCGTTGTTAAAGAAGTTTTATTCTGCCGGCCTGCCGTCAGCGGAAACGCCCATCAGTAAAGTGCCTTTATTGGCGATGGATTTTGAAACAACCGGGATGGATGCGGAGCAGGGCGATATTGTTAGCATCGGCGTAGTACCGATGACACTGGAGCGAATTCATAACCGCGATTCCTGTCATTGGATTGTACGTCCGCGTTCGCGACTGCATGATGATTCGGTGGTGATTCATGGTATTACTCACAGTGATATCGCCGGGTCGCCGGATCTCACCCATTATCTGGAGCCATTGCTGGAACTGATGGCCGGGCGTGTGATGGTCGCCCATTACCGTATGATGGAGCGTAATTTTCTGTATCATGCGCTATTGCGCCGTATTGGTGAAGGCATTCGTTTCCCGATAATAGATACCATGACACTCGAAGCCTCCGTTAATCGCCTTGGTTTCTGGCAGCGTCTGAGGGGCCGAAAGCCTGGGTCGTTGCGTCTGGCCGATGCCCGACAGCGTTATCATTTGCCTTTCTATCACCCCCATCATGCCCATACAGATGCGCTTGCCTGCGCCGAGCTACTGCAGGCTCAAATTGCCACGCACTTCAGTGAACAAACACCGCTGGGCGAACTCTGGCGTTAGACTGACAAAACTGCGCCATTCCCATCCGCTTAAAACGACGATGTCCATGTCAGGAGGGTTGGAATGACACAAACTCAGAGTGTATGGAATTTACAAGCCTTGGAAGTGTGTCCAGAGCCTGCCAAATAAACCATGACAGGCACTCTGAACACCATCAGATTCAATCGTTCTTCTGTGCCGTGTTTTGTGGCCAGCCGATGATAATGGAGATGATCACCATGGCGCCGAGCAGCCAGCAGTAGGTGACTGAACTGATCAGGGCCAGTGGCGATAGTTTTGCCATGGAAGCGGCCAGCAGCATTTGTGCGCCATAGGGAATGATTCCCTGGGTGACACAGGAGCAGATGTCCATCAGGCTGGCACTGCGACGCGGATCAACCCCGTAACGGCCGGCGATATCCCTGGCCAGACTGCCGCTGATTAATATGGCAACCGTGTTGTTGGCGGTACATAGATTGGCCAGGATAACGGATAAGGAAATGCTGATCTCTGCCACTCGTCGATGGGATTTCGGATCAGCGCTGCGATGGCTGAGACGATCAATTTTGTCCGCCAGCCACAACAGTCCTCCACCTTTTTTCATCAGCGCACCCAGTCCGCCAATGAACAATGAAAGAATCAGAATCTCCTGCATGCCGGAAAAGCCGCTGTAAATATCTGTAGACCAGGTCAGCAGGCTATAGTCTGGAATCTGCCACAAGCCAATCAGACCAGATAGCACAATACCGATCAACAGCACCACCAGAACATTTAAACCCATGATGGCCAGAATCAGCACAGTAGCATAGGGCAGTACGCTGATCAGACTGCTATTGGAGGCTGCCTCTGTTGTAGTCGTAGCGCCATGAAACGCCAGCCATATGATGGTCAAAATGGCCGCGGGCAGGGCGATTTTGAAGTTCATTCGGAATTTGTCTTTCATGCTGCATCCCTGGGTTCGGGTGGATGCGATGGTGGTATCGGAAATGACCGAGAGGTTGTCGCCAAACATGGCGCCGCCGACAACCGTTCCCACGGTGAGTGCCAAAGACAGCTCGGTCGCGCCGCTGAGTCCTACCGCGACCGGTGCGGTGGCGGCAATGGTACCCATGGAAGTACCCATGGCGGTGGCCATCAGTGCCGTCAAAATGAACAGGGTAGGCAGTACCAATTGAGCTGGAACGATGCTCAGTCCCCAATGGACCAGAGCCTCCACACCGCCGATGGCCTTGCCCATGCTGGCAAACGCGCCAGCCAGCAGGAAGATGAGTAGCATGGTGACAACGGTCGGGTCACCACAGCCGCGTACAAAAGTATCTACGCGTTCGTTAATATGGCCTTTGGCCAATAACAGTCCCAGCACAATAGCTGGTAGCACTGCAACGGGTGCCGAGACCTGGTAAAACGCCATGTCTGCCTGCTGACTTTGAAAATATATGCCACTACCAATAAAAATGGCCAGGAACAGTAAAATGGGCAGCAATACCCACGGGGATTTATGAGTCATTCGTTTCCTTAAAACGGAGGGTCAAATTAAGCGGGCCGATTCTACGGGATATCGGCAGCTAAAATAATATTGTTTGGTTATGTATTAATAACCAAAAAGGGCTTATGTTCCGATGTCATTGATCTCGTAACGATAATTAGCGAAAACTAACCCTGAAAACGCGGATTCCGCATCCTGGCATCTTTTTCCCCGCCTTTGGCACAGTCTTTGTAAAACACTGGATATCAGAAACAGACTGTTGCCGCTATGAATACACTCGATCTCACTCACAATGCCACGATTTATAACGATCTGAATGGCTTGAATTCCATCAAAATGCAGGCCCGCAGTGACCAGGATGCCGCCGTTATGCAGGTGGCCAAGCAGTTCGAGTCCATGTTCATCGGCATGATGCTAAAGAGCATGCGTGATGCCAATGAAGTGTTGTTTGAAGACAGTGAGTTTAATTCTTACGAAGGTAAGTTTTATCGGCAAATGTACGATGAACAGCTGTCTCAGGAGCTGTCCAGTGGCAGCGGCATCGGTCTGGCGGACATGATCTTTGAACAGCTCCAGCAACAGTACTCGGGCAATCGGATCCCTGCTGCTCAACTGTCTGCAGACACTGCATCCGCGGAAGTGCCTGAGCCAGCTTATGAAACCCAGACAGATATGACGGATATCACTGCTCCGCAAGTTCGTACCGACAGTATTGATCCGGTGAGTTTTGCTGACCCGGCCAGTTTTGTCGAAACCCTGTTGCCGATAGCGGAAAAAGTTGGCCGGCAGATGGGGATCGAACCGAAAGTGCTGGTCGCTCAGGCGGCTCTGGAAACCGGTTGGGGACAACATGTCATGAAAGATGTCAAAGGAACCAGCAGTTATAACTTATTTGGTATCAAGGCTCACGGTGGCTGGCAGGGTGATGTGGCGGTACACAAGACCCTTGAGCATGATGGCAGCCAGTTCTACAGCGTGACCGACCAATTTCGTTCCTATGATTCCTATCAGGATTGTTTTCAGGACTACCTGGATTTCCTGCAATCCAACCCCCGTTACCAGACAGTTTTGGCCAGTGGCGCTGATTCAGAAGCGTTTGCTGAGTCGTTGCAATCTGCGGGTTATGCCACCGATCCGCAGTATGCCGAGAAAATCAAGCATGTGTTGAACAGCGAATGGCTGATGAACAGTTAAACCGGAGCTGACGAAATGAGTTTGATCAATACTGCCATCAGTGGATTGAAAGCTGCCAATGCGTTGATAGAAACCACTGGCCACAACATTGCCAATGCGGATACGGTTGGTTATACCCGTCAGGAAGCCATTCTGCAGTCTTCCAGCGGCCAATATAGTGGCTCGGGCTATATTGGCAGCGGCGTGAATGTGGTTACGGTCAGGCGGGTATATGACGAATATCTGGTTGATCAGTTGCGTGGCGATACTTCCACTTATTTTCAGTATTCTGCCTATCTGGAAAACATCGAGCAGGTAGATACCCTGATTGCCAAAGACAGTACCGGTCTGCAATCGCAGATGGACAGTTTTTTTGCCTCGCTGCAGGCCAGCGCTGATAACCCTGCTTATTTGCCCAGCCGTGATGTGGTCATGAGTGAACTCGAAGGGTTGGTTGATCGGTTTGAAAGTATTCATGGCTACCTTCAATCGCAGGCAGATACTGTAAACGGACAATTGTCGGCTATGGTTGAAGAAGTCAATACGCTAGTGGATTCCATTGCTGATCTGAATCTGAAAATTCTCTCTGCCCAAGGCACATTGGATACCACACCACCTAACGATTTGTTGGATCAACGTGACGAGCTGGTACGGCAACTGTCTGAATTCCTTGAAATTGAAGTTAGTGAATCCAACGGTGCCTATAACATTTTTATTGGATCCGGTCAGGCGCTGGTTTTAAACGGTGAAGCCAATCATTTGGAAGCTGCCACTGCTGAGTATGATAACAGTGAAGTGGATATCATGTTCGTCAACAGTTCCGGGCGTATCAACATAACCGATAAAATCATGGAGGACGGTGGCGCGATTTCGGGAACCCTTCAGTTTCGTGAAGAGGTCATGGACATGACTATGAACTCACTTGGACAAGTCGCAGTTGCTCTGATTACTGATCTTAATGCCGTACAGACATCCGGAATGGATATGTACGGAAATTTGGGTACATCGATTTTTGCCGATTTGAATACCGACGAAGCCGCTCGCAGTCGGGTCAATGCCAGTTCTGAAAACCGATTACCCAATGACCGGGTGATAGGGGTCTATTTTGAAGATACCACGTCGCTCACGACCAGCAATTATTATCTCGAATTCACCGGCCCGGAGGATTACAACTATCAGGTCATTCGGGAAGATGATGGGGCTATCGTATCGGAAGGTTCCGTTGGCACCGACTTGCCGGCTGATATTTATTTTGATGGTTTAAAAGTCACCCTTGAAAGTGGTTCATTTCAACAAGGTGATTCTTTTGAAATTCAACCCCTGAAGCACGTCATTAATGACCTGGAAGTTGTTTTAAAAAGTGCCGAAGAGTTAGCGTTTGCGTATCCGATCACTTCGACTACCAGTCTTGGTAATACCGGTAGCGGTGCAATCGATCAGGGACAGATGCTGGATGTATCCACTTCATACTTTTCACAGGATGGAGAATTGACACCACCTCTGGCCATCGTGTTTATCGACGAGAGCACCTATTCTATCAAAGATGCCACCGATCCGGATAATCTGGTCGATCTGGATCCACCCATGAACAATCTGAGTTTTGTATCGGGAGTCTCTAACAGCATATTCTCCACCGACAAAGGAGCAACTCAGGTGTCCAGTTACTCCCCGCGGCTACCAGAAGACCCAACCTACACGGCGGCAGGCTATCCGGGGCTTGCTACGGACAATGGTCTTAATTCAGAAACCTTTAAGTTTTACCAAACTGATCCGGAAACCGGGAAGGTGACTGAACTGGATACGGTGATAACCGGATCTGGTGCTTCCGCAAGGGAGATTGCAGAGCAGTTATCCAACATCGACGGTGTCGAAGCCAGAGCCCAGACAACTGTGGAGATTACCGGCCTGACGAACTCCGGTACGCCATATGACCCAGATAACACCTTCGAGGTCTGGATCAATGGATATCAGATCACCGTTGATGACCTGGCTGAAAACCAGGCCATATTTGAAGAGGGGTATCCGGAAGAGGTTCCGGAAAACCTGACAGTTGATTTTCTGGCTGACCGTATCAATTCCCACATGGAACTGAAAAAAGCCGGAATATATGCAGTCAGTGATGGTGAGTCATTGAAAATCTACGACAAAAACGGTGACGACATTACCGTTGCTATTACCGGCGACGAGCCTTCAGTCGGCACGATCCTGCCATCCGGTGCGGCAGCATCCGTTGATCCGGGTGATACTCTGCAGATCAGTACTGGTGACGAATATGTCCTAAATCCAATCGCTGGCGAAACCCGGGGAATGATCAATAACAACACTGGTTATGATTTTTCAACCGGTGGGCCTTATCAATATGAGTTTGAACTGCCTGATGGTCGTACCGGCACGATTACCATGGATAAGAACTACAATACCGCCGACGATATGATTGCTGATTTTGAAAGTAAGATAAATGCCTTACTTGACTCGCCGGGTGACGTAAATCTGGAAATCAATGAGCGTGGCGAAATCAGTTATAAAGTTTTTATGACTATGGAAGGTACCGGTTCTGATGCAACCAATAATATTACCATCGGTGGTTCTGTCGACGTGGTCATGGCATCGGGCATTTCCTTGAGCGCGGATCCGGGGGCTGGATCAATTTTTACTCACCAGCCAGAAGCCAAGTCTATCTACACTGGCTTTCAGTTTGAAATCACCGGAAATCCAGAGGCAGGTGACAGCTTCTATATCAACTGGAACTCGGATGGTATTTCAGATAACCGAAATGCGTTGGATTTTGTCGAACTGGAAACCAGTGATCGTTTGTCCCAGGGTTCAACCGGTGTCACTTATACAGAAGCATACAGCCGACTGGTAGAGAGAGTCGGTTCCAAAACCAATCTGGCAGATAATCAGACAGAAACCTTCGCCGCAGTATTGGAAGCAACACAGGCACAGATTTCATCGATTCAAGGGGTGAGTCTGGATGAAGAAGCCGCGCGATTGATTCAGTTTGAGTTGCTGTACAACGCCAATGCCCAGGCCATTCAGACGGCACAGGAAATGTTTGACACCTTATTGGCCTCCTTTTGAGGAATGAACTATGAGCTACCGGGTTACCACCTATTATCTTTATAACAACGCTTCAACTGATATGGCCAGACTGCAAAGTCAGATCAACCGAAGTAATGAGCAGATTTCCTCCGGCAAGTCAGTCTTGTCGCCGTCGGATGACCCTGTCGCATCAGCACGTATTCTACAGCTTGATAACGAAATCAATCAGGCAAACCAGTACCAAAAAAACATAACCCTGGTCGATAGTCGGTTGAAGCAGGAAGAAGGTGTATTACAAGCCGTGGAAGAAGTGATTGACCGGGTTCGCGAACTGGCAGTCAAGGCCGGTAACAGTGCAGTCCTGACCAGTAGTGAACGTGAAGCTATTGCCGTAGAAGTACAGGAACGGTTTGAAGAGCTGGTCGATCTCATGAACAGTAAAGACGGTAGTGGTGAATATCTGTTTTCCGGTTTCGCCGGCGATACCGAACCATTTCAGCAAAGTGCTGGTGGTGGCATAGTCTACAAAGGTGATGAAGGTCAGCGCATGCTGCAAATCTCCAGCTCCAGCTATGTCGCCAGCAGTGACAGTGGCAAGGACGCATTCGTAAGCATAGATTCCAGTGTCACCAGTTTTTTTACCTCTGCCGGGGAGGCCAATCGGGGTAATGCGACGATTTCGTCCGGCTTTACCCTCGACCAGGAAGCGTTGGATGCTTACTATCCGGAAGATGTGGTCATAGTATTTGAGAATCCGCTTGATGTAAGCCCGGCGCAAAGTAACTTCTCAGTTGTACGGGAATCCGATGGTCGGGTCATTGATGGTTTGGAACACATTCCATTTACCAATGGCGATACAATAGAAGTGGCGGGCGTGCAAGTGCAGATTACCGGTGAACCCAAAGCCGGTGACCGTTTTACTATTGAAACCTCTAATAAACAGGCGCTGACCACAACGATTGAGAAGTTCAATTACGCACTGACCGAAATTAGCGACAGTGCCGAATATGCAGATGCCTATGCCTCCCTGATTGCCGAGACACTCGATAATCTTGATAATGCCATCGACAATTTGTCATCGGTCCGGGCTAAGGTCGGTGCTCGATTAAACACCACCGAAACAACACAAAACATGCATGCAGATAACATCCTCGCGGCGCAATCCATACAGTCGCAGTTATCGGATCTCGATTACGCAGCCGCCGTCAGTACGCTGGAAATGCAGACATTTGTGTTGGAGGCAACCCAATCTGCCTTTGTAAAAATTTCCAGTCTCAGTTTGTTTAATTACATCTCCTGAAAGATGGCAATGGTTTGGGCAATGGCTATGGATTCCGTTGCCCTATGCTGTCATCAAGACAAACGATATTTGAAGTTTTTTGTGGTCGTCAACGTCATGTTTTTTTGATCCGGCCTATGCCATAAATAGTGAGTGGCTGTTGGTCTTGGCATTATTTGAATGTCAGGCGATGCTCATGTCATTGTCAGTTCATCCTTGTTCCTGTACACCAGCCAATGCCCTTGGCGAACTCCTTAAGCGTATCAAATGACTGCTGATCGCCAGCGCCCATTTTTCAGAAGTCCCTTTATTTATCAATGAACTTATGGGCCTAACCAACATACAGAAACACTTTTGTTCCCTTGAAGTCATATCCGAAGATTGTATTTATGGCTGATTCGTCTAGTACTTAATCAGATAAATCATGTTCTTATGGACCTTACTTTCTGGAGCGTTGAGCGACTATGACCATTCGCTTTAAGATATATACTGGTATCGTAATATTGATTGCGTTGATGCTGGGTGCCTCTTACTTGAGCATGACCTCAATTAAGCGACTTGGTGATGCGATTGCGTTTATCACCGGGCCTGCATGGTCCACGGCGGATGGTGCGATGGAAGGCACGATAGGCTTGCAGCAGAAAATCATAACACTGCAACAATTCGGTGTGGGAATCATCGATAAAAATACTGCGGGCAGGCGCATTGAAGACAGTGCACGTTTTTCTGACGAAGCATTTACCCGGCTGAAGGAGAGCGGTCTGATTCAGCAAGGGCAGATTTCGGTACTGGATCGTTATTTAACCGAGTTTGATAATCTTACCCAGCAGTTGTTGAATGCACCAAAAGAAGAGTACGTAGGGCAGCTTAAGGTTCTCAGCCGTCACGTCGATGAAATGTTGCAGTTTATCGGAGAGCTGGAAGAAGAGGGTGACAGCAAGGTTGAAAAAACTGCCGGAGAGCTTGAGAACGTCATTGCCCAAATCAATGTTATCAGTCTGACTTCTCTGGTTGTCATGCTACTGGTGGCGATAGTGATTTTTATTATGGCCGGAAAACTGGTGATTGAACCTATTCGTTCGTTGATTAACCTGTTGGCAGAACTGACCAGTAAGCAAGGTACCCTGACTACCCGGCTGACGATAAAACATACAGATGAAATCGGTGAACTGTCGAAACTGCTGAATACCTTTTTAGATCTCGTGCATTCGGTCGTATCACAGGTTGCACAAAGTACCGAAAGAACCATCGACTCTGTGCAGACTATTGGTGGTACCCTGCAGACCATCGACGAGCGTGCTCAGGCACAATATGAAAGTACCGAACAAATAGCCACTGCTATTAATGAAATGGCAACGTCTCTGCTGGAAGTGGCCGAATCTGCCAATCAGACACAGGAGAGTTCCAAAGAGGCGCTGGATCGCTCAGAAGCCGGGCAGGGGGTCTTGAGAGATACGATGACATCTCTGCGTCAGGTCGTTGGCGAGATGGATAAAGCATCCTCAGTGATCGGTCAGCTCGAAGCTGACGGCCAGAGTGTCGGCAGTATTCTGGAAGTTATTCGCAGCATTGCTGAACAGACCAATCTGCTGGCTCTGAATGCGGCCATTGAAGCTGCCCGGGCTGGTGAATCCGGACGCGGTTTTGCCGTGGTTGCTGATGAGGTTCGGAATCTGGCCAATCGCACCCATCAATCCACGCTTGAGATACAAACCGTAGTGGAACGCATTCAGCGTGGCTCTGAAAATGCGGCGAGCGTCATGCGAACCTCACAGACATTAACAGCCTCAGTGGCGGAGCAGGCAGGTACAGCGAGCCAAATGTTTGATGCCATCATAACCTCCATTCATCAACTGAATGCTGCCAATCAGCAAATTTCCTCTGCCACCCATGATCAGCAACAGGTATCCGAAAGTGTCAACGAGCGTATTACCCATGTTGCCGACGGTGCTAGCGGTAATGCACAGTTGACCCGATCAGCTGTGAAAATCAAAGAACAACTGCAACAGGAAGCCAACACATTAAAATCATTGGTGCGGAATTTTGGTGTTTAGGGCTGCCCTGTATTAACAGCCGATACCGGGCATAGGAATCAATATGATTTATTGTCATTTTCAGACCATACCAGCAGGTCTGAAATGCTGAAACAAGCAGTATTCTATTGCAGCCATCACATGATTCACTATCACGAACCTTGTTGAATATTAAGAGTGACGTAGCTAACTATTCAAAGGTCTACGAATATCCATGGGTATATGAGCACACAGTAAGGATCAGAATGTCATTCAACATAGTCGAGCATGGGTTAGAACAACACCCTCAGTTTCTTGACCAGTCTTCTGTGAAAACATTGATCGAAGACTTACAGCAACTTCCATCTGAGCATCCTAAACACGGTCTTCGCAATGCGGAGAAAAAGCTGAAAACGGTCTTTGAACTTGCTTCATCCGATCGTTTGACAGATTTCGCGGCCAGGTACTTATCTGATGTTCCGCAAATTGTCCGGGTAATCGTATTTGATAAAACCGTCGATAAAAACTGGTTGGTTGCCTGGCATCAGGACAAAACCATTTCTGTCTCAAAACACATGGACATCTCAGGTTGGGGCCCGTGGAGCATAAAAGATGGTCAGCATCATGTGCAGCCTGATCTCGCGGTATTAAACAGTATGATCACTTTTCGCCTGCATCTGGATGACGCAGATGAGTGCAATGGTGGCTTAAAAGTGATACCGGGCAGTCACAAGTCAGGCATTTTGACGAAGGCTGAG
Source organism: Gynuella sunshinyii YC6258 (assembly GCF_000940805.1). Classification (GTDB taxonomy): domain Bacteria; phylum Pseudomonadota; class Gammaproteobacteria; order Pseudomonadales; family Natronospirillaceae; genus Gynuella; species Gynuella sunshinyii. The sequence goes on along the minus strand of NZ_CP007142.1, from coordinate 4,341,004 downwards.
ATCGACCATACCGTTCTTCATTCGGTACCTTTTATATGTTCCGCTAAATCAGGCGATCTGTTGTTGATGAGACCTCATCTGCTACACGCCTCCAGCAGAGCCATAACCCCAGGGCGTCGTCGCATTGTTCACATTGAATACAGCAGTTACCCTCTGCCAGAGGGGTTGAGTTGGGCATAAGAGTGCCGATGTCACAACTTCAAAAGTTCCATGTCCGGGATCTTTATAGTGATCAAACTCTGATTCATAAACAACTCAGACCGGATGGGAATGATACCCTGCGAAACAGATATTCGGTTTCGTATTATCTGCTGGCTGATGCAAGACCGAACCCAAAAGCAACAAACACCGATCCGCCCAGTCTGTTGACGATGCGGCTGTTGGATGCGGTGGAAAACCATGTCCGCGCGGCCTTGGCCAGGAATGCATAACAGATATGCACGATAACCACTAAACTGCTGTAGGTTGTGACCAATAGCAGAAACTGACCCAGGAACGCGCTTTCGCGATCGACAAATTGAGGAAACACAGAAATAAAGAAAAAGACCGCTTTCGGATTGGTAAGTTGAAGAGTGAAGCCTTCAATGAATCCAGCGCTGATTGATTTATACCGGACAGCGCTGGTATCCGGTTGAATAGCCGGTGATCTCCACAACTTGATGCCCAGAAAGATCAAATACGCGGCACCGATATATTTAATAACCATGAACGCCAGGCTGGACGTTGCCAGTACGACTGCCAGACCGGTCGCTGCAATGCCGGCCACAATGAACGTAGAAACCGCAATGCCGAGAATACCCGCAATGGCACCCGATACACCAAAACGCAATGCATTGGTCAGGGTCAACAACACTCCAGGACCCGGGCTTAATACCGTAATCAGTGCGATCAGCAAAAAAATAATATACCCGTGCATGTATGCCTTACCCCCTGGTAAAAGATGTCAAATGCGATTTTTGAACACCGGAAAACCGATAGTTGTACAGAATATTCTCCAAATACCGAACACTGTCAACGACTGGAATGGATTACTTTCGGTTCCCCTTCAATGAATCTCAAACGTGATCCCGAAGGTACTTCATCCCGTGATAATCCTGTTAGCAAATAGCCCGCTTGTTCAATCGGCGAGGACTGCCTTCGTAATAGCCACTCTTTATTGGCTGTAGTCGTTAGTACGTTACCATCCGGGGTTACAACCTGAACAGGGTAGCGTGTTGCAACGGTATGGTTTGTTATCTCTGAAATGACCACCACGACACCACGGCCTGTTATCTCAAATGTCTCCAGAATTTCGTACTCAATGTGCATATGGGAACCACCTGGTATTGACGGTTGATGAGACCGGGTATTCCAGCCGTTCTAGTTTATATTCGACCAACTTTATCAACGTAACCATCGCATTGATAAAGAGGGTCATCGTTTTATTTTCTGACCACGACTCAGGCAATCCTGCTTCTAAACATAAAAAATACCGCGCCAACCAGACACAGGCCGGCCCATAAGTAATCCAGTTTCAAAGGCTCTTTCAGATATAGCCATGAGAAAGGTACGAACACGCTCAGGGTAATCACTTCCTGTATCACCTTCAGTTCTCCAACAGATAACACCGTATATCCAATTCTATTGGCCGGCACCTGAAACAAGTATTCAAACATGGCGATGCCCCAGCTGATCAATGCCGCAATGATCCAGGGTTTATTACTCAATTCTTTCAGGTGTGCGTACCAGGCAAACGTCATAAACACATTGCTGAACAACAAAAGCGTGACTGTTGTAAAAACCTGATTCATTTTCCAATGTTTCCTTCGTGCATAGTCGTTGTTAAAACGTCTTAGGCGATATATCCGTCAGACGAATCTGTATCAAAAAAATCTGGAGAGAACCCAGCAGTGATAATGTATTGAGAGAGTCTTTGAGAATCAGACCAGGTTTATACCGTTAGAAGTGGTCTTGTTCCGAGTGAATACCGGAGGCATAGAGTAGCCGGAAAAAATGGCCAGTCAATAATGTCTCTGATTTGCGATTGTAAAATGTTGGGTATTATATCGGCCCTTTGATAAGGGGGAGAAGATTCAGCCAATTACGACAGGACCTGCTAAAAGGGTTCTTCACACCGGGAGTGATATATGGGCGGAATAAGTACTCTTATCTTATCGGGTAAGGTTATATTGTCTGGGTACTCGTGTCGTTGGGACAGTCCACCAACAAGGAAATATTTATTTTTGTGATTAACCGGTTTCTACTGGCGGCTAGCTATCTTCTTCAAGGCTTAATTGAAAATCATATTTTTCAGAGAGTTCCTGTAACGTTTCGATACTGCCGAAGATCTCCCATTCCAACCAGTTGGTCCATTCAAACTCTAAGCGAACGCCCTTTTTTTCCAAAATGTAATTATCGAAGTCTATACCTTTATCAAAAGCCAGTTTGCTATATTCGGACTTCACCCGCCAGCCGTTCTGTTTTAATGTTGATGGCTTTCATTTAAACAAATCGCTTAGTGTGGTTGTTTATAGATGGAAGTTCTGGAGAACACTGATTAAATAAATTGGTTCACTGAGATTGACTTCCTTAACGCATACAAATCAATTTACCACTAACGACAATGTAGCGAGACCTGATTCCTTTTTGTTACAGGCATTGTGTCACATTACTGAAAACTGGGTCCTTAATTCATGCTTATGTATGAGTTGTGCTTTTCAGGTCTTTTGTTATGGTCCGTTTCGCCTATGGATAATCTCAATTCAAAATAGCAAAAGGAACATAATGGAATGGCTATTCCCGCATATCTTTGGTTAAAAGATGAACAAGGTAACAATATCTCTGGCTCCGTCAAAGTGTCAGGCCGTGAAGGCTCAATTGAAGTGTTAGAGCTGTCTCATAATATTTATATTCCCACAGACAGTGATACTGGTGAATTAACCGGTACACGGAAACATAGTCCTGTGACTATCGGTAAGGCGTGTGACGCTTCCAGCCCTTATTTGTTTAAAGCCTGTTGCAGAGGCCAAAAATTTACCGAAGCGGTTTTTTGTTTGTATAAAATCGATGACTCTGGCCAAGAGGTCGAATATTACAAGTATCTGTTAGAAGGGGTAAAAATCAGCTCCTTTTCTCCTGGTTTCCCCAATGTGAAAGATCCCGGTGCAGAAAGAATCCCTCATATGGAAACCGTGACATTTGGATATGAGAAAATTACCCACATCCATATAGACGGTAATCTCTCTTATTACGACTCCTGGCTTGAACGAAGTTAACTGACAGGCGAATAAGGGCCAAGTAATGTTGTTTAGCCCTTATTCTTTTTCAGTCATTCGCTGACATTTCATAGTTGTCAATAAGATAGATATAACCGCAAGGAAGAGAAAGGATGCCAAGTATTAATATTAATGACGTGCAACCCGCAGATATTATTTTGGTTCGCGGCGACGGATTACAATCTAACGTAATCAGTTCTGGAAGCTGTGGAGAGTTCAGTCATGCAATTTTAGTCGATAAGGGTGGCTGGTGTGTTGAAGCCGTGAAACCAAAAGTTCGGCGTTTCAGGCTATCAGGTTCTTTGTCGCATGCTACCTATGGGGTTTTGTTTCGCCATAAAAATATCCATGGCAGTTATGCCAGTTTCATTTGTGAGTATGCCCGGCAGTTTGCAATGAAGGGAACACCCTATGATACCCAAGGCGCTATGCGTGCCGGGGTTTCCAGTGGCTGCGCGCCGTTGGTGTCAACCTCTTTTGGGACACTTATCCAGCTAAACGACGAAATTACTAAATTCGGTTATCACAACCGAAGTCTTTTTTGCAGTGAACTGGTCGCATTGGTTTACAGTATGGTCGGGTTGCCTGTTACCAATTATCGCCCCCAGCAGGTCACACCAGGTGCTTTAGCCAAAAGTCCTTATTTAAATCGAATTAAGCAGGTGGTTTCTTAATGATTTTCCGAACTGTTCAGTGTTTGGTACTCGTAGTTTGTACCCTCTGGGTTACGGCTTGTTCCGCCAGTGGCGGTTCACCAGTGGATCAACTGATAAAAGGGCCATTTAAGATTACGGATGAGTGGCAAACCATTCGGTTAGATAAACCCTTAGAAACGATTCCTTATATGCTATCTTTTGATGTTTTAATTGATATGGATGAGTATGAATACAAACATATTGAAGGTACGCCGGATGATCCACATAGGTTAATGTTTGATAGCTTTTACAAGATGCCTAATGGTGATCTGATTTACATGGAAATCATTTTAGTGGCGATATCGGGAGAGCAATTTCACACCATATACAATACGATTGGTTCCACAGAGGTGCGCGGGAAATCTTACAAATATCTTGGTTTTGGTACTAACCCAGACCTGGGTAAGTTTTACTACCCGGAAGGCATCGAAATAGTCGCGTTAAAGATTCGATCCAATGTGCCGATGATTGCTGAATACTTTGACTGGAACGTTTTCGGTTACGAAATCGCGAAAAAACAAACCTGGGCAGACGTAGATCCGACTGAAATCGTTTCATTTGATTATATCAGTGATGAGTAGTCATATCCGCCATCAGAACGACCCCAAACAAGAGGACAGCTAAATCGCTGTCCTCTTTTCTACAATACAGGTCACACCGGGTGCTTTAGCCAAAAGTCCTTATTTAAATCGAATTAAGCAGGTGGTTTCATAGTGATTTTTCGAGTTTTTAAGTTTGTGATACTCTTGGTTTATGCGCTCTGGGTAACGGCCTGTTCAGCCAGTAGCGGTTCACCAGTGGATCAATTAATAAATGGGCCATTTAATATTACGGATGAATGGCAAACCATTCATTTAGATAAGCCTTTGGAAACCATCCCCAATGTTCAATTTTTGGACGTATTAATTGATATGGATGGGTATGAATACAAACATGTTGAAGGCACGTCAAATGACCCGTATAGGTTGATGCTCGACAGCTTTCATAAAGTTTCTGATAGCAAGCTTATGGATATTGAAATCATTTTAGTGACGGCATCGGGAAAGGAATTTCATACAACTTATAAATCCAACGGCTCTACTGAATTACATGGAAAGCATTATAACCATCTCGGCTTTGGTACCAATCCTAATCTAGGTAAGTTTATCTATCCAAAAGGTATTAAAATAGTCGCGCTGAAGATTAGATCAAATATGCCAATAGTTGCTGAGTACTTATGGTGGTATGCATATAAATACGAAATGTTAAGAAAACAAACCTGGGCAGACGTAGATCCGACTGAAATCGTTTCATTTGATTATATCAGTGATCAATAGCAATACCCGGCATTAAAACGGCCCGCATTTTTCGCGGGCAGTAAACGCGATGTATTTTCTTAATTTTCCATATTGACGCCCCAAATTTTGGGGCGGCCTCTCAAGCAACCTTCAACAATTAACCCCACAGGCTTACCAGCCATGTATGCAGCCAGTAACGCAGAAATGTGGGTTTTGTATCCACTATTGTCCGAATCTTCTGTTACATATCCATCTTTAGTCTCACAGTTTCCCTCAGTGTAGTCGGCCCCTTCGATGGTCACACGAACTTGGTCGTGATTCCAACCGGTATAATATCCGGTAATTTTTCCTATTGGCGTTTTTTCAACGGCCGCTGCATTGAAGGAAATACATAGGACTAAACAAAATAGAATTTTTTTCATTATTGCTCCCGAAAAAACATAATGTTGCTAATTAAGTGTGAGGTTTTTGCATTGCTTGATTGTGTGGCTATCACATCACCTGGCGGCTCATGAGTTTGCCAAAGCGATTTTATGGATTTCAGATCTGCAGCCCACTAGAGCGTTGCGATAATCGGTAATATCTCCAGAAGTGTCAATTTGATGTACTGAAATAGCCAAAAAACGATCAAAAAACAACCAAGCTCATCTCTGTTTACCCCACTCAAAGGGCTGTAGTAGCATAGCCACCATGAAAACATCTCTTGATCATCTCCCAGAGCGGAAACAGCAGGATATTCAGACCATTGCGACGGTGTTACGCGATGCGCTGGATGCATTCCAGCAGAATAAGACCGGTAGCAAGTTGAATTACCGGATTCTGAAGATCATTTTGTTTGGCAGCTATGCCAAGGGCAGCTGGGTGAATGATCCCGTCAATGGTTATGTGAGTGACTACGATATTCTGGTGGTTGTGAATCAGCCGGCGATGGTGGAAGCCTACGAACTGTGGCAGGCTGCGGAGGATCAGATTCGACGTCGGGTGTCTGAGCCGCTGGGGCTGATCGTGCATACGTTGACGGAGGTGAATAATGCGCTGGTAAAAGGGCATTATTTTTTCCGCGATATCCGCGAGCAGGGGATAGAGGTCTACAGCGCCGATCACCGCGAGCTGGCGATGCCCGGGAATTTGTCGAAACAGGAGCAGCAGGAAATCGCCCGTCGGTATTTTGATCAGTGGTTTGAGAATGCGGATCACTTTTTTACATTTGTTCAAGATGCACTGAAGCGGCAATGGCTGAATGAAGCGGCATTTCAATTACATCAGGCCGCCGAACGTTTTTTCTCCTGTACCTTGCTGGTCTGCACCAATTACCTTCCGAAGACCCATAACCTCGCGCATCAGCGTTCGTTGTGTGCACAGCATCATCCTGAGTTTGGCGTTTTGTTTCCGGCAGATAACAAGTTCCATCGTCGCAGTTTTCAGCGGCTAAAACGTGCCTATGTCGATGCCCGTTATTCTGAACATTATGAAATCACGCTGGAGGAATTGAACTGGTTGGTGGAAGAGGTTGAAAAGTTGAAGAATCTGACCGATCGGGTGTGTCAGGCGTTGTTGAGCTGACAGAATATATGATGGAATGAAGCCTGGTAACCACTCTCTGTGGTACCAGGCTTTTTTGTGGAAGAGGCTTACAAGGCTGCCACGGTTTTGCGTGCGCCTTGTTGCAGCAGCTGCTGGTAATAAGCGGTGACGCGTGTTAGAACTTCCGGGTGTTGACCAATATCAGCGGCAAAGATCGATTCGATGGCCAGCAGATGTTTGACGATGTCCGCAGCGTCCTGGTGACTGGTAATGATCTGTTGCAGTTCCTGTGCTCTGGGGTCTTTAACGTCAATGGCCCGGCCCTGGTCGTCTTGTCCGCCCACATATTTGATCCAGCCGGCGATGCCTAACGCGAGCAATGAAAAGTCGCTGCCTTGGTTAAGATGGTAACGCAGGCTGCCACCAAACCGTTGCGGGATTTTCTGACTGCCATCCATGGCAATTTGCCATGTACGGTGTTTCAGGCTGGGATTGGAAAAACGTTCAATCAAACTGTTCGCATATTGATTGAGATCTGTTCCTGCCGGCATGGTTAAGGAAGGGGCCTGGGTTTCCAGCATCAGTTTCAAAGCGGTCTGTTTGAAATGCGGATCCGCCATGGTATCCGAAATGTGCTCGTAACCGGCCAGATGGCCAAGATAGGCCAAAAACGAGTGCGCGCCGTTGAGCATCCTCAGTTTCATTTCTTCATACGGCACCACGTCATCGACGAATTCGGCACCGGCCAGATTCCAGTCCGGTCTGCCAGCAACAAAGTTATCTTCAATCACCCATTGGCGAAAGGGTTCGCAGGCGATGCCACAGGGATCGGATGCACCAATCACCTCGGCGATCTCATCCAGAGTATCGGCTGTGGCCGCTGGTACGATGCGGTCGACCATGGTGCAGGGAAAACTGACGTGGGTGGATATCCAGTTGCCCAGTTCCGGATCGATCAGATTGGCAAACTGCAGTATGGCCTGACGGGCCGTTTTGCCGTTTTCCTGCATGTTGTCGCAGGAGAGTACAGTAAACGGCGGTAATTGCGCGGCTTTTCTGAGTCGCAGGGCTTCCACAATGACGGCGATGGCAGATTGCGGTGCCGAAGGGGTTTTCAGGTCCTGGGCGATCATCGGGTTGGCAGTATCGAGTTTGCCGGACGCATCGACACAATAGCCTTTTTCGGTGATGGTCATGGAGGCGATGGCGATCTGGGGTTCAGCCAGTTTGGCCAGCAATGCGTCCATACCATCGCTCAGCACATGTATGGATTCGGTGACGACGCCCACGATTTTGGCATCGCTGCCGTGGGTACCTTTTTCGAGTACGCTGTACAGATGATCCTGTGCCCGCAGGGATTTAATCAATTCGCCATTACCCATCAGGCTGACTTCACAGATTCCCCAGTCGCTGCCGGACAAGTTAGCGACATCATCGGTGTAGAGTGCCTGGTGGGCGCGATGAAAGGCACCAAAGCCGAAGTGAACAATTTTGGTGGTCAGTCGGTTTCGGTCATAGCCTGGTGTTTTGACCTGTTGATTCAGTGTTGCGGTGGCAATGTTATTCATCGTTAACGGGCTCCTTACAGGCTGGCGAGATCCAGGCGGTCGCCGGACACATAGGTTTTTTGATTGATGATCAGCCGGCGCGTTTCAGATTCAGGCAGTTGCAACTGCAGGCTGGTGTAGGCGGGCTGGAACTGACCCGTGCGTTGTATCTGCAGGTTGATGTCTTGACCCGTGCAGGTCATCTGAATGGCCAGGTGCAGGTATTGTTCCTGTTGATAGCCGTAGGATTCGCCATCGTCATCGAACAGGTCGGTTTGGGTATGACCGCTTCCCATGAGCGGGAATATGGCCAATTGCCGTTCATTGTCCTGATCTTTGTTGACCGCAGCGGTACGGCTGCTGGTTGGAATGACCGCTCCGGCTCTGACCAGTAACGGGAGTTTTTCCAGTGGTGCGGCCAGGGTGATGGTCTGGCCACCGCAGAACCATTGCTGGTCATAAAAGTCATACCAGCCGGTTCCATTGGCCGGCAGATAGACCTGCCGTTGCCGCTGTCCGGGTTCCACGACCGAGGCCACCAACAGATCCTGACCCAACAGGTAATCGTCACATTCACGGAATGTCTGCGGGTCGGACTCATGATCCAGGAACGTCGGACGCAGCATGGGTTCGTGCTGAGAATGAGCCTGCCAGAGTGCGTTGTAAAGGTAGGGTAGTAACTGATATCTGAGGTCAATCGCCTGACGAATGGCTGGAGTGACTTCCGGATACATCCAGGGTTCATTAACGGAACCATCATCATTCCAGGAGTGAATGGTAAAGCGTGGATGCATGACGCCATTCTGTACCCAACGCAAAAACAGTTCCGGATCGGGTTTGCCGCCGGCAAAGCCGCCAACATCATGGCCGATGTTATACAGGCCGGACAAACTCATCCCCAAGCCCATTTTGATGTTGTAGCGGAGGCTTTCCCAGTTGGTACGGTTGTCACCACTCCAGGTTTGCACGTAGCGGTTCATACCTGGGCAGCCGGAACGGGAAATCAGGTAAGGTCGGAGAGCCGGTGCGTGTTGTTTCTGGGCTTCATAAGAGGCTTTCATCATCAGCAGTGAGTGCAGTGGCCGTATCAGGCTGATGGGAATTTCGCGACCAAAGCCGGCGCAGCGGGCGTTACGATCCCAGATTTCATATTCGTTGTTGTCGTTCCAGGTCGCATCGATGCCTTTATCCAGCAGTTGCTGTTTAACATTATTTTGCCACCAGGCAATGGTGTCAGGATTGGTGAAGTCCAGGTGAGATCCATCGGCATCCCAGAATACCGAAATTTCCGGTTCATCTGCCTCCGAATCGCGGATAAACAAGCCTTGTGCACGGGCTTCTTCATAACGTGGATGATCGTGCAACAGACAGGGTTTTATATTCGCAGCCAGTTTGACTCCATGCTGGTGAAAATACTCTGACATGGCTTCCGGTGACGGAACTTTGTCGTGGTTCCAGTTGAACACGTAACGCTTGTTTCCGATGGAGGTATAGCCGGAGGACAACTGGAAAGAATCGCAGGGAATGGCCTGTTCGGCACACTGATCCACAAACCCTTGTAGCAGCTCCTGAGAGTTGGGGGCATCGGTATATTGCATGGTGGAACCGCTGTAACCCAGGCTCCATTTAGGACCAAAAATAGTGCCACCAGTCAGTTGTACAAACGCTTTGGTGATATCCAGCACTTTGCTGCCGTACATGAAATACAGGTCCATATCGCCATCTTCGGCACGGTAACTGCGATATTTTATGTGATAGTTATCCAGCTCATTACCCAGGTCGAACCAACTGCTCGCCAGGTTGTCGTAGAACAAGCCATAGCTGGCGGTTTCGCGACGGGTGATGTAGAAGGGAATATGTTTGTAGAGCGGATCTGTTTTGCTGGCATCGTAACCCATGGCGTCCAGGTTGCGCATTTCAAAGCGTCGGCCGGCGCGGTTGAGATCTCCGGTTTTTTCACCTAAACCGTAGTAGAACTCATCGTCATGACGATGCATAAAATGGGCGACCCCGGTGCCTTGGGGGGAGATCTGGAATGCTCCGGTTTTGCGGTCCTGGGCGAAAGACTGCCATTGGCCGTCAACCTGTTGCTGCCATTCCATCCATAAGGGATTGTGAATGACCAGGCGCAGAGTTTCGGTGGCAATGGCAATCTGCTGTTCACTGCTTTCGACGGTGAAGCCGGGCAGGGTGAAGCCTTCCAGAGAGTCTCTGTTTCTGCCCTGCCATTCAGTGTCGTTGTTGTCCGGGCATACGGTCCAGGTACGATCCAGCCGGAACTGGTCGTGGCGTTTGATGACGATTCGGAACAGATTTTGTTCCAGCACGTAGATCAGCAGGGTGTGTTTGCCGTCAAACCTGAGGCTAACCTGGTGTTGATCTTTTGATTCCAATACCCAGTGTTTCAGCGTTTTCATAGGTTCTGTTCCTTTATGTCTGGCGCTTGTCTGGCCAGTCATCGTGTATGTGTGGCTATGATTCAATAGCCGGTCATCGCGGGAAACGGTGACCGGCTGGTCATACCCATATGTCCGGGCATGATGATGACGTTCAGTGCCGCGTGGTTATTGGTAACCCAAAAATACCCGAGGCAGGATCAGGGTGATTTCCGGCAAATAGGTTACCAACATCAGTGCCAGAACCAGCACAGCATAAAATGGCAATAATGGTTTGATCACTTTATCGATTTTGACATTGCCGACTGAGCAACCTACGAATAACGCACTGCCAACCGGTGGCGTACAGATGCCGATGCAGAGGTTAAAAGTCATCATGATACCGAAATGCACCGGGTCCATACCCAGATCCATGGCGATAGGGAGAAATATTGGAGTGAAGATCAGCAATGCCGGAGTCATATCCATGAACACGCCAATGACCAGCAAAATAACGTTAATCAATAACAGTATGACGATGGGGTTGTCTGAGATCGCCAGCAGGGCATCACTGATCATATACGGAATATCCGCATTGGCCATGGCCCATGACATGCCCATGGAGGCGCCGATCAGTAACAACACGATGGAGGTGGTCATAACGGATTCAAGGATGATCTTTGGTAGCTGGGAAACTTTCACTTCGCGATAAAACACAACTGCCAGTAACAGTGTGTAGATAACGGCGATGGCTGATGCTTCGGTTGCGGTAAAAATCCCACCGATGATGCCACCAATGATGACGATAATAAGACCAAGACTCGGAATGGCCTGTAGAGTTTTCTTGAGAACTTCCTGAAAAGTCGGTTTGGGCGAAACTGGGTAATTGTGTTTGCGTGCCAAGATACCCGCCACAATCATCAGGCTGACGCCCATAATGATGCCCGGAATATATCCGCCTAAGAACAACGCGCCAATGGATGTTCCGCCAGAAATTAAGGAGTAAACAATGAAGGTGTTGCTGGGTGGAATCAGCAGGCCTGTTGGACATGACGTAATGTTCACGGCGGCAGAGTAGGCAGGGTCATAACCTTCTTTGCGTTGCAGCGGGGCCATGGTACCGCCAACCGCAGCCGCAGAGGCCACGGCGGAACCGGAAATGGACCCGAACATCATGTTGGCGAGGATGTTTACGTGTGCCAGAGAGCCAGGCAGGCGTCCACCAAGCACTTTGGCAAACTCGATGAGCCGCATGGCAATGCCACCCTGGTTCATTATGTTGCCGGCGAGGATGAAAAATGGAATGGCCAGTAATGAAAAACTGTCCAGTCCGGAAGCCATTTTTTGCGAGATAACCGATATGGCGGCATCAAACGGCAGTGCTAACAGGATGGTTAATAACGAAGACACACCTATTGCAAATGAAATAGGTACGCCCAGTCCGAGAAAGATAAAAAAGGTACCAAAGAGTACGACAAATACCAGCCATTCCACGTGAGTATTCCTTATATTTGTTCTTCAGATGAATGAGAAGCCGGGCTCTTCAGTGTGTTAAGACACTGAATGAAATCCTGGAACAGGTAAATCAGCATAAAAATGCCGCTGAGAGGAATGGCGGAATAGATCCATCCCATTTCCACACCCAGTGCCGGAGACACCTGACCAGTGGAGAGCACCTGCATGACCAGTTTGCCGCCACCATAAGTCATGATGACTGTAACAAAGAACAGGCTGACCAGATTGATGATCAGGCGGAGTACATTTTCTTTGCTTGGACTGTTTTCCAGTTTCTGGGCCAGCAGATCAATGGCGAGATGCTTTTTCTGGCCCAGAGTGTAAGCCGCACCCATCAGACCAACCCAGATAAACAGAAAGCGGGCAATTTCATCTGTATATGTGCTGGGACTGCTCAGAACATAACGGGAAAATACCTGCCAGACGACGCATGCAACCAATACGCTGCACAGGCTGACACAGAAGGTAGACAGTACCTTGTTCAATAACCTGATGATTTTATTCATATTTTTTCCAGGCGGCTGAGAATTGTTGTTTATTGTTAGGCACAGTGAAACGTGCCAGGTTCACTATTTTTAAGAGGTTAACCAATTGATCCTAAATTACCAACCAAAATTTTGGTTTTCATTCGTTACAGCAGCGACTATCATGATATTGGTCAACCAAAACTGAAATATTGGTTGAACTATGCACACATTTAGTGAACTCTGATACGGAAGGCGCTTGCAAGCCATGAAACTGGTTGCCAGTCAGTCTCGGTTATCAATCCAATAATCTAATAAATACAAGATGGAGTTCTTATGCAATTCAATCGCAAGACAGTTCAGGCAGTGGTCACGGGCATTGTGTTCGCAGCGGCTTCCAGCCTGGCATCAGCAGCAACCATCCTGAAGTTGAGTCATAACCAGGATCAAAAACACCCTGTGCATCTGTCCATGAAATACATGGCAGAGAAAGTGAAAGAATATACCAACGGAGAAGTACGGGTTCGTATCTATCCTAACAGTCAGCTCGGTACTCAGAGAGAGTCGATGGAGCTGCTGCAGAGCGGTGCTCTGGATATTGCCAAAACCAATGCCAGTGAGCTGGAATCATTTGAACCTGCCTACGGTGCCTTCAATATTCCTTATATTTTTCATGATAGTGACCACTTTTATCGCGCTTTGACCGGAAAAGTGGGTGATGACATTTTGAATGCCTCTGCTGGCAAAGGTTTTATCGGTTTGACATATTATGATGGCGGTTCACGGAATTTTTACGCCCAGAAACCCATCAAATCGCCAGCAGATCTGGTGGGTATGAAGATTCGTGTTCAACCAAGCCCTACAGCGGTAGAAATGATCAAGCTGATGGGGGGATCACCTACTCCTCTGGCCTACGGCGAATTGTATACTGCGCTGCAGCAGGGCGTTGTCGATGGTGCAGAAAATAACCCAACTGCATTGACCAATTCCCGCCATGGTGAAGTTGCCAAGTTTTACAGTCTTGATGAACATACCATGATCCCCGATGTACTGGTGATCGGCGAGAAAAGCTGGAGCAAATTAACGCCGGAACAGCAAGTAGCGGTGAAAAAAGCAGCCAAGGAATCCATGCTGTATCACAAAGAGCTATGGGCCAAAATGATTAACGAGGCTGTTGATCAGGCGAAGTCTTCAATGGGTGTTACATTTGTCGATGTGGAAAAACAACCCTTTATCGATGCAGTGAAACCGATGCACGACGCTGCGCTGAAAAATCCTGAAATCGCTGAGTATGTAAAAGAGATTGATGCGTTGGCTAACTGAGAATGAGCCATGTATCGGACAGAAAGCCAAACGGCTTTCTGTCCGAAACGCAGGAGTTGCTTGTCTGCATGGTTATGTAGAGAACAGATGTATCCGATTGACCAATTAATTGAGCAAGATACTATTGCTTATAGTTTGTAAATGTAGGTACTGGACGGATGAACCTGGAAATCGTGACAACTAAGAGACTGTATCAGGAAATAGGCATAAAGCTGCAAAACCGTATGTCATCCGGACAATATAAAGTTGGTGACCGGTTGCCACCTGAGCGCGATATTGCCGAAGAACTGGGAGTGAGTCGTTCAGTTGTGCGTGAGGCGATTATCATGTTGGAGCTTCAGGGGTTTGTTGAAGTTCTCAAAGGTTCTGGTGTGTATATTCTGCAGTTGCCTGGCGAAACCAGCGCCGAGAAAGAAGACAGTACTGAACAGAAGTCCAGTGATGTTGGTCCGTTTGAGTTGTTACAGGCCAGGCAGGTGATTGAAAGTCAGATTGCCAGTTTTGCGGCCAATAATGTTACCAAAAATGATATTTTCCGTCTCAGGCATTCTCTGGATGAAGAGCGAAAAAGCCTGGAAACCGGAAAGTCTGATTACGATGGTGACCGTAGTTTTCATTTTATTATTGCTGAGGCCTCACAGAATAGTGTGCTCAGCGATATGATCAAGGAGCTCTGGCGACGTCGGGAACAGAGCCCCATGTGGCAGCAGTTGCATACCCGGATTACCAATCATGCGTATCGGTATAAATGGCTGGATGATCACGAGAAAATTCTGCTGGCCTTACAAAAATGCAGCCCCGATGGTGCCAGAGAGGCAATGTGGCAGCATATTGAGAATGTCAAACAAACTTTGTTTGAATTATCAGATGTGGATGATCCGGAATTCGATGGCTTTTTATTCAGATAACTTTTTTATGTTTTTTAGTAAGGGCTAGACAATGGAACAAACCTGGCGTTGGTACGGACCTGATGATCCCGTATCGCTTGATGACATCAAACAGGCCGGAGCAACCGGTATTGTGACGGCTTTGCACCATATTCCCAACGGAGAGGTGTGGAGTATCGAAGAAATTCAGGCCCGCAAAGCGATACTTGAGGCCAAAGGTTTCCGCTGGTCAGTCGTGGAGAGTGTTCCTGTTCACGAAGAAATCAAAACCCGTAGCGGACAGTATTCGCTATGGATTAAAAATTATCAGCAAACACTGATTAATCTGGCCAGTTGCGGCATTGATACGGTGTGCTACAACTTTATGCCCGTTCTCGATTGGACCCGGACAGATCTCGAATATGAGCTGCCCGATGGTTCAAGAGCGTTGCGCTTTGATCAGATTGAGTTTGCTGCATTTGAGCTGTTTCTTCTGAAACGACCTGGAGCGGAATCGGAATATTCAGAATCTGAGCAGCAGCAGGCCAAGGCTAAATATGAGTCTATGACTGAAGAAGCCAGACAAAAACTGGTTTCCAATATTATTGCCGGCCTGCCAGGAGCAGAAGAAGGTTACACTCTGGATGAGTTTCAACAACGGCTTGATACCTACAAGGGCATTGATAAGGCAAAACTCCGTGAACATATGGTGTTATTTCTGCAGGAACTGATGCCGATCTGTGAAGAGCATGGTATCAGACTTGCTGTGCATCCGGATGATCCACCAAGACCGATTCTCGGATTGCCAAGGATTGTGTCCACGATTGAAGATATTGAAGCGCTGACTTCTGCAGTACCCAGCAGAATGAATGGAATCACCATGTGTACCGGATCCTATGGTGTCAGAGGTGACAACGATCTTGTTCATATGATTGAGACTTACGGCGAGCGTATTTATTTTACCCATTTGCGTTCTACTCAAAGAGAGGAAAACCCGTTAAGTTTTCACGAGGCGGCGCATTTGGAAGGCGATGTCGATATGTATAACGTGATCAACGCGCTGTTGAAGGAAGAGAAACGCCGTTCGGTTGAAAAAGATGGTCCGTTGATCCCCATGCGACCGGATCATGGCCATCAGATGATCGATGATTTGCGCAAAAAAACCAATCCAGGCTATTCATGTATCGGTCGTCTGAAAGGTCTGGCTGAGATACGGGGCCTTGAACTGGCGTTACGCCGGACGTTTTACGAATAACACTCTCTCAGCGGTTTGACCGGCAGGCAAACACTCCAGCCTGCTGGTTACCGCGTTGCTTGCGATGAACTCTCCTGCCGGAATCCTGTTCCGGCTTTTCTATGGCTCCTGATCCCGCTTGTAAGAAAACGCCGGATATTCTGGTTCTCCTGATGTAAGACTGCTCATCGGATATGTAATAGCCTCGAATCTTTACTGAAAACAATCACTTTCCAAAGATTGATATTCTGATATTCACATCAAGTAGTCGTAAGCTTTGTCGTTGTTATAACTGTTTTAATCAGACCAGGAGAAATATATGAGTATCGTAAAAGCATTTGGCGCGGTTTCGCCGACTTCTGGAGTTGCGGCAATGAAGATCGAGCGCAGAAAGCTGCGCGAAAATGATGTTGCTATCGAAATTGACTATTGTGGCGTTTGTCATAGCGATCTTCATTATGTAGAGAATGATTGGGGGATTACTCGCTATCCGATCGTGCCGGGACATGAAATCATCGGCCATGTGACGGCTGTGGGCAATTCGGTGACCCGCTACAAACCTGGTGATATTGTCGGAGTCGGCTGCCTGGTAGATTCATGCAAGGAATGCAGTGCCTGTGATCATGGTTTGGAGCAGTATTGTGAGAACGGTATGGTAGGGACTTATGGTGGTGTCGACCGTATTGATCATACCCCAACTTATGGTGGCTACTCAGAAAATATTGTTGTCAGGGAAGAGTTCGTTTTAAGTATTCCTGAGACGCTGGACCGCGCATCGGCTGCGCCATTGTTGTGTGCTGGTATTACGACTTATTCGCCATTACGTCATGTGGGTGTGAAAGCCGGGGATAAAGTCGGTGTGATCGGCATGGGTGGACTGGGTCATATGGGCGTTAAGTTTGCCAAAGCCTTGGGGGCAGAAGTCACTTTGTTTACCCGCTCCAAAACCAAAGAGGCAGAGGCCAAAAAGCAAGGTGCTGATCATGTGGTTGTCTCAACGGATGCCGCGCAGATGAGCGCCGTAGCCAATACTTTTGATTATCTGTTGGATACTATTCCGGTCACCCATGACTTCAATCCTTATCTCAAATGTCTGAAGTATGATGGCAAGCATATGGTCGTTGGTCAGCTGTCGCCATTGGAACCAGCACTGGGTCTGGGAGCACTGGTAACCAAGCGTCGGTCACTGATGGGGTCGATGATCGGAGGGATTGCTGAAACTCAGGAGATGCTGGAATTCTGTGCCGAGCATAACATCCGGTGTGATGTGGAAATGCTGGACATCGAAAACATTAATCAGGCCTATGAGCGGATGAAAAAAGGTGATGTCAGATATCGATTCGTAATTGATATGAAGTCACTGAAGCAGGATTAATGCCTGGCTCGATGTATCAGGGACACACAACGATCAGTGTGTCCCTGGTTTTGATAACACTAATGGGCGATAACGTTACTGAGCGTTATAGGTTTCAAATTCAGCGACAGCCGGAGTACCGGAAGCGCTGGTGATATTGAAATCCAGTTTGGTCAGGCTGGTGGTACTGAACTTGATCGTGCCAGCGCCATTTCCTGATTTCAGTGTTGCGCCAGTGTCGTGGTTAACCAGAGTCCAGGAGCCGATACGACCCTGGAATCCGGAAGGCTCACGAATAACGACTGTGTTCACAGTTTTGCTGCCACTCCATTTGATTGAGATTCGCCCGGTGGTGCCATTTGGTGACCAATAAGTGCTGGTGTCGCCGTCACGCACATCACCGTAGCTGCCTGCACCTTTACTGGAGCCATCTGAGCCGGCACCGATCGACAGGTTGGTTCCCAGGTTATCGCCATTGCTTCCACCGTTATCACCACCATTGTCTCCACCGGATGTACTGCATGAACCGTTGGACTCTTTCAGGCCTTTGTTGGCACCTGCGGCGTTGGTTACGACATTTTTAACACAGTTGGCACCATCAAGACGGTAGCTGTAAGGAATAGTGACACTTGTTGTGGAAGATGGATTTGGACCTGCTGGGTGTTCGTCGGCTGTCTCGTTCCAGGTGACGTTCTCAAAGATATTTCCGCTCAAATCCCAGTATCCCATATCATTGGTATAGAATGTGCCGATCGGGTTGTTTACACCATTGAAGTGGTTATTTTCCGCCTTGATGGAACCACCGATGCGAGGGTTCATTGCTGATTTGGAAACATTGGTATAGTAGTTGTTATATGCGTGGGCTGTACCGTGTCTCAAAAGTGGCATACGGGAATCCACTTGGTCATACCAGTTATGGTGGAACGTTACGTAGGTGTTGTAGGCGTCGCTGTCACTGGAGCCTATCAGTCCACCCCGGCCTGATTTATAAAACTTGTTGTAGGAAACGGTGACATATTGAGTGGTGCTTTTCATGTCCAGCAGGGCATCGTAACCACTGCTTTCGCCACCGGAAGCCTCAAGGGTGTTATGGTCGATCCAGATGTTGTAAACGTTTTTTTCCATGCCGATGGCATCACCACCATTGGAAATTGGAGAGCCGGATTTCTTAACGTTTTTAACATTAATGTTCTGAATAATGATGTTGGAGGCTTCGCGAATGTGAATGCCAATCTGGTCGAATACCGCACCGCTTCCGGTTCCGATCAGAGAGATGTTTTTGACTTTTTTAAATTGAATAGAATCACTGGTGGTATCGCAATTACCGGATACTTTGCTGGTATTACCATGATTGATAGTGCCGCTGACATAAATGATCAGTGGAGTTTCAGTCGATGCCCGGTCACACATGGCCTGGTTGATTTGGGTGCCTGTTGAGGCATACACCACGTTGCCTCCCTTTCCGCCCGTGGTTCCTCCATTAAGTGTCGCATATCCCTCCAATGTTGCTGCGAAAACCGGGCTGGCTATCCCCAAAGTGCCTGCCAGGCCAAGTGTTGTGCTCAGAAAAGCTCGTTTTTTATTCAACATGAAGTGTTACCTGTCATTTGTCGTTCTTTTGTAGTATTTCCCCGATTTTCGATAAACGATCATTCGGGATGATTTTTGCGATACCTATAAAATGAATGCACGGCTAATTTATTGGTAGGCTAAAAACTGAAGTTTGTGGTTTGGTATACATTCTTTTAATTAGAGGTACTAAAAAGTAACGCTGTAATTAATTTATTATTATTCATGTTTTGTCCGCTGATGTTAGTGAAGAAGTTCGCATTTGTCTTGGTTTTTTTAAGATAAATAAAGAGTTTTTTTTGTTTCATTTTTTATAAAATTTACGTGTCTTCCTGTTTCACTTTGCCTTAGTCTTTAAAACATTTATATAAGAAAAAAAATTAATAATTAAAATCTATTTTGTTTTTATAAGGTTAACATGAAAACTTAATATTTTTTCGAAAGGATGCTTTGATGGCCGCTGTTTTATATGACATTTCAGGTCATGTTTTTTTAACGTACTGCTGTTTCTAATGAAATCATACAATACAACTCCGAGTTGTATTGTCGACCTTGTCGGTCTTTTATTGTGAAATAGGTTTTTTTGTGGCACATCTGACCGGTTTTTCCATTCTTAACAACCAGTGTTTGTTTTGGTGGCAGACAAGAGCAAGTGCTTCTGTGTCTGATCGCTGTCATCATCATCAGGCTTGAGCCTGGGTGGGATTTTTCTGTATTGCATGACTATGTATCATTCCGATACAGGTTCTTTTTCTAAAAAGCGCTTTTCTTTCTGTTTTGAATCAAGTAAAACACTTGGCCCTTCTTCTGACGCCTCCTAATGTATAAGGATATAGATGATGTTCAAGCTTATGGGCCGTTTTCCCGCAGTTGTCTGGGTTATCATATGCGGGACATTTCTATCCCGTTTCACGTATTTCATGATATGGCCGTTCTTGGCTGTGCTGTTGTATCGACAGTTTGGTATGAGTGAGGGACAGGTGGGTTTGATTCTGGGCCTGGGCTCTTTATCCGGCACCACCATCGGGCTGTGGATTGGTCATCTTTCTGATCGGATCGGTCGCAGTAAAATCATTCTGGCAGGATGTGGTCTGGGGGTCCTGGCGTTTTTGGCCATGGCGACGGCCGAGCACGTTTACAGCTATATCTTCGGCATTATGGCAACCGGGATTTCCCGCGCAATGCTTGAACCACCTGGTAAGGCGCTGATCAGTGATGCCATTGAAGATATTCCCGTTCGCGAACTGGCCTTCCATCTGCGTTATTACTTGTTGAATCTTGGAGCAGCAGCGGGACCGGTAGTGGGCCTTACGTTTGGGTTAGTGGGTCAGCAACAGACCTTCCTGTTAACCGCTGTGAGCTTCGTACTGTATATGGTGGGGTTGATGGTGGTCTTTAAGCGGCATAAGCCGGATACTCCGCAGCCTGCCAGATCTGCTACCGGTGGGCTGGCAGCGACAGTCTCTCTGTTGATGCAGGATCGGGCATTTTTGCTACTGGTTCTGGCCAATATTCTGGTGATGTTGTGTTATGCCCAGATCGATGCACCGTTGTTGCAATACCTGAGTCTGGCCGGTACCGACTATGCCGTTTCGCTGGTGACCTGGCTGGTGGTGGCCAATGCAGCGACCATTCTTTGCCTGCAGTTTCCACTCTTGAAACTGATGAGACTCTGGCCGTTGGATACCCGTATCAATGTCAGTCTGATGTTTTTTGCACTGGCGTTTATCATGTTTTTGTTGATTCCACCTGAAAGTGCCAGGTTATGGATAGTGGCGGTTGTGGTGTTGTCGGCAGGAGAGGTGGTGCTGTTTCCTACGTTGGGATTGAAGATAGACCGCCTGGCTCCCGCCCATCTGAAAGGCAGCTATTTTGGCGCTGCCGGGTTGTATGGCTACGGCTATGCCCTGGGGCCGGTTGTTGGCGGATTTTTGCTGCAGTATTTTGGTGGTCAGGTGTTGTGGGGAACGATGTTCCTACTGGTTTTACTGGCGCTCGTATTGGTTCATCGTTCCCGTAATGCCGCAAGGCCGGTGTTTGAAACCGAGCTGACAGTCTCGCAATGACTGCGTTCCGGTGATCAGCAACCGGCATGGGGAGTCGCAGGAATGCGAATACCCATGCTCATTCGTTCTCGTTTAACCGTTACGATAGAGATAGCTGTAACCATTGATGGCCGGTACGCCACCGAGATGGGCATAAAGTATCCTGGCACCTTTGGGAAAGTAACCTTTGTTGACCAGGTCGATCAGACCCTGCATGGATTTACCTTCATAGACCGGGTCCGTCATCATCCCTTCGAGTCTGGCCACCAACCGGATCGCGTCGTTGGTTTCTTCAGAGGGAACACCATAGGCAGGGTAGGCATAATCATCGAGGATGACGATGTCGTCTGCGGTCAGATCCTGTTCCAGTTCTACCAGTGCCGCAGTATTTCTGGCAATTCTCAATACCTGGGCATGGTTTTGTTCCGGTGTGCCGGAGGCATCGATACCGATCACATTCTTGGCCCGGCCATCGGCGGCAAAACCAACGACCATACCGGCCATGGTTGAACCCGTGACGGTACACACCACGACATAGTCAAATTTGATACCCAGCTCGGCTTCCTGCTGACGAACTTCCTCGGCAAAGGCAACATAACCCAGGCCTCCGTATTGATGTTCAGATGCGCCGGCGGGAATCGGGTAGGGGGTGCCTCCTTTGCGTTTGACATCTTCGAGAGCGTTTTCCCAACTTTCCCGTATGCCAATATCAAATCCTTCATCGATCAGCTCGACCTCCGCGCCCATGACCCGGCTCATCAGAATGTTACCGACCCGGTCATAAACGGCATCCTGAAACGGTACCCAGCTTTCCTGTACCAGACGGCATTTGAGTCCGAGTTTGGCGGCCACGGCTGCTACCTGTCGGGTGTGATTGGACTGTACCCCGCCAATAGTGACTAATGTGTCCGCGCCTGAGGCGAGAACATCCGGGATAATATATTCCAGCTTGCGAATTTTGTTGCCACCAAAAGCCAGACCGCTGTTGCAGTCTTCGCGCTTGGCATAGATGTCCACCTGGTTGCCAAGGTGAGCAGACAGACGACTGAGCTTTTCAATTGGAGTCGGACCAAACGTCAGAGGGTGGCGTGCAAATTTGTCCAGTTTCATGGTGAATCTCCCAAGAGGGTGAAATGTTGTTGGATAAATGTTGGTCGACCTGGTAACAGGCTACTGAAGATTGGCAGAAATGTGCTTTCTATTTTTGGGTATTTACTGATAGAGGGTTTCACTTATATTGTATTAGTGATCTATTCGCGCCATTAAACGCTTAAAAATGGAATAAAATTTCATGACTGAATCGCTGGATCGTATCGACCGCCAGCTGCTGCGATTACTGCAACGGGATGGTGGGTTGACGAATGCTGAACTCGCCAGAAAGGTGAACGTCAGTCCGGCCACTTGTTTTCGGCGCGTGGAACGCTTGCACAAGGGTGGTCATATTCGAGGCATTTATGCCGATATTAACCCTGACAGCGTTGACATGGGGGCATTGGTGATTGTCGGCGTGGTACTGGATCGTTCTACTCCGGAAAGCTTTGCCGAGTTCGAGGCCGCTATCGTTAAGCTCAACGTGATTATCGATTGTCAATTGGTGGCCGGTGAGTTCGATTATTTTCTACGCGCCCGAGTGAATGATATTGCCGATTTCAACCATATTCATGCCACCCAGCTGATCGCGCTACCGGGCGTCCGGCAAATTCGCACGTTTTTTGTGATGAAAGAAGTGATCGATCATGCTCCGCTCAGCTTCTGATCATGTAATGCAGGTCTGTTCAAAATATAATCAACATATAGTGTTTTGATTTGAGTCAACCACAATATAGTGTGGTTTGTGTATGGTGCTGCTCCTTTTCCATATACCCGAAATGACACAGGAGCCCTTGCCAATGACGACATTTACCACAAAGCAGCCTGACAGCTGTTGTTCAATGAGCGAAATGGAAGTGGTTAAGCGGGATGGCAGTGTAGTCGGGTTTAGCCAGGAGCGTATTTTCAGTGCGATCAATAAAGCGGCCAATGCCTGTGAAGAACCGAATCCGGCTTTTGCAGCTTCGGTGACTGCAGAAGTGATGACCCGTCTGCGGGGCAAGTCTCGTATCGACATCGATACCATCCAGAAAACCGTTGAAAATGTGTTGATGACCAGCGGTCGACCTGAAATCGCGCGTTGTTATATTGAATATCGTCATGACCGGGATGTGGCCCGGGAAAAACGCGGGCGTCTGTACACTGAAGTGCTTGGTCTGATCGAGCAGAGTAATGCCGATCTGTTGAATGAAAATGCCAATAAAGATGCCAAAGTCATTCCCACTCAGCGGGATCTGCTGGCGGGTATTACTGCCCGTGAATTTGCCAAACGCCATCTGTTGCCACTGGACGTGGTGGCGGCCCATGAACGTGGTGAAATTCACTACCATGATCTCGACTATGCGCCGTTTTTCCCCATGTTTAATTGCATGCTGGTGGATCTTGAGAACATGCTGAGTCACGGTTTTAAAATGGGCAATGCGGATATCGGTCCTCCAAAATCCATTGCTACGGCCGCAGCGGTCACGGCTCAGATCATCGCACAGGTGGCGTCTCATATTTATGGCGGTACGACTATCAATCGTATCGATGAGGTGTTGGCTCCCTATGTTCTGGTCAGCTATGAGAAGCATTTACATACTGGCCGGCAATGGCAGATTGCGCAGCCGGAAGACTATGCAATGGCGTTGACTGAAAAAGAATGTCACGACGCGTTTCAGGCACTGGAGTATGAGGTCAACACGCTGCATACCAGCAATGGTCAGACCCCGTTTGTGACGTTTGGGTTTGGGTTGGGGGAAAGCTGGCCGGCAAGAATGATCCAGAAGGCTATATTGAAAAATCGCATCGATGGACTGGGTGTCAACTGTAAGACCGCTATTTTCCCAAAACTGGTGTTTACCATCAAAGAAGGTCTCAATCGCAAACCTGAAGATCCCAATTACGATATCAAACAACTGGCGCTGGCCTGCGCGGCCAGACGGATGTACCCCGATATTCTGAATTACGATCAGGTGGTCAAAGTGACTGGTTCCTTCAAGGCCCCAATGGGGTGTCGGAGCTTTTTGTCGGCCTGGCGCAATGAGCAGGGTGAGCTGGTACATGAAGGACGCAACAATATGGGGGTGGTCAGCCTGAATCTGCCGCGCATCGCTATTGAAGCCCACGGTGATGAACAGCGTTTCTACCAGATCCTGGATCAGCGGCTGGCCATAGCGCGCAAAGCGCTGGACACACGCATTGAGCGTTTGAGTCAGGTGAAAGCCAAAGTAGCTCCCATTCTGTATATGCAGGGTGCGTGCGGCGTCAGATTGCAGGCTGAAGATTCGGTGGTCGATTTGTTCAAACAGGGACGGGCGTCCATCAGTCTGGGTTATATCGGTATTCACGAAACGATAAAAGCCCTCTATAGCGCAGAGAAGACTCTGTTTGATGAGCCAGCCTTACAACGGAAAGCCGTTGCCATCGTCAGGTATCTCAGTGATACGGTAAAGCAATGGCAACAGCAGACCGGGTATGGTTTCAGTCTCTACAGTACCCCGAGTGAAAATCTCTGCAGTCGTTTTGCGGGTCTCGATACCAAGCAGTTTGGTCTGATTGAGGGGGTCACCGATAAAGGTTATTACACCAATAGTTTTCATCTCGACGTGGCCCAGGCTGCCAATCCATTTGATAAGTTTGATTTTGAGCAGCCCTATGCACCGCTGGCTTCCGGTGGATTTATCAGTTATGCCGAGTATCCCTCCATGCTTCACAATCTAGAAGCGCTGGAACAGGTATGGGACTACAGTTATGACCGGTTGCCGTACATCGGCACTAATTTGCCGATTGATGAATGCTATGAGTGCGGTTTCCAGGGTGAGTTCAATTGCACCAGTAAAGGCTTTGCCTGTCCTGGCTGTGGCAATCACAATCCTGATACCGTGAGTGTCACGCGCCGGGTATGTGGTTATCTCGGCTCTCCTGATGCGCGGCCCTTTAATCATGGCAAGCAAATTGAAGTACAAAAACGGGTTAAACATTTATAAACGGAAGTTATGAATTTTCATAAATATTTTTCAGTGGATGTGGTCAATGGTCCCGGTACCCGTTGCACGCTGTTTGTTTCCGGTTGTGAGCATAAATGTCGGGGATGTTATAACGCCACCACCTGGCCGCTTGGTTCCGGCAGACCTTTTGATCGTACCCTGGAAGATCGCATCATCTCTGACTTAAACGATACCCGGATCGTGCGTCGAGGGCTCAGCCTGACGGGTGGTGATCCACTGCATCCGGCTAATTGTGAAACCATCCTTCGGTTGGTTGAAAGAGTGCGTGCTGAAACCTGTGGCAAAGATATTTTTCTCTGGACGGGTTATCAGCTCGCAGCTTTGTCAGCGCAGCAGCGCCGGATTTTGAAATATGTGGACGTATTGATTGACGGAAAATTCGAGCAGTCACTTGCAGATCCGATGCTGAAGTGGCGGGGATCGTCGAACCAGTGCATACACTTTTTGTGTGAGCATCATCACCTGTCGCCAGATCTCACTGGCACAACGACGGTAATTAACGTTTAATCATTTTCCTTTCAGCCTGTTTCGGTGTGATCAGCGAGTGTTGTCATGCCGGCGCTGCATCACAGATATTGGCTAACAGGTCCATATGCCGCACCTCCATAGGTTATTTTGGGGTATTGTGTGGCCGTCATTTCACAACCTTTTCTGAGAGAGACATCATGATAAGTCATATCACGCTAGGCACTAACGACCTCGAAAAAGCAGCCGCTTTTTACGACGATTTGCTGGGAGCGATGGGGGCGAGCAGGGCCCTTGAAAGGGAACGACTGGTTGTCTGGAAGTTTGCCGGCGGTGGTGCCCATTTTTCCGTTATTAAACCCTATGACGGGCAGCAGGCAACCGCTGGAAACGGCACGATGGTGGCGTTAGCTATCGAAGATGTTGCGACAGTGGATAAACTTCATGCGAAAGCACTGGCTCTGGGGGCCGTTAATGAAGGTGATCCAGGGTTCCGTAGTGAGAGCGCTTATGGGGCTTATTTTCGTGATCCTGATGGCAATAAACTGAACCTTTATTGCAGAGTCGAGGCAGACGTCTGAAAAACAGCCTGTCATGTCCGTCAGGCAGGCGATATCGCTGACACAGGTGTTGTCAAAACCTGTTCGACGTATACTGATCCGGCAATTTCATGAAGTTGCTTTGATGTTTAAAGATGACCATGACGAACAGGGTTAATAAAGAGTTTAAGACAGAGATTTTGGTTGTCTGATTAACATAAACCTGGCCCGAACGAGGGAAAATATAATGCCGACCAGACAAACGTTTTCGCAAAAACTATCACAATTGAAACAGCAGGCGTTTGCCACGGACTATCCCATGTGGCGAAAAATGACCTCAACGGTTTTTTTGAGCCTGGCGTGTATTGTGGTTGTCGGAACGGCCTGGTATCTGTACCTCGCCACCGATGGGCTCGAATGCCAGAAAGGCTTTTTTCTCCTGTCGTTACCATGGCTCATCGCAGAGCTGATGGTGATCGCTTATATGTTTTACTACTCAATTCCCAGAGTTATTCGTGCCTCCCTGGAGGTCATCATTGGATGTTCCAATATCTGGTTTGGTCTTTTCATATTCAGCCTGAAAGCCTGCGGCGCATGAGATGGCCGCAGGTGTCGAAATCCAGCTATAAACTACCGCTACCGGGTAGACAGGTGAAAAATTACAGATAACCTGCCAGCTCGGTGCGGGTCAGTTGTTCGCTGATAAAATCCGAAACAATGATACCGTGATGTTGTTTTTGGCCGGTTAAGGGCGAAAAATAATCGATCAGGCGGTTGTTGATGTCATTGGCAACAGATGGGTAGTTAGGGATGCCCAGTATTGGCCGATAACCACTGCTGAAGTTAATGTACAACGTTCCCCGGGTATCGTTTTTCGCAGCGTTCAGGTTCTGTTCTATGGCTCGCCATTTATTATCATTGCTGGTGACCTTGACCACGTAATAATCCTGAATGTGAACAGGACGGTTGCGGGTATCATAAAAATCGGACTCAGCATTGTCGGCCCAGGGAGTGATGTCAATGCCGCCAGAGGTCCAGAATGAACCACGAAAACGCCTCAACAGGACTATTTTTCCACGGACTTCGCTCAGTTGCGGGATATAGCTGTGAGTCCACCAGAAATCCCGATATAAATCGTTGTTTTCATAGCTAACGAAGGTCTGCTCGAAGCTGCGGGTATTGTTGTAGGCTTCGTATTCTTCTGAGACCTCCATCAGAATGGTTTCAGTGGGATGTGCAGCCAGAAAGTCCGTGACACTCACCAGAACATCATCAAAGTTCAAATGTTGATAGACCGCGCCATGATGCACCACCAGGGCATCTTCGTAATGGCGTAAGCGTATGTCCAGATAACGCACGCCAATGTGCAGTTGCTCGCTGATGGTCAGATTCTGAGTCCGCGCAGTACCGGCGATGGATTCGTACATGGCGCCACTGTCGTGACTGCCGGGAATGGTCATGGCGGATAGTGGCAGGGAGTCGTCGGTTTGTGCCATCCAATCCGTCAGACGAATGCTGTCTTGATCGGCAAAGCCTGGGCGGGAGATTGTCAGTAACGTCAGTAAACAAAGCAGAATAGATGATTTCATAGGTGCGGATTCTCCGTTATGTGGTTGAAAACACAGGTGCTCCTCGACTCTGAATATGTAATACGACAGACCGGAAGATCTCAGTTTCATCAATCAGAGTGGGAGTAAGACATCTTTTTTTGACCGTAGTCAGCCAAAGCCGTGCTGATTTCAGTCGAGACAAAAACGACACACTGTATATTGTATGGTGGGTGAGTTAATCTTTTTTGACCCTTGCTCATAGGAATGGATGAGTGGTCGTGGCATGAAAAAAAATAACGGAGGATGACCTGTGACGCTTTCCATGATCGGTTGGTTATTTACCTTCGGTGTGCTGTTACACAATCTGGAAGAGGCATTGTATTTACCAGCGTGGTCTATGCAGGCCGGTAGATGGCATGTGCCGGTTGCAGCAGGTCAGTTTCGTTTCGCGGTGACGGTGTTATCTGTTTTTCTGATTGTGACTGCAACGCTTTCCATGACGGCTGCAGCGGGAAGCCTGATGGCCTATCTGATGGCCGGATACGTATTGTCAATGGTGTTGAATGTGTTGTTGCCACACGCGCTGGCAACCATTGGAATGAGACGTTATATGCCGGGTCTGGCGACTGCATTGTTGTTTAATCTGCCGTTGGGGCTCTGGTATCTTATGCGCGCATTGACTGAGCATCGTATCGAATGGTCGGTTTTTATCTGGTCGGGTCCTTTGACGGCGGCAATGATCGTTGCCATGATTCCCGCATTGTTTGTGATCGGGCGTGGCCTGAAGTAATACCGTAGTTGTTGTATCAAGGGAGTATTATGTTGGAAATCAGAAATCAGGCGCAGTTGATTGACTGTGTCAATCATGGACACAAGGTGAAGTATGTTTTTTTCTGGGGACACCAAAAACCATCTTCAGGGGTTTCCAAAACCTGCTTCAGTCAATGGTATGAATCAGAATTTGAAGTGGATGGCGTGACATACCCAACGGCAGAACACTTTATGATGGCGGAGAAAGCCCGGTTATTTGATGATCATGACGCCGCCCAGCGAATACTCAAAGCCGGAAATCCAGGTGAGGTCAAACGTATCGGCCGCTCTGTTCAGGGGTTTGATGAAGCGCGCTGGGTCGATCATCGGTTTAGTATCGTTGTTGAGGGCAATCTGGCGAAGTTCCGGCAGAACAAAGCCTTAGGTGATTTTTTGCGGTCGACTGAGCAGCGGGTGCTGGTTGAGGCCAGTCCGGTGGATAGAATCTGGGGTATTGGACTGGCGGCTGATCATCCTGGAGCCGAAAATCCGAATTTATGGAAAGGCCTGAACCTGCTCGGTTTTGCGTTGATGGAAGTGCGAAGACGTTTGCTTCATGACGAACCCGACTTTTGATGGTAGCCGATAGAGTTCCGGCAACTTCACCAATCCGGTCAATCCTGTGCGTAGCGTTGGATTGACCGGGTGCCTGTTTGTTTATTTTCTGCCGGCTTTTCGGCGCAGAGCAATCAGTGGCCATATAAACATTGCCATCAACGAAGGCATCAATGAACCTGCGTGGATGCTGATGACATCGTTCTGACCCTCGTTGCTGGAACCGTTGGTGTTATTGTTATCATCGGAACTACCGTTGTCGGAACCATTATTGTCTGTGTTATCGGAGCCGTTGTCGTCTGTGTTATCGGAGCCACTGCCATCAGAGCCGCTATCGTCTGTGCCGGTATCGCCTGAATCGTTGTTGTCCGAGGATGCATCATCGTACACGGTTGCCGCGACACTGGTTGATTTTAACCCGTTAACACCGTTGATCAGTCGGTCTCCCCAGGTCGTCAGATTGGTAACGTTAAAATTCTCGGTGATATCCAGTGATTCCGTTCCACCACTGTTACCGGACCATGACCAGCCCAGGTAGCCGATACCGTATTGCTCAGCCAGCGCCATGATGGAATCTTCATCCACATTTTCGCCCTGATGGTCTGCTCCAAACTCACCAACGATCAGAGGTAACTGGTTATTGTTCAGAAACTTAGAAACGTACTGATAGACCGAGTTGTAGTCGCCATAGACCTGATACATGTGAACGCTGAACATGGTGTTGTTGAGGCTATCGGCGGCGGCCACTGTTTTGGCGTTATCGAGCATGACGTGTTGCCAGTCCTGTCCCCAGGCTGGCGCATCAATTAACAGTGTGTGTGTCAGACCGGCTTCACGAAGGCGTTTGATAGCATCTTTATGACCATCGATCCAGACACTGGAATCGACATTATTGCCGATGGGTTCGTTACCAATGTTGATGATGACGTAGTCTTCCTGGCCTTTAAGAGCTGCGGCGATGTCCAGCCAATAGTCTGTGGCGCTGGACAGGGAAGACGCAGCACTGTCTTCCCCGTAACCGGTTGTATCATGTACTTCCAGAACGGCGATCATCTTTTGTGCTTTTAACTGTTCAATGATGCTGGTGACTTCTTCAGCGGAAGAGCGATTCCAGCGATATCCGCTACTTAACACTACCCTGACGGTATTGGCACTCACTGAAGCCATATCCTTAATGGCCTGGGTGGTATTGGTGCTGTACCAGCTATGGGGATAATTGATGCCGCGCATGACAAACGGTTTGTCGTTTCCATCCAGCAGCTGGGTACCTGAGACTGAAAATCCCGCATGACTGGGCAAGGACAACAGGGGCAGAGTAGTGAGTAAGCAGATTTGCAGGTGTTTGAGCTTTAAGCTTATAGGAAGCTGCATGGAAGTTTTTCTCCAGTCTTCTGGTTTATTGAATAGAGTAAAATATGTCTTGCTGTTTTTATTGCTTGGGTTGGTTATAAAACAAAAAAACATGACATATTTTTCTTTGAATATAACCGCAGGAGGTACTCTCGATACAGGAAGTGGGTCATGCATTGATGGTTAATTTAAAAACTATGAAGCAGATCACTGGTTATATATGACGTGAGTTTATGATTGTTATGCTAAGTAAGTACATATGCTCAATTGTCGGGCGTTTATCTGTTGAATTGATTGTAAATTGGTAAATATTCCGGCATTCAAAAGAATGCCGGAATTGTGGTTTTGGTGTTGTTACACCAGTACACCATTGACTGGACCGGTGCTGCTATACGGACTGATAACGCCATGGACTCCCATATAGTCGACAGCAGTATCCAGCAGCTGGTGATGGTTGTCTGCGGCGACCATCGTTCCCCGGTTAACGGCAGTTCCGCCACCTGCAAACATGAAGGCAGCATCGACACCGGTATGAGAACCACCATCGCCCATATCCGTAACCTGAACAACAAGCGTCGAATCAATCATCTTGCCACCATTTGGATCATCCTCTGTTTTCAAGCGCTGAATCAGATGTGCTATGCGTTCGGAGAAATAGGTCCGATACTCAGCATAAAAGTCCAGATTTCCGCTGTGTACCGAGGTGTGGTAATCCGCATCCAGACCGGTCACACCAAAGTCAGACTGATGGGTACCCAACTGAATGGTGACCACCCGGGTGATGTCACACTTAAGCGCCAGGATGGCATTCTCGGTCTGTAATGCAAACAAGTTAGTAAACTCGCTATCCACCAGATCGGCTGACAGACCGCCCGGGTTAAATGTTGGATCACTGCAACCCATCGGTGTTGAAGAACTGGACGTACTGTCGATATCCGTCTTCAGTTTTTCGATGGCCGCCTGGTGTTGTTCCAGGCGCTGCAGTTCATAGGTGCCGAGTTTGGTTTTGATTTTGGCCAGCGCCGCCTGGTTAATCTCCAGACGTTTTTTATCCCGCCGGGCACCGATAGGACTGGTATCCACCGCACCGCCAAACAGTTTTTCAAACGCTGTTTGTGGGTTGTCCTGATAATCGGTTACCCCGGAATACCAACGTGCCGACACCGGGTCCAGGTTACGGGTACGCACGCCAAGCCGTAATGAAGCCACCGGAGAAGTGGCACCAACGGTTTCTTCCAGCGCCAGGTCGACGGTACCGCTGACACCATCGGCAAAAGCGCCCAAAACCCGCTGAGAGTTACCATGACCACCACCACCAATGATCTCGATCCCTTTGCTGGCATCACTGCGGCTACGGAAAAATACGCACTCATCCTTGACCGCTTCCAGCGGCTGGGAACAGGCTTTCAACGTCAGGTTGCTGGATGGTAAGAATGAGTAGGAAGCACCCAGAGGGGTGCCATCCGGAACGTAGATAAAGATCACCCGACGCTGAGCAGTATCCGCGGCCAGCGCCTGACGGGATAACAGCATACCGGCGCCCAGGCTCGAAGCCTGCAGCAGGGGCAGGGAAAGCCCTGCCTTGCCGATGAACTTTAAGAAGTTGCGACGTTGCATCAACGCAGCTTGTTTTTCATGACTCATGTTAGACCTCTTCAATATCCGGTTTGCCATTAACGTACGACATTTTTACGGTAACGGACGCTGTCCATCGTGCCGAGTGCTTTCAGCAGCTCAACGGTGCTGTAGTCACTGGATTTCATGACGTTATCCAGTTTCTGCACTTCACAGGTGTAGTTATTGACCTCATCAGCGGAGAGATCGATATCCATTGCCCGGTCCAGATAAGTTGATCCGGTACCCATGGCCATCCGGAAAGTATTGTCGATGAAGCACTGACGGGTGACATCCAGATCGGCGATCGCATGTGCCAGTTCTTTGGCTCCGTTGAAGTTAATCGAATCAGTATCACTTGGGCTGGTAATGCCATACATCGTTCCCGAAGAGTCAATGGTCAAACCGTTGTAGTCCTGGGTTTGTGGCAGACCAACAGCATCGTAATCTTCAAAACCACCACCCAATGGGTTAATCATCTGCGCGTGACAGGTTTGACACAGACTGCCTGAAGTCTGGAATTCATACTTCTTACGGGCAGTTGCCAGGCCATTGTGTTCTTCCAGGTATTTTTCCCACTCGATTCTGGCCTGTTCACGGGCTTCATCGAAGTCATCACCATTGAGCGATACACCGGTTGGTGGTGGAGGTACGTCATGACACATAAAGCGTTTACGCAGATAAACCGCTCTCAGAATTGGGCCGGTTTCCTGCTCGTGAGCATGAACGGTCAAGAATGCGCCAGAGGTAACCAAGCCGGCACGGCTGTTGATGCCGGTGACTTTCTGCATACTGCTGCCGGTCACACCACCAAACCCGTAGAAATCGGCCAGAGCCTTGTTGGCAAAGGTGAAACTGCCATCATAGAGTGCTGAGAATGGCTCACCCTGATCCAGTACCACATGGTTGAAGACATCACGTATTTCCTGGGCCATGGCTTCACGCACTGCGGGAGTGAAGGTTGGGTACAGGTCTGGATCTTTGACCATATCCAATACCCGGTCCGTACGCAGCCACTGCGCCGCAAAGTCGCCAAAATGTTTACGAGCGCGATCAGTGGACAATAGGCGTTCCACCTGAGCGGATATCTGTTCATCAGTTTCCAGTCCGCCTTCACCTGCGGCCTTCAGCAGAATGTCATCAGGAGTGGAACCAGTGAAGGTATAACTCAGATAGGATGCCAACTGATAAGGCGTCAGGACATAAGCGTTATTGTCCAGTTCAACATCCGGCAGTGATGGCACGCTGACTTCGGCGGCCGAAATTTCCCATTGACTGATAATCAGGTCCTGTCCGCCTTTGTACTCACCTTCAGCGCCGATTTGTTTGTTGATGACGGCAATGTAACGGTTACCGGTCAGGTCTTCAGTATGGAACTTATAGGTTTTGTTATAAGAGTGATTTACTTCAACGGTTGCGATAGTCGTACCGTTAGACTCTATGGACATGGTTGGCCAGAGGCCATTTTCGCTACTCTTCACGCCTTTGACAGTTATCAGTATCAGGTCATCTCCAGTGAACATTGCATTGCTGCCCTGTTGATTGTAAATCGCCAGAGTTTTTGCATCGCTGCTACTGATAATTGTTTGAATGGTACCTGCCTGGTCATATACGGCATCGTCGTCACTACCACCACCGTTTTGGACATCGCTGACGGATATACCGGTTTCATCGCGATAGAGGAACTGCGGTGACGTTAATGCGGTTTTAAGGGCAAGA
Source organism: Gynuella sunshinyii YC6258 (assembly GCF_000940805.1). Lineage (GTDB taxonomy): Bacteria > Pseudomonadota > Gammaproteobacteria > Pseudomonadales > Natronospirillaceae > Gynuella > Gynuella sunshinyii. The sequence goes on along the minus strand of NZ_CP007142.1, from coordinate 4,307,281 downwards.
CCGATTCCATCATGGACGTTGCCGCCGGTGTAATCTGCAGTGAACAACTCCTGATAGGCAATAGTCTCATCTTCTGTGAGTGCTCGACGGAATACCTTGGTCAGGTAATTTTCCACAAAACTGGCAGCACAGGCGCTGTCGTCATCGAAAGCAGAGCAGTTGATAATGCTTTCAAAGTTTTGTTCTGCCAGCTTGTTGACGACTTTGGTAATAATCAGATCATAAGAATGTAACGCGCCGTTATCGATACTCGCCATAAGGTTATTGGAGAAACCATCAATGATGTTATCGGCTGGAATTGCGTCATAGGTGCTTTGTCCCAGATCGGCCAGCAGGTTGACGCCGGTGAGATCTTCAATAGAGTTTGAAAACTCGTTTCGAGTTAGCACCCTTAGCATGCGGGGACCGTAGTTGACATCGCAGGACAGTTCGCCGCCAGGACCACCGGTATTATCGTCATCCCACGTGCGGATATAGGCCGCGATATCATTAGCACAGGTACCAGTACAGTTAGTGGCATTACCTTTCGGCATGGCATCGTTGATAAAGTTTGCCAACGCCTGATTGTCGCTGCCATAGCTGGTTTTGGATGGATCGATTTTGATATTACCTTGTCCAGTAGCGCCATGGCATCCAGCACATTGTGTGTCGTACAGTGACTTCCCGGATGCAGCATCGCCACCTGACGATCCGCCGCCATCACCAGAACCACCATCACCAGAACCACCATCGCCAGAACCGCCGTCTCCGGAACCACCGTCTCCCGATCCGTTGTCCGCCCAGCTGCGAATATAGGCGCTTATGTTGACCGCACAGGTTCCTGTGCAGTTAGTGGCATTACCTCTTGGCATCACATCATTGATAAAGTCTGTCAAAGACTGACTGTTGCTGCCATAAGCCGATTTGGAAGGATCAATTTTGATACTGCCTTGTCCTTCCACGCCGTGACAGCCGATACACTGGGTCTCGTACAATGATTTTCCTGTCGAGATATCCCCGGTAGAGCCATCACCACCATCACCACCATCACCACTATCACCGCCGTTACCACCATCACCACCAGAGCCGTTGTCGGTACTGATTGGGTCACAGCCAATGGCTTCTGTTGACACGACGAGGTCATCCATCCAGACATCTGCGCTGTTGCCACTGAAACTGTGGAAACCGAACATGACATAGTTGAACTTGTCGCTCATCCAGTCTTTACCAAGAGCACCATTGTTCCAGTCTGCTCCGGAAGTAATGGAATGAACCAGTTCGCCATCGACCCACATGCGTACTTCGTCATAGCTCGTATCGGCATACAATGCGGCCTCGACGCAATACCAGGTATTCGGCATCAGTGCCTTGCCGGACTCCCACTGACTGGCTTTAGGAGCAATATTGTCGGTTGGAACATCGTTGGTACCGAGAACCCCTTTGATCTGACCGATCCGGACTTCGTTATTGGCATCCTGGGTTTTCTTGATGCCCATGATGTGTTCATGGTTGTCACCTGGAACATTGCCCATTTGCTTGTTCATGCGGACAAAGGCGCGCATGTGCAGATGATCGGTTCCAGCCGGTAATTCACGTACCAGTTGAGTCATGCTGCCTTTAAAGTGAATGGAGTGCGTACCACTGTAGGCTACTGAATCATCAACCAGGGCATAGGTGCCGTAGTCTTTGGTATTGGTCGTGTTGTAGTTGTAACTCAGGAAATTATCCCAGTTTGCTGGCTGTGCGTTAACGTCAGTGTTTTCAAAGGTTTCGCTGAACAATATTCCCGATGTTGAACCGCCGTTATCACCGCCATTGTCGCCGCCGCTGTCACCACCATTATTTCCACCGTTGTCACCGCCGTTATCGCCTCCTGAATTATCGGTCCAGGTACGAATATATGCAGCGATATCGGTTGCACAGTCGCCGACGCAGGCACTGGCGTTGCCTATGGGCATGACATCATTGATGAAATCTGCCAGAGGCTGATTGTTGCTACCATAAGCGGATTTGGTTGGGTCAATTTTGATGTTGCCCTGGCCTTCGGTACCGTGACAGCTCTGGCAGGTGGACTCATACAGAGTTTGACCATTAGTGGCGTCACCGCCAGAAGAGCCATTGTCTCCGCCGTTATCGCCACCGTTATCACCGCCGTTGTCGCCGCCGTTATCACCGCCGTTATCACCGCCGTTGTCGCCGCCGTTATCACCGCCGTTGTCGCCGCCGTTATCACCACCATTATCGCCTCCTGAATTACCGGTCCAGGTACGAATGTATGCAGCGATATCGGTTGCACAGTCGCCGACGCAGGCACTGGCGTTGCCTATGGGCATGACATCATTGATGAAGTCTTCCAGAGGCTGATTGTTGCTACCATAAGCGGATTTGGTTGGGTCAATTTTGATGTTGCCCTGGCCTTCGGTACCGTGACAGCCCTGACAGGTGGACTCATACAGAGTTTGACCATTAGTGGCGTCACCGCCAGAAGAGCCATTGTCTCCGCCGTTGTCACCGCCATTATTGTTTACATCGCAGCCAATCGGTTGGGTGGAGACAACAATGTTATCCATCCAGACATCTGTGGAGATGCTGCTAAGGTTGTGAAACCCGAACATCACGTAATTAAATTTATCACTTGCCCAGTCACTGGGTAACGGACCATTGTTCCAGTCAGCTCCGGATGTAATGGAGTGAACCAGATTGCCATCTACCCACATGTACAATTCATCATAGGCTGTGTCTGCATAAATGGCGCTTTCGATGCAATACCATTTCCCCGGTACCAGAGGGGAGCTTGAGCCCCAATGGTCATAAGTTGGAGACAGATTGCTGGAAGGTACCACGTTGGTTCCAAGTGTACCCTGCACCTGGCCAATGCGGATTTCATCGTAACCATCCTGGGTCTTTTTGATACCCATGATGTGTTCCTGGCTGTAGTTTCGGGTGCCGCCCATCTGATCACTGAGCTTGACGAATGCACGCATGTGCAGACGATCAGTTCCAGCAGGGAGGGCACGAATAATTTGTGTTTCGCTGCCTTTGAAATGAATGGCATGGTCGCCCGTATGAGCATCACCAGCTTCTACCAGCGCATAGTTAGTGGCACCAGGGGTGTTGTTGGCGTTGTAGATGTACCCAAGAAAATTATCCCAACCTTCAGGTTGAGCGTTAACACTGGTTTGCTCGAAGTCTTCACTGTAAATGATCGAACTGGTGCGGGTAACCGACGCGGCCGATGGAGTAGCATCTGTCATTGTTGCGGAACTGATGCTTAGTAATTTGGGGTCAAGACTCGCATACTGCAGGTTTGCCACTTCGCTGTCAGACGAGGATTTGGCAGTTGACGATCTGGCTTGATCAGATTCGTCGCTCCCGCATGCTTGTAGCAGAGTCAGAGACGCAGCCATAATGGTTAGGTTGCTAATATATCGGATCCAGTACATATTGATTTCCTGATCTTGTTTTATAAGAAAACTGGTCGGGGCAGCCAGAAAATAACAGCAGGATTGATAACAGGATGATCAAAGAACCGATCCTGTAACCGCTCAATACATTTCTCTTAAGCTACGACTTTATTAAAAAACATAATTTAAATTAAATGTAAATCACACTTTGTAGCCGTGTTTTTGGAGATAAAGGGGCTTTGAAAATTTAATAAAAACGGTGTTTTTTTGCAGTCAAATAGACATCGGTAGATGGTTTTTTTTAGCTAGCATATTATTTTTTTGAGTGCAATTTATAGAATAAAAATTAAAATTTTTTCATGTGTTTTTTCAGGTTTGGCGCGGTTTTTTTTCTATAAAAGTGTGAACGGCCGTACAGTTATCTGAGCTGATTGTTATGGCTAGGCCCGAACCACTGTCGATTGCACTTCAACCCTTTCGAATTTCAATAGAGGACTTGTCAAATTTAACTTCGTATGTTCTGAAAGCATCTCTGTGTCGTTGTGAGATATAGAACCCTTCGGAAGGATGCGGGTTTGAACCGATATTAAGGGGTGGGGTGGTATGCCAGGTTTTGGAACGTAACAATGAAGGTATATTTTGTTTCAGGTTTTTCAGGGGTGAATGGCTTGGTTTACATGATAATTTGATAATTTACTGATTCAGCGGATTGCATGTCGTATCTTGAGTGAGCCGATACTGAATAAAAACTGCGCTAAAGGATTTTGACTGTGGTTCGAAATCAGAATGTTTTTCCTTAAAACCTGAAAAAACTGAAAATGTGTGTTTCAGACATTGAAATTTCAAAGTTAGTTGAGCAATTGTGCTGTCATAATCGGGTGACTAAAAACTGATCTGTTTTTGGTTAATAAGGGAGGTTCGTTACCAAACGATTTACGATTGGTAACGAACTGCCAGTGGTATTGATCAGTTGTGAACCGACACAAAAATTGGATTGGAATAGAACCACAGATCTGCGTAATTACGATTGTTAACATCTTCGTAATATTTCAGATAGTCGTCCATAGTCATAACTACTTTTTCAGATCGCTGTGGTTCGCCATTTACGGTCAGTCCTTCGACGTTGTAATCCAGATTGGAACCACGAAGGCGCAGATATTGGTCTTTTTCTGCGGTGAAGGTATAAGTCATCACATAGTAACCTTCATTGTCCTGGTACCAGTCAGAGGCGGTGAATGACTTTGCAACTTTAGTACTGTCATTATGACCGTTGTCGTAGGCTGCGCTACCATGTGCCGCTTTTTCGCCAACATCTCCTACTATCAGATCGACGTGATGCACACCTGGATTGGCACTATTGTAGTTTTCATCATTTACCACTTGTTCCCGGTTATTGGTTTCCGGCACTTTAAAGCGGATAGTGACTGTAACGACTTCCCCCTTAGCCACGGAAAGGTTACCGCCCATAGTTTTGGATGTACCGTTGTGATCCTGAAGGCTAAAGTCCAGAGCGTTAATCAGATCGCCAAAGACAGAGAAAGTGTTGCCGCTGCGCAGTGCAGATAATAAGGTTTGACTGTCGAGGTGGTCTCCCTTTTGCCCTTCTACCCAGGTGTAATTCTTAGCGTATTCGCCAGGATAATAACCGCTGGCATAAGGAATGCGGGTCTTAAAGTGATGGTCCGAGTTGGCGGTATTCCATATTTTCCGTCCTTCACCCAGCAGTGCATCCCACCAGCCGCCGAGTTCCGATACCACCGGATCAACACCACCATGAACGCCATCTGCACTGGATGAGCCGTAGTCACCACGTTCACCGTTAAACTGATTTCCCACCATGCCTTCCGCAAGGAAAAAGACGTCGGGAGCGGCATCATTCAACTCGCGAATTTCGGCGATTGTGTAACTGTTGGCATAGCGACGGGGATGATTCAACATACCATAGCTGCTGTCAGCAAAGTTTTCTTCCAACCAGGTCAGTGCTGCCAATGCATCTTCATGGGTGGCGTTCTGACGGACGATCCCTTTGTCTTTCCAGGCCTGAAGATCTGCTTCTGAAAAATCGCTGTCGTTGTTTTTATAGCTGAAACGGTATTCAAATTCTTTAATGGCTGCCAGACGCTCTGCCTTGTTGGCGTCGTCCCAGAGGATTCCTACATTGTAGTGTTCGTGAGTTGGCATATCCCACTCAAATGTTGAGTATATTAACTTGTCCTGGTATTTCTCCGCCTGCAACGAGGCCACTCCGGGCAGTTCATATGTGGTCAATGCATCGTAATATAATAATCCACCAAGATCATTGTCGTCGTTGTCCTGACTGTTATTCCTCATGTGGTTGGAAATACTGATGTAGTCCAACCCGAAATCATCAAAACCATGGCTTAAAACATCAGCGAGGGGAGAGCGGGCATCCTGCGAGAGCGCGGTGTGCACATGCAAATCACCGGTGACCCAGTGACCTTGACGGGCGGATCCGTTATCACTGCTATTGTCTGATGTTGAGTGGTGATTATCTTCAGTTCCACAACTGTTCAGTGCTGTGATTGCCAGCAACAGTGGGACTACAACTATTCGATTCGTCATGATTATACAGCCTGTCTTTATATGTGTTTACGGACATTTATATCCACTACGCGTGACTCATGGATTGATTGCTGTGTTAAGCGTATCTGAGACAATGGATAAAGGTCGTACTTACAATAAAACGAAAATATGACAAATTAAGAACGTTTTCATGACAGATAATTTCCATATAAGGACAATGGGGGTGCCTGATGGAAGTTCGCACGGGTTTGAGGGTATAGATGGTGACCGTTTACATGCTTTCTGGGAAAAATAATAAATATATCCCGTTTCAGACTCGCTATGTAAGGGGCTCTCATATTACCGCGTTTTGGCAGCCAGAGTGATACCGTAAAAAAATTTTCATCATAACTATTTATTTTGATGGAGATATAAGGTTCGTTCTGTGAAAGAACGGATGTTGTGGGGTTTGGTGCACATGTATTGCCCTGGCAAGTATTTATGTCGTGTTAATAGTGTGATGCGGGAATGCACCGAGGTGTCGGACCACACCATGGGCATATGCCCATGCGAGTCCTTTAAAATCAAGCGGTCTGACGATTCGGGATTTCGCTAATTTCGTGGATTTTTAAAAAGGCGACATTCCAATTGATCAGGACGATCTATTTGAATGCCGGGTTTATAGTAACGATAGCATGCGGTATCAGGCGGTTCCTGTGGTTAAATAATGTACCCAGTCATCTCGCTGTCGTTTCTCGGCATCCCTGGCAGCATTCTGATAATCGTAGGGCACCTTGATATGTTCAACCTTCCAGCTCCCGGAAATTTTTTCAATCAATGCATAACTGGCATGTGGCGCGAAATTCTGCATTGAGTGAAGAACAGGTTCATCATCGGTGTAAGCAGGCAGACCGATGCTACCGGGATTGACAATAAGCTGTTTTGTTGTGGTCATAACCATTCTGGGTATATGGGTATGGCCGCATAAGATAACTTCAGAACGGTTGCCGTTCAGCAGCTGAATAATATCTCCGTCAGTGCGTAGTTTTGGGTATCCGTTACTGACGTCTTCAAGCAGATAAATCAGGTCATCCGTTGGCGTGCCATGGCACAGATAAATCTCTTCCGTCAACTGCTGATCGAAAGGGAGCTGTCGCATCCATTTCAGAGGCTCATCACCGAGATCCTGTAAAATAAATTCCATGGTTGGGTTATGACGAATGTCTTCAGCCGTTGCCTCATAAATTTGCCGGTCCTGGTTGCCACGAATGGTTACCAGTGAATGCTGCATTAATAATTCATAGGTGGCTCGGGGTGCGATTGGACCATAAAGAATGTCACCCAGGTTAACTGTTATGTCGACACCTTTTGTCTGAATATCATTCAAAGTGGCTTGCAGGGCGTAGACATTACTATGGATATCAGATAACAGGGCGACTTTCATGCAGGGCCTTCAGACACAGGAAATCTGTGCATTATATTGCCTGAAACATTCCCGGCAGGCCAGTTTGGTCTGGAGTAAGGTCTGATGTAGGCCCGTTGAGCTTTTTTTTCTAAAAGCTGACGGCGTTTCCGGAAGCAATTTAAAAGTATCGGTTGTCAAAGTTAAATATGAAGGTAAACTTCACAGTTAAGCTTCATAAGTAACATGACTCTGAATATGCCCCAGGATCTCGCGCATCAACTGGCGGTGGAATTAAGGCATCTGATTGCCCATTCTCACCGAAAACTGAAAGAGCAGGCCAATCTGGGAGATTTGAGCTGGACGCAGGAACGGGTGTTGATTCATCTGTACCGACATGCCCCGGCAACCGTCTCTGATCTTGCCACGCTGGAAGGAATGCGCTCACAGTCGATGGGCGCAACGGTTAACACGCTCAAACAGGCGGGTTATGTAATCGGCCAAAGTGATCCGAATGATGGCCGTAAAACCCTGTTGTATCTGTCCGACGAATTTAAAGGGCATATCAGGCAAAAACGCCTTGCCGGAGAAGAGTGGCTGGAATCCCTGATTTCCCGACGCTTGACCGAGCGGGAGCAAAAGACACTGAAGAATTCCCTAAAAGCCTTTAAGAAGCTGTTACAGGACGAGTAATTACTGACCAGCCCATATCGGGCAAACCAGCAGATTCTCAGAATTCCCACGAGTGCCCGGCAGTTATTGGAAGCGGGTTATCACGTAGTGATCATCATACCGTTCTTGTTATTGGTCAGAGTGGCTGACAGTGCTGCTGTGTGGCTGGAAGCATATAGGCGACATCATTGCGGGATGTTTGAAGTAGCTTCAAGGAAAATACTTGAAGTGGTGAATTGAGGAGATGTCATTGAAACAGGCTTTCCGTTCTTTAGCGAACACGAATTATCGTTTGTGGGCGATAGGGGCCATCATATCCAATATTGGTACTTGGTTGCAGAGAACTGCACAGGACTGGATTGTCATCGCTGAGTTGTCAGACAAGAACGCTTCAGCGGTGGGTATGGTGGTGGCACTACAGTTCTTGCCGCAGATTTTCCTGTTACCCCTGACCGGCTGGGCTGCAGATCGGCTTGATCGCCGCAAGTTGCTGATTACCACTCAGATTCTGATGGCCATTCTGGCGATGGTACTGGGGAGTCTGGCACTGTCCGGCCACATCCAGTTGTGGCAGGTATATGTGTGTGCATTGCTGCTTGGGTGTGTCACCGCATTTGATGCCCCGGCCCGACATGCTTTTGTATCGGACCTGGTCAGTGAAGAGGATCTGCCCAATGCAGTGTCACTCAATTCACTGTCGTTTAACGCAGCCAGAATGGTCGGCCCGGCCATTGCAGGTATCATTATTGCCAGTCTGGGATCCGGTTGGGGGTTTATCTCCAATGCCATATCGTTCATCCCGGTCATTGTTATCATGATGATGCTGAAAGTGAAGCCATGCTGCGCAGGAACAGAGACGGTCCAGGAAGGATCACAGTCCCGCCAGACTTTGTTTGATGGTTTTCGTTATATCTGGAGTCATCCGGAAATGACCGTCATTCTGATCATGGTGTCTTTGATCAGCATGTTTGGTATGAACTTTCCGGTTTACCTGTCTGCCATGACCGTACATGTGTTTACCGGTGGCTCAGAACAATATGGACTGTTGACCTCTATTATGGCCATTGGTTCCATAACTGGCGCACTAGTGACTGCGATGCGGTTGAAACCGGATCTGAGGTTTTTGACCGGATCCATGGCGGCTTTTGGAGTAGCCTGCCTGGTGGCATCGGTGATGCCGGATTTCTGGATGTTCGCCCTTGCTTTGATTGCCGTGGGAACCACCGCGCAATTGTTTACCACATCCTCAAACAGTCTGACCCAGATTTCCACTGATCGGAAACTGCGTGGTCGGGTGATGGCGATTTTCCTGAGTACCGCGCTTGGAGGAACCGCCTTGGGTGGTCCTGTGATTGGCTGGATTTCTGACAGCTTCAGTCCTCGCTGGGCTATGGCATTTAGTGGATTGGCGGCAATTGCAGCCACTCTTATAGGCGCATTGTTTCTGTATCGTCAGCAACTGGCCAAGGTTCCTATCGCTGATAGTTCTGTCTCCTGATGGAATTGAGCCGCAGGCATATTGGCGCCCTTTTCAAAAACCTCTTCAATGATATGGTTCTGTGCCGGTTTTAATCGAACCGGCCGGGTTTCATGTGTTTTAAGTGTTTATTGAAATGTTATATGAAAATGTCATATGACTGCCTTAAATCTGTGCCAGATTCCCTGATGTCGTATTTTCTAACTGACATCATTAGGAGAGGAGTCATGAGCTATAGCCGTCGCAAATTTATTCAACAAAGCAGTCGAGGCGTTGCGGGTATCGGGTTATTGGGCACATCTGCATTGGGTGTGTCGCTGGGAGCTGGAAGCGGCCACACTGAGATCGAACCGGGTGCATTTAATTTTGGTGTCGCCAGTGGTGATCCCCGCCAGGATCGCGTGATTATCTGGAGCCACTTTCAGCCGGCGGGTCAACACAGTACTCCGGTACAATGGCAGGTTGCATTGGACGAGGGAATGATGGATGTGGTTGCTGAGGGCATATTTGTGACCACTGAAGCAAGAGGGAATACCATCAAAGTCGATGTCAGTGGATTGTTACCCGGCACCACTTATTTTTATCAGTTTAGAGTTGAGCAAGCCTTTTCTGAAGTTGGCCGAACCCGGACTGCGCCGGAAGGTGATATCGATCTGGCCCGTTTTGCGGTCATTTCTTGTTCCAGCTATGCCCATGGTTATTTTAATGTTTATCGTATTCTGTCGGAACGCGATGATCTCGATGGTGTGTTACACCTGGGAGATTACATCTACGAGTATGGCCAGGATGAATATGATGAACGGTCATTGCGTAACGAACGCACGTTGACTCCGACGCATGAGCTGATCAGCCTGACAGATTATCGTCGGCGATATGCACTGTATCGATTGGATGCCGATCTACAGGCTGTGCATCGCCAACATCCCTTTATAACGGTTTGGGACGATCACGAATTTGCCAATGATGCTTTCCAGGATGGAGCAGAAAACCATAATGAAGGTGAGGGGGAATGGCGGGATCGTAAAGCGGCTGCCAGACAGGCATATTTTGAATGGATGCCGATTCGTGAGAACCGCGCGGGCGGTATCAGCCGGACTTTGCGTTATGGTGATCTGTTGGAGTTGATCATGCTCGATACCCGAATTGAAGGGCGGGTGGCGCAGCCCGGAGGCGTTGATCGTCAGTCCGAAGCACAAGATTTCAACCGTACTCTGATGGGTTTTGAGCAGGAAGCCTGGTTACAGCAACAGTTATCGGGCACGACCGCGCGTTGGAAGGTCATTGGTCAGCAGGTGATGATGGCTCAGCGTTATTATATTAAGCTGCCGGATTTGTTTGGCGGTGGTGCGTCTTTATGGCTGGATTCATGGGATGGCTATGCCGCCACTCGCGACCGTCTGCTGGGTCATATCCGTGACCATGGTATTGATAATGTTGTGGTACTGACCGGTGATGTACACAGCTCGTTCGCGGCTGACCTTTCAGATAATCCGTATGATGCAAATAATTATGATCGTAACAGTGGTATCGGGTCGCTGGCGGTGGAGTTTGTGACCCCATCCATTACTTCTCCTGGTTTTCCACCGGTGCTTGCGGAAACCGGAGCCGCCACTATTATGGCCGCCAGTCCTCATATCAAATATGCCGAGTTACGCCAGCATGGGTTTATATTGTTAACGCTGAACCGTGATGAGGCACGGGCTGACTGGTTTTATGTAGCGGACGTTTTGAAACGTTCAACACAGTATCGACTGGCCTGTAGTTTTCTCACTCGTGATAAAGAGAATCGTCTGGTGAGTGTCTGATTGAGTGTCGGGGCCGCTATAATGGTTGCCAACAGTTCGATATGTATTTTGGAATGTATTTCGATGAAAGAATCTTTAACCCAGGTTTCAAAGTATCTGAGTTTTTTATTGCGCCATAAGCCAGATGAGATTGGTCTGACATTGGATGAATGCGGTTGGGCTTCTATTGATGAGCTGATTGAAAAATCGGTGTCGGTCAAGCTGACCAGGGAGTTGATTGCGGTTGTTGTTGAAACCAACGACAAACAGCGTTTCGCCATTGATACCTCTGGCCATCGTATCAGAGCCAATCAGGGGCACTCTATTGAAGTGGATCTGGCGCTGCCGGTTATCGAACCGCCGGAGTGGCTGTTGCATGGTACCGCCAGTCGCTTCGAATCCTCGATTCTGGCGAATGGCCTGATTAGACAAAAACGACACCACGTGCATTTGACGGAGTCTGAAGTGGTGGCCAGGTCGGTTGGAGAGCGATACGGCAAGCCGGTAATATTCAAAATAGCTGCCGGCATTATGCATCAGCAAGGCTACCCGTTTTATAAAACGGTTAACAACGTTTGGCTGGTCTCTGACGTGCCGGCTCGTTTTCTGGAAAAACTAATACCAGACTAAGTGAACATTTTGTCACAATGAAAGTCTAAGGAACCTCTGAAAAATGGCCTGTTTTCGCGCAGGACATTGTCATCTCCATCCGAAGGCAGCACTCTCTCACATTCTCATTTACTTCAGTAAACTGCGGTGTTGCGAGTGGTGCTTCCTCGCCTGTATCAAAACTATTCCTATTTTTTCAGAGGCCCCCTAAAGATAGCTGATGGGGGTTCCGGGCGGCATATTCCCGTTGTCAAGCCAACATGGATGTTTTTGCGGCGCATTTGATTTCAGGTGTGATCGTTTAAACTGGCTGATTAGTAATAGGTTCTCTGGCTAACATCTATCCTTGGCAATTATCTGAATAATAAACATGGTATCCATAGGGCTGAGGATTGTCATTAATGCCTCTCATGGGCAAGGATGCGTAGTAGGAATGAGTGTTGGATCACGATACCGACGAAAAATTATCTACCCGTTCACACTCATTAAGTATGGTAATAGTCTTAATATTGTCAGATGAATTAAATTATTCGCAGTAAATATTGTCCAGCTATCGTTGTAGCCGGTTTGGCTATAGGCAGTGGGTTACCTACAGGCTTAACGACAGTATGGGTGAAACTGATAAACCAAGCATTCGGTGCTACTTACTATCGAACAGGTGATCGTTCTGCGTATTGTGATCATTTTTTCAGGTAGTAAATATATCGTTCCTGTGGAACTGGCGGATGCAACTAAAACTCTGTTTTCTCAATAAAAGAATATCCATATGAAAAAGCTCAACATGATTTTCAGTCTGACTGCATTGATATCAGTATTGGTATTTCCAGCCATGGCTGAACCCGACCCGAATTTTCACATTTATCTGATGGTTGGACAGTCGAATATGGAAGGTGCCGCTACGATTGAAGCGCAGGACCGCGTTACCAACGCCAGGGTCATGGTTTTACAGGATGAAAACTGCCCTCAGTTGGGAGCATCCTATGGACAATGGCGTGTAGCGGCACCTCCGTTGATCCGTTGTCTGAATTCTCTCGGGTTGGGGCCTGGTGACAATTTCGGGAAGGTGATGGCAGAGAACTCTCCATCCAATGTGACCATTGGTCTGGTCGGAGCGGCTCATGGTGGACAAAAAATTGAGTATTTTCTGAAGGACTGTGATGCCTACAATGCCTGTACTCCGAGTTTTGGGAGCACGCCGAATAACCTTCATGGGGGGTACGCCTGGTTATTGGATCTTGCCCGCAAAGCCCAGCAAAGTGGGGTGATCAAAGGCATCATCTTTCATCAGGGTGAAAGCAATACCGGTGATCCTGCCTGGCCGGGCAGGGTCAATCAGCTGGTTACCGATATACGCAATGACCTCGGCGTTGGCGATATTCCGTTTATTGCCGGAGAATTGCCGTACACGGGGTGCTGTTCCAGCCACAATCGATTGATTGCCCAGCTTCCTTCTGTGATCTCTAATGCACATGTGGTAAAGGCTGATGGTGGGCTGGACATACACGACGAGTATCACTGGAATTCTGCCGGGGTCCGTGAGATGGGTCTCCGTTATGCCAATAAAATGTTGGAGTTGGTTGATACCGGAGCGAGCGACAATAATGGTGGTTCAGATGATAACAATGACGGTTCTACAGGCGAAGGTGACAATACGATCGTTGTTCGTCTGAAAGGTGTCACTGGTGATGAAGCCGTCAACTTGCAGGTGGGTGGTGTAACCATTCATGCATGGACCGCTTCAACGGTCATGTCTGATACCACCATCCATACCAATGCCAACGGCGTCATTCGGGTCGGCTTTACCAATGACGGTGGTGACCGGGATGTGCAGGTTGATTATGTTATCGTCAATGGTGTGGTACGTCAGGCAGAAGATCAGGATGACAATACCGGTGTCTGGGGCAACAGCAGCTGTGGTGGTGGTAGTTTATCTGAATGGCTGCATTGCAATGGCTCTATTGGATTTGGCAACGTAGACGGATCAACGACAGATCCTGGTGATGGATCATCTGATTCCGGCTCTACGGAACCCAGCCATGTAACCGCAACGCTTGAAATTACCAATGACTGGGGTAGCGGTTATTGTGCCGCGGTGGTCGTCACTAATGATGGTGGTCCGGCGACCGAATGGGCAGTTGAATTCACCATTGAGGGTCAGATTGACAGTCTGTGGAATGGCAGCTGGAGTCAGGTTGGCTCGTCTCTCAAGGTGTCATCCGGGTCCAACTGGAATGGCAAACTTGCAACCGGACAAAGCAGTCGTGCCACTGGATTTTGTGCTATTCGCTGATCATGGTATTGGCTCACCGGAGTCTCCATGACTCCGGTGCAAATTTATTCATATTATGAATGAGTTGCCTGAAACGGTGTATGCTCATTCTCTCTCCCAGTCTTTCCTGATATTTGTTAACCGGCTAAAGATGTAGAAGACTGATCTGCCTGATTTTTTTTATTTCGCAGATGGCGTAGCATGCGGGTTTTACTTAGAGACGTATCATGAACAAAATCCAGACTGCCGCTCAGCTATTATGTCAGGCCCGCCGTAGTGGCGATCAAATTGAGCGATTGCCAGAGGCCTGCCGCCCGCAAACTCTCGATGAGGCGTTATTAATACAGGAGGAAGTTTCCAGGTTGCAGGCTGCAGAAGGTGAGGGGATTGCTGGCTGGAAATGCCTGCTGCCCAGTGAAGGCAGGGTAGTGGTGGCGCCGATTTATCAGAGTCTGGCATTTCAGAACGGTACCTGTTCATTAGCCCCTCTCAATAATGCCGCAGCCATCGAGCCTGAACTCGCTTTCGTCTTTTCTGAAACTCTGGCCCCTCGTGAGACACCTTATTCTGAAGAAGAAGTGTATGCTGCCATTGGTGAAGTCCGTATGGCTCTGGAATTGATACGTGGCCGCTACCGCGACCCGGATAGTTGTCAGTTTCCAGAACTACTGGCGGACGGGCTCTTTAATCAGGGCATCTATTTAGGGCCGGTGGTATCGGAATCGCCTGCTGACTTTCCAATTCAGGTGGAACACTCTGACGAAAACATCCGACTGGATGGTCATCACCCCAATGCCGATGCACGAGTGGCGCTCCCCTGGTTAGTAAACTTTCTCAATGAGCGGGGATATGGCATAGAGGCTGGGCAGGCAGTGATTACCGGTTCTTATGCCGGGGTTATTAATGTCCCATTTACTCAAATAACTGTGAGATATGGTGACTTTGGAACAATGACGGTTGACGTTAAACCGTCTTGATTATTTACCCGGCGATGTTGCGTGCAACATCGCTTCAACTGTCTCCCTGTCTGCTACTCAGTGCAACAAACACTTACATTGTTTCAGAGTAACAAATACAGCACCGGCACCAACCAGGCCGCGACATTGTTAGGTGTGACTTCCGGATCGCAGTTGTCCAGAATGCCATCCTGATCTGCATCCAGACTCAGCGGAATAGCTTGATTGTCTGTAGATGGATGCAATAAAAATGCTCTGGTTTCTCCATTCACTACCCCCGTCGCTATGATTTGACCGGATTCGTTGATGTCTACGGCTTCCGTTAAAACCACTTCATCGCTATTGGTGACTGTAATGGCATTTAAATCACGCATGCCGGTTTCGCACGAATTATTGGCATAAGGATCGTATACAAATGCATGGTATAGATAACTTTTGGTATCGAATTGATTTGTTGTACCAACGACCACCTGGTTATTGTTCAATGCTTTGGGAGTACAGGAAGTATTGTTATCGCTGAGGGGTATTTGTTGGTTGTGTTTAAGTACACAAAGATTCTGTTGCTGCGTCACCATTGCATTTTGATCATTGATGTCTGCAATTGAATAATAACCACCGTTGGCGTAAACGTTCAGACGATTCTTTGCGCTGGGGTTATACGAGAAACCTGAATTGCCAAGCTCTCCGACCGCAATATTATTGTTGTTGATAGATGTTGAAAAAATATGGTTTTCCGGGTCGGTTAAAAACTCACCAAAGTTAAACCCGCCGAAGCGGTTGTACATGAATGCCCGTGATAGACCGTTGCTTAATGTCACATCGCCAACAATCACATCCTGGTCATTAATGCTGGTTGCCCTGGCCGAAACAGTACTCGCTCCGTTGGCGCTTTCCATACCGAAAGCTTCTATGAAATTACCATGATCCCAACGTACAGCGACATACTCACCTGTTTCAGTAGACTGTATCTCACCGACGATCATGCCAGTGTTGTTAATGTCGTAAGCCGCAGAATAATTACTATATTTATCCTTATAACGTGACATTATCTGAATGGAGTTAGGGGTTGGCCAATATAGCGCAGATGCTATTCTGGCATCAAACGCATCACGATGGGGCGATCCGGTACCCACTATCTCGCCGTTATCATTGATGGCGGAGGGGGTTATATATGTCCAGTCATAGGGAGTCACCAGCTCTTCGGCAGTATAGAACGTCGAAGCGTTTGCCTCTGTTAGACCGCCTAATAAAATCAATGCAACTACTTTCAGTTTTTCCATAGTGATTTTCTCAATCATCTTCAAATATCCTGTTGTGACCGAAGCAAAAACGGGTGATCTCAGGTTTATGGGTTTACACGGCATCAGTGACAGAAATCAGTAGCCTGTAGCAGGCATATTTCTGGTCATATTGATATCTTAAAAGCAGTGACAGGTCCAGAAATACATGCTGTGTACTTGTCATTCACAGATTGATCAAAAAAAGCCTCGATCCGCAGATATAAGCAGGCAGTGGATAAATATGGAGCTGACAGATATGAGTCACCAGAAGGGTATGTGTTTTAGACAGAGTTGGTCTATAGGTGAATCTCAATGTGCCAGTGGTGATTTTTCGCTGATAGTCGCATCCTCTATTTGGAGCAGATTACACCCTTCCCCTTAAGCCTGAGTTACAAAAAAACTCTGACATAAATTCTTAACATTCTGATCACTGGGTGTTTATCAATAGTTCTGACGGTCCCGGGCATAAGTGACGGCCTGCCTTGTATGGATAGTTAATAAGGCATCATTAGTGGCCATCGACAATATCTGATGACTTAAGCGGATATGTTGGTCGATCAGTTACTTACCAGGCCGTCAGGCTCGTCTTGCATTCATGGTTGGCGATATACGAGTGAGTATTTGCCGGTAAAAAGTCGATCTGGCCGAGATCCGCTAAAAGTATTTAGATGTATACAAGTGTTTGAATAATTTGCGAAACAATGGTCATAAAACCATCAAAATTTCTTTATTTGTATACATCTCCTTGATTTTTCATCATAGAACTGTATTTTGAATAGGGCTTTGTGTCTGCCACTGTTGATCTGAAAACACTCTCTGATGAGCACTCAGTGTTTCGGATGATGATGTGTGCTCAAGCTTGTGATTGAAGTGGTTAGGACACAAACGTTACCAAATTAGAAACCAGAGGGAAAAACATGACCAACAGTAGATTTGTCAAACTCGCTGCCTGTCTGTTTGTCACAACGGTCGTTATGCCAATGGCAACCCGGGCAGATACCTGGCGTTATGCATTTGAAGAGGCCATTAATGAAGTTCAGGGTGTTTATGCCAGTAAATTTAAAGAGGAAATCGAGAAGAATTCGGACCATGAGGTGGAGCTATACCCTTATGGAACGCTGGGAGAGTCTGCTGACATTATGGAGCAGGCACAGGCTGGTATTCTGCAGTTCGTGGACCAGTCGCCCGGTTTTACCGGTTCGTTGATTCCGGAAGCCCAGGTATTCTTTGTGCCCTACCTGTTACCAACCGATACCAAAAAGCTTAATAAGTTTTTTCGGACCAGTAAGGCGATTCACCGGGACTTCAAAAAACTGTACGCCAAACAGGGCCTGGAATTGTTGACCATGTTTCCGGAAGGTGAGGTTGCGATGACAACCAAAAAGCCGGTGCATAGTCCTGAAGATTTGAATGAGGTCAAGTTCCGGGTAATGACCAACCCATTGCTGGTAGAAGCATACAAGGCATTTGGTGCGACACCCACACCATTGCCGTGGGGCGAAGTGTATGGTGGCCTGCAAACCAACATCATTCAGGGGCAGGAAAATCCAACCTCTTTTATTGAATCCACCAAGCTGTATGAGGTGACGGATAACATTATCTATGCCGGTCATAATAATTTCACTACTGCGGTTATGGCTAATCAGGATTTCTACAATGGCCTGAATAAAAATGATCGCAAGGTGATTCAAAATGCAGCGAAAACGGCTTTTGAATACATACTGACTTATCAGGAAGGTTTGGAAAAAGAAGCCCTGAAGAAGATCCAGGCCGCACGACCGGAGATAGAGGTAATTGTTTTATCTGAGCAAGAGCGCAAACCCTTTAAGGCGGCCGCTGCCCAGGTAGAGGAAAAATTTATCGAAATGACGGGTAAGAGCGGTCAGAAAATTCTGAAACAAATGAAAGCTGATCTTAGGGGCCTCTGATCCATACAGATGGTTTTCTGAACGGCAATAATCCAGCCGGCCAGTGTGTCGGCTGACTCATCAGCTCTGTAAGTCGCGTGAAGGTGCTCTGAGCCCGTGGTTCCGGTTTGAATCATCACGCACGGTTTATCCGGACTGTCGCGATGACCATTGGGACAGTCCAAGATTTTAAGGACTTTATCAATGGATAAAGATCATCACCCAGCTCCTAATCCAGCCCTTAGTAACGGTGTGGTATCAACGATAGCCGCCCGTATCGATTTTTTCATCGGTTGTTTTGAATCATTTGTACTGGCGACAGCCGTTTTGCTGATGGCCGCCAATACCATAGCCAATGTCATTGGTCGTTTTGTGTTTCATAGCAGCCTGTTTTTCAGTGAAGAAGTCAATCGTATCCTGATTGTCATGATTACCTTTGCCGGTATTGGCTATGCCGCCAGACATGGACGGCATATTCGTATGTCGGCCATTTATGATGCCCTGGGCTGGAGAGTTCGGAAAGTTATGATGATTTTCATCACGCTGTTTTCAGCGTTGATCATGCTGGTGCTGTGTTATTTTTCAATACAGTACATCTCCAAAGTCGCCACCTCCGGGCGGATATTGCCGGCACTTCAGATACCGGTTTACTGGATATATCTGTGGGTTCCGGTAGGTTTTTTTATAACGGCCGTACAATATCTGTTGACAGCATTGAAGAACCTGACCCAGAAAGATATTTACTTGTCTGTCAGTGTACTAGAGGGGTATGAGGACAGTGAAACGGAAGTATAGGAGGTTCTCATGGCAGGCATAATTTTTCTGGTCATGATTGTTCTGTTGTTGCTGGGATTTCCGATGATGATCCCGTTGATCGTCGGAGCCATCGTTGGTTTTTATGAGATCTTTCATGGTATTGGCAAAATGGATTTTATGGTGCAGCAGTTTATGGCGGGTATACGTCCGGCTTCGTTGATTGCAGTGCCGATGTTTATTTTTGCGGCCGATATTATGACCCGGGGACAGTCCGCCGGCCGTTTGATTGAAATGGTGATGCGCTTTATCGGTCATATTAAAGGTGGGCTGGCGGTCAGTACGGCAACAGCCTGTACGCTGTTTGGTGCAGTGTCGGGTTCTACTCAGGCGACCGTAGTGGCGGTTGGTTCACCTCTGCGGCCAAGAATGTTGAAAGCCGGTTATAAGGATTCTTTTATACTGGCGTTGATCATCAATGCCAGCGATATCGCCTTCCTGATTCCACCGAGTATCGGCATGATTATTTATGGCGTGGTCTCCAATACATCGATCTCAGAATTGTTTATTGCCGGCATTGGTCCTGGCTTGCTGATACTGGTGCTGTTTTCGATATACAGTGTCATTTATGCCTATGTTTATGATGTTCCGGTAGAACCGAAGGCCAGTTGGTCAGAACGGCTGGTAGCGGTAAGAAAAGCCATCTGGCCGTTGGGTTTTCCAGTCATTATTGTCGGCGGTATATATGGTGGCGTGTTCAGTCCCACCGAAGCTGCGGCTGTCTGTGTACTGTATGCGCTGGTACTCGAAGTGATTGTTTTTCGTTCACTGTCACTGGAAGACATCTATAAGACCGCTAAATCCACGGGTTTGATTACCGGTGTGGTATTTATTCTCGTGGCGGCCGGTGCGGCATTTTCCTGGGTGATATCCTTTGCCCGTATTCCTCAGGAATTGTTGGAGACGGTGGGTGTGGCAGACATGAGCCAGATCGGTGTGTTGTTTGTCATTTCCATATCATTTTTTATCGGTTGCATGTTTGTGGATCCGATAGTGGTGATTCTGGTGTTGGTGCCGGTTTTTGCACCAGTGGTGCAATCAGTAGGGCTGGACCCGGTTTTGGTGGGTACCATCATAACTTTACAGGTGGCGATTGGGTCGGCTACGCCACCATTTGGCTGTGATATTTTTACTGCGATCGCTGTATTCAGAAAACCGTATGCGGATGTTGTGCGAGGAACACCGCCATTTGTACTGATTTTATTATGCGTGGCGGTGTTATTGATTTTCTTTCCCCAGATCGCGTTATTTTTCCGTGATCTGGCATTCAGTTAAAGAGCGCTGTTTCGTTACTGCTTCGAAAGTTGAAGGTATTAACAATTCCCCTTAACCGTATGATTGCGGGTGGTTGTTGCGATTTTGGGGGATGGCAACAGAAGATCTCAGGAGAATTTCTTGTGCTGCTGGATGAATAAAAAAGGAGGCATGAAATGTTCAAACATATTCTGATAGCAACAGACGGCTCCGATGGTGCCTGTGAAGCCCTGAAAGTGGCAGTGGAGATGCAGAAAATATTTGACGCGGACTTATGGATATTATCTGTGTTTCGACATCACTCTTTGCGGGAGGCATCGATGTCGATGGTCAGGCCGGTTGATCCTGAAAATATGGATCTGATGATGAAGCATTATGCCAGTGATGTTGCAGAAAGTTGTAAACGCTATGCCATTGATCAGCAGTGTCTGAAGGTGAGGGCATTTGTTAAGAGTGGCCGGCCGGCCAAAACCATTGTGCAGTTTGCCCGGGAGAAAGGTGCGGACCTGATAATTCTCGGACATCGCGGTTTGGGTCATACCGAGGGTTTTATTCTGGGGAGTGTGTCTCATAAGGTCAGTGGTATGGCGCGATGTCCGGTTATGGTTGTTTAACTGGTTTCAGGAGAATGAGCGGTATTCCCGCACTGTTCAAAATTGTTCAAAGGCTACCTGGAAAATACCCAGGCAGTTCGGTATACGATAGAATCCGGAACATACCAGCCAGTTATTGTGCCTGTACATGTTAACGTCCTGAAGGAAATCATCATTTTATGAATGCAGAGCATGAGTCTGTTATGCCGTCCGTAGGTACGAACCGGTTTGAATTCATCTATTTGACACTGCGGAATCGCATTTGTCTGTTGGACTATGAGCCTGGTGCCCGGCTGTCGGAGGAGACTCTGGCGCGGGAATTTTCTGTCAGCCGTACTCCTATGCGTAGAGTATTGGGACGGCTTGAGGCTGAAGGCCTGGTAGAAGTTCGTCATGGTGTTGGTAATTTGGTGACGGATATCGAGCTGTCTTATCTATGTGATGTATTTCGGTTGCGTATGGAAATTGTTCCTCAGATTGGTTTGTTGTCGCCATTACCGGTTACCACCGGGCTGCTGGATAGAATCGTCAAGGTTGAAAGTGACTGTCTGTTGCTGGCTGCCAACCCCCAGCCAAAACGGGCATTTGCTCAGTTGAATATCGTGTTTTTCGAATTATTGATGGAGCTGGTTGGTAACCCATCGTTACGTGAAATACTGTCACTACTGTTTTACCGTTCATCGAGGATGTGGCCATATCTGATGACGGATGATGTGGTTCAGGCCGAGGCGGGTATTTTTCAGCGGGAGGTCAGCGAAACCCGACAGCTGTTGCAGGGTGGTGCGATTGCTGCAGTGGGCCAGTTGCGACGCACCCACATATCCATGGCGCTACAACGGTTGAGACAGCTGTTGGAGCAGCAGGGCAGGGGACAAAACCTTTCATAAGCGGTTGGCTATATCGCTTATAACAAAAATGGGTGTCTGTAATGCTTGTTAATGGTTAGGGAGCCTCTGAAAAATGGCCTGTTTTCGCGCAGGACGTTGTCAGCTCCGGTCTCACATCCTCATTTACGTCAGTAAACTGCAGTGTTGCGAGTGGTGCTTCCTCGCCTGCATCAAAACTATTCCTATTGTTCAGAGGCCCCTTAGCGTCTGATCATGTTTTTCGATTTATTCATTATTTTTCGGTACTGACACCTGACTCAATTCTGACCTGTGGCCATGGCTCGACACTCATTCGGTAATTACGGTCCAGGATGCTTTTATGGAAGGTCTTAGCCATCAAAAGCCAGGTGTTATTCATGTTGGAACCTGGAAAGAAGGAAATCATACTAATTAACTAATTATGGCATGTTGTGGGTGGGTTAGCCTTAATGGACTTCTTGTTGGTATCAGAAGTGACAATAACAATAATTTTTCCAAAAGGAGATGACTCATGTCTGTCAGAATGATCGTATTAATAATGCTTTCTGTTCTATCGTTAGGGTCAAAAGCGGCCTGTTCCCTTCAAAGTAATGATATTTATTTGATGCCGGGACAGAGTACTTTGCAGATCGGTTCCGTCAGTAACCTGGCGTTTGCCATGTATTTTCTGGAGCAAAAAATCAGTGGTGGCGGTTTGATCGCAACCTTTCAGGCACTACCGGGGTTCTTTAAGGATTCGCGTTATGGATTTACCGGTCAGGGCGCAACTTTATATACTTCATTGAGTGCATTACCAACCGCTAGCGGTAAAGTTGCCAATGTGACCCAGCGTATTTATAGCGTTACTGGCAGTACGGTTTGCTCTTCCAGTTTCAATGTTATCATTCAATAAATAACAGCTATCTACAGTCAGGCTCTGATCGCGAGTTTGAAGCCTGACTGATGCTCAAATCATCTTCAACACGTGATCTCTCCAACATACTTCCAGTGTTTAGCAACTCATCGGTTGGAAAATATTTTCATTAATGTAGAAACATTTTTCATCGTTTAAGCCAGTAATGTGACATCTGTTTTTGTCAACGCGAATAAGTTTTTCATG
The DNA here is from genome assembly GCF_000940805.1 of Gynuella sunshinyii YC6258. Taxonomy (GTDB): domain Bacteria; phylum Pseudomonadota; class Gammaproteobacteria; order Pseudomonadales; family Natronospirillaceae; genus Gynuella; species Gynuella sunshinyii. Next base: position 4,284,394 of record NZ_CP007142.1, on the reverse strand, counting down.
CATATAAAAAGCATAAAAGGTTTCCGGTGTTTTGTTGTCAATATATTTGACATAAATCCTGTTCTGAATCATTTGACAATATGCCTGTGAAGCAAGGACACTTTGCCGTCCATATGTCGGGTGTTGTCTTACGGAAGGCTGAGAAAATGAAGAAACCAGGTTTTTTGTTACTGCTGATCGCGTATCTGGGATTTATCAGTCTGGGGCTTCCCGACGCCACTCATGGGGTTAATTGGCCTTTTGTACGGGAGACCTTTGCCATTCCAAACGCCTGGTTGGGTATGATCTTGACCTGTACCGGTATTGGGTATTTTAGCTCCAGTATGTCCGCTGGGTTTATTCTTAATCGACTGGGAGTTGGCGCACTGTTGGCAGGCAGTTCGTTGCTGGTTTTCGTTGCTTTAACAGGATTCGCTTTTGCCCCTTACTGGGCAGTGTTTTTATTGTTTGCAGTATTGTTAGGGCTGGGTTCCGGCGCGATTGATACCGGTCTGAATGCGTATGCAGCGGAACATTTCTCGACCCGGCAAATGAATTGGCTGCATGCTGCTTTCGGAGTTGGTGCGATGACCGGACCGATGATCGCCACGACTGTTTTGGTGGTTACTGGTAACTGGCGGGTTGGTTACGGAGCGATTGGTTTCATCCTGCTGCTGATGGCTGGCTTGTTTTTCATAACCCGACATCAACTGGATGATCAACCCGATCAATCGCACACTGCTGATGAGCCGGATTTATCGGGGGGCTACCAATATATTTTTCGTCAAAGCGTGGTCTGGTTTCACATATTGTTGTTTTTTATATATACCGGTGTTGAGATCGGTGTCGGGCAATGGGCGTTTACCGTGTTAACAGAAGGACGCTCGATTGATACTGCCCAGGCAGGTTTGTGGACGTCATTTTTCTGGGGTGCACTTGCGGCCGGAAGAGTGTTTTTTGGTGTAGTGGTTGCCAAGGTACAGACTGATGTTGTGATTCGACTGGCAATGTGGGGAACACTCGTGGGCACAGGGGTTTTCTGTATTGATGGCTTGCCACTGTTGAGTCTGCTTGGGTTGTTGGTTACCGGTTTTTGCCTGGCTCCTATATTCCCGTGTCTGATGTCGAGAACACCGCAACGAGTTGGAAAAAAACTGGCTTCACGGGTGATCGGTATTCAGGTCAGTGTCGCGCTGATCGGCGGAGTCAGTCTGCCATTTTCAATGGGATATATTGCTTCTTTTTTTGGCCTCGAAAGTATCGGCGTGACAGTATTGGTGCTCGTGATACTGTTGGTGCTGGTCCACGAAATACTGATGATGCGTACTCGGGAGCGTTAAGTTATTGACCTGGCAATTAAATATGTCGGGTTAATATAGTGGTGCATGGACGTATTACCAGGTTAAAAGTCAGGCAGTTTGACTGCTGATGAGTGTTCATAAAATGTAATTAAGTAGGGGAGAATGGTGAGTTTACTTTCAATTCGCGAAGCGGTGGTATCAGATTCGGGGCAGTTATTGCAGTTTATTAAAGAGTTAGCGTGTTACGAAAAGGCCGAACAAGAAGTGGTTGCCACGGTAGAGGACATAGAGCGATCAATATTCGGACCTGATTCCACCGTTGAAGCATTGCTCTGTGAACAGGATGGCAAAGCAATTGGTTTTGCCGTTTATTTTTACAACTATTCAACCTGGCTGGGCAAAAATGGCCTGTATCTTGAGGATCTTTATATTTCTCCGGAATATCGTCACTTCGGTGCGGGTAAGCGATTGTTGAAGTATCTGGCACAACAAGCAGTTGCAATAGGTTGTGAACGGTTTGAATGGAGTGTTTTAAGGTGGAATGAACCGGCTATCCGGTTTTATGAATCGATTGGGGCCAAGGCCAAGGAGGAATTGTTGGGATATCGTTTGAGTGGACAGGCTTTATTGGATTTCAGCCACAGTTGAGTGAAGGTTTGCGGCAAAAGCGTTTCGCTTTTGCCGCTGCTGGATGGGTCAGTTTTGCAGGATCTGCCACTGCTGGTTCCAACCACCATTGTCGGACCATTGAATGTCCAATGCCCCATCAGCGGTTGATTTGGCTTTGATATCCAGAAGTTTACCGCTGTTACGGTTTTTGATTTTGACGTAACCGTCACCCACATCCAAAATCAACCATTGCTGATTCCAGCCACCATTGTCGGACCACTGGATATTTTGAGCGCCGTTTTCGGTTGAGGCGGCCTCGATGTCCATGACTTTATTGCTGTTGATGTTCTTTATTTTATAAAAGCCGTTACCGATGGCAGTGAATTGCCATTGCTGACTGGTCCAGCCTCCATAACCGTATTGTTCTATAGCGGCACCATCGGCCGTGGAGCCTGCCGCAACATTCAGAGCTTTGCCGCTGTTTCGGTTTACTATGCGGTAGGTCTTACTGCTATCCACTTTGATTTGCCCGTCACTAAAAGCATCCAGAGCTTTGGTAAACTGCAGTACTTTATTGGAAATCAACGTTGTGGCCCCTAGCGGATAACCGTCAGGCAAGACCGAAGAGTTGGCTTCCGGTTCCCAGTAAAAAACACCAATTCCTTTTCCATTGGGTACGGCCTTAACCAGGTCAATGGTGTCTTTAACCGTCCAATAGCTGTCGGTGGGGTTGGTTTGCAGGCCACCCACTTCGGTGACCATAACTTCTTTTCCGTAGGTTGCTGCCATGTCATTCAGGTTATAGGCAAGGTCGTCGGTAAGATTCCAGTAAGACTCTCCATCCCAATATGGATAAAAAGAAAAGCCGATAACATCAGTTTTTCCTCCGTATACATTCAGGAAATTATTGAAATACCAACGGGCTGCGGCGTTATCGGTGCCGTGTGCCAAATGACTGATTACCTTGGAAGAGGCGCTGACAGCTTTAACGGCATCATAGCCAGCATTCAGAAAACGGGTCAGGTTGGCGAAGTTAGAGGTGCTGCCTTGAGGTAGCAGGATTCCCGGATCCATCTCATTGCCGACCTGAACCCATGCCGGCGTGATACCGGCATTTTTGAGGCCATTCATAACATCATAAGTGTGATTGTAAACGGCGGTTTCGAGTTGTGAGACGCTGTAATTCTGCCAGGCTGCCGGTTTGATCTGATGGCCGGGATCTGCAAATACATCGCTGTAATGAAAATCCACCATGACACGCATTCCCATGTTGGTGGCTCGTTGGGCTGCAGCAATAACACTGGCTTTATCGGCATAACCCAGCATGGTCCAGGTGGAGTCGTCTTTATTCCAGTAAGCGCTAGGGTCGGGATTGACAAAAACCCGCAGGCGAACTGCGTTGATGCCATGATCTTTAAGAATTTGCAGCGGATCCTGCTGAACGCCGTTATCGTTAACCCAACTGACCCCCTCATTCTCAAGCTGTTTCATCCAGCCGATATCCGCGCCATACGCAAATACCGGTGCTGCCCAGGCACTGTTCAACGATAGCCCTGCTACCAGCCCGATCAACACTATAGTTTTGAAACATAACCACCGAATGTGTGATGACATGTGAATACCTCAATTGTTTGTTGTTTTTGTATGGGAAGGCTCTTCAGGTAAATATTATCGATATATTTACTACATTGGAACTGGATTCTAGCTTGAAAGCATTTAAATGATGTCGTTAATCTGGACCAGATAACCAAAAACTCTCTTCGTTTAAAGGCTACGAGCGTTTTTGAAAAAAATTTTCAGAATGGATTGTAGTAAAAAAATTATAATATTTTACTAAATTTCAGAGAGATTTAAGGTGTGTCATGGAAAGTATGGCCTGACTACTTTATGACCGAATGAGTTCCATAGCCGAAAAATAGCCGGCTAATATGGCACTCTCATTAGGGGTCTGCAGTTGGCATCGGTTCCAACATTTCATTCCGGTCAGCTACGAATAAAAGTCTGACCGGATCACATCGATAAAATCTGTCATTTATTCCGAAGCGGGAATCATGCCGAGCATTGCGGCATATAAGTCGCTGGTTTCTTTTCCTGAGTTGCTGGCGATGTCGGACAGGCTGGTTTCCTGGCTGGCACTGTCGAACCCTTGGGCTTTCAGCTGGGTAACCATTTCATCGGCTGTGATGCCGAAGATTGGAGCTACGGTTGCTGGTGAAGCAGAGGTTAGCGTATGTGCCAGGGCGAACTGCGGCGGGCCGCTGCGGACCGTTGTATTTTCGTCGGATGGCCAGGCCATGAACGCAACGGCAAACAGTGTTGAAAAAGCCAGTGCCAGTGGCATGGCACTGCGCTTGAAATGGTTGAGTAAGCCTTTCCAGTTGCGCCAGATGTGCAGGATAAATGGGATAATCAGTGCCATGCTGACCCATTCGTGCATGCTGTGAAATGACATTGGACCCACGTGAAAGAATAGCCCGATGCCGGATATTAGCGACACCAGGAACAGACCTGTTGTTAAGGGCGTGGAATAGCGAAGTAGCCAGTTTTTCATAAGTTTCCATTTGCTCATGTTGTTAAAGGTTGAGCGATTATAGATAGCCGGGGCTTGAGTGGGATTAAGGTTTCCTAAGTGCAGGATTACCATTTGTTAATGTTGCTGGAAACAGGGATGTTGTGTGGTTGGAAACCGGCTGCGTATGGTAATGGCATCTTCAACGATTAAAAAAAGCCATCAGGAAGTAGCCGGCAAATGTCAGGCTGCTGAACAGAACCGCAAAGGTGAGCCATTGTTTCATTCTTATGGATGCCACTGACAACGCTGCGATCTCATCCATTGAGCGTTGTGTGCGTCGTCGGGTATAGCCGTACATCACAACGAGTGTGGTTGCAATGATGCCCAGGCATACCAGCCAGAACCAGCCATAGGCTTTGAAGAAATGACGGCTGAATGCACTCATCAATATCAGCAGTACAAACAGCGTCCGGGTCCAGGCCATTGAGGTTCGTTCTGGTTGCAGGCCAGGATCTCTGTCAGGCTTAACCGCCATAAATCAGCAACCCCAGAATGATACCGGCCAACAGCACAAGGAAAATGCTGAGTATGCGTAATAACGGAGAATAGGGCAGGTTCTGTTTCAGGCGCATGGCTTTTTCATTGTTCGCCCAGCGCAGATAGGCATGACCGGCACTGAGACAGGAAAAAATGCACAGTGACAGAGAAATCAGGTTGCGTACCCAGGGAACGGCCAGATTGGGAGCAAGTTGATCCAGGGCAACGGCCGCCGCCAGTAGGGCAATGGCGGTACGAATCCAGGCCAGAAATGTACGCTCATTTGCCAGTGTAAAACGGTAATCGGGAGCCTCTCCCAGTTTGGTCCATTTCATCGAATTTGTTCCTGTGGCGGTTAGAGTATCGGCACAGGCGCATTATGGTAACAAGTACGGGTTGTGTCCATGTAAGGCTCCCCGCCATTGCGTTAAAGCATTGTGATTGGGTAATGGGGATGTCGTCGCAGTTTTTTTATGATTGTGATCAAGTGGGCAAAAGTATCGTTGTATTGGTCCATTAGCATATGAAAACTTTTATATTCTCAACTTGATGAACCGCCTGGTAGTGCTGTCGTGGCGAACTGGTATGTACATAGAACTTCAGGAGGTCAATTCAATGAAGTACTGTCTATCGGATTTAGCTCATATTTCCGTCAATTTGCGACATTGGTCAGCAACTCTTTTAATGGTCCTGATATTGCCATCAATGGCTATGGCCTCTACTCAGGCAGTGACTGCGAGCGGTGTGGTTGAAGGTGATGACCTGGAAGGAGTCATCCGCTTTCTGGGTATCCCTTATGCCCAGCCACCACTGGGGCGGATGCGCTGGAAAGCAGCTCAGGATGCAGAGCCCTGGGCTGGAGTGAGGGAAGCTAAAGCCTTTGGTGATGCCTGCTCCCAGATAGGAGGTTTTTTTGCCAGCGATGATGATTCGACCTTTGATGAACGCTTTGGTTCTGAAGACTGTCTTTATCTGAATGTCTGGACGCCGGTAGCGGATGAGCATACCCGGTTGCAATCACCTCGACCGGTGCTGGTGTTTATTCATGGTGGTTCGGGCATTACCGGAGCCGCTTCTCTCCCGGTCTACGATGGTGAACGACTGGCCCGGGAGCTGAACGCCGTGGTGGTTACGTTTAATTATCGCCTTGGTATTTTCAGTATGTTACGGACTGTGATTCTTGACGGCAGAGATCCGGCAACCAAGCGTGGCAGCCTTGGTTTGAAGGATCAGGTCAAAGCGCTGGATTGGGTTAGAACAAACATTGATGCATTTGGTGGCGATCCGAATGAAGTCACTTTGATGGGGCATTCGGCTGGCAGTATTTTCGTGTGGGCGCTGATGCGCTCTCCTCTCGCCAGCGGTTATTTTCAGCGTGCAGTTACACTGTCCGGAGTGCCTTATGACCGCAAAACCATGTCTATTCGTAAGTTGCGCCGCAAGCTTTATCAGGATGAAAAGGATGATGAAACAACCATTTCCGACGAGGAGTTTGATGAGGCTCTGAACCAGCAGAGCGAAGAAGTGCGTGACAATTATGTCTCAGATCTGACGGATGAGCAGGTATTGTCCAAGACTAAGACAGTTGCGAAACTCGATTCAGAGGCATTGGAAGATGAAGATGCCGTGTTCGTCAATGCGGTACCCACGCTCATCGGTACTGTTGGCAATGAAACCAGTCTGATTCGAATTTTTGATTATAGCCGTTTGTCGACAATGGAGTTCTGGCTGTTGGTAAACAGCCTGCGCAACGATCTGGAGACCACGGATTTTGTGCGTAAATACCGACAGAAGGCTTTTTTCCGTAAAACAGAAAAATTAAATCAGAAAGAAGAGGTCCTGATGGCGAGCCTGGCTGATGAACTCGTACAGTTGGGCATGCCGGTCTATCGTTATCAGTTTATCTGGCAAAATTACCCTGAACCCTGGAGTACATTGCTCGGTGCTTATCACGCCATTGATGTACCGGTTCTGTTTGGGAATTTTGATATCGACCGACCGAACATTACCCGCTTTACCTGGACCGAGGATAATGCCGAGGAGCGGGAAGTGCTTCATCGTGAACTGGTCACCGGACTCAAAGGGTTCATTGAAGCCGGCGATCCGAACCTGTATGTCGAATCGGCAGGCGAACCCGTCTGGCCACAATGGGATTCGCGAGCGCTCTTTAAAACATTTTAATAATACCGCCACCGGGGTTCCCATGGTTTTTATGGGAACCCCGGAAGTTGACTAACCAAACAATTTGTTAAATACGTCGTCGTAATGTTCGGCAAAGGATATTTTCAGACCTTTTCTCAGGTATTCAGGTACTTCTTCATAATCACCGCGATTGGCCTCAGGCAGAATGATGTTTTTGATATTCTGGCGTTTGGCCGCAATGATTTTTTCCCGTACACCGCCAATTGCCAGCACTTTTCCAGTCAGTGTCAGTTCTCCAGTCATAGCGTAATTGGCTTTGGGTTTTTTATTTAACGCCAAAGACAATAATGCACTGGCCATGGTGACACCGGCGCTGGGGCCATCTTTTGGGGTTGCCCCTTCCGGTACATGTAGATGTACGAATGCTTTGTCAAAGAAAGATTTGTCGGCACCATATTTTTCCAGATTGGAGCAGACATAACTGTAAGCAATTTCAGCCGATTCGCGCATCACTTCGCCGAGTTTGCCAGTCAGTTTAAAACCCCGGTTCAGGGTATGAATGCGGGTGGCTTCAATCGGCAAAGTGGTGCCTCCCATGGCTGTCCATGCCAGGCCGGTGATCACACCTATTCCCTGCATAAGTGCTTCCGGACGGAAAATGGGGTTGCCCAGAAAACTACTCAGATTTTCCGGTGTGACGGTGATGCTTTCATCCGGTTGCTCCAGTAGTTGAACCACACCTTTGCGAACGATTTTAGCCAGTTGTTTTTCCAGATTCCGAACCCCGGATTCCCGTGCGTAACATTCGACTGTGTCGCGCAGGGCTTTGCGGGAAATCTTCAGTTGCCGACCTTTGACACCGGCTTTTTGCAATTGCCGTGGCCACAGGTGTTTGGCAGCAATGGCGACTTTCTCTTCGGTCAGATAACCGGACAGACGAATGACATCCATACGATCAAGCAAAGGCGCAGGAATCGTATCAAGCTGGTTGGCGGTACAGATGAACAATACCTTTGACAAGTCCAGACGCATGTCCAAATAGTGATCCATGAACTGACTGTTCTGTTCAGGGTCCAGGGTTTCCAGTAAGGCCGAAGCCGGGTCACCCTGATAACTGGCGCCGAGTTTATCAATTTCGTCCAGCATGATGACCGGATTCATGACTTTGACATCTTTGAGCGCCTGGACAAATTTTCCGGGTAACGCGCCGATGTATGTGCGGCGATGGCCTTTGATCTCGGCTTCATCACGCATGCCACCCAGACTGAAACGGTAAAACGGTCTGCCCAGAGCATCGGCGACACTTTTACCGATGGAGGTTTTACCCACGCCGGGAGGACCAACAAGCAGCAGAATAGAGCCCGAAATCTCCCCCTTGAATGCTCCCACGGCAAGGAATTCAAGTATTCTGGCTTTCACATCGTCGAGCCCTTCATGGTCCCGATTCAACGTGGTCCTGGCTTGTTTCAGGTTCAGGTTGTCTTCACCCTGAATACCCCAGGGAATTGACGTGGCCCAATCAAGGTAGTTACGGGTAACGCCATATTCAGGAGAACCGGTTTCCAGCATTTCCAGTTTCTTCAGTTCTTCGTTGATCTTTTTGAGAGCCTCCTCGGGTACCGTTTTGCCATCGAGGCGGTTGCGGAATTCCTCTGCGTCAGAGGTTTTGTCGTCTTTGGTGATACCAAGCTCTTTCTGGATGAGTTTCAGTTGCTCGCGTAGAAAAAATTCACGCTGATGCTTACTGACTTTCTTGTTGACTTCATCCGTAAGTTCTCCATGCAAACGAGCAACGTTGATTTCCTTTTTCAACAGCGCCAGCACTTTTTCCATGCGGGGCATCAGGTTAATAGTGTCGAGTACTTCCTGCAATTCACCCCCGCGAGCAGTGGTAATGGCAGCGGCAAAATCTGCTAATGGAGAAGGCTCGTTCGGACTAAACCGGTTGAGGTAGTGCTTCAGTTCTTCAGAATAGAGTGGGTTAATCGGTAGCAGTTCTTTGATCGCATTGATCAGCGCCATGGCGTAGGCCTTGATCTCATTGTCCGATTCTTTGCGATGTTGTGGATAATTAACTTCTGCCAGGTAAGGGGATTTGCGTGACAGCCATCCGGCAACCCGGACACGTTTGATGCCTTCGGCAATAAACTGAATATGTTTTCCATCGGACTTCAGCTGGTGTACTTTTACCAGCGTGCCGGTTTCCGGCAGATCTTCAGTATTGAGACCGTTCTGGGTTTCATCATGGTTCTCCACAAAAAACAGTGCCAGTGATTTATGGGGTGTTTTTTCTACTCTGCGAAGTGTTTCCTCCCATTGTTCCGCCGCCAGTAAAACCGGCATGACCTGGGCCGGAAAAAACGGCCGGTTGGCGATGGGAACAATATAGAGCTTGGCTGGTAATGAATCCCCTGGAGCGATCAATCCGGTGTTGTTCTGTTCACTCAGGGTAATAATTTCTGTGTGATTGGAATCTGCTTGACTCATGTGATTTAACAGCTGTTGATGGACAATGGTTTGTTCTAATGGGGTTTAAGGCTTTTTATTTCAATCACCTCAGAGGTTTACCTGTGTGAAGGACTTTCCAAATACTGCCGTACGAACTGTAAAGCTCTGGTTTCAGACCATAATTCACGCCAGAGTTGATAACGGATGAAGCCAACATGGCCACCATGCATCGGTGCTTCAAAATGCAGGAAGCGATGTTTTTCCGCTAGTTCATCTGGGTAACAGTTTGGTCCCAGAAAACTGTCATCTCTGGCGTTGACCAGCAGTGTAGGAATGGTGATGTTGGGCAGATAATGCAGTGCCGAGGATTGATGCCAGTAGTCATTGGCACTGCTGAAACCATGCAGCGGAGCAGTGTAGCAGGCGTCGAAATCGTGAAAGTTCTTCAGGCGGTGGTAATCGGTGGCTGAGATCAGTTGGGGAAACTGTCGGGCTTTGGCTTCGATCTTGGGTTGCAGATCTTTGAGGAAGCGCCGCATATAAAAACCATTGCGTGTGTTGGCAAGTTGATCAGCACAGTTGGCGAGATCGCAGGGAACAGAGAATGTCACTGCTGCTTTGATGGCGTCTGGTACCTGATGCCGTCCCAGATAAACCAGTGTCAGATTACCTCCCATGCTGAATCCGACCAGGACAATCTGCTGATAGCCCAGGTCGACGGCATGTTGCACGACCGCATCCAGATCTTCAGTGGCTCCACTGTGATAAAACCTGGGGAGTCGGTTCAGTCGGCCACCACAACTGCGAAAGTTCCAGGCCAGAGCATCATAGCCCTGGCGAAAAAAAGCTCTCGCCATTCCGGCGACATACGCTCTGCGGCTGTGTCCTTCGAGACCATGGCTGAGAATAACCAGGCGATGACTGTTCTGGCGCTGCCAGTCCAGCAACAGAAAGTCACCATCGGGCAGCTCAAGCTGATGTCGGCTAAAGTGGTTAGGGACATAACGCAACAGACTGGGGGCGATGGATTGTACATGAGGGTTGCGCAGGCCTGGGCGGGGGTAATAGGCGTTCAATCAAGACCTCCGTTCCGAGTTGTCACTTCAGCAATGGCATCAATACGGGCCAGATATTTTGAACAATCATGGACTGAGCCTCTGCCACTGGATGAATACCGTCGTTTTGCATCAAAGCAGGATTTTCGGCGATACCTGCGAGGATAAAGGGAACGTAAACAAGCTTGTATTCATTGGCTAGATTTTCATATTGCTGAAAAAATGGTTCAGTGTAACGGCTTCCATAATTCGGCGGAATCTTGATACCTAACAGCACAACCTGAACCTGAGAGGCCTGAGCTGTAGAGATCATCGTACGCAGGTTTTGTGTAATGTATGGCACCGGTTTGCCCTGCAGGCCATCGTTGCCACCCAGTTCAAGTAACAGAATATCAGGCTGATACTGTTTCAGCAGTCCGGGCAGTCTTTGCACGCCTGACTCGCTGGTGGCACCGCCGAAGGATGCATTGATGACCTGATCATCAAAGCCCTGTTGCTGTAGCTTTTGCTGTAACAGAGTAACCCAGCCCGCATCTGCCGGGATGCCATAGGCAGCGCTGATACTGTCACCCAGGACCAGAATTGTTTTGGCTGAAAGTGTCGCCGAAGTCGTCAGCATCAGAACCATTATCGCCAATGTTTTAATAACCTTTGGACAAAGCATGATAAAAAGCACCGCGTTGAAACAAGAAGTACAGACCTCCGAGGGTCAATTGACGATCCTGAAAGGGATTGATCTGGAAATCAAGCCGGGAGAAAGCGTTGCGATTGTTGGCGCGTCCGGTTCAGGCAAATCAACGTTACTGGGATTACTGGCCGGACTGGATACCCCCTCTTCAGGCCAGATCTACCTTCAGGGTGAGGAAATTACCCGTCTGGATGAAGAGCAGCGGGCGCAGATCAGAGGCCGACTGGTAGCGTTTGTATTTCAGAATTTTCAATTGCTTGGCAGTCTGACGGCTCTGGAAAATGTCATGTTGCCTTTGGAGGTCCGGGGAGTAGAGGATCCTGCGACTAAGGCCAGAGAGGTATTTGCCAGAGTGGGGCTGACCGGGCGTGAACATCACTATCCCAAACAGCTTTCCGGCGGCGAACAGCAGCGTGTTGCCATTGCCAGGGCTTTTGCCTCAGAGGCACCTATCATGTTTGCGGATGAGCCGACGGGCAATCTTGATACGGTAACCGGAGGTAAAATTGCTGATTTGTTATTTGAGCTGAACGAAGAGGCAGGCACGACTCTGGTGTTGGTGACTCATGACATCCGTTTGGCCAGTCGTTGTCATCGTCAGATAGTCATCGAAGCTGGAGCCATAGTGGAGCCAGGACAATGAAAACAGGATTCAAATTGCTCTGGCGTGACTGGAAAGGAGGCGAGCTGAATATCCTGCTGATGTCGTTGTTGGTTGCTGTGGCCACGGTCACCAGTATCAGCCTCTTTTCCGAACGAATCAGAAACACCATAGATGTTCAGGCGGGTGTATTGCTGGCCGGCGATGCGCAGCTCCGTGGCAGTCAGGCCATTCCGGTGCAATGGCAGCAGCAAGCTTACGATCTTGGCCTTGAGACTACGGATATGATGAATTTTCAGGCCATGGCTTTTTCCGCTCAGGGCATGCAGCTGACATCAGTGAAGGCCGTTAGCGATTCATATCCGCTGAAAGGCAAAGTAACGGTCAGTGACCAGCCATTTATCGAAGGTACTGAGGTGGATTCGGCACCTGGGCCCGGGGAAATATGGATGGCATCGAGGCTGTTTGGGGCGTTGGGGATAGAAGTCGGGGATCAGGTAACGATTGGTGAAGCAACGCTCACCGCTACCAAGGCCCTGCTCAAAGAACCTGACAGCCCTCAAAGTATGTTTTTCATGAGTCCCAGAGTCATTATGAATATTGCCGATGTGGCGGCAACGAAATCGGTACAGCCCGGCAGCCGTATTCAATATGGTCTGGTGGTGTCTGGTGCCGATTCTGAAGTTGAACAGCTGCGCAGTGAACTGGAACCACAGTTGGGCGATCATTATCGCTGGGTTATGCCGCGTGAGGGTAATCGCGGGATAGGTTCGGCCATGGATCGGGCAGAAAGTTTTCTTCTGTTGGCGGGGTCTCTGGGCGTAATGCTGGCGGGTGTTGCCCTGGCGCTGGCGTCCCGTCGTTACAGTGTACGTCAGGCCGGTCATGTGGCCTTGTTGAAGACTCTGGGGATGGGACCGGCAGCAGTTGCCCGGCTTTATCTGTTGAATCTGTTTCTGCTTGCAGTGTTAGGGGTGTTACTGGGATGGATTGCCGGTTGGTTGGCTCATTGGGCGATACTGAAGGCGTTCGCCAGCCTGTTGCCCGGCAGCATAGCAACGGCCGGGCCAGGCGCATACGTGACCGGTGGGATGACCGGACTGATTTGTTTGATGGCATTCGCCGCTCCACCATTGCTGGCTCTGCGCAACGTACCGCCGTCACGGGTATTGCGGGTAGATGATGGGGAAGCTCTGGTATCCGGTACCAGTGCGTTGATGATTGGCATCCTTGCCGTACTGGTACTGGTTCTTTGGTACAGCCGCAGCCTTGCCATCACGGCGGCATTGATGGGCGGCGGTATTGTTTCTTTGATCAGCGTGTCGGTGTTTGCGTGGTTATTGATTCGCCTCAGCCGTCGTCTTGGAGCCCGTCTTGGAAGCACCTGGCGTCTCGGTTTAGCGAGTCTGCAACGTCACAGTCGTCAGAATTCCCTGCAGGTGATGATCTTTTCCGTGGCGTTGTTACTGCTGTTCGTACTGTCTCTGGTCCGTACTTCCTTGATTCAGGACTGGCAAAGACAACTGCCCCAGGATGCTCCGAACCATTTCATGTTTAATATTTTTAATCTTCAGAAAGAAGCCATTGAGGGCTTTCTGAATAGCCATCAGATCAGTCATTCACCGTTTTATCCTATGGTCAGAGGTCGGGTGACAGCGGTCAACGGTACCGACATGAAGACTCTGTTGGAACAGTATGCCGCCGAAGATGACAGCAGTTATCAGAGGGAGTTGAATCTGACCTGGTCGAACGAACTGGGGCCAGATAATGAGGTGGTGGAAGGTCAATGGTGGCAACCGGGGGATGAACAGAAATCGTTGGTGTCGGTTGAGACAGACTATGCCAAAGGGCTTGGGATTAAAGTGGGCGACGAGATGACTTTCAGTATCGCCGGTCAGGACACCAAAGCAACCGTGGCGAGTTTGAGAACCGTTCAGTGGGATTCGATGCAGCCCAACTTCTTTGTCATCTTTTCGGGTGAGATTCTGTCCGGAGATGCGGCCAGCTGGCTAACCAGCTTTTATCTGACACCCGCTGATAAACCTTTGCTCAACCAATTGGCGAGAGAGTTTCCGACAGCCACGCTGATCGAGTTGGACAGCGTGATCGAGCAGATTCAGAAAATCATCACTCAAGTATCATTGGCCGTGGAGTTCATTTTGTTGCTGGTACTGGCCTGTGGAATCCTGGTGTTGATTGCCAGCATACAGGCAACACTGGACATGCGCTTCAAGGAAAGTGCTATTTTGCGGACACTGGGAGCCAGACGCGGGATGGTGGCTGGAAGTCTGATCATTGAATTTGGCGTGATGGGTTGGCTGGCGGGTCTGCTGGCGGTGATAGGGGCGGAAGCCTGTCTGTTTTTTCTGCAAACTCAGGTGTTTGACATCAGTTTCCGTTTTCATCCGTGGCTGTGGGGGAGTGGTCCATGGTTGGGAATGCTGTTGATCGGAGGGATTGGCTATCTGTCCACTCGAAGAGTGACGAGAACCCCTCCATTAAATGTGTTAAGAAATGTTTGATTTTCTGAGCTTAAACCCCAATGATGGCATTTGCTTTAAGGACGTCCGGGGCTGGTCAAGGGATAATACAGCGGGCCAGATCCCGGGTGACGGCATAACTATTGAAAGAACTGAAATAATATTTAGGAGCATACAATGAGCATTTTGGTTGGAAAAAAAGCACCTGATTTTGATACACAGGCGGTACTGGGGGATGGTTCCATCGTCGGCAGTTTCAAACTGTCTGAAGCTATTAAAGGTAAATACGCCGTGGTGTTTTTCTATCCTCTGGACTTCACATTTGTGTGTCCTTCAGAGTTGATCGCTATGGACCACCGCGTTAGCAAGCTGAAAGAGCTTGGTTGTGAAGTTGTCGGTCTGTCCATCGATTCACATTTTACTCACAATGCCTGGAGAAACACGCCTGTAAATGAAGGTGGTATCGGCGCGGTAAGCTATACCCTGGCAGCAGATATGGATCACAGCATCGCCAAAGCCTATGGCATTGAGGCTGAAGGTGGCGATTCTTACTATCCTGCGGGTGTTGCCATGCGGGCCACGTTTGTGATTGACCAGAAAGGCATCGTTCGTCATCAGGTGGTTAATGATGAACCTCTGGGTCGTAATATGGACGAAGTGGTTCGTATCGTTGAGGCTCTGCAATTCTTCGAAGAAAATGGACAGGTCTGTCCGGCTGGCTGGAACAAAGGTGATGCCGGTATGGTCAACACTCCTGACGGTGTTGCCAAATATCTGGCAGAAAATTCAGACAAACTGTAAATCTAAGTATTCCATTTTCAAAAGGGGCAATCAGCCCCTTTTATTTTGCCTGTTTCTCCGGTATCGATGCTGTTCGATACTTCTCTGCACGGTCGTTCAGGAATTCAGCAGTTCATTGACCACATCGATTTTGTCCTGCATGGTCTGTGATTTGTCTGTCCGGGTGCCAATCTTGAGGGTTGATGAAATTCTCGGGGCTCCCATTTTATGTACTGCTTCATGACAGGCTTTGACAGCCGCCATGACTTCATCCCATTCACCTTCGATATTAGTGCCATAAGAATGCATGGTATAGCTCAAACCGGTGCCTTCCAGGACTCTCTGGCATTCTGCGATATATCCAGAAACAGACGCCGTCGTGCCCATGGGAATGACGCATAAATCAATGATCACATTCATCGTTACCTGCCTTCGGAACTTGTTCTGCGGGTGGCCATCCACCCATGGATTTCCATTTGTTCACAATCGCACAGAATAATTCAGCGGTTTTCTGAGTGTCGTACAGTGCGCTATGGGCTTCGTGATTATCAAACTCGATACCGGCAGATTTACAGGCTTTGGCCAGAACCGTCTGACCAAAAGCAAGGCCGGACAGTGAAGCCGTATCAAAACTGGAAAAAGGATGGAACGGATCGCGTTTGATTTCGCAGCGCTCGACAGCTGCTTTCAGGAATCCATGGTCGAAGTGGGCATTGTGGGCCACGACGATCGCCCGGTTGCAATGGGTGTTTTTGATACCTTTGCGGACCAACTGGAAGATGTCATTCAGGGCTTTTTGCTCTGAGACGGCATCGCGGAACGGGTTAAATGGATCGATACCGGTAAACTGCAGCGAGGACTCTTCAATATTGGCCCCTTCAAATGGTTCGATTTCGAAGGCTATCGATTGATCGGGTACCAGCCAACCGTTTTGATCCACTTTCAGGGTAACCGCAGCGATTTCGAGTAACGCATCGGTTTGATCGTTGAATCCGGCGGTTTCAACATCAATGACGACTGGATAGAAGCCACGGAAGCGTTGGTTCATCGGTGTGGATGGTTTTTGTTCAGACACTCAGTATTTCCTATTGTCAGTAAGCGTTCCGGAATCTGGTCCGGGACACAGTTTCAATATTCGGTGATGCCTTGCAGTCCTGAATCTGCTGGTCGCCATATTCAGACCATCAATTATCGGTTTTTTTGAGCAGTTAACCACTGCAATTTGCGCTGACAAGACACCTGTCAATCCTGGCACATGGTAAAGAGGATTAAAGATTCAGGCAAAAATACCGACATAGACTGGTAGCAAGTTACCAGAATTCTTCCTTGAGCGCGTGCTTATGGCCAATTATCAACGCATTTTATTCTTCTTTCTTGGTTTGATCCTTGCCGTACAAGGTCAAACCATTACTTTTACGACTGGCCTGAATGACACCGAGTGGAAGCTCGTCTCTTCACCGTTTGGTTGCCTCTTTCGGCAGAACATACCTTTATATGGCTCGGGGGTGTTCTTTCGTGAAGCTGGTGAAGACCTGTTGTTTTACCTGGAGACCGATCACAACCAAATGCGCGAAGGCAAGGCCGCATTGGTGGTTGAAGCACCCGACTGGAAAGCCAATGCCCTGACTTCGGATCTTGGCTACGTGAGAGTTCGGGACACCCGTTATCCGGTTGTGGTTGAGTCCATTCGTTCTGACCGTATGATGGCAGAATTGCTGGATGGCATGGCACCGACGTTCACCAGACAGGCAATTTATCTCAGTGACCGCATCCGGGTGCGTCTTTCTCCTGCTCAGTTCAAACCTTATTACGAACAATATCTGGCATGTGTTTCCGGGTTGCTGCCGGTGAACTATGATCAGATTAAACGTACCAATATTTATTTTGACAATGGTCAGGATGAACTGGATGCCGCAGACAAGCGGCTGTTGAACAAGATTGCTACTTACATTCTGACCGATACCCGGGTAATCAACATTTATATCGACGGTCATACGGATGATCGTGGCTCCCGTTATGAGAATCGGCGGTTATCAGAAAAACGGGCTGACCTGGTTCAACAGTATCTGATGTCCCGTAACATTGATGTCGGTATGATGATTTTGAATTATCACGGCGAACGTTACCCAGTGGCCAGCAACGCAACCGCTGCAGGTCGTGCAAAAAACCGACGGGTATCCATTCGTATTGAACGCATCATGGATGACCCTGACGATCCGATGGCCAGGCATCCTGACTTTGACGAATGAGAGAACTTGTTTCTTGGTAACCTCCTTATTTTTTTCTTAATTCGTCAAAAACTTTAACAAGCCTATACCACTGCTGAATGATATTATCCATGTGGTCAAATTGGAGTGGGACATATTCCATCTGATTGACTATGATTTTTCACGATACTCAAGTGAATATGGATAAAACAATGTTCAGAATGACTTTGGCCATATTGCTGACCTGCTCTTTCATCTTGTCAGGGTGCAATGCAATGGCGCAGAACAATAAAACCGAAACCTCCTCGCTTAATGTGTTTAACCCTCGTTGGGAAGGAGATCATTTCATAATTGAAGTGATGTCCAATGGCTGTACAGATAGCTCTGATCTTGAATATTCGATTACTGATGAGCAGCTGACATTTAGCCGTATCCGTTCCGATAATTGTCGTGCGATGCCGCATTTGGTGGCTTTATCATTTCAATTGGATCAGGCGTTTACGTCGCTAACCAATCCGATTTTATTTTCAACTGGCACGAGGCTGATGGGTCATGGGAAAACTATTAACTAAGCTGATTGTAGTCGCGTTCACTTTGACCGCAGGTTTGTTGACGTGCAATGCCATGGCGCAAAGCAGAATTATCGCCGGTGACGATGCTACTGGAGAGTGGCCGTTTGTGACGGCGGTGATGAAATATGTCGGCAATGGTTACTATAGTCAGTTTTGTGGCGGCAGCCTGATCAGTTCGAAATATGTATTGACCGCGGCGCATTGTGTAAATCAGATGAGTTCGTCTGGTGTTGCCAATATGCTGCTGAATATTGGTGATCTGACACCATTTGATAATGATGACAACGAAATACGAACCGTCAGTAAGATATACCTTAATCCGAATTTTTCATCCAATACCATGAAGTATGATTTTGCCATTCTGGAGTTGGATGAAGCCAGTGCGCAGACTCCTATTGAATTGGGGTCAGTGGGAAACAGCGATACAGTCTGGACACTTGGCTGGGGAGATATGAATCCTGTGGATCTGCATAATGAGCAGACGACAGCTGATGTTAGTTATCCGGATACTCTTCAAATCGTTGAATTGAAGACCATATCCAATTCTTTGTGTATTTCTTACTACTCTGGAGTCATCAACATATTAGATAACATGGTATGTGCGATTGGTGATGCGGACACCTATACCTACGGAGGCACTCCGTACTCCATCGTGGGTGACTCCTGTCAGGGTGATAGTGGTGGGCCTTTAGTCAAGTCGTCCGGCGGTGGGTATGTTCTGGTGGGTACCGTCAGTTTTGGTGATGAAGGTGAAAAAGGAAACGATATCGGCTGCGGTGATCCTTATTTTCCCGGCGTTTATGGCCGGGTCAGTGTGGCTACCGATTGGATCAGTGATGTTTTGAACGGAAATGTATCACCATCCATTGTGGCATCATCTAGTTCTGGAGGTGATGGTGGCGGTGCATCAAGTATTTTCAGCGGGGCATTGAGCCCGATATGGCTGGCTGTACTGTTTCCGCTGTTGTCCTGTTTCCGTCGTCGTTAATAGCCTTTAATTCCGCCGGCCTATAGTGTCGGCGGAATTGTCACTTTAATCTCCGGCAGCTCAGTCAGACTGTCCGGTACTTCGAGCTGTTCTCCCGGTTCCGGGAAATTCCATTTCAGAATGTCGTAATAGCGCCGGATGTTTTGTACGTAAACCACAGGTTCTCGACCACGTGCTTTACCGTGGGCGGTATATTTATAGATTTCCGGTTTCTCCAGTAGTGGCAGGTAATCCTTAACATCCAGCCAGCTGTCCGGATCTCGGCCGGTACTTTGGGTGATTTTCCTCGCATCTTCCAGATGACCGTATCCAATGTTATAGGCGGCCAGCGCCAGCCAGGTCCGGTCTGGTTCCTGTATCCGCTCCGGGATGGTTTTTAACATGCGAACAAAATATTTTGCGCCGCCGCTTATGCTTTGTTCGGCGTTCAGACGGTTTTTCACGCCCATGTCGCGGGCGGTGTCGAGAGTCAGCATCATGAGCCCCTTGACACCGGTCGGGGACACTGCACGGCTGCGCCAGTGAGACTCCTGATAACCAATAGCCGCCAGCAGACGCCAGTCAAGTCCGGTTTCTTCGGCAGCGGCTTTAAATGCTTTTTGATAGATTGGCAGACGCCCTTGCATATGGCGGTTGATGACATTCATACCTACAAAATCCAGTTGATGATGGGCTCCAAAGTAGCGTTCCTTGAGCTTTTTCAGCTCTCCGTTTTGTTGCTCGCTGGCGAAAAATGCATTAACAGCCTCAATCAGGGAAGAATCACCGGTATTTTTGGAAACCCAGACCACCGCCGTCGGATCGTGCAGGTCAAATGCCACTCTGGCTTCCGGAAAAAATACTGAGTTGGCTTCATAATCAATGGAATCCATCAGAGCCCAGTCGGCTTCACCGGATTCGAGATTTTCAAACAGTTCAACACTGTTGCCGGAAATCGCCTCCCAGGTCAGATCTTTCATGTCCTGCCGGGCTTGAATCAAGTAGCGCTCACCGGCTGAGCCGGCAATTACCTGAATGCGTTTGCCGTTGTAATCCAGTAGTGATGCCGGCTTGTCGCCCTGATAAATCAATTGGGTGGTGACTTCGAAATAGGGGGTTGAAAAATAGTAGGCTTTGCGGTCATTTTTGAACAATGTCAGTCCGGCGGCAGCCAGATCGGCGATGCCAGTATCGATAGCCCGATAAGTGCCGGCGTTATCGTTCTCAGAGAGTATTTTCAGTTCAACGTTGAGGTAGTCGGTAAATTGACGAATCAGAGAATACTCAAAGCCATCGAGTCGGTCGCCATTCATGTCAAAGGTATTTGGGCCCAACCGGGACACCACGGTCAGTACGCCGGCTTCCTGAATACGCTGCAGTTGACTTTTATACTGGATACCACGAACGATCACCCAGGCAGCCAATAACACAATGAGCAGCATTGACAGGCGCTTCATGACAGTGCGTCTGGACGGGTGGATGAGGTGATTGAACAGTCGGGTGCTCCCAGCAGAGTTGACAATCTTGGCAGCATTTTATCCGTTCGGGCCGTCAGGCAAAACCACTATTATCAGACTGACTGACAAGACATAGCCCATATTCACTGTGATGACTAAATTGGGGTTAACAGATTTGTTGTCATTCGAGTATGATACGCGCCCATTCGAATCCCACCCCTAATGGATCAAAAACAGGACCCTCGTCGCTATGCAAATATTGCCCGGTGCCCCTGCGTTATCTCCCTTTAAACGTCAACGACTGCTGTCTGATCTTCAGAATGTGGCTGATGTTGCTGATGTATATGCGGAGTTTGTACATTTTTACACCTCAGATGAAGCGTTGAGCGAGTCTGATCAACAGATTCTGAGTCGGATTCTCAAATATGGTCCCAGAGTGGAAAAAGAGACTTTTCACGGCACTCTGGCATTGGTAACACCGAGACCCGGGACGATTTCCCCCTGGAGCAGCAAGGCCACTGATATCGCCCACAACTGTGGTCTGACCGTGATCAGTCGCCTGGAGCGTGGTATTGCCTATGACATTCGTTCCGAGCAGCCCTTGTCTGAAGCGGCTCTGAATGATGTGTATGCGGTATTGCATGATCGCATGACTCAGGCGGTTCTGGGTCATATGGAACAGGCGGATGTGCTGTTCGGCGTTGCGGAACCCGCGCCGTTCACAACCGTGGATGTCATTGCGCAGGGACATGATGCCCTGGTGGAAGCAAATGGCCGGTTAGGCCTGGCATTGGCTGACGATGAGATTGATTATCTGGTCAGCAGTTTTCAGCAACTGAAACGTAATCCGACCGATGTGGAACTGATGATGTTTGCCCAGGCAAACTCGGAGCACTGCCGTCACAAGATTTTCAACGCAAGCTGGGATATAGATGGCGAACAGCAGTCTCTGTCTCTGTTCAAGATGATCAAGAATACCTATGAAAAAGCCGGTGATAAGGTTCTCAGCGCCTATAAAGACAATGCCGCCGTCATAGAAGGTTTTAACGCAGAGCGTTTCTACGCCAATCCAACCTCTCATCAATATGGTTATCATGCTGAGAACGTCCACATATTGATGAAAGTGGAGACCCATAATCATCCGACCGCTATTTCCCCATGGGCGGGTGCGGCTACCGGAGCAGGCGGCGAAATTCGCGATGAAGGTGCCACCGGTCAAGGCTCCAAACCCAAGGCAGGTCTTACCGGTTTTACGGTGTCCAATCTGCGTATCCCCGGTTATATCCAGCCCTGGGAAAGTAAATATGGCAAGCCGAGCAGGATCGTGTCTGCCCGGGAAATCATGTTGGACGGCCCCCTCGGTGGTGCGGCGTTCAACAACGAATTCGGGCGGCCCAATTTGCTTGGATATTTCCGTACCTTTGAAATGCTTGCTCCGGGCGTAGAAGGCGACCAGGTCTGGGGTTATCACAAACCGATCATGATTGCCGGCGGTCTTGGCAATATCAAAGCGGAACACGTTGAGAAAGCCTGGGATGACATTCCAGTGGGTGCGAAGCTGATCGTGCTTGGCGGTCCGGCGATGGAAATCGGTCTGGGCGGTGGTGCTGCTTCTTCAATGCGTTCCGGGCAGGGTAATGAAGACCTTGATTTTGCGTCGGTTCAACGTGATAACGCTGAAATGGAGCGACGTTGTCAGGAAGTGATCGACACTTGTTGGGCGTTGGGCGAGCAAAATCCTATTGCGTTCATCCACGATGTGGGTGCCGGCGGGCTATCCAATGCATTTCCGGAACTGGTAAATGATGGTGGGCGTGGTGGTCGATTCGAGCTTCGCGATATCCCCAATGATGAACCAGGCATGTCGCCGCTGGCGGTCTGGTGTAATGAGTCGCAGGAACGTTATGTGCTGGCGGTTCCGGCTGGGCGATTGAGTGAGTTTGAAGGGATTTGTCTGCGTGAACGCGCACCTTATGCCGTCATTGGCGAGGCGACTGAAGAAAAAACGTTGATCGTCAGTGACCGGCACTTTGATAACTGCCCGGTTGAATTACCGCTTGATATTCTGCTGGGTAAACCACCCAGAATGCATCGGAGTTTTATCCCTGTTGAGGTGCAGCATCAGGAATTCAGTGCAGAGAAAATTGATCTGCAGGAAGCGACAGAGCGGGTATTGAAATTTCCGGCGGTGGCGAGTAAGAGCTTTCTAATTACCATTGGTGACCGCTCTATTACCGGTATGATTGCCCGTGATCAAATGGTTGGTCCCTGGCAGATTCCGGTCGCTGATGTGGCGGTTACCACCACCACGTTGAACAGTACAACGGGTGAAGCCATGGCAATGGGAGAGCGTACTCCGGTTGCGGTGATCAATGCGCCAGCCAGCGGACGTTTGGCAGTGGCTGAGACGATAACTAACCTGGCAGCTGCCCGCATAGGTGAGTTATCGGATATCAAACTGTCTGCCAACTGGATGGCAGCAGCCGGGCAACCCGGTCAGGATGAAGCATTATTCCGTACGGTTGAAGCTGTTGGCATGGAACTGTGCCCGGCACTGGGATTGACTATCCCGGTCGGTAAAGACTCCATGTCAATGAAAACCGTATGGCAGGAGGATGACAAGGACAAATCAGTTACTTCACCATTGTCTCTGATCATTACCGGCGTTGCGCCGGTACTGGATGTCAGAAAGACCGTGACACCGCAATTACGGACCGACAAAGGTGATACGGATCTGTTATTGATTGATCTGGGACGGGGACAGAATCGCCTTGGTGGTTCATGTCTGGCTCAGGTCTACAAGAAAATCGGTGCCACCGCTCCGGATGTGGATCGACCGGAAGATCTGAAGAATTTTTTTGAAGCCATCCAAAGTCTGTTGGAACAGCGGAAAATACTGGCGTACCACGACCGTTCCGACGGTGGACTGTTTGTCACGATTGCGGAAATGGCGTTTGCTGGCCGTACCGGGGTGGACATTCAGCTGGCGGGGTTGTGTTCGCAGCGCTCTGATCTGGCAGCCGTGTTATTTTCAGAGGAATTGGGTGCAGTCATTCAGGTACCTGGCCACGAAACTGAAAGTGTACTGGCGGAGTTTGGGCAACGCGGCCTGTCTGATTGTGTGCAGCTCATTGGTCACCTGAACGAGGATGATCATCTGCGCTTCCAGGTGGGTGAGGAAGAGGTGCTGGCCCATACCCGGACCCAGAATCTGCGCTGGTGGTGGGAGACCTCATATCAGATGCAGGCCATTCGCGATAACAGCGATTGTGCCCGACAGGAGTTTGATCGCTGGCTGGACGCTTCTGATCCAGGGCTGCATGTATCTGTGCCGTTCAACCTTAATGAAGATACCACCCGGAATCTGAAAGATCGCCCGAATGTCGCTATTTTTCGAGAACAGGGTGTGAATGGACATTTGGAGATGGCGGCGGCGTTTTATCGTGCCGGGTTCAATCCTGTGGATGTGCACATGAGCGATATCATCAGTGGTCGCGTCACGCTGGAGAACTTTAAAGGTCTCGTCGCCTGTGGCGGTTTTTCCTATGGTGATGTACTCGGAGCGGGTGAGGGTTGGGCCAAGTCCATATTGTTCAATGAAACAGCCCGCAAAGAATTGCAGAGCTTTTTCGAACGGCCTGACACGTTTACATTGGGTGTTTGTAATGGTTGTCAGATGCTGAGTAATCTGCGTGACATCATTCCAGGTACTGAAAACTGGCCTCATTTTGTTCGCAATGAATCTGAGCAGTTCGAGGCCCGTACGGTGATGGTTGAGATTCAGGAATCGCCGTCGCTATTTTTCAAAGGTATGAAGCGCGCCAGAATGCCCGTTGCTGTGGCACATGGCGAAGGGCGGGCCGAGTATCCCAGTCAGGGCGCTTTGGAAAAAGCCAATCGCAGTGGTCATGTGGCGGTCAGGTACGTGGATAATCGCGGTCAGACCACGACGGCTTATCCTTTAAACCCCAATGGTTCGCCGCTAGGCATTACCGGTCTGACCAGTGCTGATGGTCGCGTGACCATTATGATGCCACATCCTGAGCGGGTATCCCGCGCTATCACCAATTCATGGTATCCGGACGACTGGCAGGAAGACGGTCCGTGGATGCGGATGTTCCGTAATGCCCGTCAGTGGGTTGGCTGAGTCATACCGAGCCGGAGGGTTATTCCTCCGGCTCTCTGTTTTTGGTTTTGTTATAACCACGTCTCCAGTGCATCGTGCCACAGATGCTTTTATCCTGTTTTCCGGTGAACCATTACTCCCAATCAGTAAAATAATCAGAGGGTGGGTATGTGTGATATCTATACCGGTGTGGATGAAGCGGTCTATCGCAAAACGTCCAGATCTCTAAGGCTACATGGTCATGTGACCAGTCTGTCATTGGAAAATCGTTTCTGGTCAATACTTGAAGAAATGGCGTTGCGCGAGGGAGTGTCGATCGGTCAGTTTATTACCCGACTATACGATGAATGTTTGCAGCGCAGAGGTGAAGTTGTGAATTTCACCTCGCTGTTACGGGTTGCCTGTACGACTTACCTGTTACGCCGTTAGAACAGGGCGGCAAACTGTTTGACCCACTCTGCATTCGCCGGCCATGCTGGAGCGGTAACAAACTGGCCATCAGTGATCGCCTGATCCATGGCTAACTCCATATATTCTCCACCGGCCAGTTTCACTTCCGGGGCGCAGGCCGGGTAAGCAGAGATACGTTTTGATCGGATCACTTCAGCTGCAGCCAGCAATTGCGCGCCATGACAGATAGCGCCTATTGGTTTTTGCTGCTCGACAAACGCTCTTACCAGCGCAATAACTCTATCGTTCAGGCGAAGGTATTCGGGAGCGCGTCCGCCGGGAATCATCAGGCCGTCGTATTCGTGGGGGTCGATATCGGCAAAGCTTTGGTTCAGGGTAAAATTATGGCCTCGTTTTTCAGTGTATGTCTGATCCCCCTCAAAATCGTGAATAGCCGTGGCGATGGAGTCTCCAGTTTGTTTGTCTGGGCATACTGCATCGCAAACGAATCCCATGGCCTGAAGAGCCTGAAATGGCACCATCAGTTCGTAATCTTCGACAAAATCGCCGACAATAAATAGAATTTTGGCCATGCCTCTCTCCTTCTCATTGTTATTAGGAAGTCGCAGACTAGCTTCGTTTATTAACCTGTGGGTAGTAGATCTTTACTACGGAACCTTTTATATGACTTTTTTAGTACTGGACCCGTTCCTGGGGAGTGTTCTCTGCTACTCCTGTTAATACCCAGAGATATTCGCCGTGCGGTTTTTTCAGGGTGGTACAAAATGTCCTCTGTGTTTCAGAGCCCTCTATGCATTATTTGGAATTTCGCTGAATGCAGGATGTGAATTTTGATCCGTTAGTGGATCGTTTTAAGGCCAATATCTTCGATTCTCTGAAAGGCCGAATTCGTCGGGCTGTCATTCTTGACCGCTTGCAAAGAATCGATCCTTTTCCCGAGATATTGATGCCGATGGTGGCGGATGTCGGTGGTGGATTTGGTGAGATGAGCCTGTATTTCGCCTCGCAGGGGGCGGTTGTGGATTACATTGACCTTTCTGAGAATATGGCCGCCATGATGCAGGAACGGCTGAACGATTATCCGCAGTACCTCGACAAGATTACTGTTCGTAATGGCCGTTTTCAGGATTTGATCGATACTCCATATGACCTGGTTCATTGTCAGGCGGTGTTGGAATGGTTGGCAGATCCCTGGCAGGGGTTGAAGATACTCTGCGACTCCGTCAAACCAGGTGGATATCTGTTGCTGACTTTCTATAATCGTGATTCGATCATTTTTAAAAACCTGATTAAGGGAAATTTCCGTAAAGCTTTCTCAGAAGAAATGGCGGGTGATGCCCGAGGATTAACCCCAATTAACCCGCTGGACAAGGATCAGGTTTTTGATTTTTTAACGGCAGAAAATATGATGGTCGACAACTGGTTTGGGGTCCGCAGTTTCAGTGACTACTTGTACCCTCACGTAAATAAACAGAATCCGAAAATTGAAAAAGCAATTCTGGATGCAGAATTAAAGGTGTGTGAGCGGGAACCGTATCGTTCCCTGGCTCGCTACATTGGTGTGATTGCGCGCAGACCACATTGAAAATGTAAAATTACCCTGCAATGGTCGTCTGGTTACGACCATTGTGCTTGGACTCGTAGAGTGCCTTATCAGCTTCAACAATCCATTCTTCGTGACTCTCGAACTCTGGTCGATAACCGCACAAACCAATACTGATGGTAAATGTGAGTTCGCCTTGTGCAGTACTCAGGCTCAATGATTCTACTTTCTGACGCAAACGTTCTGCTGAAATCATGGCGTGTTTGGGATCAGTATCAACCAGTATGACCACAAACTCTTCGCCACCGTAACGGCCAGAGATATCAGTGACTCTTTGGCTGGAAGATATGCTATTGGCCAGTAGTCGAATGACTTGATCGCCAACCTGATGACCATAGACATCATTGACATTTTTAAAATGGTCGATGTCCAGAATCATTAACGTCGAAACTGTTTGTGACCGTCTGGCACGCAAAAATTCCATACGCATCAGTTCTTCCCAGTAGCCCCGATTATATAAACCTGTCAGTCGATCACTGCGGCTCAGGGTTTTTAATTGTCGGTTGGCTGACTTCAGTTGTTCGCGATTGACGGCAACGTCAGTGACGTCGTATATCAGCATGGAAATGTGTTCCACCTCACCAGTGGCTGAAGTCAGAGGCAGCAATGTGGTGTTCTGAAACATGTACTCGGCAGTGCCGGTAATTGGTTGGTAGTTTTTAAACTTGAACAGGTAAGGGCGCTGTTCCCAGGTGGTAAATGCTCTGTTCTTCAGTTGAAAGACCGTATCAGCTTTATCCCGGAACCATTCCTCGTCAATATCAGGGAAAGCAGTAAACAAGTTCTTACCCTTAATTTGAGTCGATACAACGCCTGAATGGTTTTCCATAAAACCATTCCAGGCCTCAATACGATACTCCTTGTCGAGGACAACAAGTCCGACATCAATGTTTTGGATCATATCCATGATCCAGTGAAATTCGCGGACGCTATTATCAGACATAATTTATTCTAGTAGGTAGTCTGCTTTTGTTTTCAAAGTTTCAAATGAATCCTCGGTAAACAAAAGCAACAGGTCACAGTTAACATCGTGTTCTTCAATTGTGTAATTCACTTCGATAGCCAAAGTCTTTTTCCACCGTTGGGCATTGGTTTTAATGAGTTGTTCAACATTGACATGCCTGCCTAAAACTTTTGGATGGCCCTGGCTGAACTTTAAATCCAGTTGATCGGCTATGCCTCTGAGACAGGCGCCGATTAATACATTGGAAATATCCATTAATAACTCCAGTTCGACATTCTCATTGATATCACTATTAAAGTTGTGCCTCAGGTGGGCGACATCAGAAAAACTGGAGTCGTTGAAAATCAATAATGCTTCACCGGAGATTCCTCCACCGATGAAGCCCTGGCAAACAGCTGATACTGAGCGGCTTTCGTCAATTGCCGACAGCGCCATATGTAATTCGCTGCTTTCCAGGATGTTTACATTTGGAATAGGTAGTACGATAAATACATTTAGGATTCTGGCTAACAGGTCAGCAGCTTGTCCCATAGCAACATTGGTAATTTCCTGGAAACAGTCACGATATACCTCATCGAAGTTCTCATGCATACTTGTTACCCCGCAAGAATGCCAAAGTCGCTCAGGATTTTTTGGGCAACTTCCTTACTGATCGGCTTTTTGATGAACTCCAATGCCCCAAGCTTTTTAACCCGATCAATGGCCTCGGGTTGAATATCACCTGAGACAACGATCACCATGCTGGGAAGATCCTCTTTTTTGATGGTTTCGAGTACCTCATAGCCGTCCATAACCGGCATGGTCAGGTCAAGAAACATGATGTCGCCTTTTCCTGCTTTAATGGCTTCGATGGCTTCCATTCCATTACCGGCCTGATGAATTTCAATGTCCCAACCATCAGGTAAAGCCTTGATCATTTGTTTACGGGCGAAACTGGAATCATCGCAGATTAATACTTGAGTTTTCATAGTTACTCAAATCAGATGAAAGATTACTGTTAAGTAATAGAAGACAATTAGTGATTTAGCCACCTATCGGCTGAATAAAATTCTGGTTTAAAAATAGCAGATGTTGAAGAAAAAAGAGGACAATAAAAAGCCCTCGAAAAAGAGGGCTTTAATAAAGATTAACCTGACAACCACTAAAAATAGTGGGAAAACAGACTCATGTCAGTCAGCTGTCGCGTCCGTAGCGATAACGGAGTTGGCAGCATCGACAAAGTCTTTCATCTTGTCGAAGTTCAGATACTTATAGATATCACTCGCCATGGAGTTAATGCGGTTAGCATACTCCAGATACTCTTCCTTGGTGGGTAGTTTGCCTAGAATAGCACCGACAGACGCGAGTTCGGCAGATGTCAGGTATACATTGGCGCCGTCACCCAAACGGTTAGGGAAGTTACGGGTTGAAGTTGACAGGACTGTCGACCCCTGAGCCACACGAGCCTGGTTACCCATGCACAATGAGCAGCCTGGCATTTCAGTACGAGCGCCAGCACGAGCATAGGTGTTGTAATACCCTTCTTCCATTAACTGGGCCTGATCCATTTTTGTGGGTGGAGAGATCCAGAGGCGGGTGGACAGGTTGCCTTTGTGAGCATCCAACAGTTTTCCAGCTGCGCGGAAATGCCCGATGTTGGTCATACAGGAGCCGATGAATACTTCATCCACTTTATCACCAGCAACATCTGACAGCAGACGGGCATCATCCGGATCATTTGGTGCGCAGACGATCGGCTGATCAATCTCAGCCAGGTCGATTTCGATCACCGCAGAGTACTCAGCATCGGCATCAGCACTGATCAGGCTTGGATTGGCCAGCCATTCTTCCATGGCTTTGGCGCGGCGTTCCAGAGTGCGGACGTCACCATAACCATTGGAGATCATCCAGCGCAGCATAGTGACGTTGGAGTTCAGGTATTCAATAACCGATTCTTCACTGAGTTTAATGGTACAGCCTGCTGCAGAACGTTCGGCTGACGCGTCTGACAATTCAAACGCTTGTTCTACCGTCAGTTTGTCCAGTCCCTCAATTTCCAGAATGCGACCAGAGAAAATATTCTTCTTACCTTTTTTCTCGACCGTCAGGAGACCCTGTTGGATTGCATAGTAGGGAATGGCGTGAACCAGGTCCCGAAGCGTGATGCCTGGCTGCATTTCGCCTTTAAAGCGAACCAGTACGGACTCTGGCATATCCAACGGCATAACACCGGTGGCAGCAGCAAACGCAACCAGACCGGAACCAGCCGGGAAGGAGATTCCCATGGGGAAACGGGTGTGGGAATCGCCACCGGTACCGACGGTGTCAGGCAACAGCATACGGTTCAGCCAGCTGTGGATAATTCCGTCTCCCGGACGCAGGGAAACACCACCACGGTTTTTGATGAAGTCCGGCAGGGTATGCTGGGTATCGATATCTACGGGTTTGGGATAGGCCGCAGTGTGACAGAAAGACTGCATGACCAGATCAGCAGAGAATCCAAGGCAGGCCAGATCTTTCAACTCATCACGAGTCATCGGACCGGTTGTGTCCTGAGAACCAACAGTGGTCATTTTAGGTTCACAATAAGTGCCAGGGCGGACACCCTCGACACCGCACGCCTTGCCCACGATTTTCTGGGCCAGGGTATAGCCTTTACCTGTATCAACAGGCTGTTCAGTCTGACGGAACAGGTCCGACACGGGTAATCCCAACGCTTCGCGAGCACGTTGAGTCAGTCCTCGGCCTATGATCAGGTTGATCCGACCGCCGGCCTGAACTTCATCCAGTAATACGTCGGATTTCAATTTAAACTCAGACAATACTTTTCCATCTTCAGACAGGATTTTGCCTTCGTACGGACGGATTTCCACAACGTCACCCATGTTCAGGTCATCAACAGGGGCTTCAAATACCAGAGCACCGGCATCTTCCATGGTGTTATAAAAGATAGGGGCTACTTTGCTACCGATACAGATACCGCCGCTGCGCTTATTAGGTACGCCTGGGATATCTTCTCCGAAGAACCAAAGTACCGAGTTTGTGGCTGATTTACGCGAGGAGCCGGTACCGACAACGTCGCCCACGAAGGCAACGGGATTGCCTTTGGCTTTCATTTCTTCAATTTGTTTCATCGGACCGACCGCGCCAGGTTCATCCGGGTTCAGACCTTCACGCGGCATTTTATAAGCAGCCAGGGCGTGCAATGGGATGTCCGGGCGGGACCAGGCGTCCTGGGCCGGCGACAGGTCGTCGGTATTGGTTTCTCCGGTGACCTTAAAGATAGTGACCTTAATGGATTCAGGTACTTTGGCTTGTTTGGTAAACCATTCGGCGTCTGCCCAGCTCTGTATTACCTCTTTAGCATGCGCATTGCCAGCGTCGGCTTTTTCTTTGACGTCATGAAACGCGTCAAACATCAGCAGAGTGTGTTTCAGCTCGCTGGCCGCGAGTGCTGCCAGCTCAGCGTTATCCAACAGTTCAACCAGTGTTTCGATGTTGTAGCCGCCATGCATGTTCCCTAACAGGGAAACGGCCTGGGCTGCTGTGATTAACGGCGAAGAGGCCTCGCCCTTGGCAATAGCAGACAGGAATCCGGCTTTCACGTAAGCAGCTTCATCAACACCCGGTGGAACGCGGTTAGTGATCAGGTCGACGAGAAATTCTTCTTCTCCAGCAGGTGGGTTTTTCAGTAGTTCAATTAAACCGGCAACCTGTTCAGCATTTAAAGGTTTAGGGACTATGCCTGATTCGGCGCGTTCAGCCACATGGGCTCGATATGCTTCTAACACGATGTTTTCTCCATCATTCGCGGCATTGACGGCTACGCCTCTGTTGGGCATTTCGAGTCTGCTGATTATTTTTGAATGTTTGTATTGCGTGGCAGACCCTGAGGCTATCAATGACCTGGGGTAGTCAGAATAAGTGGGCGCATTGTAGATGAATGCCCTTTAAAAGTTAAGGCAGCCGTTGGTCGAGATCAAAACAGGCAATATTTTTGCAGAGTCTTTTAGCAATCCTTAATTTCCGTCAAATAAGTGACTCCTTATAAGTATGGCCCTGATAGATTTTTCCGCAGTCAAGAACGTCCGAAATATGAGCCGTCAGGAAATTGTCGGCAGCCTGCAGTCTAATAGTCGTCGGATACTGAGCGGAAATCTTGGGGTTCCGGTCATGTTGCTGGTGTTGCTGGGATTAATGACGCTGCCGGTTCCGCCGTTTCTATTGGATATCTTCTTTACCTTCAATATTGCCCTGGCCATTGTGGTTCTGCTGGTGTCAATTTATGTCCTGCGGCCGCTGGATTTTGCGGTCTTTCCCACTATTTTGCTGATTTCCACGTTGTTGCGTCTGTCTCTGAACGTTGCTTCGACCCGGGTGGTGTTGATGTACGGCCATGAAGGGGGGGACTCGGCAGGTAAAGTCATTCAGGCCTTTGGTGAGGTGCTGATTGGAGGGAACTACGCGGTCGGTCTGGTGGTTTTTGCGATTTTGATGATTATCAACTTTGTGGTTGTAACCAAAGGCGCTGGACGGGTATCAGAGGTCAGTGCCCGGTTCACCCTCGATGCCATGCCCGGTAAACAGATGGCTATTGATGCGGACTTGAATGCCGGATTGATCGATGCAGAGACCGCGAAGACCCGGCGCTTGGAAGTGGGCCAGGAAGCCGATTTTTATGGTTCCATGGACGGTGCTTCAAAGTTTGTCCGTGGTGATGCGGTTGCAGGGGTATTGATTCTGCTGATCAATATCGTTGGCGGGCTGGCCATCGGCACATTGCAGTATTCACTGGAGTTCGGTGATGCCGTTGAGAAATATGCACTGCTGACCATTGGTGACGGTTTGGTGGCGCAGATCCCGTCATTATTGTTGTCCACAGCTGCGGCGATCATGGTGACCCGTAACTCATCCAGTGAGCAGATGGGTGATCAGGTGGTCAATCAGATGTTCGGTTCACCCAAAGCCTTGATGATATCTGCTGTGCTGCTGGCTATTCTCGGATCCATTCCCGGGATGCCCCATTTGGTTTTTCTCGGTTTGGCGCTGGTTGCCGGTTTTGGTGCCTGGTTTATATATCGAAAACAAGCAGCCCCGGCCGATGGTTCCGGAAAAGCTTTGGCCCCCCCAAAAGGTGGCGGTGCAGGTGCTGGTAAAGCTGCTCCTGTTAGCAAGGATGGTGGCGGACCTGGGGCAGCGGCGGTGCCTGCCCTGGAAAATGAAAATAAGGAATTGTCATGGGACGACGTGCAGCAAATCGATATGGTTGGTCTCGAAGTGGGGTATCGGATTATCCCTATTGTTGATCGTTCCCAAGGTGGGCAACTGTTAAACAGAATCAAGGGGGTTCGAAAAAAACTGTCGCAGGATGTCGGCTTTTTGATGCCGAGTATTCATATCCGGGACAATCTTGATCTGATGCCGAATACCTACCGGATCACCCTGATGGGGGTCACGATTGCAGAAGACCAGGTATATCCTGATCGTGAAATGGCCATTAACCCGGGACAGGTGTTCGGCGCCATTGACGGACTGGCTGCCAAAGATCCGGCCTTTGGGCTGGATGCGGTATGGATTGAACCTGGCAAGCGTGAAAAAGCGCAGTCTCTTGGGTATACCGTGGTGGACAGCTCTACGGTCATCGCCACGCATTTGAATCAGATTTTAAGCAAACACAGCCATGAACTGCTGGGACATGAAGAAGTTCAGAAACTGGTGGACAGGCTGGCAGAAGCGAGTCCTCGATTGTCTGAGGAACTGGTACCCAATACGGTCTCTATCAGCCTGCTTCTAAGGGTATTGCAGAATCTGCTCATTGAGCAGGTTCCCATTCGTGATATGCGTTCCATCGCCGAAGCTTTGACGAACCTGCAGCCGAAGAGTCAAGATCCTAACGTTTTGACCGCGGTTGCCCGTACTGCGTTAAGTCGCCTGATCGTTCAGAACATCGTTGGTAATGCGCCGGATCTGCCTGTTATTACTTTGGATAGAGACCTGGAACAGTTATTGCTGAGAACAATACAGCAAGCCGGACAAGATGGTTCTCTTGACACTATCATGCTCGAACCGAGTCTGGCAGAGAAACTTCAGGGTTCTCTGGCACGGGCGGTTCAGGAGCAGGAAATGAAAGGTAACCCTGCCGTTTTATTGGTAGGGGGAGCGATACGGATGATGATGGCCAGGTTTTTACGGCACAGCATTCCCAGTATCACCGTGCTGGCTTATCAGGAGATTCCTGATAATAAACAGATCACCATTGTGGCCACGGTCGGAAAATAGATTCAATCGCCGACCGCATCGGAGCCATCAATTTTTTTGGTCCGTTTATTTGAAGGATAAACAGTTAACGTAGGGTGTTTATGCCATGAAAACCAAACGATTCCATGCGCGCTCAATGTCAGAAGGCCTGAAGAAAATATCGGCCGAGTTTGGTGATGAAGCCATTATATTGTCGAACCGTAAAGTGGGTTCCGGGGTCGAAATTCTTGCGGCTGTTGAGCACCCTGCGGCCGATAGGATGTATCAATATTCAGAGCCGGATGGAGCAGAGATCATTCGTGCCACCAATACTGACAGGGAACCAGTAGATAAAGAACATTTAATGGGGTTGTTGTCTTCCATCGGGCCGTTGAAAAAAAATCCGGCGGCTCAGGCGGTTACTCAGCTGAGTGGTTACCAAAAAAAGCATGCTGAATACAATCAACCAAAAGCTCAGATTCAGTCAAAGCCACAGGTTCATAAACCAGCGAAACCCCAATCTTCACCGCGAGCAATGACTACGAATAAGTCTGCGGCGGCAACTCGGTCTGGAGCCGGTGAGTCCAGAGAGATCAGTGGTATGCGCAGTGAGATTCAGGATCTTCGCCGTTTACTTGAACAACAGAGTCAGGAATTGAGAAAGATTATTCCATTGCGGCATGGGGCCAATGAATCTGTTGATCCGGTGGCGGAAAAGCTGTCTCAGTTTGGCCTTTCTATCGATTTGGTCAAGATGCTGTTGGCGGAAGTTCCAGTTTCTTTGGGAAATGAAGATCGCTGGAAACAGGCGCTTGCTATTGTTTCCAGTCGCATTGAAACGTGTCAGACCGAGTTGGTACGCAAAGGTGGCATATATGCTTTTAACGGTCTGACCGGCTCCGGAAAAACGACCTCCCTGGCAAAACTGGCTGCGCGGTTTGTCATGGAGCAGGGGGCTGATCAGTTGTTGTTGGTATCTATGGATCAGTTTCGCATTGGTGCTCAGGATACGCTGAAAACATTGTCCAAAATTCTTCAATGCGATTTTATCAGCCCTGATGATACGCTGACTTTGGAAGACGTATTGCAGCGTTACAGTCGGAGTAAAAGACTTATTTTGATCGATACTTGTGGCAGTCGGGAAGGGACCGAATACTTTCTCGATTCGCTGGCTGCGGGGACGATGTCTTCGAAGGTACGGAATATTCTTGTTATCCCATCCACAACTACCATGGACGTGATTCAGGATTATATGGATCGTTTCAGTCGTTATCCGTTTTACGCCAGTGTGCTTACCAAAGTGGATGAAAGCTGCCGGTTAGGTCCGGCACTGAGTCTGGTCATGGAGAAACAGTTACCTATGGCTTACTGGACCGATGGTCAGAATATTCCTGAGGACATTCATGTCGCTCGAGGACATCATATTGTCAGCCGGGCAATTACCAGTTGGCGTAAACGTTATGAACAAAAGCCGGATGCCTATAGCCGCAATGCGGAACAACATCTGATGGTGAACTGATGGGTAACCCTTATTCAACAAATTTGACCTATACTGACAGAACTGCATTTCGGAGCTTAGAGGTGATGAAAGAACCTGTACAGGTGATTGCCGTGACGGGCGGAAAAGGTGGCGTTGGTAAAAGTAACGTCTCGGTTAATCTGGCAATAGGACTGGCAGAGCTTGGCAAAAGAGTTGTCATTCTGGATGCTGATCTGGGGCTTGCCAACATTGATATTTTGCTGGGCCTGCCTTCCGGAAAAAATATAGAAGACGTTTTGGAAGGGCGCTGCGACCTGATTGATGTAATGGTTGATGGGCCTCTGGGAATTAAAATCATCCCTGCCTCCTCAGGAGCCGGCCGAATGGCTAATCTTGGGGAAATGGAACACGCAGGTATCATTAATGCCTTCAGTGATATGGCTGTAAACATTGATGTATTAATCGTCGATACGGCTGCTGGTATCTCCAAAACAGTGACCAGTTTTGTGGGAGCTGCACAGGAAACCATTTGTGTTGTATGTGATGAGCCGACCTCTGTGACGGATGCCTATGCGTTGATTAAACTGTTGCATCGTGACTGTAATATTGATCGCTTTAAAATTCTGGCGAATATGGTTCGTACCCCTCAGGAAGGGCAGCAGTTGTACAACAAGCTGTTTAAGGTAACAGAACGATTCCTGGATGCGCATCTGCAGTTTGTGGGCGCTGTACCGTTTGACGAACACGTTCGTAAAGCAGTACAGCGGCAAAAAGCTGTATGTGAGTTATATCCCCGTAGTAAGGCGGCTCTGGCATATCGGGCATTGGCCAACAAAGTGGTAAACTGGCCTTTGCCGCAAAACCCTCGTGGTAATCTGGAGTTCTTTGTAGAACGGTTGATTGCGGGAGTTTCTTGATTTTGACTGTCATTACCTATGGTCCGGCCATGTACGAAACGGCACATCAAAGTTTAGAGCAGCTGGTGACAGAGCATGCCACTCTGGTGAAGCGAATTGCTCATCATCTGAAAGCCAGGTTACCTGAAAGTGTTCAGGTTGAAGACCTGATCCAGAGCGGTATGCTGGGTCTGTTTGAGGCGGCCAGAAACTATGATCGCAGCAAGGGCGCGACATTCGAAACCTATGCAGGTATTCGTATTCGTGGCTCCATGCTGGACGAAGTTCGTAAAGGTGACTGGGTTCCGAGAAGTGTGCATCGTAATTCGCGCAGAATCTCGGAGGCGATTCATAACGTCGAGGCCCGGGTGGGCCGGGATGCATCGGACCAGGAAATCGCAGAAGAACTGGGTGTCGAGTTGAATGAGTACTATTCGTTACTTCAGGATACCCAGGGATCAAAATTATTCAGTTATGAAGATCTGCTGGATCAGAATCAGCCGGCTGAAACCGGTTATGAACATTCACCTCAGCCACTTCAAAGCTCTGGAACACCGGATTCACAGGTTGAACAGCATCTGATGCGTAGTCACCTGATTGAGGCGATCAAAAGTCTTCCTGAGCGGGAGCAGTTGGTGCTGTCGCTGTACTATGATGAAGAATTGAACCTCAAGGAAATTGGTGAGGTACTGGGAGTTAGCGAGTCCCGTGTCAGTCAGATTCATTCTCAGGCTGCCAACCGTTTGAAAGCGAGGCTGCGGGGGTGGATTGGTTAACTCATTGCTGCTGTTATTAAAATTCTGACGATTAATTCTCTGAAAACACGTTTCATGGATCCGTGTTTTTTATCTCTGCCGCTGGTTTTATCCTCCGTCCGTTATATGAATGAAGAATTTAAAGACTCTTGTGTGGTTATGAAATCGGCGCTCATGATAGAACGCCGGACTTCATTGTTAACCAAACAACCATTATCTTGAATTACAAAGGCCCGTAGGCGGATTCAAGCAAATCCCGTAAGTTAATCATTCTGCTGGTATTTGGCGCGTCACTGTTTTCCATATAGGTAATGGTAATCATATTTGGATCCCCTTCGGGCTCAGCTGACAGTGCAATAGACTGAGTGAACGATGTAACAGGGATGTCGTAGCTGTTGACGATCAGCACTTTCTCGCCATGTCCAAGCCAGTTAGCCTTGATCGCAACACCGTATTGCATGCCCTGACTGGGGG
Source organism: Gynuella sunshinyii YC6258 (assembly GCF_000940805.1). Lineage (GTDB taxonomy): Bacteria > Pseudomonadota > Gammaproteobacteria > Pseudomonadales > Natronospirillaceae > Gynuella > Gynuella sunshinyii. The sequence goes on along the minus strand of NZ_CP007142.1, from coordinate 4,247,134 downwards.
TGTATACCGTCATGGGTTGCTTCAGTAACCGCAAGCTTAACCGCTTGTTATTAAATTCAGTCGTATAAACATCAGCGACTGGATTTGGTGTTACATCGGCAGCGCGAAATGAGCCTTCTGATAACAGCAGGTTTTCCATGTAGCCTGAATTTGAGGAATCATATTTTTCAAATGTTTTGGCATAGATGCCATATTTGAATTCCATTTCAGAGTCCATTGGAGCGCCTTGCGGACATACGACAACTTGAACTTCTCTGAACAGCCATTGATTTTTTACACTGCCCACAAATACATTGTTACTGCCTGAACTACACATTGAATAGTAGGTTCCAGTGTTGTCTTTTGAGAGCTTGGAGACACGCAGTGACGGTGCATTGGCAAACTCCAGGGTGAACTGGTTCAGTTCAGTAATTGACGTCGTCTCAGATTCAACCACAGTTACTGAACCATCAGTCACATTATTCAGAGTGAGATTTGGAATAGGTGTGCCGTGTATATTGTTATAGCTTTCAGTGAAACCGAACTGATGAACAACCGTGTCGTATGGAGCGGCGATTGAAAATTGTGCAGTCAGCGCAACTGAGAATAACAGTCCTGTTTTTGCAAGTGATCTCATGGTTTTCCTTTTTATCGGTTAGAGATCTCTTACAGGGATCTGGCCATCAGATACATCCTTTGGTGTCTGATCTCTGCTAATGAATTGGCCCTGGGCCATCATAAGTGATGTGTTATGAGGATAAATGGCTGATAAGCAGACTCAGTGACAATGTTTTTGATATCTGCTTGCAACCTTTGTCTACACCGCAAAAATTGTGGTATTCGATATCACCATAACTGATCTAAATCATTCAAAATCTTTATCAATATCATCAAAAAAACACAATGTTCTATTCCAGAAATTCCGATTAAAAAGATCACTGTATTGCCAGAATCGGTATTTATGGAGTTTTTATGACAACGCTGCAGGTTATTTCAAATCAATCTATCGGCATTCCGTTCAGTCGGTTTTTCTCCGGACGTGGAAGGCATCTGAGCTGGTTGTCTATGTTTGGGCCGGCGTTGATCGCAGCGGTTGCCTATGTGGATTCTGGTAATTTCGCCACAAATATTGAGGCTGGTTCCCGTTATGGTTACACCTTGTTGTGGGTCGTTCTGGTTGCCAATCTGATGGCGATGGTGATTCAGTCATTGTCTGCCAGATTGGGCCTGGCAACAGGAGTCAATCTGGCCGAGTTGATTCGTGAACATTTTCCCAAACCTGTCGTATGGTTTTACTGGCTGCAAGCCGAAGTGGTTGCAATTGCTACTGATCTGGCTGAGTTTCTCGGAGCGGCGCTGGCGTTTAAGTTGTTGTTTGGTATGTCTATGATGAGCGGTGCTTTTTTGACCGGTCTGGTAACTTATGCAGCGCTTTATTTGCAACGATTTGGCTTTCGTCTGATGGAAATGATTATCGGTGCTATGGTAATGGCTATTGCTGGAGGGTTTATGTTCGAATTGATAAGCAGCCGGCCAGATGGTTTTTCGTTAGCCAAAGGTGCGTTGATACCTTCATTTCCTGATGGTTATTCCGTATATCTGGCTGCAGGAATATTAGGTGCCACGATTATGCCGCATGTCATCTATCTGCACTCCGCTTTATTGCAGAACCGGGTTCATTCGGTCGACAGTTCTGATCGTTGTAAACAGATGAGATTTTATCGTTGGGATGTGATTGTAGGCATGGCCTTGGCTGGCATTGTGAACATGGCTTTGTTAGCGGTTGCGGCGGCAATTTTCCATTCCAATGGACATGAAGAGGTGGTCACCATCAGTGAGGGGTTTCAGTTGCTGTCCTCACTGTCAGGGAAAGACTATATGAGCATAGTGTTTGGATTGGGACTGTTATTAGCGGGCTTATCCTCATCGATTGTTGGCACCATGTCCGGACAGGTATTGATGCAAGGGTTTGTTCGTTTCACCATACCTGTGAGTCTGCGTCGTTTGTTGACGATGGCACCGGCATTAATGGTTATTATGATGGGAGTGTCAGAACAGAAAGCATTGGTTGGTAGTCAGGTTGTGTTGAGTTTCGGAATACCCTTTGCCCTGGTTCCGTTATTACGGTTTACCGCCAGTCGTCGTTTAATGGGAAGCCTGGTTAACCCAGTATGGGTAACCGTTATTAGTGTGTTGATTTGTGCAGTGGTGATTGGTTTAAACGGATATGTGTTGTTTTATTCATTTTCGGGTCAGTAGCTCTGCCATAGACGGTACCAGATATTCGGCACCGTCAGTGGAGTTTTGGCTTTAAACTTTTACCGCTCGATGTCCGGGTCGAATGGCGTCGGCAATCAGGAACGCCAGCTCAAGCGCCTGATCGGCATTCAGTCTGGGGTCACATTGCGTTTCATAACTGGTGGCGAGGTCTTGCTCGGTGAGTTGAAATTGCCCACCAATACATTCCGTGACATTTTTGCCGGTCAGTTCAAAGTGCACGCCACCTGCAATGGTGCCTTCGGCATCATGGATATCAAAAAAGGATTTAACTTCTTTCAATATGTTGTCCACAGCTCTGGTTTTATAACCGTTTGAAGTTTGGGTTGTGTTGCCATGCATGGGATCGCAGCTCCACACCACTTTGTAGCCGGATTCTTTGACCTTGCGCAGCAGCGCCGGGAAATAGTCGGCAACTTTGTTGGCACCCATCCGCACAATCAGATTCAGGCGGCCAGCTTCATTATGAGGGTTTAGTGTTTCGATTAGACGAAGCAATTCATCGGGATCGGTTGAAGGGCCGGCTTTCAGGCCGAGAGGATTATGAATGCCCCGGCAGAATTCCACATGCGCACCATCCAGTTGACGGGTTCGGTCACCGATCCAAAGCATGTGAGCAGAGCAGTCATAGCTGTCACCGGTCAGGCTGTCTACCCGCGTCAGTGCCTGTTCATAAGGTAACAATAATGCTTCGTGGGAAGTGTAAAAGCTGGTTTCGCGGATTTGCGGTGTGTTTTCAGCACTAATGCCGCAGGCGCTCATGAACTCCAGAGTTTCATCAATACGGCGGGCGAGATTCTCATAACGATCTGCCAACGGACTCTTACTGACAAAGTCCAGATTCCACCGGTGAACTTCATTGAGGTCGGCCAGTCCACCCGCCGCAAAAGCCCGGATCAGATTCAAAGTGGCACAGGACTGATGATAAGCCTGCACCATGCGGGCCGGATCGGGAATGCGGTCCGACTCGGTAAACCCGAAGCCATTGATAATATCCCCCCGATAGCTGCGCAGGGTTATGTCATTAATGGTTTCAGTATCACTGGAGCGGGGTTTGGCAAATTGGCCGGCCAGACGACCGATTTTGATGACCGGACTTTGACCGCCATAGGTCAGCACGACGGCCATTTGCAGCAGGATTTTGAACATGTCACGGATATTTGAACTGCTGAAATCCTGAAAACTTTCAGCGCAGTCTCCACCCTGTAGTAAAAAGGCTTTGCCCTCACAGACTTTCGCCAACTCTTTTTTCAGTTGCCGGGCTTCTCCTGCGAATACCAGAGGAGGTTGTTTGGCCAGTGTCTGCTCTGCTTGCTGTAGTTGTTCAGCATCAGGGTAGGTGGGTAATTGTTTCGCTGGTTTGGCCCTCCAGCTTGATGGGCTCCATTCAGTCATTTTTTTCACTCAGGCTTTTCAGAATTTGTTGCATGGGGTGTAGCAGAGTCTGGTGTTCGTAGCGCTTCACTTGGCTACGGCATGAATATCCGGTGGTGAGTAGTTTGCCCTGGTTTTTAGGGTTCTTGACCGGCCCCTGCCACGACAGTTCATATATTTTACGGCTAATGTCCTGATTTCTGGTTTCATGGCCGAACGTGCCTGCCATACCGCAGCAGCCTACTTTTATTTCATTCAGGGTCAGGCCAATGACTTTGAAGACCTGTTGCCATTGTTGGATGGAAGAGGCGGCATTGGTCTTTTCGGTACAGTGTCCCAAAATATGAAACGCATCATCAGAATGCAGAGTCTTGTCGGCAAATACATCCTGCCGTTCGCTCAGGAATTCCTGAATAAGCATGACATTCACCGGGTTGCCTTCCAGATATTTTTTATACTCAGCGCGGTAGGTCAGGGTTGTAGATGGATCAAGCCCGATCAGTGGAATACCGGTGTTTTGCATCTTTTTCAGTTTGTTAGCAGTTCTAAAGGCTGTTTTCTGAAAACGACTCAGGAAACCATGAACATGCAACGGTTTACCATTCGCCATGTAAGGCATGACCATTGGATGGAATCCAAGTGCACGCAGGGCCAGTAATGTATCCACCACGACCTGGGTATCAAAATAACTGGTAAATGCATCCTGGACATAAATAACCGCTTTGTTTTTCTGCTCTTTGCTTAATCGGCTGATGTTCAGGGCAGTGGCCCATGGCAATTGGTGCTTTTTCATTTCCTGCTTTAATGAAATGTCGGAAATTAATGGACTGTCGACCATGCCGGCAATATTGCGCAGGAACCAGTTTACCGGTTTCCAGCGGATGGGTTTGTTATAGAGGTCCTTCCATAACGCCAGGGTTGGCATCAGAAATTCCAGTGAGCCAATGAGGTAATCTTTGAGCGGGCGCAGATAACGAGCATGGTAAAGATGCAGAAACTTGGCCCGTGATTCCGGAATATCCACTTTAATCGGACAGCTGCCAGTGCAGCTTTTGCAAGCCAGACAGGTAGACATAGCATCGTATACTTCATGGTTGAAGTCATATTCACCATTACGCTTTTTGAGCGTATTAAAGAGTCTGGGAATGATTGAAACCGGCCAGCTGATGTAGTTCGCTATGCCTGATTCCTGAACCGTGTCTACTTGTTTGTCGGATAATAATCGTAGCCATTCACGGATCAGAGATGATCTACCTTTGGGGGAATATTTCCGTATTCTAGTGGCTTTCCAGCTCGGACACATGGCATCGGCTGCATCATAATTGAAACAGGCACCGTTGCCGTTACAGTACATGGATTCGCTGTATTGTTGCCAGCTATCCTGTTCTATTGTTCTATCCAGTTGTCCACGGGTGGTAACTTTATCAATTTTAAGCAGTTGTACCGGTGACTCCAGCGGGGTGGCAATTTTTCCGGGATTAAGTTGGTTGTGGGGGTCAAATGCCTGTTTGATCTTTTGTAATTGAGGGTACAGGTTGCCAAAGAAATCCGGGGCATATTCAGAGCGGACGCCTTTGCCGTGTTCACCCCATAACAAGCCATTATATTTCCGTATCAATGAGACCAATCTGTCGGTGATCACCCGAACCATTTTTTCCTGCTCAGGATCTTTCATGTCTAATGCTGGACGGACATGAAGGACACCAGCATCGACGTGACCAAACATGCCATATTGCAGGTTATATTCGTCCAGAATGGCTCGAAACTCCATGATGTAGTCGGCCAGATTTTCCGGGGGCACTGCTGTATCCTCAACGAATGGAATCGGCCGGGCTTCGCCCTGAGCATTACCCAGGAAGCCAACAGATTTCTTGCGCATATTCCATACCTGATTCACCTGTTCATGGCCCCAGGCTATAGCATATTGTATGGCTTTTCCGGCTTTGCCACAGACCGCATCGAGTTCCGCCTGAATGACGGCAACTTTCTGTTTGAGTTCTTCATCGGTGTCGGCGGTGTATTCCACCAAATTGATACCCGCGACAGTTTGTCCGGTCGGTTCCGGAAAGAACTGTGCAACCGAGTTCCAAATCAGGTCATCCTTGGCCAGGCCAAGCACCTTTGAATCCACCGTTTCGATGGATGTTGGGTGGCATGCCATCAGCGCCTGCGCATCCCGCAGACTGGTTTCAAAATCACCATATTGCACACAAACCAGTGCCGAGGTCTTCGGTATCTGCAGTACATTGAGTGTTGCTTCGGTAATAAAGCCAAGTGTACCTTCGGAGCCACAGAGAATATTGTTCAGATTAATCCGCTGTTGTTCATCCCGGATATGGGCAAGATCATATCCGGTCAGGCAACGGTTCAGCGGTGGGAACAGGGCTTTGATGTCTGCCTGATGCTGATCATAAATATCTGCCACGGTTTGATAAATGGATGCGATACGGTCTTCACCGCTGGTCAGCTGTGACAGTTTGTCGGGTTCAACGGGTGCAGTGTTTATGACCGTTCCATCGAGCAAGACGGTTTTCAGCGCCAATACATGATCTCTGGTTTTACCGTACATGACGGAGCCCTGCCCGGAGGCGTCAGTATTGATCATTCCGCCTATGGTGGCACGGTTTGAGGTTGACAGCTCAGGGGCAAAAAACAGCCCGTATGGTTTCAATGCTGCATTTAGCTGGTCTTTGACAACCCCGGCCTGGACCCGTACCCAGCGTTCCTCGGCGTTGATTTCCAGGATGGCATTCATATGTTTCGAAATATCGACGACCAGGCCATCTGTAAGAGACTGACCATTGGTACCCGTGCCGCCACCGCGGGCGCTTAATACAATCTGTTGGAACGGTTCTTCATGGCTGACTCTGGCTAATAACACCAGGTCATCGATATTTTTTGGATAGACGATACCTTGTGGCAGTACCTGATAAATTGAGTTGTCGGTCGCTGATACCACCCTTTCGGCATATTCTGGACTGATGTCGCCTTTAAAACCGTCTTTTTCCAGACGCCTGAGAAAGTTCAGATAAAGCTTTTGCGTGTTCGATATTTCATGTAAGCGTGGAATCATTGATGTTAACCGGAACAGTGCTGACAAGAGGCGCGGGATTTTACACTGATCGTGTCTGAGAGGAAATTTTAGTAAGTAAGATGCCGGCAACGCGTTAAACTGAACGGTCAGATGTTCTGGTAGCCAAGAGACTATGCCCGGGTGTCTGATCTTAAGTGCATATCCATATTCCTTGGGGAATGGATATTCGGCAAAAAAACATTCTTCCATTGCCGATGGAGTCAGCCATCGGGCCAACAGTGGTATTTAGTTAAGGGTGGAAATGTATCAATGAGCTGGGCGCCGTTCCGTTATCCGTTTATTTTCAAAATCTGGGATGCCTATCTGCAAGAGGGTAACTGGTATCAGTTGGATCGTTGGTTGAAGAGCTATTATCAGGGCCAGTCCCGTTTTGGTAAGAAAGATCGTAAGGCCTATAGCGATGCCATGTTTGCCGCGATGCGTTATTTGCAGCTGGCAGCCTATCTCCAGCGTAGTTATCTGTTCGGCGAACAGGATTTGAGCCACTGGAGCCAACAGTGGAGACTCGATGAGCTTAAGTCAGTGCCGATTGCCGAATTCTGGTATTGGATCGGATTACGACTGAATCATGATATTCCACCGCCACGTGAGCTTAATGACGGACCGGCCAGGCGGGAACATTTCCTCAAGTTGCTTCATCAATGCGAAACTGATGAAACTCTCTGGCTGCTGTTTAATGGCTTCTCTCCTGAACTTGAGGTGATGCTGCATCAACGCTGTCAGACGAGTCAGTGGAATCGTCAGCGTTTTAAGACTTTTGTTGAGCTTAACAATACCTCTGCGCCTGTCTGGCTAAGAGTAAACGTTTCTGAAGATCTGATGTCTTTGCAGAGTTTGTTGGCCGATGAAGGAATCGCGACTGAGGCTGAGAACGGAGGACTGAAGCTGACCACTGACGGACGGGTAACCGAGACGATCACCTACCAGCAAGGGCATATTGATATTCAGGATTTCGCCAGTCAGCAGATTGCCGCTGCGGTAGACGTGCAACCTGGTATGAGAGTTTGGGACGCCTGTACCGGAGGCGGAGGAAAAGCCCTTGCCGTGGCCGGCCGGATGAATAATCAGGGGATGGTAGTTGCTTCCGATGTGCGGGCATATAAGTTGGAATCAGTTTCCCGGCGGGCGAGACGAATGGGGATACGCAATATACAAACGGAGCACTGGGATGCACATTGGCCGGATGAGCGATTGCCATCCTGGCTGATGGGAGAGTTTGACCGGATTCTTATCGATGCTCCCTGCTCAGGGTCTGGCACGTGGCGTAGGGCTCCTGATTTTAAATGGCGTATTGGTCAGAATGAGCTGGATGAATTGCTGGATTTACAGGGGTTGATTCTGGACCGATGCGTATCTTACCTGAAGCCGGGCGGCCAGCTGATCTATGCGACCTGCAGCTGGTTTTGTCAGGAAAATGAGCAGCAGGTGGAAAATTTCTTACGCCGGCATCCCCATATGCAGTTGCAGCAGCAGGCACTTCATGGAGCGCCTGATGTGGACTCCGATACCATGTTCAGTGCAGTAATGGTTAGCTCCCTGCCAGCATCTGTCTGAGATGGTAGGCGGCATTGACCAGTTCAAACAGAACGATCTGGTGGATCAGATAAATGGCCAGTGAGTGGCGCCCCATCCAGGCCAGCGCATTTAGCCATCGACTGTCTGGCAGCTTGGGTCGCCAGTTTTGGTGACCTAACCAGATGCCGATCAATATCATGCCAAACCACGGAATAAATCGCGTCAGATCCTGCGTGCCTCTGGGCAGATGCAAAATGGGTTTGAGTTCAATATAGAGCCAGTGCAGGTTAAACCAGCTGGTCAAGTTGAAAAGAAGGAATATGCTGATTCCGGTTATCAGGGCAATAACTGGAACGCGAATAAACAACAGACCTGCCAGCATGGAGGCAGCGATAAAATGCAGTACTCCGAAATAGACCCAACTTTTTGGGAACACAAACCAGGTAACCAGTGTCACAGCTATGGCACCTGCGGCAACCTGGGATACCCGGAAAAGATATTGCTTCCAACGAATACCATTACGTGTGGCCAGTACCATCGATATGCCACTGACACTGAAAAACAGTGTAACGATGACATAGCGAAACCAATCCCAGTATCCCTGGTTAACTTTAAAGTCGGCGAACTTGAAATAACTAAGGTCATAGCTGAAGTGAAAAATAATCATCAATAAAATGGCCAGGCCTCTGGTGGCATCAAGTTCCAATATTCGTCTAGACTTCATTCTGGGAGCCGATCTGCAGGTTGCGACAAGAACGGGTGAGTATACAGTCGGGTGTTGCGATCTTGAACTGTTGAGGAAGATGTTGTCGTGTCAAACGAAGAGCTTCAGTTAATTAAACAAGAACTGGAACAGTTTATTACTGAACTGGAGAAATTTAATCACTACGCAAAACTGTTAGGGATCAATGCGGCGATAGAGGCGGTCAAGCAGGAAGAAAGCATGCGAAGAGCCATGGAGATCATTGCTACAGGTTTGAATGATCTGACAGAGAGTTGCAGTGTTATGATTGACCGAACCCGCGGCCATGTCCTGAATATTGAGCAACAACATTTGGATGGAACATCACCAGCACATCCAAATGACTCGAAAAAGCATTAACCCATCAACCCATCGCTGGTGGATTGGGCGGATTGGCCGCTAGAATTTCATACAGCTCAGCAGATTTTAAGTAGCGGTATTCAGGCGGTTCTATGACTGCTTGTCTTAATATCGGGTTAATAGTCTCCTAAAAGAACCCCAGCCAGATAAAACCTTTTTGTATGATGTTGTCCCTTCTGCTTTTTATTCCAAAGCGGCAGGTTTTATTGGTATTGCATACTGTGTCTAAAAAATCATCTGGAAAAAATTTATTTATAATCTATGACCTGCGCCTTAGGAGACCGGGTAGAACCTATAATTTAATCGCTGCCCTGCACGTTGGTCCAAATATGTACTCTGCGGATTTGTCGATCATGCTGATCTGGTCTTTGCTGTCTCAGCAACAACAATCGACACCTGCTGGTGGAAGGCATCGGTCCGCCGAGTTGCCTCAAACGTATCGGGTATGGCAATTAAAGTCGCATAAGCCAAATTATGGCTAACTGTCTAAAAAAGCATGGTTCCGATTTGGTAGAAACGGTCAAAAATGCACTCTATTTGAGAAGCTCTTGTGAATGCAATCGTCTCATTCCATAGAAGGGATTCTATCTTGATAAATGTTGGTATTGATAATATTTGAGTGTGTTGTTAATTGCCTGTTGTGTCCATGGCCGGTTGGGCGGATTATACTAAAATGCTATGTAATTCTTTGGTGTTTTTGTGTGTTTCAGGCAAGTTGATAATTATATGGAGCGGTCTGAACATATGACTCCGCAAGGTGAATTTTTTGCCTGATACCGAAATGTCATGGTGCCATTAATAATGAGAGGTTGTTAAATGAATCTCTATACAATAATGAATTGCCCGCCGCTTTTATTGCACTTGGATGTTAAGTCCGGCCCGAAATGTGCAATCTATATTCTCTGTGTTTTTTTGATACTTATACATGTGAGGGGCATTTTTCGTGGCATGTGGTATCACGCAGTTTTGTTAGGCAGATTTTTGAGTGCTCAGTTATTTAGTCAGGAAAAGCCCTCTTGTCGTCCAGCTTCTACAAAGTAAAAAGGTAGCGGTTTTTGTTTTTTCAGTTCTGGCTGATAACAATGATTCGCAGGAAACTGGCCTTGCATCGATGGTATAGATATGAAATGGACATATGAGCAAACGTTGACGCGGAAATATGGTTTTTTATATTTGTGGTGTTTCCTGGCTATTCAAAGTACCGTTTGTTTGGCTCAAGATGTTCAATATCATCAGAGATTCTGGATTATCACCGACGAGGAGTGGCAGCCACCACTGGTGTTGAAGAGTGACGAAATTGTCCCACGGCCCCGGCAACAGATATCATTAACTGGAGGGGTTAACTGGTATATACAGTCTTTTCGGATACCGGAGACTGAACAATATGTCGTGGATTTTCGCAATACCAGCGTGATTGGGCAGTTTGATCATTACATATACGACGGTCGTGGGATCCAGATTGGCAGGTTGTCCGGTGGCATACAAAATCTGCAGATTAACCCGTTTATGCTCAGACATGGACGAATGGTCAGGTTTTTTCCTTCGGAATATGTCATTTTGACACGTACGGAAAGCCCGTTTTTCCTTGCTCAACCAGAACCCTTTATCATGCCGTTGGACGGCTATTCCTGTGCAGTGAAGTGGGGCAATACTCTGGTGCTGGTTGGGCTGGGGGTTATGTTCGCTTTGTCCTTCTTGTATCTGGTGCGATATTTCTCTCAAAGACGGTTGGAAAATCTCTATTACGCATTATTTGTCTTTTGTTGCATGGCATACAATAGTACCGCTCTATTGGTCGTCAGTGATCTGTTTCATTTGAATTGGTTTTATCTGATCAGTTATCCAATGATTCTGGCCAGTGGCTGTTATATTGCGTTTGTGATGACGCTGTTGAATATTCGAAAGCGTTCCTATCCTATTCTGTATTTTCTGGGATTAAGTTGTATTGGGTTGTTTGCTGTTTCTGCGGTTATGGCCATTCTGTTTCCACACTGGTCCCTGGAGTTTGACCGTTACAATATCGCTGTATTTTCTGTTTACGGTTTTGTCTCCGGCCTGATAGTTGCGCTGCGCGGTAGCCGGATTGCCCAGCTGTACCTGCTTGCAAACCTGTCTTTCAGCTTACCTGCTCTGGTAGCTATTTCGATCACCCGTTTTAATAACAGTAGCACTTTGTTGATTGAGCATATTGGGCTGATCGCTGTTCTCGCAGAAGTTATCATGCTTGCTTTTGTCAGCGAGTATCAGGCTCGACAAAGAAAAAAAATGTTGGAAGCAGCGAGTAAAACGGATGTTCTTACCGGTGTGTTTAACCGTAATTATCTTGAGTCGCATATCGATCAGTGTTGGTCACTCTGTCTGACGGAGCAACAACCGTTTTCTTTGATCATGGTAGATGTTGATCATTTTAAGCAGATTAATGATGCTTGGGGGCACAGTGTCGGGGATAGTTGTCTGGTTCATGTCGCTGGAATTTTACGCCAGTCTGCCAAACGGAGAACCGATGTTCTCATACGCTACGGCGGTGAAGAGTTTGTTGTTATTCTGCCAAATACGCCTTTGAGTTACGCCTATTCCGTGGCGGAGGAGGTAAGATTGAATATTGAGAAAACACCTTTTTTTTATGATCAGAATCGTTTATCCGTCACTATTAGTTGTGGTGTCAGCACTGTAATTCCTAACTATGATATGACGATTTATGAATTGATTGAAGGTGCAGATCAGGCTTTGTATCAGGCTAAGAAAAGCGGTCGGAATTGCGTCAAAATATACAATAACGCGAGGGAGGTCGAGACTCGATTAATCCCGTTAGCAAGGGACATGAGTGATACAGCGGGAATCTCCGAACAACAATAGTGGTTGCTTCGGTTAGTGATTTCGTCACCCTGTGTGTCAATTGCCGATAGCAATACAGCTTCCCTGCTGTCTGATGCGGTTGGTATTTAGATGTCAGCCAATGTTCTGGCCAGAGCTTTCAGCTGCTTATAAAGGATTTGCTGTTCCTGTTCAGAAAAATCGGCCAGCATTTTATGTTCCAGCTCTGCAATGGCTGCATCGCATTGGGCCATTAAGCGTTTGCCCTCGTCAGTGAGACTGATCTGAATGATGCGCCCGTGACTGGGGTCCGGCTGTCGTTCAATCCAGCCGTTCTTTTCCATAACTTTCATGAGTTCATTGGCTGCCTGTGGGGAAACCATCGTCCGTTCTGCAAATTGGGCATTGGACAGCTGGCCGCGGGCAGCAAACACAGAGAGAGCAGTGTACTGGGTTGTGGTGAGACCAAAAGGGCTGACGGCCGTGCGAATGTGGCGAATCAACGAGCGGTCCAGGCGACCAATCAGGTAAGAAATACCTGATGGTCTGCTGTTTTGGTCTTTTGTATTCGTATCTGTACTGGCGAGATCATCTAAAGGTGCCATGTTTACCCTTATTTTTTGCTTGCGTTTATAAAAAGTAAAAGCTAAAGTTTCGTCATTATATCAAGTTGCTTGATATGTTGACTGAAAATAATAAAGTGAAGGTAACTATTATGAGCGAATATGATACTCGCTGGAAGGCGGTTAAAGTGGAAGTGCAGGGCGGTATTGCCTGGGTAACCTTTAATCGTCCTGAAAAGCGCAATGCAATGAGTCCTACCCTGAATCGTGAAATGATTGAGATCCTGGAGACACTGGAGCTGGATGATGAGGTTCAGGTATTGGTTTTGACCGGGGCTGGAGAGTCGTGGTCTGCGGGTATGGATCTCAAGGAATATTTTCGCGAGACTGATGGTAAATCTGAGATCTGGCAGGAGCGCATGCGCCGGGACTGTTCGCAATGGCAGTGGAAGTTGCTGAGAATGTATAGCAAACCCACGATTGCGATGGTAAATGGATGGTGTTTCGGTGGTGCCTTTTCTCCACTGGTGGCATGTGATCTCGCATATGCTGCGGATGAAGCAACCTTCGGTCTTTCGGAGATCAACTGGGGTATTCCTCCAGGGAATCTGGTTAGCAAGGCCGTTGCTGACACCATGGGGCACAGAAAATCGCTGTACTACATTATGACGGGTGATACATTCACGGGTCAGGAAGCTGCAGAAATGGGGCTGGTGAATGAAAGTGTGCCACTGGCAGAACTCAAAGAGACTGTGACCAAGGTGGCCAATAAGTTATTGGAGAAGAATCCTGTTGTTTTGCGTTTTGCCAAGCATGGGTTCAAACGGTGCCGGGAATTGACCTGGGATCAAAATGAAGACTATTTGTATGCCAAGGTGGATCAGGCGATTCATCGTGATCCGGAGCATGGGCGTCAGGAAGGTCTGAAGCAGTTCCTGGATGAGAAAAGCATTAAGCCGGGTTTACAAACATACAAGCGCCGGTAATTAAAAAGTCATTCCTATCAGTCGGTTTGCTCAGGTGCCAGTCAGCTGGGTAAACCGGTTCTTTAGTATTCCTCCTGTCACCCTTCGGCTTCTGCAAATCATCCGTGCTGTGATTACGCAATAGTTTTGGTGATAATTAACTGGCTTTGTTCAGTAACGAGCGGATGTGTATCGACGTTTGGGAGCGTAGCGCTGTTATTTGTGTTTTTATGTTCTCGATTTCAACATTGCGCGACTCTTTATATATCAAGCGATGATATTTCCGGGTATGCCTTAATCTTAATCGCAACGGCATTTTGCCGGAAAAATTACCCGGAATATTTTCCGTCAGCAGTATCTACACCGATTACCCGGAATGCGTTATTGTCCGTATTTACGTCAAATAGCTTGGCGTATCCGAGCGTGGCATTGGCATGTTCGCGCATGATTGCTTCGGCTCGTGCTCCCTGGTGATGATCAATCGCATCAAACACCGCATGGTGCTGCATATGTGCGAAATTAAAGCGTCGATACTCACGTTCAAGATGATTGCGGTCTATGGCAAGTGCGCTGACCGAGGCAAAGGGAAGATGCTCATCTCTGGATAATGCTGCGTTTATTGCCGGGTTGGCGGCTGCTTCAATGATGATGGCATGGAAACGTTTATTCATGTCGTGGTACTGCTCAAGATCTTCTTCTGTCACGTAGCCTTTTGCAAACAGTTGGTCACCTTCCCGAAGGCATGATAACAAAGTATGGCGATGATGATCTTTAAGTCCTTTTTCTGCAGCCTGTAATGCTGCCAGACCTTCGAGCACCCCGCGCACTTCTATTGAGCCCGTTATCTCTTCTTCTGTGACCCGGCGTACTTGATAGCCACGTCGATGTTGTTTGGTGAGCAGCCCTTCTTGTTCCAGTGTTCGAAACGCAATACGAATCGGCATCCTTGAGACGCCAAGGCGTTCAGCCGTTGGAATCTCCGCCAGTTTTTCGCCAGCCGGCAGTTCACCTGACAATATCATTTGTCGCAATGTGCTTAGGACTCTCTGACCTTCTTTAGCCATATGAAAAATGAAAGTTGTGAATGATCCTCATAGCATAACCTATGTCAGAATTGGATCCAATTTAAGAAAAGAAAGTGTTGATAAAAGAAAGCTAATGAACGAATAAAATGGATCGATATGCTATTAATATTGCGCTTTTAATAACAAAATTTCTTTACGAAAAAATCGATATGAATAATATCAAAAAGGTTGATATAAGATGCCTGGATCATTATATTGGATCCAAAATAAAAACAATATTGTGAGGAGTCCAAATAATGTTTCCAAAAAATACCTGGTATGTTGCCTGTACCCCGGAAGATATCGTTGAAAAGCCGCTCGGTCGTCAGATCTGTGGCGAGAACATAGTTTTTTACCGTGATGCCAGCGGTGTAGTAGTTGCTCTGGAAGATTTTTGTCCCCATCGTGGGGCACCCTTGTCATTGGGATATGTGGACAACGGAAGATTGGTGTGCGGGTACCATGGTTTGGTGATGGGGAGTGACGGAAAGACGGAATCCATGCCAAAGCAGCGGGTGCAGGGTTTCCCGTGCGTTCGTGCTTTTCCGGTGGTCGAACGTCACGGTTTTATATGGGTATGGACCGGCGAGGCCAGTCTTGCAGATCCTGCTGACATTCCACATTTTGAATGGGCCAATAGTCCTGACTGGGCCTATGGAGGTGGCCTGTATCACATTCATTGCGACTATCGTTTGATGATCGATAATCTAATGGATCTGACGCATGAAACTTATGTGCACTCAACCAGTATTGGGCAAAAAGAAATCGATGAAACTCCAGTTAAGACCAAGGTTGAGAACGGCGAAGTGATTACCAGTCGTTACATGGAGAACATTATTGCCCCGCCTTTCTGGCAGATGGCACTGAAAGCCAATGACCTGGCTGCCGATGTTCCAGTGGATCGTTGGCAGATTTGTCGTTTTACGCCTCCGAGCCATATTATGATCGAAGTGGGTGTCGCCCATGCCGGTCATGGTGGTTATCATGCTGATGAAAAGTATAAAGCGGGTAGCGTGGTGGTGGATTTCATTACACCAGAGACTGAAACCAGTATGTGGTATTTCTGGGGTATGGCACGGAACTTTAAACCGGATGATGCAGATTTAACCGATAAAATACGCCAGGGCCAAGGTAAGATTTTTTCTGAGGACCTGGAAATGCTTGAGCAACAACAGCGTAATCTGAGCGCTTATCCAGAACGAAAACTGTTAAAGCTGGATATTGATGCTGGTGGGGTTCAGGCCAGAAGGATGTTGGATAAAATGCTGAAGCAGGAGCGTGAATTACAGTTGGGCAGTGTGGGGTAAGTTGAGCAAATGCTGGATGTCAAAGTCACACGAAAAACGTATGAGACAGATGATATTGTCAGTCTCGAACTTATGAAGCCTGATGGCAGTTCGCTACCATCATTTACTGCCGGAGCGCATATTGATCTGCATTTGCCGGATAATATGATTCGGCAATATTCACTGTTCAATTCTTCCACTGAGACTGACCGATACATGATTGGTGTATTAAAAGATCCATCTTCACGAGGAGGGTCTTTGGCGGTACACGATCATATTAAAGAAGGTGACATTGTTCAGATCAGTGAACCCAGAAATCTGTTCGCTCTGGAGCAGGGGGCGCGACGCAGCATTTTATTTGCCGGTGGTATTGGCGTCACACCTATACTGGCTATGGCGGAACAATTGGTCCGTACGAACGCTGAATTTGAAATGCATTACTGTGCACGTTCGAAACAAAGAATGGCTTTTATGGAGCATATTGCCAACTCTGCCTTTGCCTCAAACGTACAGTGCCACTTCGATGATGGTGATGAAGCGCAGCGCCTGAATATCGACCAGGTGTTGGCCACACCTGAACCCGGTACACATATTTACGTGTGCGGTCCAACCGGGTTTATGGATTATGTCCTGACAGCGGCTGAGACCTTGGGGTGGTCGGCGGCTCAGATTCATCGGGAGTATTTTTCGGCAGCGCCCGTAGATCACAGTCAGGATGGTGCTTTTGAGGTGGAAATCAACAGTACTGGTCAGGTATTCGTGATTCCGGCAGATCAGTCGGTACTCAGTGTTTTGGAGGAGGCCGGTGTTGATATTCCTATGGCTTGTGAAGAGGGTGTTTGTGGTACTTGTCTGACCCGGGTGTTGGAAGGAGAGCCGGAGCATCGGGATGTCTTTATGTCGGACGAAGAACATGCCCTCAACAATCAATTTACACCCTGTTGCTCACGCGCCAGAAGTGCTCGTTTATTGCTTGATTTGTAGTTTTCCTGTTTTGTCTGATGGATTGGTGCCTGCAACGCAGGCACTGTTGTTTAAATGGGGGCAAACGGCGACGGACGTTGCCAGCCATATATGGATAGGCGTTGACGACCTCCCTCGGCATCACCTCTTCGGTGAAAGCCGAAAACGTTGGCGATTACCAGTGTATTGGCCGGGCAGGTAATTGCAACAGGTTCAGGGAGATCCAGTTGTGGCAACTGTGATTCGGCAATACGAAACGATCCGCCAACATTGGGTTGAGTTTGTGTTTCGATGGCAGCCATGGCGGTATCGTGTTCCCACTGCAATCGAAGGGGAGTCAGGTGATGACTCCCGGGCACATAGATAAACGGACCGTCTGCCAGAGTGACTTCCTGAGGAAAATACCAGAACTTCATGGCAGAAAAGAATGTATCCCGATGAAAGTCCTTTTGCAGGTCGTGGCATTGTTCTTCGGCGCCGTGAATCATCAGATATATGTTGGTCTTTCGTTTTTGGTGTGAGCGACCGGTAATTTGGCGACTCAGCGCTGAAAGATCGGGGTTGCGAGCAAAACGCTCCAGCTGCGGCATTTGCTGTGAAGGAATATCTATGAAGCGGTTAAGTGTGCCGCCATCATATCGGTCAAACCCGCCTTCAAAAAACTGCTTATCACCGAAACCAGATGTCTGATTCGTTTGAACAGGTGCGAGCTTGCCAATCCGATCCGTAGCTCGGTTGATCTCTTCAACAACCGCATTGTGATCAGTAGCAGAGAGAAAATTCTCAATGCTCACATATCCATTAGCTTCAAGACTCTTGATTTCTTTTTGAAGTCTGGTGCCGTCATGTGTGCGTATCAGTCTGCGTAGATCTCGACACTTATGCGCCCAAATGACCCGTTGAGTATGTAGACCCGCCTGATTAAGTTGTCTGTGACCGAGCCAGCGGTTGTTAAAGCTCTTGGCGGAAGTAAAAATGGACAGCATTAGGATTCCATTATGGTTTGTTGTTCTTTACGGCGACTGGTGTTGAACCGAATCTATTCGGTTTGTCTGTAACAACCGACATGGCCAGCCGGCACTGATGCATATTGAATTCGTGAATGCCTTTTCTGTCAAAAAGATAATTCAGTTATCAAGATAATCCAATAGCTCCATGGGATGATCAATCACGGCTGCTGCGCCGGCAGACTCAAGTTCCTGTCTGGAGCGAAAGCCCCAGGAAACGCCAATGGGTTGAAGTTGTGCGTTGGTGCCTGTTTCCATATCCACATTGCTATCCCCAATGAATATAGCCTCCGTGTGACTGATATTCAGATGTCTGAGTATTTCCTCCACTGCTGTGGGGTCAGGTTTTACCGGGACTCCCATTCGCTGGCCGAGGATGATGGAAAAGTTCCAGCCTGGAAAGAACTCGGCCATGCATTTCAGGGCAGCGTCGTGAGGTTTGTTTGTCAATACAGTCAACGCGATATGACGTTGCTGTAATTGTCCCAGTAACTGTTCGATGCCCTCATAAGGTCGAGTTTTGTGATTCCAGTTCTGGCCATACTCGGAAATGAACTCCGAGAAGCAGGTTTGAATGAATGAATCGTTTCGCTGGGATTCGGGAATAGCCCGGGTGACCAACTGCAGCGCCCCGTTACCAACAAAATAACGATAAGCCGAAGACGGATGAGTTGGGAGCTTGTGCCGGCTAAGTATCTGATTCATGGAATCGGCCAGATCATCAAGCGTATTCAGTAGGGTTCCGTCGAGATCAAAGATGACTGCTTTTGTATTCATGTCATACGGCCCGACTATAGTAGGTGTGGCTGTCAGTTAATAATGTGACTTCGTCGATGTATCGCCTGATCTCTGTCGGGATCTGAATGTCTTTAACTGCGGTCAGATTGCGAAGTGTGGGGTAGATCAAAACGTCATCCAGGCCAATCGTGTTGCCGTGATGGCTGGGTAACTCAGGTGTGGGTAATTCCGTCAGCATCTGTTCAACATTCCGCTTGTGTTCGTCAGACTCGGCAAGTGCCTGTTCGAAGCTGCGGCCAATATTGGCTTCTTTCCTAAACTGAAAATAATCTCGGGCATTTTGAGTTTCGAACTCTGGCAGCCCCAGTAAAATATACCTCGGAAACAGAAGGCAATTAATCGACAGACTGACTTTATCAATATGAGCTGTCACGAGTGGATGATTGTGTCCGGGTCTGAGTACTTTTTCCGGTTTTCCCCTTCGGTCCAGCTCTTTGACGATATCCAGGCTTTCACCCATGGCGGTGCCATCATCGAACTGTAAAATAGGGACCATTTTAACGTTTATCAGTTCGTGGCAGATTTGTTCATCATCGTTCAACAGGTATACATTCTCATGACCAACACCTTTGTAATTCGCAATCATGTCGGCCCGGACGCAAAACGGGCAGTGATCATATTGGTACAGCTTCATGATTTTCCTCGATTGGATTTCGGAACAGAAGTTATTATGCCAGCCAATCAAAACGGGTAAAGGGTGATATGAGCAAGATAGTTGGATTGGGCAGCGAAAGTTTTTCAGTTGCCATGTATATCGCCAATCGTCCAGGGTTTGGTCAATATCCTGAACTGGCAAAACTGAAACCTTTAGAGTCAGGTGAAATTGCATATATTGTCGCCAACACCAGCAATCATTGGCGAAAAGTATTTAATGTTTATGCCAAGTTTCTCTCGGTGCTCAGATCACGAAAAAACCATAGTATTCAGGATTGGCGCAGCTATCGCGATGATCGTTTGTTACAGTCTCATAGTACCGAGGCTTTGTTATTTTCCCCTCCTGAGTTTGGTCGATCGGGAGTCGTGCATATTGTGGCAGGAAAGACATATGCAGCGGACATGGGGCTTGAATCCGTAGAATGGCTGGACAGTTGGTTTGCGGTGGATGTCAAAAAAGCTTTGATCGTTTGTCCATATCTGGATTACAGACAGTTATCGGACAATAGAATTGAGCGGTTAGCAGATCTGGTTTTGAAGTTTGGATAACTTTGTTGTTTGTGAATCTTTACAAAAAAGTCAGATAAAAAAACGAGATATGGGTTGCCAAAGCAAACGGTAACGTAATAAATTAGTCCCCGCCTGTTCATCCAGGCATTTTTATTAACCCGCAATGGAAGAGACACGATGATGCCGAATATCAGAATCTCAAAAGCTCTTTACAAGTATGCAAGTAAAGGTGCAGTCAAACATTGACGGGAGAACTCTGATCAGTAGTTCTAAGCCCGTCAGCTCAGGCGGGTGAAGCGAATTCTCAAAAGCCCGCATTTATGCGGGCTTTTTTCATTTTAAGGCTCGTACAAACTTAAAGGAACAAAGTAATGACGAGTCAAAATTTCTTGTTATTCAATATCATCAAACGCAAAAAGTGGCACTATGTTGCAGCTGCTTTGTCTCTGGCAATTGCCAGTCTGTTTTTATTTCTGGTACCAACCATCGGGAAGCTGGTCATTGATAGAGTGATTAGTTCCGATCGAGTGGTTCGGGAAGATTTTCCTCAATGGCTGATCCAAATGGCCGGTGGTGCTGATTACCTGTCGGAAAACCTATGGATAGCGGGACTGGCAATTGTCTTGGTAACTTTGATCAGTGGCCTGTTCATGTTTCTCAAAGACAAGCTCGCCGTTAATGCATGTGAATCGACGGTAGAGCAGTTACGAAATCGTTTGTACTTTCATTTGCATCTCTTGCCTAATGATTTTTATGCCAGGGCGGATAGTGGTGACATTCTTCAGCGTTGTACTTCCGATATTGATACGCTGAAAGAGTTTTTGACTATGCAGGTTATGAATATCGGTCGGGCGATCATACTGTTGTTGGTCGTAATTCCGCTGATGTTGCTGCAAAGTGCCTGGATGACTCTGTTATCCCTGATGCTGCTGCCCGTGGTGTTTTTGTTTGCGGTACATTTCTTTGGTCGTGTTAAACAACAGTTTCTGAAAGTGGATGAAGCCGAGGGTGAATTGACCACCATCGTTCAGGAAAACCTGACGGGTATACGTGTTGTTCGTGCATTTGCAAGACAGCAGTTTGAGATTGATAAGTTCGAGGAGAAGAACCGCAAGTACTTCAATCTGAATATAGAGTTGATGCGACTGCTGTCTCGATTCTGGTCTACTTCTGATCTGCTTTGTTTCCTTCAAACCGGGACGGTACTGATTGTTGGAGCCTGGCTGGTCAGTATCGATATGATTACTCTGGGGACCTTCTTCGCCTTCTTAACCTACACCAGCATGGTCATATGGCCCATCCGTGAATTGGGTAAGGAATTAAGTGAGGCTGGTAAAGCGGTTATTGCGATATCCCGTATACAGGAAATTCTGGATGAATCTGAGGAGGCGGATACTGTTGATCCGGTTCCAATGCCAGAACGTCTGAGTGGCAATATTCGCTTTGATAAGGTTTCGTTTGCGTTTGACCCTGATTTTCCGGTTCTCCGTGATATCAGCTTTGATATTCATCATGGGCAGACGGTCGCTATTGTTGGACCGACAGGCGCAGGTAAATCCATGTTGGTTCAACTACTGCTGCGTATACATGATTATCAGCAAGGGTCGATTCAAATAGACGGGATTGAGCTGAACCGTTTAGACCGCAGGCAATTACGTCACCAGGTTGGTGTGTTGCTGCAGGAGCCGTTTTTGTTCAGTCGTTCGCTCAAGGAAAATATCCGCTTGAGTGATCGTGCTGCATCCGATGGTCGTGTTTATGACTCAGCTATGCGCGCCTCTGTTCATCATACGATTGAAAACTTTGAGCATGGATATGAAACCGTGATTGGCGAGCGGGGAGTCAGTCTGTCGGGTGGGCAGCGGCAGCGTGTAACGCTGTCTAGAACGCTGCTCAAAGAATCGCCAATATTAATACTGGACGATACGTTGAGCGCCGTTGACAGCTTAACAGAACGACGGATTTTGAAATCTCTAATGGTTAACCGTCATCAGCAGACTCGTTTGATCATTACTCATCGTATCAGCGTCTGTCAGCAGGCAGATATCATCCTGGTACTGCAAAATGGGCGTCTGGCGCAGCAGGGGACTCATGAAAGTTTGTTGTCTGAATCGGGTTTTTATCGGCAGCTGTGGGATATCCAGAGTGGTCAGAAGCATGATTTCGATCAGGATACAAAAATCTTTACCAAAGAAGGGCAGGACTATGTACCAGCAAAATAAGATTCAACGATTTGACAAGGGTGTCTGGAAGGAATTGCTCGGTATCTTCTATGGTCAACAGAAGAGACTTTTTCAGGCAGTCATGGTGTTAGCATTGGTGACTGCTGCAACAGAGGCTTCTTTTACCCTGGTAACAAAGTATGTTGTGGATGAAATTTCCATGCATGGCAGTCAGGCAAATCTGCTTCCCTATGCCGTTGCTTTTGCGGTACTGACTTTGATATTTGTGTTCTGTATTCGGACATTTATTGTATTGGCGGGAACTTTATCCAATCAGCTGATGTATGAACTCAGACGTCGAACATTTGAGCACCTGCAACAGCTTTCATTTTCCTTTTTTGATCAGAATGCTGTTGGCTGGCTGGTTGCGAGGGTGACTTCTGATTGCGCCAGAATCGCACGTTTGATTGCCTGGGGAACTCTGGATCTGTTCTGGAGTGTGCCCTTCATCATTGGTATCTTTGGCGTATTGTTCATTCTGAACTATCGATTAGCGTTTATCTTGCTAACGGTTTTGCCTGTTCTGGCTGTTGTGTCGGTCTTTTTCAGCTTTCGAATTCTTAAAAGCTCAAGGCTGGTTCGAAAAACCAATTCCCGTTTGACAGCGGTTTATAATGAGGGGATTGCAGGCGTTCAAACCAGTCGGGTTTTGGTGCGGGAACAGGAAAATCTTGAGGAGTTTAAAGAAGATTCGACACTGATGAAGCGACTTTCCACTAATAATCTGTTGCTGTCTGCAGCGTATTATCCTCTGGTTACATTATTGATCAGTGTTGCTACCGGATTTGCTATTTGGTTTGGTGGCGAATCAGTTCTTGTTGGTGTTATAACAGTTGGAACACTGGTGGCGTTTATTTCTTATTCGCGCACCCTCAGTGATCCACTATTGCAATTGGCTCAGATGCTGACCGACCTCCAGCGTACTACGGCATGCGCGGAGAGAGTGTTGGGGCTGCTGGCGGTCAAACCGCAGATTTATGATTCAGAAACCGTGTTGCAAAAGATGGCCGCTTGCCAGGGGGCGGAAACGCCGGATGGGGGTGACAGCGAAATACGAGATATCCGTTTTCAAAATGTCGTTTTCTCCTATAAAACCAGTGAGCCGGTGTTGAAACAGTTTAACTTTAATACGTTGGCAGGGAAGTCCATCGCCTTGGTTGGCCCAACCGGTAGCGGTAAATCCACGATTGTGAATCTAATGTGCCGGTTTTATGAGCCAGTGTCAGGACAGATTTTGATCAATGGCGTTGACTATCGGGAAAGAAGCCTGGCCTGGTTGCAATCCAATCTGGGAATTGTCATGCAGACTCCCTTTTTGTTCAGTGGCACGATACGGTCAAATATCCGCTATGGAAAACTCGATGCCACAGATACAGAGATAGAGGAAGCCGCAAAGCTGGTCAATGCTCATGATCTGATAATGGCGCTTGAGCATGGTTATGATACGGAAGTCGGTGAGGGTGGTAACAACCTGTCTACCGGGCAGAAGCAGTTAATATCCTTTGCCCGTGCAGTCATTGGTGACCCACAGATTCTGATAATGGATGAGGCAACCTCTTCTGTAGATACCCAGACAGAATATGTTCTTCAGCAGGGGCTGAAAGCGGTACTCAAAAACCGGACCAGCTTCATTATTGCTCATCGACTGTCTACGATTCGTGAGGCTGATTGCATCCTCTATATAGAGAACGGCGAGTTGCTCGAACAGGGCAACCATGCTGAACTACTGGCTCAGAGGGGGCGGTATTTTGAACTGTATGAAAAGCAATATCGCAAAGAGCTTGAAGATGAATTAATGGTTCATGATGTTTGACGCGGATTTCTGGGTTTTGTTCTCAAGTGGTTTTCTGTCAGCAACGTTACTGCCTGGGAATTCAGAGATTCTGTTACTTGGTTTTTTGATGAAAGGAGCGGAAATCCTGCCGGCCTGGATTTCCGTTACTTCAGGCAATACGTTAGGGGCCGTTACCTCCTTCTTGGTAGGGGCTCTGTTACGTAGAGGGTATTCGTTAAAATTTGCAACGGTCCATCAGCGTTCTGGTCAATGGGTTCAAAAATATGGCATGTTTGTGTTGCTGTTTAGCTGGGTTCCTGTGATCGGCGATCCGCTGGTTCTTGCTGCCGGCTTCCACCGACTCAACTTTATGTTGAGTCTCTTATTTGTTTTTGTTGGTAAATCAATTCGTTATTTCGTTCTTGTGATACCGTTTCTAAGCTGAACTAGAGATTCTTCCGTGTGTGCAAAAGCTTACAATTGCGCCGGTCAAAGGTAGTCTAAAATAGAGATGTCCGAGTTGAGTTGATACAGATACCCATGCAGGTTGAATATATAAATCCATTTGTTCAGTCCCTATGTGATGTTTTGGAGACTATGGCTGATTTTCAGGCGTTACCGCAGAAACCCTTTCTGAAGCAGGAGGCTCATCAGGCTGCTGTCACTGGTTTTATACGTATGGAGGGGGAGCAGGCTATTTGTACGATTGCCATCCATTTTTCTGAAAGTGCGATATTGAAAATAGGGTCAGTCATGTTACAAGAGACGTTGACGGTGATCGATGAAGGCGTTGCTGATCTGGTTGGAGAGATTACCAATATGGTGACGGGAGCCACCAAAAAAATTCTTTGGGATAAAGGTTTTGGATTCGAGCTGTCCAGACCAGAGATCTTCCTGCAGCAGAGCGAGTACCGCCACGTTTTGCCGCATAAAGTAGTCGTGGTGCCCTTTCAGTCTGATTTTGGTGATTTTCAGATTGAAGCCTGTATGAAAGATATTCGAAAACCGGCCGCCTGGGGTAAATATTCGGATCATCGTCAAATAGTCTGACCACCTGAAGAGTGTTTCGTGCTTCAGCCCGAGAAATGGATTTCAGTTCTTGTAATAATTGATGGGTTCATATTCACTGGCAAAGACGACATTGCACGGTTGAATATACATGGAATCCTCTTCTTCTCAAGCCTGGTCACAATTTCTGTCTGTTGTTCGTCAGCACTTTAAACCGGAAAACATCATCCAGGAATATACCTATCGGTATGCTTATTCAACAGATGCCAGCTTTTATCGGTTGATACCCGAGCTTATCCTGATTGCTGTTTCAGAGCAGCAGGTAATTACTGTTTTGCAGGCTGCAACTGAATTGTCAGTGGCCATTACTTTCCGCGCAGCGGGAACGAGTCTCTCGGGTCAGGCGGTCTCCAATAGTGTGCTATTGATGCTGGATCAGAGCTGGAATCGCATTCAGGTTGATCTGCAGGGACAAATAGTGCATTTGCAACCGGGCGTCATCGGAGCGGATGCAAATCGTAAACTCAAACCTTTTGGCCGGAAAATTGGTCCTGACCCTGCGTCTATCGATTCCTGTAAAATTGGCGGAATCGTCGCTAATAATTCAAGTGGGATGTGCTGTGGTACAGCCCATAATACTTATCACACCCTTCATGGAATCAGAGTTATTTTAGCTGATGGTACCCTGTTGGATACTCGTGATAGCAACAGTGTGGAAACCTTTCGGGTATCACATGCAAAATTATTGGCTGAGCTATCGACATTATCGGAGCAAGTCAGGCAGAACCCTGAATTAAAGGCCAGAATCGAACACAAATACCGACTCAAGAACACGACCGGTTATAGCATTAATGCGCTGGTTGACTTTAAAGATCCTGTCGACATTCTGACCCATCTCATTGTGGGTTCGGAAGGGACTTTAGGGTTTATCTCCGAAGTCAGTTATCACACAGTGCCGGATCATGCCAATAAGGCCAGTGCGCTGGTCATTTTTTCTGATATTGAGGCAGCCTGTAACGCTGTTCTGGCGTCAAAAGCACTACCTGTTGACGCAATGGAGTTGATGGACAACAGAAGCCTGAAAGCAGTTGCCGATAAACCCGGATTGAGTCGTTTGGGTTTTCAACTGGACCTGGAAAACGATGAGTGCTGTGCACTGTTGATCGATATTCGTGGTGCCGATGCACAGACTCTAAAGCAAAATATTGAGCAGGTGTCTTCAGTGTTATCCGGCTTTGAATTGTTGGCAGAGGCAGTGTTTAGCCAGGATGCCGATATCATCAGTACGTACTGGGATATTCGCAAAGGTCTGTTTCCTGCTGTCGGCGCTGTACGCCCGGCCGGTACCACAGTCATAATTGAGGATGTTGCATTTCCCCTGGAACGGTTGGAGCAGGGGGTGCATGCTCTTCAGCAGCTATTTGACCAATATCACTACAACGAAGCCATTATCTTTGGTCATGCCTTGGCTGGAAATCTGCATTTCGTCTTTACCCAATCCTTTGAGACCACCAAGGAGATCAATCGCTACGAACGGTTCATGGCAGATGTCTGTCAGCTGGTGGCGGTTGATTATCAGGGGTCCCTGAAGGCTGAACATGGAACCGGTCGAAATATGGCGCCTTTCGTGGAGTTGGAGTGGGGCAAGGATGCATATGCCATTATGACTCAGATAAAGCATATTTTTGATCCAGCGGGAGTACTCAATCCCGGAGTTATTCTGAATGATGATCCTTCGGCTCATGTTCAAAGTCTGAAAAAAATGCCAGCAGTCGATATTTTAGTGGATCGATGTATTGAGTGCGGATTTTGCGAGCCGGTATGTCCATCCCGAAACCTGACGCTAACACCTAGGCAGCGTATAACGTTGTATCGGCATATCGGTGAGTTGAAGGCGAATGGACAGACACAACGTTTAGCTGAGGTGTCCAGGGCCTATCAATACGCTGGTATTGATACCTGCGCTGCAACTGGATTGTGTGCGCAGAAATGTCCTGTTTCGATTAACACCGGGGACTTTATCCGAAAACTCAGGCAGCAGCAAAATCGACGCTGGAAGCCTGTTGCTGTTATGGTGGCGGATCACTTTACTGCTGCAGCGGCTGTGACAAGGGGAGTGTTGAAGATTGCCGAAGTTGGTAGTCGGATGGTTGGTGAAGAATCATTGGAAAAAATTTCATCGTCCGTCCACCGGATGTCGGGGAGTCGGACGCCATTGTGGGTGCGGGAAATGCCGTCAGCCAGAAAGACTGCAAAGCTGACCAGTCCTCCAGAGATCATGTCGGCGAGACAGGAGTTCGTATACTGGCCATCCTGCATCAGTCGTAATTTGTCGCCTTCCCGGCATGATTCATTGCTGCCATTGCCCGAGCTGATACTGAAACTGTGCGAGCAGGCTGAAATAAATGTTCGTGTACTGAGTGACCCGGGGTTGTGCTGTGGTCAGCCATTTGAGTCGAAAGGCTTTCTTGAGGTGGCCGAACAAAAGCGACAGCAGACTTATCGGCAGCTGATGGAAATCAGCGATAACGGTAAAATACCCATTTTGGTGGACACATCGCCCTGTGCGTTAAAGTATTTTGATCAGACGGAGTTCCGACTGTATGAGCCTTTTGAGTTCGCGCTGGAATATTTAGTGCCGATACTGCCTATTCAACCATTGGATCGGAAAGTTGCGCTTCATGTCACCTGCAGTACCCGACGCATGGGGTTGTTGAACGCTGCTGTTGATCTGGCTCAGCGGTGTGCAGCGGAGGTGTGTGTTCCTGAAGGTATTGAATGCTGCGGTTTTGCCGGTGATAAAGGGTTCGTGGTCCCGGAGTTGAATCAGACGGCACTGGCTGACTTAAAGCGACAGATCAAAGGGTGCGTTGAGGGTTATTCAACCAGTATGACTTGTGAATGCGGGTTAACACGCCACGCTGGGATATCCTATCGGTCCATTCTATATTTGTTAGCAGCCGCTGTGCGGTAGATGTCTGTTTAAACTGATGCAACTGAGGCTGTTGGTTTTCAAGTAGCACGTGAATGCTTCTCTGGACATCCTCTAAACATGCTTATTTATCATCCATAAGCAACGATCATAGTGTTCGTTGCGTTTAAGCCCTACATTATCGACTTACAGAGTGGCTTAATTCCCTTCTCGGTGGATTTGTCGATCATATTTGCCTTGTTTCCATTGTCTCAGTAACAAACATCCACACATGTTAAACCTAATCATAGCCGTCCGATGAGTGTGTGGTGATCAACGGATTGAGATGATGGGATAAAAATTTCAAAGTTGTCTATAAATCGAATAAGGCATTTCAATGGCTGCAAGGTATGCGTGTCATCGTTTGAGAAAGTAAATACAGAAAGATTCTGATAGAGAAGCAAGGTTCGTTAGATGGATTAAAGAGCCTGATTGCAAATTAGCAATATTAGGAAATACCCCAAAATTCCAGAAATGGATGACTGATGTTCAACATTTGTACAAGTGCTTGAGACTGACTGCAAAGAGTTTCCATGAGCTGGAAGGTTGATCTCGTGCAATTGTGTTACGGGTTCTGGTAAGGGGGATTTCAATAGAAGTGACTGCGCGCTGCAGGTTAGGTTGGTGCTGAAATTAGGCTGATTTTCAGGTCTTGACCGGCAAGAATAGAGATAAGTTGCTGTTTTTATTAAGAAATAGATAAAAACGAGTTGCGTTTTTTTACCAAGTCATATAGATTACGCGGCTCAAATTCAGGGGCTTTGTAGGCTTCTGAATGTCTGATGGTGAGGTGTCCGAGTGGTCGAAGGAGCACGCCTGGAAAGTGTGTATACGGCAACGTATCGAGGGTTCAAATCCCTCCCTCACCGCCATTTTAAAAATCCGCCATAAGGCGGTTTTTTTATGGGTGATAGAAAGTTACTGAGGTATTTAAGATAGGGGGTTCTCTGAAGTAGAGGGGGTAACTATTTTTGATCCTTGCTTGAAACGCCCATTGCACCTTTCTTTGTTCATTTCTTTGATAGTCATTTTCTTTGGGTGTTTTTTAAACAGCAACAAATCCCGGTTGTGAAGTTTCTTGTTGCCTTGATCGCCACTCCCACACCATAACAAGTGAGCAAATACGTCCTTCATTGGCTTAACTCGATAGTCATGTCATCACCAGAATGACTGAGTCACACCTTTAAATCATCCTATTTAAAGCTATTGTGTAGTTCTCCCGGTTTGGTTACCTAATATATTTTGGTCAGTACAGGAAAAAAACCTTAAAAATAGAGTAGTTTTATCCACTACGAAGAAACGCAAAGAAGTTCATCCTCCGGTATGACATCAATTTTCCTGCTTGGGTATCATGTTTGTCCCTAAAACACTATAAGTAAAAAACCTTACCGATGCTGGATACTGTCATAATCCAAGGTAACTTATTTATACTAAAAGCCATTGATATAGCAAATTGATCTGGGACATATACTGATTATTTTAGTTTTCTTAAAAGAGCTATTTTTTATATAAAAATATATTTTTATTCTATCAAAATTGGATCGAGAGAATCCTGTATCGTTTTAGCCCTTTACTTGCTAATTAATAATGCATATTTGCTTTGCTTGCTGGCAATTGAAATATTTTCAAAAGAAGGGGGTGGTCTGAAATGGAAAGTTGTGCTGAACCGGTTAATGTAGGGTAAAACACCTTTTTATAACGGCAAAAAGTATTGTTAGCAAGATAAATCTAATCAGGTTTTTAGGGATCTTTCCTGGAAAGCAATTTACATTATTGGCTTTTGTGTAATATGCTGTTAGCGACATATTTTATGTGTAGTTTGTCTGTAGACGTATAGAATTCATGTTCTATGTTGTAGTCGGTTTGGAGATTGTGATTCATTTTATGAAAACTACTACTAATTGACGGCAAGTTTTCATTCAGAGGATTGTGATCACCATTTACTATCCCGAATGTTGAGATATGATGTTATCGGGGTTGTACATAATAATAATCAAAAATAGATAGTAGGATAAATTCAATTTAAAGGAAGGTAGATTATGGCAAAATTAAAAACAGAGTCTCAGTTGTGGAATAGCTTGCAGAAGGTAAATCCACCCGCATTATCAAAGATTAAACTGATAAATCAGGTTGTGTTATACATTTTATTGCAGGCCAAGGAGAAAGAAGACCAGAAGGATGATTGCCTTGTGAAGGATCTGTGTCCTCCAGGAAAAGATGATAAGGCAATTCGTAAGGAACTCACCAAATTAGTCGATACTGGTATGGTAAAGCGCTATAACCTTAAAAAACCGGTTTTGGTTAAAGGTTTAAGGCCTTGTGTCATTGGTTATCGTCTGACTGCCAAGGGTAAAACCAGCTTGAAGCTTCTGGATAATCTTTTTACCTGATAGGTCGTTATCCTTAAAGGATGAATAGCAGGCAAGGATGCTAATGTAATTATCGTTGATGTTCTTCATGTTATCTTTCCAGGAAAGTTCTTTTTCTATTTTTTCATGCTCTAATTTGTCCTTTAATCCGATTTTTGAAAAGCTGTTTCAAAAAATGGCTTTTTGCCGTATGACTCGATTTTCGATTAAAGCTGAAGGTTCTTTTTCCAATCTTGAAACAATGCCTGTGATTTGCCATA
Source organism: Gynuella sunshinyii YC6258 (assembly GCF_000940805.1). GTDB lineage: Bacteria > Pseudomonadota > Gammaproteobacteria > Pseudomonadales > Natronospirillaceae > Gynuella > Gynuella sunshinyii. Next base: position 4,216,565 of record NZ_CP007142.1, on the reverse strand, counting down.
TGACATTTAGGCACTTTTAGAGCTTTGCTCCCGCTACAGGGATGTAGCTCAGAAAAAAACTGATTATTTTATGATCTGTCCCCTTTGCTTAAAGAATACTAAAGTATTATTTTGATATGTCTGCTTTGTTTTAGGTGTGTCCTGCACGGAGGCTCTTTCTGTGTTTGCTTCTCTTATTAAATTAGTTTGGTTATATCCTTTGGGTTTTTGTGGAAATAATCTTTTTTTTTCATTCTTCATGATGTTAACTAACCTTTAGTTTCGCTAACAGAAGTTTGTTATTTTTAACAGGTTTCTGCTGCTGCAGGAGGTTGTTTTATAAGCCCTTTTTTACCGTGCATTAGCAGGTGTTAATAGACTTTGTTTAGAACAAGTGACGGATTTTGGGCCGGCTGTGAAGGGGGAGTCTTGAGATTGGTTTATATAGGTGCAGGTATGGTAGTGCAGAAAGTCCATTTCTATTTACTGGTTATGTTTGTCCTAACATGGTTTCCCTGTCAGGCAAATGCGTTTACTTTTTTTTCGCCCAAGTCGACAGAGATGAAAATTGTCAGTGTTAACGGTGGTAATATCGAAATTCGATTTATCAGTAATGACAAAACTGTCAAGCCGTCCAAGGTGCTTGGTAAACAGGGACAAGTAAATATACAGACCCGTGTTTACAACCAGCGTAATACCAGAGTCTCCAGACAGTACAGTTTGGACCCCATGAAGCCCTATCTGAAACATTTGCAGCAGTACGTAGTTGAGGATGGCACTATCAGAGTTCCTTTTGAGTTTGATTACCTTACTGCAACTGAGCCTGGGTATGCGTTTTTTATCACTGTAGATGTAACGACACAAACGTCAGTAACCTTATCCGAGTCTGTGATTATTGATTTGCATAAGAGTAGCAGCCTTGATGTCTTCTCCAGTCCAGATGAATACCATGCATTGTTAGATCATCTAAAGGATATGTTGTTGTCGCCAGAACAGGTAGAGATGCTGGCCGAAAATCTCAAAAAAGCAGGTGAATTGGAAATTTGCAAGCTGGCCTTGGCCGCCCGGATAAAGCCTAATTGGAGGATGAGTAAACAGCATTGCTCTGTCGGTGAAGGGGCTACATCACGAGACAATGATATGGCTGAGGGGTGTGTTGAGCTATCGGACCGGATTTTTTCAGATTTGTTGGCGAGAGCAACAAAGCAATGTGAGATTGACGATATCGCACGTCGACAGGTTAGTGATGATGTTGCCGAAGATCTGGTGAATCGATTTGTCTCCCGTTGGGTGACGAATTCTGATTTTTATCAATCAACCGCAGATCTGACCAATGTTTTATCCTGGTATGATCAGTTTTCACCCGCTCAGACTGCTGATGTCAAGAGCGCTATGGAGTTTGAAATGAACAGGGTGGCCATTCAGAAAAATAGTCATCGGAACTTTATGGATGAGGTGGTTATCAGTGAAGCGTACCGTAATCTGGTTGTGTCCGAACTGGTGGTTGCTGCTGTTACTCATAACTTTCGTGAGCGGGTCCGGCTGGCAGACGTGTGTAAACAACAGGCTCCTCATCTTGGTGAGGATAAATGTTTCGAATTTGCCTCTGATATATCCCAAGGACTGATCAAGCCGTTTGGTTTTGCAGATTTGTCTGAGATGCATGAAAGTGCTGCCTACATGCGTCATCAATATGAGAGTTCATTAAAAGGAAAAATACCTGCGGAGATGATTGAATCCAGTCTATCAAACGTCAGAAGTTGGGCGCAGACGTACGTCAGTACACAATATGAACAGTCCAACTGTCTTAACAGAAGCCTGTTTCCTCTCAGTTTTATGATTGTTCGCAATCGGGTTCCCAATATTGAGTTGATTGAAAAAAGGAATAGTGAAGAATACAAGTATATGGTCGAAATGCTGTCAAATAATATGGAAGGTGCTGTTCAGCAATTGTGGTCTTCTTTGCAGAGGTACCCTAAGCTTCGGGATGGACGTTTGAGTGCTGCAGGCTGTACTGATTCAGCTGTTTTGAGTTCAGCATTTGAACCATTGTTGAGCAATAGTCGATAGCCTGCTGGTTTTCCAGCGGGTTGCTTGACTGACTGATGCGCACCTGAAGACGTTGTCTCATGCTATGGTTGTTTAAAGATGAGGCAGATTCAATAGTTGTCAAGCTGCCTGATTAAGAATTAGAACAAAATCAACCTTGGAGTCGTTGCTGGTAGTTTGAATCTGTTATTGGAAGCGTTCTGGCTTCTCTGTGTACCGTTTAAACTGGGTAGTTGATCCCAATTTTATCCAATCACAATAGTGCAAGAGCCGCTACTTAATTTAAACTAGCCGGTTTGTTCCGTATAGCCGGTTTCTCCAGTATTTTGATAATGAGTTTGAGGGAGAGGCTGATTCGTCATAGAGTGATTTCAGTAACGATGGGGTGGCGCCTGATTTTTTTCGCAAAATTTCTTGTTCGTGTTGTCTTGGGATATGTGATTGCCATGCCTGTGTGGGCGGCTTCTACAAGCGCTGAGCTAAAACTGGTGTCCGTTGAAAAGGGTTTTGTCCGGGTCGAGCTTTGGCATCAGGGTAACATTGTCAAGCCAGATAAAGTATTGGGGGTCAACGGCATGGTCGCGGTTAAAACCAAAGCCTACAATCCCCGTAATATGCTTGCCGTCAAGTTATACAGTACAGCTCCTTCGGAACAGGACGTTCTGGCTCTGCAATCATTTATCAATCGTGATAACTCTATTTCACTACCTGTCGTTTTTAACTATCGGGAAGCCAGTGAGCCCGGTTATCAGATGACGGTTGAGGTTGCCATGATTACCAAAAAGAATGAGCTATTGAGTGCAGCTACAACGATTGATTTGCTGAAAGGGGGGAGCCGGAACGCTTTTCAAAGTATCGAAATCTACCAGTCCATCCTTTCAAGGCTGAAAGACATTCAGCTGTCTTCTGCCCAGGTTGAACGTTTGGCTCAGAGCCTGAAAACAGCAGATCAGTATAATGTTTGCTCTCTATCTTTGACTGCTTGGTCCCGTCCCGGGTGGACAATGAGTAAGCAGCATTGTAATCCGGATAAAAATGCTGTCTTTGGAGACAGTTTTGTCATGCAGGAGTGTGCAGAGCTATCTGATCGTCTGTTTGCTGATCTCATCGAGGCGGCTGCCGGGCAGTGTCAGGTTGAAGAGATTGCCAGGCAGCAGATTGGTCGTGAATTTGCCAGTGAACTGGTATCCCGTCTGGTTTCACAGAAACTTCAGTATTTACAGATATATCAATCCACAGCTTCGCTGGATCAGGTTTATGCCTGGTATGAAGCATTCCTGCCTGATTCGTTAGATGAAGCCAAAAAGCTTATGAAGGCGCAGCTGAGCAAGGTGAATGCGCGTAGGAAGGGGTTCAGTAAGATGGTAGCAAGTATTGTTGAAACGGATGAATATGCTGATCTGGTCGTTTCTGAGTTGGCATATGCGATTGTTACTCAGAATGTCAGGGAACGGGATCTGGTCAAGAATATTTGTACTTTGCAGGCTACGAAACTTTCTCCTCAGCAGTGCTATGATTTTGCTTCAGATGTGGCCAATGCATTGTTAAAACCCTTTGGTGCAACCGATCTTCCGGAACTATATGGTAAGGCAGAGTCCATACGACAACTTTATCGGAAGGCGCTGAAGTCTAAAGTTCCAAAGGACTTTGTATACTCGAGCATCAAAGCGGTCAGTCGTTGGGCTGAAACGTATGCGAAGAGTGAGCATCTGCAGTCCAATTGTTTCAATAGAAGTGTCTTTCCGCTGGGATTTATGGCTGAGCGCAATCGGATTCCTAATCCGGATCTGGTTGCCCGGTCTGGTAGTAGCGAATATCAATATATGATTGATCAGTATGCCAGTACTCTTAAAACAGCCTTGTATCAGCTGGGAGAGTCTCTGCGCCGTTATCCAAAACTTAAGTCCGGGGAGCTTGAGCCTATCAGCTGTACTGATACGGTTATTCTGGGACCGACTTTCGACCTGTTATTTGGTGTGGGAACGAATCCGCGGCCGGTTGCTCAATAACCGACCGGATAGTGAAAGGATGGAATCAGGCCCGGACCAGAGCCAGCAGTTCGTCAGTCTTTTCCTGCATCAATTGCTTGTTGCCACGGGTTTCGACATTGAGTCTGACAACTGGTTCGGTATTGGACTTACGCAGGTTGAAGCGCCAGTCCTTGAATTCCAGTGAGATGCCATCGGTTCGGTCTTCTACAATCGCGTCTGCTTTAAACGCGTTATAGACTCTTTCAATTGAGGCGTCTGCATCCTTCACTTTGCTGTTGATTTCGCCTGGAGACGGGTATGTGGACAGCCGTTGTTGGGTCAGCGACGTCAGGCTGACTTGCTTGCGTGACAACAGATCGATGACCAGCAACCATGGGATCATGCCGGAATCGCAATAGGAGAAGTCTCTGAAGTAATGGTGGGCACTCATTTCACCGCCATAGATGGCATCCTCAGCACGCATTTTTTCTTTAATGAAAGAATGGCCTGACTTGGACATAACAGGTTCACCGCCGTTGGCTTTGACGATATCGACAGTATTCCAGGTCAGTCTTGGATCATAAACGATTTTGCTGCCGGGATTGGTTTGCAGAAATGCTTCAGCCAGCAGGCCCACAATGTAATAACCTTCTATAAACGTACCTTCGGAATCCCACATGAAGCAGCGGTCATAGTCGCCATCCCAGGCGATTCCCAGATCGGCATGATTTTCAATAACGGCGTTCCCGGTAACCGGTTGTTGTTCATGTAACAGGGGGTTTGGAATACCGTTGGGAAAGGTGCCATCAGGTTCGTTGAAGATCTTAATGAACTCAACAGGTGCACCAGCTGCTTTGAAAGCTGCCTCCAATCGGTCGATCGTTGGTCCGGCAACACCGTTGCCAGCGTTTACCACGATCTTCATCGGTTGTAGCTGTTTAAGGTCAACATAACCCAGCAGATGTTCAATATAAGCGGCGCTATTATCGAGTTTGGTCAGAGTTCCCCGACTACCGGTATCACTGAACTGGTTTTTTTCTGCCAGAGTTTTGATTTGTTTGAGGCCAGTGTCTTCTGAAATGGGGCGGGCACCCTCCCTGACCATCTTCATGCCGTTATAGTTAATGGGATTATGACTGGCCGTGACCATGCAACCACCATCAACCTTCAAATGAGAAGTGGCAAAATAGATTTCTTCGGTACCACACAGGCCGATATCTATAACATCTGCACCAAAATCGCGTATGCCGTTTGCGAATGCCAGTTTCAGTTCCTCGGACGTGGCACGAACATCTCCGCCGACCACGATTGTTTTAGGTTTGAAGAATTCTGCGTATGCGCGGCCGATACGATAGGCAATATCGGCATTTAGTTCTTTTCCGAGTTCACCACGGATGTCGTAGGCTTTGAAGCAGGTTAACTCAGCCATAGATTGCTCCCTATTGATTGGTAATGGGTCCTGGCCTGAACCGAGGATAGCGGCTCAGTCTCCGGGTTTGGGTATAGTATCTGTTGCCAGGGGTGAATTAACAGCTTTTAACAAACAATTAACCCAATAGTTAAGACTGCGTCATATGCGACGGCAAAATCATTCAGGTTCCGAGTTTAGAGCGAAGGTTGCCCGATAGATTTTCAAGGCGAATGGTCAACTGATCCACGGCAACGTGAATATGCATTGGCAGGCGTTTGAAATGTTCGATCAGAAATAAATCCATGGCATGGCTGATATGGGTAAGGTAGGTCGTTTCTGGTTGTATTTTGCGTACGATCTCTATGACTTCGTCAAAATCGTTATGATGCTGATGATTCACCATACCTGGTGGGTGAGTGCAATCGATAACCAGTACTTCCGGTTGCCACTGTTGGAGGAATTTTTGGCTCTGTTCCGGCAGGCCCCTGGTATCTGTCAGATAGGCCATCCGATGAGAGGGTGATTCAACACAGTATCCGTAGGTCGGGCGATTATGCAGCAAGGGGAGCGGCGTAATATTAAAGATACCTGCCTGGAAAACCTTGAAAGCTTCTACCGTGGGTTGAAAGTCCAATATGCCAGGTTCTGAAAATAATGTTTTCGGTGACTGTGGATCAGGAGGGCAATACACCGGGATGACATCATTCATACCGCGCCGAAAGTGAAAGAGACCTTGAATATGATCCATATCAAAATGTGTTAGCAGAATTGCGTTCAGATCTCCCGGATTAAACCGCTGACTTAGGTCGGTGAGCCCTGCATCCAGCAGGATCATATTATTATCATGTTGTATCAGTGCGCAGGCTGGGCGACGAATATAGGAGGAGATTAAACGAGCGCGTTGACAGGCTTTGCACTCGCAGCCGTATACCGGAACCTGTTGTGAGTCACCGGTTCCCAGAAAGGTAAGTTTCATCGGTACGGGTCTCTGTTCGACGTGCAGATAGAATGTAGTCCGGTAGATACCTGCTTACCGTATTTGTGTCAGCATGTGTTTTTTGGGCCTCTGACAGGTTGATATCCTGAGATTCTCTTCGCCGTTGCTGCAGGCGCTGTTGCAGCATGAAGTGCCGGTTTCTGGCGCAAATGGACATTGTTTGTTTCCATGGTGTCAATTATTTCCGGTTATCATGGCCCTGAAATATGACATTCATATGAAAGGAAGTAGTCAGCTGTTTTGAGCATTTAGAGGGTGCTTTCATAACTGTTATTGTCGAGACCATCATAACGGCGTTCAGGACTCGTGCCGTCTTTTTCAAGTGAGCTGCTGGCTGCGGCTGATCCAAGTCGCAGAGACTGAAAGCCATTATCCAACTGAAAAATGGAGTATTCAGTGTTCTCTTCGGATCCAATATTTAGCTCAACCGCAGACTCTGAGCTGTTGGTCAGTGATACGCTGCCGATTTCATAGCAGAAATAATAAGATTGTTTGGCGGAAATTGTATTGCTGTTGCAATCTGTCGTGGAGTAAGTGATATAGGTTTCCTGAAGTGTGCCATCTTCAGAGAAGTTCAGTTCGGTCTTATAGGCTTTGCCATCCGTTGAGCCTGGATTTCCAGTACTGCCGGAGGCCCGGGTTACAGCGTGTAATGTTGTTGCGTCAGCCAGTTTGCCATTGGAGACAATTGTGCAGCTTTGTCGCCAGTTGCCGATCAATTCCCGTGCTTGAGTGTTGGATGTCGGGCAGCGGTAGTCTTCATTATTTTCGGTGTTACAGCCCGCTTGCAATAATGATGCTGCTGCCAGGGATAATCCTGCGGTAAATCTGGTTGCCATGCTGATAATCTTGCTTGGAGTTGAGTATTGTCATCTTTTACAAGGTTGCAGATCCAGGCAAAACAAATTTGCCGGTATTTTGATGCATGTCTCAGTAATTTTGGTCTTGTCGATTGAGTGCTGTCTGGTTTGTCTTTGATTTGTATCATGACATTCTAGTATTTCATCTCTATCATTGAGAATCATTATCAATCTTGTCAGGGGCAGCCTATGGTGTTATCACAGTTACAAAAGGGACATGTCGCGAAAATTCATCGGGTAACCCACCCCCACAGTGAAACCCAAGAGCAGCTGATTAGCCTGGGGTTTGATCCGGGAGAAACTGTGCAGTTAATGATGAAAGCCCCATTTGGGAATCCTATGCAAATTAAAGTGGGATCAACACTTATTGCGATTCATGCCACAGATGCTCAGCACGTACATTTATGCGAGTCGGAATGTAAGGATCATGCAGTATGAGTTTGAGCATTACTCTGGTTGGAAACCCAAATACAGGTAAAACCACTCTGTTCAATAAACTCGCTGGGACCCGGCAAAAAGTGGGAAACTGGGCTGGTGTTACTGTCGAATGTAAAACCGGTTTTTTCAGCACGACTGAACGGCGAGTGGACATGACGGATCTGCCTGGTGTCTACAGTTTAGGGCATCATTCCGGTGGCATGGATGAAGCACTGGCGAGGAAGTTTTTAACTGAAGACAGTTATGATGTTATCGTCAATGTTGTTGACGCCACTAACCTGAAGCGCAATCTGAAGCTGACCTCTGAACTGGTTGGATTGCAGCGACCCATGATTGTCGTTTTGACGATGACCGATCTGGCCGGGAAAATTGGTTCGATGCCGGATGTAGAGCAGCTGTCCACTAACCTGGGTATTCCGGTGATTGATAGCAATCGTTATTCTGCCAGCGAGTTGCAAACCCATCTGTCTGATGTGGCTCTGGAGGTCAAACAGAGTGGCAGAGATGCTGTAAGGCAGTCCGTGTCTCAATGGCTGTCGGGCGTTATAAAAAATACCGCTACGGGACAGAACATCACGGAAAAAGTAGATTCCATCGTGCTGCACCCTTGGCTTGGTATTCCGATATTTTTGTTTGCCATGTACACAATGTTTGCGCTGGCCATTGGTATTGGGTCGTTGTTTATCGATCCTATTGATACGTTGGCCGGGTATTGGTTTGTGGAATTACCCAGTCACTGGCTAATGGTACTTGGTACTCCGGACTGGATGATTACAGTTTTTGCCAAAGGGCTGGGTGGCGGGTTACAGCTGGTTGCAGGTTTTATTCCGGTTATTGGGTTCCTGTACCTCTGTTTGAGCATTTTGGAAGACAGTGGTTACATGGCCAGAGCAGCCTTTATCGTGGACCGCATGATGTCAGCAATTGGGTTACCGGGCCAGGCATTTATTCCACTGTTATTGGGGTTTGGTTGTAATGTCCCCTCGATCATGGCGACCCGAAGCCTGACCAATGTCAGACAGCGCATGTTAACCATGGCGATGGCACCGTTTATGTCCTGTGGTGCCAGACTGGCTGTTTACGCCATGTTTGTGTCTGTTTTCTTTCGTGATAATGCTGAATTACTGGTGTTTGCTCTTTATCTGTTAGGTATTCTGGTGGCGGTGGGAACGGCGTGGATATTCAGAAAACAGTTGTTTAAGGATGTGCGTGCCAGTTCTTTTATGGAAATGCCGCATTATCACCGTCCACGCTGGAGTAATGTAGGTATTTCCAGCTGGCATAAAATTCGTGGTTTTGTCATGCGTGCTGGTAAAACTATTGTGCTGGTTTCGGCTGTATTGACAGTTCTTAACTCGGTACCATCATGGCGCTCAGAACAACAGGGAGGACGACCTTCTGCACTGGCGGAAGTTGGCCAGGTGATTGCGCCAGCCTTTACACCCATTGGTATGGGAGAGGATAACTGGCCGGCTGCTGTGGGAATTTTTACCGGTATTCTGGCGAAGGAGGCTGTTGTTGGCACCATGGAGGCTTTGTACTCGGGTGAAACCGAAGATACTGGTGAGTTTGTTTCACCGCTGACCAACTTGACGAAAGCTGCAACATTGTTGGGTTCAAACCTGCTGGGCATCGTTACAGCGGTGACCGATCCGTTGGGCTTCACCAACGTGACTCAGGCAGAGGCCGGAGCGGCTGATACTCCGAGCCATTCCAAAATGGTTAAGTTGTTTGCCGGCTGGCAGGGGGCGCTGGCTTATCTGGTGTTCATTCTCCTGTATACCCCGTGTGCGGCTGCCATGGGCGCGCTGGTCAAAGAGGGAGGTAAACTCTGGACGCTGGTGGTGGCTGGCTGGACTACATCGGTGGCATACACTGCAGCAGTCTATTGTTTTCAGTTACTGACATTTGCCCGGCATCCACTGCAATCCTTAACAGCACTTGTTCTTGTCACCATCTGGATGGCTGCTTTTGTTCTGCTGTTGAAAATGTGGGTGAGGCCGAGAATCAACCGCCAGCTGATTGCGGTTGGTTGAAGCAATGGATGCGCATCATTCCGGCTCAGGCCGGATTGGTGAGGATCACTACCTGATCATCGCAGACCTCAAGATAAAAACAGTTGCGACGATTGGTGTGGCAGGCGGGGCCGGTCTGATCCACCTGTAGCAAAATAGCATCGCCGTCACAGTCGAATCGCATACTGACCAGTTTTTGTACATGCCCGGAACTTTCGCCCTTGCGCCAGTAGCTCTGGCGCGAACGCGACCAGTAGCAAATCTGTCCGGTTTCGAGGGTTTCCCGGATGGACGCCATGTTCATCCAGGCCAGCATTAATACTTCTCCAGTATCATGCTGCTGGGCAATGGCAGGGATCAGTTCTTGTTCATTGAATTTAAGCTGACGCAAAGCATCTTCCAGTCCTATCTGTTGACCCTGGGATAAGGTTTCGTAGTTTTTAAACTGACTCATAACCACTCTTTCAGTATGATTGGGGGCAGCATTATCGATGAAACGGAATATATGGCAAAGGCGATTCTAACGACCGCAGAACAATTATGTCAGCAGCAGGGTGAAAAGCTGACTGAGTTGCGGAAAACCATATTGTTGATTCTGGCAGAACAAGAGACAGCATTAACAGCTTATCAGTTACTGGATTTGTTGCAGCAGGCCCGTCCCAATGCCAAACCGCCTACGGTTTATCGGGGGTTGGAGTTTCTGCAGCAGTTGGGTTTGGTTCACAGGATTGATTCCACCAACAGTTATTTGGTGTGCCATCACAGTGATCATAAACACAGTGCCCAGTTTTTTATTTGTAACCGGTGTGGTCTGGTAGAAGAGTTGAAACTGGATAACCTGACTGAACAACTGGAGCAGGAGGCATTGCAGCGCAGTTTTCAGATCCAGTCCCAGACCATTGAAGTATCCGGCATTTGTGGCAAGTGCCAGCAGGCTGCCGGAAATCTGAAAAAATAGCGATCACTCCATCGCTGGCGGATGCAACGGATAACCGTTCAATTCTGGCGCCGAAACAGGCTGGCCATGAATAGCAGGCAAGCAAATATCACGATTGCCGGTCCGCTGGCCAGATCCCACCAGTAAGACATTAACAATCCTCCGAACACTGACAGGCTTCCCAGCAGGGAGGCAAACAGTGCCATTTGCTCAGGAGAGCGAGCGAGTCGGCGGGCGGTTGCAGCCGGCACAATCAGGAGTGAGGTAATCAGTAAGATCCCCACGGCTTTCATGGCGATGGCAATGGTAAAAGCCAGCAGGAGCAGAAATATCAGCTGTATTCGGGTAATCGCAACGCCCTCGGCTGCAGCCAGTTCCATCGAAACCGTCATCAACAGTAACGATTTCCAGATCACCGTGAGCGTCAGCAATGCAGCGATACCGATAGCGTATATCCAGGCAATATCGTTCCAGTTTAACGTCAGCACGTCTCCAAACAGCAGGCCATTGAGATCAATTCCGGGATTATGAATCAAGCCCAGGGCGACCAGCCCAAGAGAAAGCGAGCCATGGGATAAAATTCCTAACAGGGTGTCTGTTGGCAGCAGCGTCTGGCGATCCAGGATGAATAGCAGAATGGCCACCGTTGTTGTAGTTACCACCAAACCCAGTAATGGCTCTATTGCCATAAGTAGACCCAAAGCGACTCCAAGCAGACCTGAATGAGCCAATGTATCGCCAAAATAGGCCATGCGCCTCCAGACCATAAAACTTCCCAGCGGTCCGGTGATCAGTGCGATTCCCAGACCGCCCAGTAATGCCATGATCAGAAACTGATCCATACAAACTAACCTTGCTCAGATAAATGATGGTGGTGATCGTGATGATGGGTATATACGCCTATGCTGCTGTGATGACCAAACAGCTGCCGGAACTCCGGGTGCTGCGAGACGGTTTCCGGTTCTCCAGAGCAGCACAAATGGTGATTCAGGCACAATACCTGATCGGTTTTTGCCATCACAATATGCAGATCGTGGGAGACCATTAAAATACCACAGCCAAGTTCATCTCGGATCCTTTGGATTAGCTCGTAAAGTGCTACTTCACCGGTAAAATCCACACCTTGCACTGGTTCGTCCAGGACCAACAGGTCAGGTTCATTGATTAATGCTCTGGACAGCAATACCCGTTGCATTTCACCGCCGCTGAGTTTTTGTACGTATTGGTTTGCCAGATGTACGACACCAGTCATATTTAATACTTGTTCTATACGTAGTGCAGGCTGTTTCTGGGGTAGCGACAGAAACCTGGAAACTGTGAGTGGCATCGTATTGTCGATATGTAGTTTCTGCGGCATGTAGCCGATTTTGAGGCCTGAGAGACGTTCAATCTGTCCACAATCCGGTGGCAGAATACCTAGAAGTATTTTTACCAATGTGGATTTTCCGGCTCCATTTGGGCCAATCAATGTTACCAGCGAGCCTTTTTCCAGGGTCACGTGAATATTATCGAGAATTTGTTTCTCTTGTCGGGAAAAGCCAAGTCCGGAAGCCTTGATCAAGGTGGTCATGAATGTAACAACTTATATGATGAAAGGTGATATTCAGGTTGTTATGTTATAACATTTATCACAATGTTCAAAGCCTGGGAGGGTTCTCGTTGTCAGTCCGGTCATTCTGTTTTTGGATTCTTAGCATGATATCTGTTTTTTCGGTAGCCGATACAAATACTGTAGTGGTGACCATTGCGCCCTTGCACTCTATGACGAGTGCCGTATTAAAGGGGAGTCGCTATCACACAGAATTGTTGTTGAACACGGGTGCTTCTCCTCATGATTTTCAGCTGAAACCGTCTCAGAGGCGACAGCTGGAACAGGCCGATCTAATCGTGTGGGCTGGTCCTAACCTGGAAGCCTCGCTGGTCAGAATTATGAATCAGAAGCAGGAAAAGGCGTTTGGTCTGCAGGAGTATGGTCATGCACTGACAATTTTGCCGTTTCGTGTTAACCATGAGTTCGACGCAGATCATGAGCATAGTGGTAGTGACCCTCACTTTTGGTTGTCACCGGAAAACGCGATTGGGTTTGTGAATTCTCTGGCTGATCGTATGACCCGGCTGGATCCGGATGAACACGAGTTGTTTCTCAATAACGCACAGCAATTTGCCACCCGGATGCAGAATAAAGTCGAAGTGTGGACGCACCAGTTAGCGCCGTATCATGAAGTACCCTTTATTGTTCTGCACGATGGTTACCAATATATGGATCACTATTTTGATCTGAAGTTTGTAGCTGCAATATCAGTGAACCCACAGTTGGCACCCGGTTTAAAAACCATTCGTCGTATTGACGACCTGGTTGCCTCGCAGCAGATTCGTTGCGTATTTGCCGAGCCTCAATACAGTCAGGCACCCATACGGCATTTTATTGAACAGCAGCACCTTGGATTTTATACCTTGGATACCATTGGTTATCAGATCGAACCGGGTCCGGAATTAATCTGGCAACTGTTGGAGCAGAATGTCCAGCACTTGACCGCCTGCTTCAGTGGTTGAATGCCAGAGCGCCTATAAACGCGACGGATGCTGATGCGGTGCACAGAATCAGCAGTAGGGGACGAAACCGATTGTCGACCCATTGCCGGGCGAGTTTTCCAGCCAGAAAACCAAAGATGGCCACAGGTAGAAAGGACAGGCTTGCCAGCCACAGGTCTGAATTCAGCAGTCCAATCACCTGATACGAAATCAATGACATTATGCAGCTGAACGTAAAATACGCAGATAAGTTAGCTCGGATAGTGTTTCCGGAGCTGTGTTGCATGATCAAAGCCATTGGCGGTCCGCCAATGGAAGTCGTTGTCCCCATCAGACCAGAAATAAAACCTGCCAGACCCACTCTGGTTGGAGTGGGTTCAAAGGGTTTCCCGTAGGCTGAAATCAATACCGCCAAAAACACCATAGAAGCAACAGTCAGCTGCAAAACGTGAGTGGCAATAATCGTTAGAATCCAGGCGCCCAGAATAGTACCGGGAATTCGGGTGATGATGGCCAGTCCCAGTGAACGCCACTGGACGAAGGTGTGCAGGCTCCAAACATTGATCAGACTGAGTGACAAGGCTGTTACCGTTAAAATGACCGGTACCCATTCGGGCCTTAGTAGCACGATGATAGGGGCTGCCAGAATGGCCATACCAAATCCCATGGCACTTTGTATCAGGCAACCAAAAAACAGCGCGATTGCACACACCCACCAGACTAAATCAAACATGGACTATTCCTTAAGTAGTTTGCCGAAACTTCCGAACTGCGCTTGTAATGTATCATCGGGCATAAATAGTTTGGCAAATAAGAGAGGCATAACGAGTTAAGCTGGGATAGCAGATCGCTTCCGAGCGGCCAAATTGTGGCATTTGAATAACTTCGTAACAACCGCATTATGGTGATGATAGACAGAATAAATGCTCAACTCTGTACAACAGCGCGTGAAGACTTGTTGGTGGCTGACTGTACAGATGGTTTGTTGGTCATACTTTTCAGTAGCTTCTTTATCTTGTTTATACAAAGACTTGATTAAATCAGCTATCACGAGAAATCGATTGGTATATTCTAATTACTAGCAACGAAATGACGGGAAATGGTAGTGCAAGGGGGAATATCCTAGTGTCTGGCAAAATCAGTTATCCTGTACAAAACTTGCCGTAGCGGAGGCAGCGTTGTTTTTAACAAGTTGTAAAAAAGAGACCGGAAACATACATGATAAACAAGATATTAGCGTGGTTTAACGCAGAAGAGGAGAGCGCAGATTCTCTGGACGTAAAATTGGCAGAGGCTGTGCTGTTGGTGGAGGTCATGATGGCGGATAACCGGGTTGATGACCAGGAAATTCAAGGTATACGTGAAGTGCTGGCACAAGAGTTTTCACTTTCTCAGCGAGAGCAGGACGAAGTGATCGAGGCCGCTGAGCAGATGGTACAAGAGTCAAATGATCTTTATCGATTTACTGAATGCTTGAACAGCCATTTTGATGTTGAGCGTAAGTTTCAGTTCATTGTTAAGTTGTGGCGTATCGCTTTTGCCGATGGAGACCTGGATCAGTATGAAGATCATATGATTCGTAAAATCAACGAATTGCTGTATTTGCACCATTCCCATTTCATGCGAGCGAAACACGAGGCGATGGAACAGAGCTGACTGAGAGTCTTTATCTGTTAGCGCATAAAATACAATCATGGGCTCAAGCTCTGGGGTCACAGATCAAACGGATTATAACCGCGGCATGGTTATTTGAACCTGTAATCCGTGGTCATTTGCTAGCTTTATCTGACCTTTGTGGAGTCCGATGATGGCTTTTACCAGGCTCAGGCCCAAGCCGAAACCGCTGCTGCTACGGGCCTCGTCAAGTCGTGCGAAGCGTTCAAAAACACGCTCAAACTGATCTTCCGGGATGCCCGGTCCGGAATCCTGGATGACTAACTGACAGTCATGATCACCGCTGACCGTCGCTCTGACCTCAACAGAACCATTCGTGGGTGTATATTTGCTCGCATTATCGAGAATATTTGCCAGAGCCTGTATGAGTAAATGTTTGTCACCTGTCAGATAGATATCTTCGGAGCTGACTGCAAAAGTAATTTGCTTATCTTCAAATACAGGTTGATACATTTCCTCAAGATCATTCAGTAACATGGGTAGATGAATTTTTTCAAATCCCTGATGAGTGCCGGATTCCAGACGGGCAATGCCAAGCAGGGATTTGATCATCGCCAGCAGGCGATCCACTTCCTGAATGCTTTCATCGACCTCCGGACTAGGGCCTTTCTCGTAAGCCTGTTCAAGCTTTACGCGCAGTCGAGCCAGCGGGGACTTAAGGTCATGGGCAACATTGTCAGACACCTGACGGATTCTGCCCATCAGGTGATTGATTTCATCCAACATGCTGTTGATGTGAAATGCCATTTGATCGTAGTCATCGGCAAAGGGCTTGCGTCCAGCAGGCATTACATTATTTTTATAGCTGATTCGATGGCTAAGATTCCCCTGCATAATGGTTTGACAGTCTTGATTGATCTGATGAATTCGCCCCAGGCTGCGCTGCGTTAGCAAAATACTGCTGATCAGAGCCAAGACCAGAGTCACGGCCAGACCAACCCAGAGAGTCTTCCACAGGCTGCTTTCGAGAGTATGCAGATATTCAACATTTTCTTTAAGGACGACCGTGTCGCCATTAGGAAGTGTAATGGCTCGGCTGACCCTTAGTTTTCCTGACTCCAGTGACACCGATTGATTCTGGTTAAGCAGATATCCAGGGGGGCTGGACAGTCCGAAGGAGCGATGAATATCGCGTCTCTCGCCATTACGACCAGACATCATGCCTCGATGGGAGCCGCCATGCGGGATCGCAATGATGGAATCCGTTTCACCATTGAACTCATTGATCAGGTTTTCAGTGGACTGCTGGGGATCGTTATGTGCGTTTTCCAACAGTTGCCGGGTCCGGTTCTCAAGATTACTTTCGATACCTTGCCAGATGTCACGTTCAAGTTGAAAAAACATCACTACCAATACTGCTACCGTGGAAAACCAGATAACACAGCTGGTTAACAAAGCAAACCGAAAGCTTGAACTGAATAGCAGGTTACGGATGTGCTTCCAGGACATATCCAGCTCCTCTGACAGTTCTGATGCAGCTGACACTACGGTTTTTATCGAGTTTTTGCCGCAGACGACTGATATGAACATCAACAATATTGGTCTGAGGGTCGAAGTGATATTCCCAAACATTTTCCAGCAGCATAGTGCGAGACACCAATTGTCCTTCATGGCGCATGAGATATTCCAAAAGCCGAAATTCGCGTGGTTGCATATTTATCAGCTCATCGCCCAGCCAGACTTTTTGTCGGCTCAGATCCAGTTTGATGTTGGCCACCTGTAAAACCGTGCTGTCAGTGCTGGTCTGATTTTGCCTGCGTAACAGTGCCTGCACACGTGCCAGTAACTCCTTGAACGAAAAAGGCTTGGTCAGGTAGTCATCAGCGCCGGCGGATAAGCCGTCAACTCTCTGATCTACCTCATCAAGAGCGCTGAGAATCAACACCGGAGTCATATTGCCAGATGCCCGAATGGTTCTGATAATTGTCAAACCGTCCACATTCGGGAGCATGCGATCCATAATGATCAGCTCGAAGGATTCAGATGCCAGAATGAAGAGCCCTTCTTTGCCATCGGCACATTGCTCAACCAGAAACCCCGCTTCCCGTAACCCCTTGCCAATAAAGTCTGACAGCGTTTTATCGTCTTCAACCACCAGTATTTTCACGTTATGACTCCGTCAAATGTATGCCTTAAGTATATGGCAACCACTGAATCTCGAAGATTAACAATCGTTAATGTCGCAGTAAAACAGAGGTTAAAGAACCAAGCCTAGAATATGGATATGTTCAATAGAGAAGGGGAAATATCATGAAAACTCGCAACAAAGTGATCGTCGTTTCAGTAATGGCCACTGCATTGGTTGCCTCTTTGGCATATGCCCGTGGTGGCTATGGTAACGAAAATTGGTCAGGAATGGGTGGACAAAGAGCAAATGCTTCAATGATGCACTACGGTGGTCAGGGAGGTCCAATGGCAGGGTTACGGGATATGGATTTCGACAGTTTGGCAACTGCTTTGAGTCTGACTGCTGAACAACAGGTTTTGTTTGATCAGTTCAGATCTTCACATACTGAATTGCAAAATGCCATGAGTGGTTTGAGAGACGAAAATGGTGTCGCAACGGACAGACGCCAAATGTTGCAAGCTATGGCTGACAATTATGATTTGATGGAACTACATCAGCAAAATCGTCAGGCGCTGTTTGACAGTCTGTCAGCTGACCAGCAATTGGCATGGCGAACTACTGTTGGTAAAGGCATGGCGTTAAATTCACAAGGATCTCAAATGGGGCGCGGTATGGGCAGAGGCGGTTGCAGATTCTGAGGTAAACAGAGCTGGTGAAGCGTGTTGTTCGCCAGCTCTATATATGAGTCTGGATAATAATAGATTTATAACTAAAGTCAGGATTTTCTAGGAAAATAAAGGAATTAAAAAGCAGAAGAAATAGATCGCAGTTAGGGAAATGGCGGAGGAGGAGGGATTTGAACCCCCGGAGCCTTTCGACTCAACGGTTTTCAAGACCGCCGCTTTCGGCCACTCAGCCACTCCTCCGGAACGGCCGCCATAATACCTAAGGTATTTCTGCTGTCAATGCTTTCTTGTCTAAATCATTGAAATTTATACATTTTCATATGCTGAATTGTTCGATTTTGTCTGGATCCTGGTATTCAAGCCACGGTTCCAGCCATTGTTCGAAATCCTCCAGTTGCTGATCAAGCCAGTCTTCACCATCATCCAGGTGCTGATCCAGCTTATTTTTCAGGTCGCCGACAAACGCTTTCACCATGGTTTTGTAGGCAATCCGATATCCGTCATCAAAGGGCGTGACAATGGTAAACAGTTTGAGAGTCTTGTCATTGTCAGTGTTCTTAAGCAGAGTGGGAATGATGATCCTGTCTTTTAGTTTTTGAGGCTTGCCGAGTTCGGGCTCGTAGTTCCGATAAAAAAACAAAGTGCTTTGAATAAATATTGGATCGGATTCGAGTGTGTAGGCTGCCGCTTGTTGATAATCTTTTTGGCTGACGGCGTTCCAGAACTCTTCGGCCGTTTTAAGTCCGTCACGAGTATTAGAGCAGGATGTCAGTAATAGGCCTATCAACAAAAACCATTGTCTTATCATGTAAGGTTCACCATTTACCCATAAAAAGCCTCGGCAGTATTATGGGCAGAACATTCTTAATGAGAAATAACTATGTTTAAAATTATTGTGTTTGTTCCGGAAGACGCTATTTCCAGGGTAAAGGACGCGCTATTTCAGGCGGGTGCGGGGAATATTGGCGATTACAGTCATTGTTGCTGGCAGGTATTGGGTAAAGGCCAGTTCCTGCCGGGAGAGCATAGTCAGCCAGCTATCGGCAGCAGAGGAAATATCTGTGAAGTCTCTGAATATCGCCTGGAAACCGTATGTGACGGCAGTTGTATCAAGTCCGCGTTGACCGCAATGTTGGATGCACATCCTTACGAAACCCCTGCGTATGAGGTACTGGAGATTAAAAGCCTGGAGCACTTTTAATCTTCCAGAGCGACACTCGAAGAATCAGTAAGTATCAGATTTTCTTGGACCCAGGGTGGTGTTGCAGACCTGATATGGTTTTGTAAGACTCTGCTGAACCGAATTGATATAGTGTTGCAGAGTGGTTTTGACAGTCTCGAAAGCGATTTCCTGCCATGGAATATCAGCCGGTGCAAATAGTTCTATCTCGGTACTTTCTTCCGTTGTACTGTATTCTGCTACCGGCATGTTGGCCAGGAAAAAGCAGTGAACCTGGTCCACAATGGGCAGGCTGATGACGGATATCAGTTGTTCAATTTCAACACTGGCTTTTGATTCTTCCCAGGTTTCGCGCAGGGCGCCTTCAGCAAGGGATTCATCGTTTTCCATAAAACCGCCAGGTAATGTCCACATATCAATTCTTGGTTCGATGCCTCGCCGACACAACATGATCTTTCCCTGATGCACTGGCAAGGTGCCAACAATGATTCTGGGGTTTTGATAGTGGATCGCTGAACACTTGGGACAGACGTGTCTTGGACGGTGATCACCTTCGGGTACTTCAACAATCAGCGGAGCCGCACATTCGCTACAAAATTTCATGTCTCTGTTATCACTGCTTTAGGTCTATCCGATTGTAACTTTTTTTAGCGGCTTCTGGCGAAAGGAATAACTTTAGCTTGGGAAGTGGGGGTTGTCTGATTTGAAGATTGGTAATTATTTTGCTGAACCTCATTAAGAACCTGTCTGAGTTTGGAAAACGATTCATGCATCATCTGTGATAGTTTTATGCAGGCAGCCAACGGGTTGGAGGCTCGTTTTCGCTCCATATCAATTTGAAACTGCAGGCCGCGCAATCTATGGTGATGTTCGATTGGAGAACTCATGATCAATTCTTCAACCCGTTCTTCCAGCCAGGTTTCAAGGGCCTGAGGGTCCTCTTTGGCAAGCAGAGCCATTTTTTCAAAATCAAACGCTTCATGAGGCATATTAAAATCTTCCATAACTACAGCTTAATATCCTTGCATATTACCAAAAATAGTCTATAAGCCATCCCCCTTTATGTCTTATTTTTGTACAGAGTAGTAAAAACTCCACTAACCGTGTCACAAAACGAGTAGAATCAGCCTATGTACGAAAAGCTGAATAAGAATGAAATCCTAATCCAGATCCAGCGTTCCCTGTCTCAACACAGACCCAAGCCTGTATTGGGTGATTTCCCCAAAGAGGCGGCTGTGTTGTTGCCGTTTATCGAGACTTCTTCCAATGGCCTGGAGATGATGTTTACTGTCAGGTCCGGACATCTGAGTCAACACGCCGGTGAAATATCTTTCCCAGGTGGTAAAGTAGAGTCTCAGGATGCCAGTCTTATGGTAACGGCGATGCGAGAGACAGAGGAAGAGACTGGAATAGCAGGCGATAAGGTTACCATTTTGGGTGAATTGTCTCCGGTTATTTCCAAAACAGGCATTCATGTCACACCATTTGTGGGGATGGTACATAGCAGCGCCAGGTGGGGACATTCAAGTGACGAGATCGATGAAATATTCACGGTCCCTTTGGAGTTTTTTCTGACCACAGCACCGGTTTTTACGGAGATTCGGCAAAGACTTACTGGATTGAGGATTCCAGAATACCAGTATCAGCAGTATCGTATCTGGGGTTTAACGGCGATGATTATCGTAGAGTTTATGAATGTGGTATTCGATCGACGTTATGATTTACGTTTTCAGGAACATGTTCGTGATGTTATTGTCCAACAGTTGGTCGGAAAGACATCTATTGGTGATAAGGATAATTAGCAGATGAGTGATTTGAGTTATCAGGTAATGGTTGGTTCCACTCAGGCTGACCTAAGCTCTGAAACGCGTATGGTGCAGGAGTGTCTGGTTGCGCAAGGGGTTAATATCAGTGGCTTCTCATTTCCTAAACATACTGATAATTATCTGTGGAAGCTGAACCTGAATTGTCTTAACAGTGCCGATTATCTGTACCTTATCGTTGGTCATCATTATGGACCGTTGTCACCAACAGGTGTTGGCTATATGCACCGTCTGTTTGCTTCTGCTCAGGCAACAAATAAACCGATTGTCAGTCTGATCTATAACGGCCAAAACAAGCCTTACGGTAATGCAGCGGATAAGACCAGGCTGCACGAGTTCGTCAATCAGCTGAAGATGGCGGATCATTATTTTTGGCACGATCAAAGCACTTTGCTTCATGCTACCGAAACCAGTCTTGAGCTCATGCTTGATAAAGCTCCTGCACGTGGGTGGGTGCGCCCCGAACATGTTTCCAGGCATGGTGGTCAGGAAGTTAATATTCTTCGTCGGCAGATCGCATTATTGAAAAGGGAGATGGAGCAGTTACGGCAAAATCGTTTGCAGCCGTTGTTTGATCAAAAAGTTACTTTGCCGTATCAGTGTAAATGTTTTTATGGTGGAACTCTTAAAACTATCAATCATCATACTGAATGGTCGTTGGACGAAATTTTTCTGGCAATTGCTCCTATTATTATGGATGAACAATCTGAGGCGAAAGTCCGGAGCAGCTTCTTTGATCAGGTGCTCGACCAGGAAAAGCCGGCGTTGGGTCGAATGGCACCGGAGGCGCATGCGTTTGTAGATCTTAAAATACCTCAAAACACATTTTATAGTATTAAAGTATTACTACGGTCCTACGGTTTGGT
Organism: Gynuella sunshinyii YC6258; assembly: GCF_000940805.1. Taxonomy (GTDB): domain Bacteria; phylum Pseudomonadota; class Gammaproteobacteria; order Pseudomonadales; family Natronospirillaceae; genus Gynuella; species Gynuella sunshinyii. Next base: position 4,195,080 of record NZ_CP007142.1, on the reverse strand, counting down.
GGCTGTTCGAAAAGGTGCCTGGAAGTTAACGCCCTATGGTGAGCAGTGTACGCTAAACCGGGTTGAGGTGAATTAGTCCTCTTCCACAAACGAAATTGCGATGGCTTGTGGCCCAAAATGCGCGGCTACACTGATGCTCATTACAGATGTCAATATCCGAACATCATGTTCTTGGGCGAAGCGATTCAGTTGGGAAATATGATGATTGGCTCGAAGTTCGGCAAGATGGCCGGCGTAGCTAATATTGATGACAGCCTTATTCAAGCCTGCATCGATCGCCTGTTGAACCTGTGTGGTAATATTCTTTACCGCATCGTCAAAACTTTTTTCTTTATCGGTGAGTTGATATTGTCCTTCCGTCAGGCTGATAACAGGACGATGCCCCATTAATTTGGTTAGCTGGTAATTCAGTTTGCCAAAATACTTCTTATCAGTATCTGCATATTTTAATAAGGTGCTGTTTTTGAAAAAATCCGGATGTCGGACGGCGAATACGGTGCGCAACTGTTTAATGGTGTCCTCAAGCAGATTCGGAATATTCTCTATTGCCAGCGCTTTTTCCTTGATCAGACGAATGCACTCATGTAGCAGCAGGCCTTCGCCCGAAGCAACTGAGTTGCTGTCTATCAGTTTGATCTTGAAGCTGGGGTTCAGGCCGAGCTTTCTTCTGACCGAAGTGATCTGCTCCTTATTTAGAATTCCAATCTCTTTGATGAGTCGGTAGTTGTGACTGAATGCCTGATCACTGGTAATGATCAGCGCAGAATCAAACTCATGAATCAGTCTGTCTAACAGTAGTGAACTGTAAAACTCCTCTGAAATCCCCGTATGCTTCATCTTCTCTTTTTGTTTGCGCAGAGCGTTGTAAAACTCCAGTGATTCCCTTGGGTCTTTGGTGTCTGTGTAGTAACGCTTGATCGAGGCGACGTGGTTGGGCAGGATCTCAATTTGATGATTTTCCAGAAAAGACCTGGGTATGTCACAACATGCATCTACCAATACGACGGACTTGTTCATGAATTTCCTTGCATGGGTTTATTCCGTTTTGTCGTTATATTCACAAAGGTGCTCAATGATGCAGGCACCACATTTGGGTTTTCTGGCTACGCAAGTATAGCGTCCATGTAAAATAAGCCAGTGATGAGCATCTAACAAGAACTCTTTGGGAACAACCCGCATCAGTCTGTCTTCAACTTCCCGAACATTTTTTCCAGATGCAATCTTAGTCCGGTTAGCAACTCGGAATATATGTGTATCAACAGCCATCGTCGGTTGTCTGAATGCGGTGTTCAAGATGACGTTGGCGGTTTTCCTGCCTACGCCAGGGAGTTTCTCCAGTAATTCCCGTTGATCAGGAACTTCGCTGTTATGTTCCTGAATCAGTATCTCGCAGGTTTTGAGTATGTTCTGAGCCTTGGTATTAAACAGCCCTATGGTTTTGATGTGTGTTTTTAGTTTATCCAAGCCCAGAGCCAGGATAGCTTCTGGTGTGTTTGCTACCGGAAACAATAGTCGGGTAGCTTTGTTGACACCTGCGTCTGTTGATTGAGCAGACAACATCACAGCTATCAGCAGTTCAAATGTTGAATGATATTCAAGCTCAGTAGTCGGTTGCGGATTTGATTCCTGTAGAAGCGTGAAAATCTGCTGTCGTTTGGTCTTATTCATTTACGCATTTTAACAAAGTCAATAAGGCTTCACTTTAAGTGAAGCCGGACAAAATTAAAACAGCAGACAGGGTGGTTTTTTTGCCGGTGGTCTCTCCGTCAGGAAACGTCTCTGGATAAGTCGTATCCGGTAATATCAGACGTGGCAAGAAATTAACTAATGGTTCCAGTAACCCTGACTCGCTTTGAGCCCGTTTTTTGATTGGCTGGCTGTTGTCGAGCCTTCAGCCATCCGTCCATAGCATTTTTGGCAGCAATGATGAGTCCTAACGCCACGAACGCTCCTGGTGGCAGGATGGCGAATAGAAATTGTGGATAATTGGAGAATACCGTTATTTGCCAGTCTTTTGCTACCGGTCCAAACAGTAACTGCATATTGCTGAATATGATTCCCTGACCAATGATTTCACGAATGGCACCCAGCAGGACCAGGACGAGCATAAATCCCAGTCCCATCATCAGGCCATCCAGCAGAGAGGGGATGACGCCGTGTTTGCGGGCAAAACCATCTGCACGACCCAGAATATTGCAGTTAGTAACGATCAGCGGGATGAAAATCCCCAGAATATGATAAAGCTCGTAGGTAAACGCCTGCATCAGCAGTTCGGCTGCTGTGGTAAACGATGCGATGATCATGACAAAAGCAGGTAGTCGAACCGCGTCATCAACATGGTTTCGAATGATGGATACTGCGGTATTGGAACCAACCATCACGACGGTCGTCGCAATTCCGAGACCCAGTGCATTGACTACACTCGCTGACACAGCCAGTAACGGACACAATCCCAATAGTTGTACCAGTGCAGGGTTGTTATTCCAAAGGCCGTTCTTAATGATTTGTCTGAAAGAGATTTCGTTCATGATTTACGAGCCCTTTAGTAACAGTTTGTTTTGGTTGGCCTGATAAAACAACAGCGCATTTTTAACGGCTGCAGTAACGGCTCTTGGCGTTATGGTGGCCCCGGTCAGTTGGTCAAACGCACCGCCGTCTTTTTTGACTTTCCACTGTTCCAGTGCGGGAACAGTGATCGATTTGCCATTGAATTGAAGTATCCAGCCTGACTTCTGGGTGTCAATCTGATCTCCAAGCCCCGGTGTTTCCTGGTGGGCAATCGCCCTTACCCCGGCAATGGTGCCATCCTGGTCGATGCCAATCAGCAGTTGAATGGCATCGGTATAACCATTCGGGGCGATGACCGGCAAAATGACATGTTGGCCATCGCTGAAAAACGGTTCTGGAGTTTTCAGGCTCAATAATTGGACATCAATAAATGCCTCGTTGGTAATCTTCTCCCGTTCAGTAGCAAGGTCTTCACTGGCATCCGGGAAAATTTCGTACAGCAGTCTGGATTGAAACAAATGACGGTTATGCTGAATTCTGTCTGTACTCAAATATTGGGTGACAGCAATGAGACCAACGGTAAAGATGGCAAAAATTCCCAGTCCAAGAGCGTTTTTGCGTATGCTGCTGACTAAATTCATTGGGAATCCTTATTTACCTTATAACCCTTGATAGCACGGGCATGGCCATAAGTGCGTGGACGGGTGTAGTTGTCTATAAAAGGGGCCGCAAAATTCATCAATAGTACTGAAAACGCGATAGCATCGGGATAGTTGCCCCAGGTGCGGATGATATATGTCAGAACCCCAATACCTGCACCGTACACCAGTTTGCCGCGATTACTGACCGCTGAGCTGGAAGGATCTGTGGCAATGAAAAAGGCCCCCAGCATCGTAGCCCCACCAAACAGGTGCATGAATGGCGGGACATGAGAGTCGGCATCCCAGCTGAAAATAAGGGCCATGAAGGTCAGCGAGGCGAGCAGGGCAACCGGGGTATGCCAGGAGATAATGCGGCGAAAGAGCAGGTACAACCCGCCAGCAAGATAGGCCAGACTGACCCATAGCCAGGAATTCAGCCAGCTGTTTTCAAACAAAGGTGATTGTCGTAATTCTTCACGCGTGGCCAGTTCTATGCCGGTTTTATAGGTATCCAGTGGTGTGGCCATGGTAATGCCATCATAGCTGTGACCGGCCATGTTGTTCAGTAGTTGTTGGCTGAGAGAGGGCAGGGAGTCATTCACCAGCGAACTCACTCCCCATGATGTCGTCATCTGGACAGGAAATGAGATCAACAACAAAGCATATGCTGCCATGGCCGGATTAAATGGATTATTACCCAGCCCCCCGTACAGTTGCTTGACGAAGATAATGGCAAATGCACTACCAACCACGACCAGCCACCAGGGAGCCATGGGTGGAAGAGCGAGAGCCAGTAACAGGCCGGTCAGGACAGCACTAAGGTCCAACAGAAATACCCGCACTGGCAGACCACGCAACTTCAACATGATCGCTTCGGCAGCCAGGGCGGTAATGATGCTGATGATCATATTGATCAGATAGCCCCAGCCAAACGTTGCTGTCAGTACCAGAAAACCGGGGATCGTGGCCAGGCATACCTGCAGCATCACCTGTTGTACCGACAGTGGTTTCTTCAGGTGTGGTGAACTCAGGTTGGTCTTGCTCATTGGGCTTTGTTCTCTTCTTCTGCGGCCTGTTGATAGGCCAGTTTTGCCTGGTGTGCTTTTTCTTCCAACTTGCCTAGAGCCGTGCTCAATGCTTCCGCCATTTCAGAATTTTCTGCCTTGGCGGTGTCCAGTTTGGCACGAGCTGTTTCGACTTTGGTTTGTAAGGTTTCCCATTTGGATTTGAGTTGATCGGTTGAAAGAACGGGCTTGTCAGGAATAGCGCCCGGCTCGGCTTGGCTTTGTTTTTTGGCTTTGGCGCGAGCCACCGCCGCCAGTATTTCGGATTTCATTTCACTATTGACTGTATTGTCGCTGTCACCTTCCTGTTTTGCCTGCTGTGCTTTGGCGGCTGCTTCAGCTCTGGCTCTGCGTTTGGCTTCTTTTTCGGCTTCTTCCTGTGCCAGGCGTTCCTGTCTTTGCTCAAAGCGCAGTCGGGCCCGATCTGATTTCTCTGTCTCGGCACGTTCTTTTTTGATTTCGGCCTTGGCAAACCGGTAATACTGCACCAGGGGAATGTTGCTGGGGCAGGACCAGGCGCAGGCACCGCATTCGATGCAATCGAACAGGCTGTTTAGCTCCGCTTTTTCCCATTCATGGCTTTTGGCATTCCAGTATAGTTGTTGTGGCAACAGGTTAACCGGACATGCCTGTTCGCACATGCCGCAACGTATGCAGGGTAGTACGGGCTCTGGGGATTTGGGTTTAGGTAGCAACAGGCAGTTGGTGGTTTTGATAACGGGAGCCTGATGTTCCATGACTGTGAAGCCCATCATCGGTCCACCCATAATAAGTTGATGGGTTGGATTGGCTTTGACCCCGGCCTGTTCGAGCACAAACGACATTGGAGTACCGAGCCTGACCCACCAATTGCCAGGATTCGGACAGTTTTCACCCGTAACGGTTACCACACGTTCGATCAACGGTTTTCCCAGCACCATCGCTTGCTGAAGAGCATAAACAGTGCCCACATTTTGCATTACGATGCCCAGAGTTGCCGGTATGCTGCCAGAGGGAACCTCCTGGCCGGTGAGCAGTTGAATCAACTGTTTTTCTCCGCCAGATGGGTACTTGGTAGGTACCACGCGTATTTCTATGCCTTTGCCAGGAAGCTGGTCAATGATTGTTTGCAGGGCGGAGATCGCTTCCGGTTTGTTATTTTCGATGCCAATCAATACCTCTCGCGCACCAGTGATGAGCCGGGCAATTTCGATACCTTCGATAATCTCTGAGGCTTTTTCCCGCATCAAGCGGTCATCGGAGGTAATGTAGGGCTCACATTCCACTGCATTAATGATCAGGGTATGGATATTTCCGTGACTGTTTAACTTTGCATGCGTGGGGAAACCCGCCCCTCCCATACCCGCGAGGCCGGCATCCAGTACCCGCTGCAGTAATATTTCCAGCGGTTCGCTCTTCCAGTCATTCAGAGGAGGCAGAAATAAAATCTCTTCCTCTGCCAGACGTTCAACGACGACGCAGAGTGCCGGCATTCCGGAAGGATGAGGAATTGGGCGCGATTCAATTGCTGTCACGGTACCCGTGATGGAGCTATGTACCCCGGCGCTGATCTGCCCTTTATTGCGCGCGATCAATTGCCCGGTCTTCACTCGATCACCAACGTTTACCAGTACCTCGGCGGGAGCGCCAATATGCTGATTCAGCGGCAGAATGATCTCTGGGGGTAAAACCGCTGGCTGGATCTCTGAAGTATTGGAAAGGGTTTTGTGTTGTTCCGGGTGTATCCCGCCAGGTATGTCCCAGATTTTATAGGCGGTTGTCATGCAGCTTTTTCCCCACGTTGGTCCGTGGCAATGAGGTGATATCCGGTAGCTGGTTGTTGCCAGCCCCAGGTTTCGAGAGTGGTGGCGACAGGTACCATGTCAATGCAGTCCACCGGGCAGGGCTCGACACAAAGATCACAGCCGGTACATTCAGATGCGATCACTGTGTGCATTTGTTTTGCGGCGCCGATGATGGCATCTACCGGACACGCCTGAATACATTTGGTGCAACCAATGCATTCGTCTTCGCGAATCACGGCAACCTGAGTTGGTTTTTCCTCACCATGTTCAGCATCCAGTGGGACAGCTTCAACATCCAGCAGGTCAGCCAATGCGGCAATGGTTGATTCGCCACCGGGAGGACATTTATTGATAGGCTCATCGCCACCGGCAATCGCTTCAGCATATGGACGACAACCGGGATGTCCGCATTGACCACACTGGGTTTGGGGCAGGATGGCATCGATCTGGTCGACAATCGGGTTTCCTTCGGGTTTGAAGCGGACCGCGGCGAACCCCAATAAGGCGCCAAAAGCGAGAGCCAAAAGAAAAATGGCAGCAATAGCGATTATGACTGTTATCACAGTATTGTCCTCTTAAGCGGGCACGAGACCGGAAAATCCCATAAATGCCAATGACATCAATCCGGCGGTAATCAATCCGATGGCAGAACCTTTAAAAGGCGTTGGAACGTCACTGTGGTTGACCCGTTCACGCAACGCCGCAAACAACACCAATACCAGCCCGAAGCCCGCTGCAGCGCCAAAACCATAAATCAGTGATTCAAAAAAGTTGTTTTGTTTTTTGATGTTCAACAAAGCCACGCCCAGAACGGCGCAGTTAGTGGTGATCAATGGCAGGAAAATTCCCAGCACTCGATATAACAATGGACTGGTCTTACGAATCACCATCTCGGTGAATTGCACCACCACCGCGATGACCAGAATGAAGCTGATGGTTTTCAGGTATTCGAGCCCAAGTGGTTGGAGAATCCACGTGAACGTGAGATAGCTGCAGGCCGAGGAAAGTGTGAGCACAAAGGTGGTTGCCAGAGACATGCCCATGGCGGTTTCCAGTTTGTTGGATACGCCCATGAATGGACACAAGCCCAGAAACTGAACCAATACAAAGTTGTTGACCAGTATAGTGCTCACCAACATCAACAAATAATCGGTCATGCTGATACCCCGGAAAAAATGGTGGCCAATTATCCTTAAGGCAAATATTCCATACAATATAGAAAAATAGTTTTTTAAGCGTATTTGGTTATAAAAAGACAACCATAGGCTATGAAATCATAAACCAGGTGTTAAAGCCGGGTCATTGGCGTTTTGAATGACCCGGAGTATTGATTGGTTAACTGACTTTTTCGCCAGGTTTCACGGATTCATGCGCTTCCAATACCCAGAAATCCTGATCACCGGCAGCCAGAACCATACCCTCTGACAAGCCGAATTTCATTTTCCGTGGGGCAAGGTTGGCAACCAGTACCAGATTTTTACCAATCAGATCCTCTGGCTGATATTTGCTCTTGATTCCGGAAAACACATGGCGTTGTCCTAGAGGTCCTACATCCAGTGTCAGGGAAATAAGCTTGTCGGCCCCTTCAACCGCACTTGCGTTGATCACTTTTGCCACTCTCAGATCGACTTTGGCAAAGTCATCAAATTGAATCGTGTTGTCTGTTTGAGGTTTCTCTGACACAGCTGATTTGGCAGCAGCAACGTCCTGTTTACTGTCCTCAATCATCGCATCTACAGTGCTGCGTTCTATACGTGTCATTAATGGAGTGAACTTGTTTATTTGGTGACCACATAGGTCTTTACTGAGTTCTGTCCAGTCAAGACTACTGAGATTCAGGAAAGTGGCAGCTTTATCGGCCATGTTCGGAAGTACAGGTGCCAGATAGGTCATCAGAACCCGGAACAATTGAATCCCGGTGGAGCAGACATCGATCACTTCCTGGTCTTTTCCGTCCTGCTTGGCCAGGCTCCAAGGTGCTTTTGCCTGAATGTATTCGTTAGCAAGGTCGGCCAGAGTCATAATTTCTCGGATCGCCCGGTTGTATTCGCGGTTTTCATAATGCCTGGCAATGACATCGCCTTTCTCGATGAAAGTCTGATACAACTCTGGTTCGCTTAGATGAGCGCTGAGCCGGCCTCCCGCTTTTTTGATAAAACCCGCACAACGACTGGCAATGTTGACCACCTTGTTGACCATGTCTGAATTGACTCTCTGAACAAAGTCGTCCAGGTTCAAGTCGAGATCTTCAACGGTAGGTGTCAGTTTTGCGGCATAGTAGTAACGCAGATATTCTGGATCCAGATGTTTCAGATATGTCCTTGCCATGATAAATGTGCCACGGCTTTTGGACATTTTCTCGCCATTGACGGTGACATAACCATGGGCCCAGACCCCGTTGGGTTTGCGGTATCCGGAAGTTTCCAACATTACCGGCCAGAACAATGCATGGAATGCGATGATATCTTTGCCGATATTGTGATACAGCTCGGTAGTGCTGTCGGCACGCCAAAAGTCATCGAACTCTAGTCCGGGAGTCCGATCGCACAGGTTTTGGAATGACGCCATGTAGCCGATCGGTGCGTCCAGCCATACATAAAAGTATTTGCCCGGTGCATCTGGAATTTCGAAGCCGAAGTAGGGGGCGTCGCGGCTGATATCCCAATCCTGAAGGCCGGTATCTAGCCATTCTGCCAGTTTGTTGGCGACGGAATCTGCCAGCACGCCTGATCTGGTCCAGGACTTTAACATGTCACTGTGTTGGGAAACTGTTAAGAAATAGTGTTCGGAATCTTTCTCAACCGGTGTTGCGCCTGAGATGGTTGAACGAGGATTGATCAGGTCGGCTGGCGAATAGGTAGAGCTGCACACTTCGCAGTTGTCACCATACTGATCTTCTGCTCCGCACTTGGGGCAGGTCCCTTTGATATAACGATCAGCGAGAAACATTTTTTTCTCGGGATCAAAAAATTGACGTACATTCCTGACTGCAATCACACCATTTTGTTTGCATTGCTGATAGATATGTCGGGAGTATTGTTCGTTTTCTTTTGAATGGGTTGAGTAATAGTTGTCATAGGCAACCAGAAAGTCTGTGAAATCGGCTTTATGTTCTGTGTTTACCCGATCAATCAACTGCTCTGGAGTAATGCCTTCCGCTTCTGCCTTGAGCATAATGGCTGTGCCATGGGTGTCATCGGCACAGACCGCGATACACATATTTCCGCGAGAACGTTGGAATCTGGCCCAGATATCAGTTTGAATATGCTCCAGCATGTGCCCCAGATGAATCGGGCCGTTAGCATAGGGAAGAGCACTGGTCAGGAGAATTTTTCGCGGATTGCTCATGGAAGAATTTATTTCCTTTGAAAGTAACAAAAAAACAGCGCGAAATGGTACCTTACCGCCCGAGTCAGGCCAATCTTTGCACCGATTATTTTTTTAAGGTTATCGATTATGAATTATCAATCAGTCGTAGAATCAGTTTTGGCAGAGATGCAGGATCCAAACTGTCTGCGTCCTTTAAGCACAGTTGCTGATATTGCAAGTGTGAAGGTTAATGACAGTTTTTTGGAAGTCTCTTTGATGATGCCGTATCCGGTCGGATCTTTTGGTCGGGGATTGGCCACGCTGGTGGAGGCACAGCTGGGCGGTCAGCTCGATGGGTTGCAACCCCGGGTAACTGTTGGTTGGCATGTGCAGCCGCAGGCTGCCAAAGGAGGCATTCCGACCATGCAGGAAGTTAAAAATATTATTGCGGTTGCCTCAGGTAAGGGAGGAGTCGGCAAGAGCACAACGGCTGTCAATCTTGCGCTGGCGCTCAAAAAAGAAGGCGCCAATGTCGGTTTGCTGGATGCAGATGTTTATGGTCCCAGTCAGGCCATGATGTTGGGGGTTCCACCGTCCACCCGCCCCGATACTGAGGATGACAAGTATATGTTGCCGGTGCTGGCGCATGGTATTCAGAGCATGTCGATGGCTTATCTGGTTGATGAGCAGACGCCAATGGTCTGGCGTGGTCCCATGGTCAGCAGTGCCTTGCAGCAAATGCTGATGCAGACCAAGTGGCAGCAGCTGGATTATCTCATCGTCGATATGCCACCAGGAACGGGTGATATTCAGCTGACCCTGTCACAAAAAGTACCGGCAACCGGTGCGGTGATCGTGACGACGCCGCAGGATATTGCCTTGCTGGACGCCAAAAAAGGTATAGAAATGTTCCGTAAAGTGAACATTCCGGTTCTTGGAATTGTCGAAAACATGGCCGTTCATGTCTGTTCCAATTGCGGTCATGAAGAACATGTTTTTGGTGAGTTGGGCGGGGCTCGCCTGGCGGATCAATACGACACCCGATTACTCGCCAGCATGCCCCTTGATATGGCAATACGGCAACAAGCCGATGGTGGTGAGCCCACGGTCATCAGCGAACCTGATAGCGAAGTCACCATACGTTATCAGCATGCCGCTCTGGCACTTGCGAGTGAGGTGGCTATGTTGACAAAATCAGCACCTAACATCCCATCCATTCAGATTTCAGATGATTAAACTTAATTAAGAGTGATATATGAAAAAAATAATAAACCTGGTTATGTTGTTGGCAACTCTGACAGTCCCTGTCAGCGTTTTTGCAGCTTCATCGCAGTCGTCATCTGATGGCCCGGAGGGTGATTCCGGAATATTGATTAAAGCATTGGGCAGTCAGGATCACTTCTATGGTCTTATCGGTCTGGCCAAATATGATAACTATGATAAGAACATGGGATATTTCGCATACGAGCGCTACGGCAAAATGGATGAGTTGGAGGGTAAATCGGATGACTCATTTCGGGTATCACGGTTTTCGTTGAAGGGAGATGCTTATGCGTCTGCTACGGAGCCGGCAAAGTGGAGTTTTACCGGTGCCAAAGTCGATCTTTATTATGCAACCACAGAGGCTGAAAACGATTATGAGTGGAAAAACTTTGGAATCGGATTGGGCGCAGTGATGACACCGGTGCCAGGTTTGAAGGATTTTCATATAACCCCTGGTGTGCAATATGAGAGCAAGTATCTGAGTTTCGATTGGTCAAAAGACCAGGATGCTCAGTATGACTGGTATGTCGATGCAGAAATCTACGTGTCGAAACGTTTGGCGATTGTGGGTCAATATAACCGGTTTATGGTTGGCGAGCTGTTTGATGGTGAAGAGCTGCAGGAGATGGTGATGGTTGGTTTCAGGTTTTTTCTGTGACCGGGATTGAAGTCCAGATCTTTTGATTTTTTCCGATCATTTTTCTATTCGACTGGAAACCTACGTAACAGATCAATTTTGATCAAGCAGGGTTAGATGCCATACCTTTGATGTTGGGGTTTGGCATCAGTGCTATATATGTCAGCAGGCTCTGGAATAGTTACTGTGACTGTGGATTACGGTTGATGAGCGAGAGTCTCTGGTATCCATCTCACTTCTGTCATGGTGCCGGATGCAAAATTACTCAGATTTTGAATGGTTATCCTGGCAATTGCCTGTAATGCTTCGCGGGTAAAAAATGCTTGGTGACCTGTGATGACGACATTTGGGAAGGTTAGTAGACGGGCAAAAATATCGTCCATTAACATGTCGTTGGAATAGTCTTCAAAAAACAAATTGGCTTCTTCTTCGTAAACATCCAGGCCGAGATAACCGATTTTTTCGCTCTTGAGTCCATCAATCACGGCTTTCGTATCAATCAGGCCTCCTCTGGAGGTATTGATGATCATTACTCCAGGTTTCATTTTTTCAATCGTATTTTGATTGATCAGATGCTGTGTCGCCGGCATGAGTGGGCAATGCAGGCTGATAATATCCGCCTGTTGCCAAAGCTCATCCCTGTCAACATAGGTGCCGAGCGCTTCCATGTCCGGGTTTTGGTAAGGATCGGAAGCGATAATCTGACACCCAAAGCCATGCATAATCTTAGCAAATGCGACACCTATTTTGCCGGTACCGATCACTCCGACGGTTTTACCATGCATATCAAACCCCAAGAGTCCGTTAAGGGAGTAATCATTTTCCCTGACCCGATTGAATGCTCTGTGGATGTTACGGTTGAGATCCATGATCAATGCAACAGCATGTTCAGCTACTGCATATGGAGAGTATTCCGGCACCCGGGCAACCGGTAAGCCCAACTCACGACATTTATTGAGATCAATATTGTTAAAGCCGGCGCAACGCATGGCGATCATTTTGATGCCGGCATGATGAAGGTTTGTGATGGTCTCGTCATCCAGAACATCGTTTACGAAGCAACAAACTACATCAAATCCTTCTGCCAGTGCGGCTGTTTGGGCCGACATATGGGTGTCAAAAAACACCAGTTCCTGCTGGCCCTGATTGGCAGCCTCAAGGTGCTTTTGATCATATGGTTTGGTAGAAAAAACGGCCACTTTCATAACATAGTCCAGCAAGGTGAGTATCTGGAAATGGTGGCTTATTGATCAGAGAGGATCAAGTATTTGTCTTTATCAGCGATGTTTCCGATGCCTGTTTCGCCCGAGGGGCAAAATGAGTCATTGGAAATTCTGAGAACGATAAAAACCACAGCACTCTTCAAGGTGCTTAAACCAATCTGTGTTCGGGTGGCATTCAGCGTCGAGCTGAATGCTCTGAGGGATTACCGGCTACCCTGAATAGGTTTTCCATCGAAGGTGCCGGAAATCATCTCAATTCGATCAATGATCTTATCTTTTTTATAGTGTTCAAATTGAATTGGGATGTAGCCATAATCTTTTGCCAGCCAGACAAAATAATCTTCTTTTTTGTCTACCCCGCGAACTTGTCTGACCTTCACCGTCAGCAACTTGCCGGTGGCTGTGTTCAGCCATTCTTCGCCAACGACCTGATAACTGTAGATCAATGGCCTTTTGTAGCGAATAACCTGAAACTCAATATCGCTTTTGCCTTCGCGTATCTGGTTGGCCAGATGGATTTGGTAGGAGTGCGGATCAAATACGGCCGCTTTCAGGTCAAGAGTGCGCTGGTCTTTGTCGACCGTTATGGAGATTTTGTTGTTTTGCCGGTCAAAAGTGATTTCCTTTTTTTCTGAGAAAAAGCTGAAGTGGGAATCGCTTTGAAAATGAACGGGTAGTACTTGGTTTTGCTGAACGGAAAACTCAGATGTTTCCTCAATGCCTGCCCAGGAACCGTCTGCCATCAACTGAAACTGCCAGTTTTCGTTGGGCAGTTTCACCAGGCTTTGAGTTCCGGACATGGTAACGCTGATTGGGCGAAAGCGCTCGGCTTTGAGCTTCATTCTGAACTCGGTCAGACCTTCTGCCTGCGCTGATGATGCTGTGAGGATGATGATAATCGGCATTGCCAAAAAACAAGAAAGCCTTCTGATCATCGCCTTTGCCAGACTATCGGGCGTCAATAATTTTGCCGTATTGCTCAAGAATGTTCCCATCGAAATATGCCTGACCCTCAATCATGCTGAGCCTGTTTTCAGTAAACCACTTTACTGCGAGTGGGTAGATGATGTGTTCCTGTTGCTGAACCTTGACTGACAACGACTTGGCATCGTCATCAGCAGCAATAGAGACCACAGCCTGAATGATGTTGGGCCCGTCGTCCAGTTCAGCGGTCACAAAATGAACGGTGCAACCATGTTCTTTATCACCGGCATCAATGGCGCGCTGGTGGGTGTCGAGGCCTTTATATTTCGGTAGTAATGCAGGGTGGATATTGATTAGTCGACCCATAAACTGCTGTACAAACTCGGGCGTCAGGATGCGCATGAACCCCGCCATGACCACGACGTCTGGTGTAAAGGCCTCGATCGTGCGGGCCAGCATCTGGTCGAATGCTTCGCGTGAAGCAAATACCCGGTGATCAAGAATGATGGCAGGAATGCCCGCAGTGCGGGCCCGTTCAAGACCAAACGCATCTGCGCGGTTGGAGATGACGGCGCGTATTTCGCCATTAATATGTCCCTGCTGAACCTGGTCGATGATGGCCTGGAGATTGGAGCCGCTGCCCGAGATCAGTACCACGATGCCTGACTTTGGGTTCACGCTTTGATTCCTCTTAGCTCAACGCGTTCAGCTGTATCGTCGCAGGATGCGGTTTTACCAATAATGACAGGTGTTTCGCCGGAAGAGCGAAGGCTTTCCATAACCTGGTCTACCTGATCACTGGCGACAATACATATCATGCCAATTCCACAGTTAAAGGTTCTGAACAATTCCCAGTCGGTTATGTTGCCGTTTTCCTGTAACCAGTCAAAGATGGCTGGGCGTTGCCAGCTTGTGGTCTCAATAATGGCTTTTACCCGGTCAGGCAGGATGCGGGGAATGTTTTCCTGAAAGCCTCCACCGGTGATATGAATCAGGCCTTTGATGCCCGAAGTGTTACGTATTGTCTTGAGTAGCGGTTTAACATAGAGCCGGGTGGGTTGCAGCAGGGTCTGTCCGAGAGTGCTGTCACCAAAACGTTGATCCAGTTTTGCTCCGGCCACGTCAATCACTTTGCGAATAAGGGAATAACCATTGGAGTGCGGGCCGGAAGAAGGCAGGCCAATAATCGTGTCGCCGTCGGCAATCGCAGAGCCATCAATGATATCGTCTTTTTCCACCACGCCGACACAAAATCCGGCCAGATCATAGTCGTTATCATGGTACATACCTGGCATTTCAGCAGTTTCGCCACCAACGAGCGCACATCCGGACTCTTCACACCCTTTGGCAATACCGGTGATCACTTCAGCTGCGGTTTCAACATCCAGAGCTCCGGTGGCATAGTAGTCGAGGAAAAACAATGGCTCGGCACCGCAAACCACCAGATCATTTACACACATGGCAACCAGATCAATACCGATGGTATCGTGCTTCTTCATATCCAGGGCCAGTTTGAGTTTGGTTCCAACGCCGTCTGTGCCGCTGACCAGTACCGGCCGGCGGTAGCCTTCCGGAATTTCACACAATGCGCCAAACCCTCCAAGTCCTCCCAGAACTTCAGGGCGTTTAGTCCTGGCTGTAACGGATTTTATTTTTTCTACCAGAGCATTACCGGCATTAATATCGACACCGGCGTCTGCGTAACTTAATGATGTTTTGTCTGTGTCAGCCATATACTGGTCTCCAGAAAAAGAGGTCTCGGATTGGAAGCGGCGCGCATTCTATCACCGGTGAAGCAAGTTTTGTCACATAGCACTGTTTTTTTATCGCTCGTTTGTCACAATAGTTATCAAAGTTAATTGGGCTGAAGGTTATTTTATGGAGTTAAGGTCTCTGTGCAGACGTTTTATCTTTCTCGGAGCTTTGTGTTTGGGGATGTCTTCCCTGACACAGGCAGCCACAAAAGTTACTGATTTATATGAAATCTCTGAAGTGATTGCCGTAGGGGCTTCTACCAGAGAACAGCATCAGTTGATGGCGCAAGGCCTGGCCAAGGTGTTTGCTAAAGTCAGTGGTGATGAAGCTGTGTTGGCGGATGACGATATCAATAAATATCTGCAGGATGCTCAAAGCTACCTATTGTCTTTCAGTTTTGAGGCGAATACTGAGAAGAGAGTAAATGCACTTGGTGAGGTGGTAGATACCCAGAGGTTGAAGATGTCATTTGATCCTAGCCGGGTTAATGCCAGTCTGACCAGCCTGGGGTTTCCCGTTTGGAGTGCGCGACGTCCCGATATCATGATATGGGTGGCTTCCAGTAATAATGGTGTGAGAGAGATATTATCTGCAGACTCCAGTCTGGCTATGGCGGATAAGGTCCAGCAGCTGGCTGATGCCCGCGGCCTTCCGGTCGTACTGCCTCATGGTGATCTGGAAGATCAGCTATCGCTTGATGTTTCGGAGTTATGGGGATTGTTTGCAGATCCCGTGATGGCTGCTTCAGCCCGATATAGCGCCGATGCCATTCTGGCCGGTCGAGTGGAATCCGTTAATGACCAGCAATGGCGTTCGACCTGGCTGTTCATTTTTAATGGTGAACAACGGAAATACACCGTCAACGGTAAGTCTGAGGAAGATATTGTTGATCAAGTGTTGGGGCAGATTTCCAGTCGTTTGTCTGGTCAATATGCGGTTTATTTGAACAGTCTGTTCCAGGATCGTGTGGTGCTGAGAATTTCCGGTGTTAATAATTTAAGACAGTACCATTCAGTGCTCCAGTATGTTGAAAACATGACGGGAGTGAGTTCACCACTGGTGGTGTCTGTCACTGATGACATTTTGCGCATTCAGGTAGACGTTTCTGGCGATGTACAGCAGTTGCGGGATTTGATTGCACTGGATTCGCGTCTGGTTCCGGAGCAGTATTTTGCTTCTGCAGTTGGTCAGGAACCTTCAAATGAACTTCGCTACGTTTGGAACCCCTGATTCCGATGGCGACTAAAAAGGATTTAATGGTGATTTCTGATACACAAAAATGGTTGGTTCTGGTCAGTGTGTTGCTTTTCGGCATATTTATTTATCTGCTTTCGCCGATTTTGTCCCCATTTCTTGTGGGGATTGCACTGGCTTATATGGGAGATCCGCTGGTTGATCGTCTGGAAAAGCTAAAGCTCTCGCGGACTCTGTCCGTTGTGGTGACTTTTGCAGTGTTGCTGCTGATTCTGGTGGCGATTGGTTTGATCCTGGTGCCCAAGCTTGCCTCACAGTTTCGCTTTCTGGCAGAGATCGGACCTGAGGCCATAGTGCGCTTCCAAAAAGAAGCCATTCCCTGGATCAATCAAAACATTGGTATCGATCTTGATGCCATAGACTGGTCGTCGTTAGGCGCAACCATAAACTGGAAGGAGACCGGGTCTATTGTGACCAAAACCCTTGCCAGAGTAACCACATCAGGCATCGCTGTGGCAGCGTTTATCGGTAATCTGGTTCTGATTCCGGTGGTAACCTTCTATCTGCTGCGAGACTGGGACATTATGGTTGAGCGGATTGGTGATCTGATTCCGCGAAACTACTATCAGAGATGTACAAAGGTCGCCTATGAATGTCACGAAATGTTAGGTGCCTTTTTACGCGGACAGTTATTGGTGATGCTGGCATTGGGGGTTATGTACTCTATCGGACTCTGGGTTGTTGGTCTCAAACTGGCACTGTTGATTGGATTGGTGGCTGGTCTTGCCAGTATTGTTCCCTACATGGGGTTTGTGGTGGGAATTGGGTTCGCTTTGATTGCCGCCATGTTGCAGTTCCAGGATTGGATGCCGTTAGTATGGGTTTGTCTGGTGTTTGCGATAGGACAAATGGTCGAAGGCATGTTGTTAACTCCATTATTGGTGGGTGATCGAATCGGGCTTCACCCTGTGGCAGTTATTTTTGCTGTGCTCGCCGGCGGACAATTATTTGGTTTTGTGGGTATTCTGATCGGATTGCCTGTAGCGGCAGTGATTATGGTGTTGTTGCGGCATTTGCATGCCAACTATAAGGGCAGTTCATTGTACGGGAAGCCATGAAACCAGTTCAGTTACCTCTCGCCGTTAAATTGCCTGAGCCTCTGGCTCTGGAGCATTTCTATGCCGAGGGTAACGAGGAGCTATTGAACAGCCTGTCCGGTTTTGTCGGGAATGAAGAGCATCTGCTGTTCATCTGGGGAGAATCCGGGGCCGGACGAAGCTATCTGCTGCAGGCCATGTGCAGAGAGCACAATGCGTTTTATTTTTCCTTTCGCGATACCGTCAACTGTGACCCTTCCTTGATGGATGGCTTGGAGCAGTACTCTCTGGTTTGTATTGATGATGTGCATCTGCTGTCAGGCAAATCGCGCTGGCAGGAGGCCATGTTCAGTCTATTTAACCGTACCCGCCAGTTGAAAAGACAGTTGTTGCTGGCTGCTGATGTCTCTCCGGGGGAGTTGTCCCTGGAAATGTCTGACTTGGTCAGTCGTTTCAGCTGGGGATTGATTTTTCGATTGCATGCCTTGAACGATAGTCAGAAGGTCCGGGCTTTGATTGCCCGGTCGGAACGAAAGGGGCTGAACCTGACGCCAGAGGTTGCCCGTTATATTGTGACGCATTTTCCACGCGATGTTGGTAGCTTATTCCAGATGCTGGATACATTGGATCTGGCTTCTTTGACGCAACAGCGCCGTATTACCATTCCGCTGATCAAAGAAGTGATTGGTTAGCGTTGTTTTTGACCAAAGTCTGCCCAAAGTCTTTGCATTACCAGGACCTGATCTTCTGCTGAACTGAAGGATAAATTATTGGACTCCAGCAAATAACGTCTTTCCTCATCGAAGTCGCTGCGGCTGATTTCAGGGAACAGCTCAAACAATGACCGGATTTCAAAAGGAATATCTTTGTTATAAGCATCATAAAGGGCTTCAAGCCAGATAGTGGCTGCATCAGTGTCTTCCACGTAGACGATGCCCTGTTCAACATCCAGATCCAGTTCACGGATCACATCAATAGCGGGTTCTCCGAGTTGGTACAAATCCTCTCTGGTCTTGTTTAAGTGACTCTCAAGGCTGGCATCCCACTCCGTCCAGTCATCCTCTGGTTTGATAAATATACTTTTGTAGCAGCCGTCATGCAGTGTCCAACCCAGTGCAATGGGGTAGCTGCGCTCACTATAGCCAGAGGCTTCGAAACAAATAAAGACAGGATGTGTCAAAGTTAGATCCCTAATTGTTAAAGGCGTGTCTATAATACGGGTTCCAGGGGGCGTCTGTTAGCAAAAATTTATTCGTTATGAGTGAATATCGTGAAGCTGTCGGTGTGATCGGGCAGGGTGGTTTTCTGATTTGGGTTTCCCCGTTGTGTATGAAACCAATCGGATAACTGGTGCTCGTATCGGATTGATAAGTTGATCTAAGTTTATAAAAAAGAAGTTTTTCATTGGTAAAAGTATCGCAGATCGGTTATACCCCCGGCCGGCAATACGTGTTGGCATATGTTCACAAACCCTATGGGAGGAGTCCTGATGTCAGATCTAATAGAACGTGATTTCTATGCTCGAGATCTTGAGGAGCAGCGTTCGTTTTTACAGTATACGTGGTGTAACCACTGCATGGAGATGGATCTCGGGATGGTAAATCCAATTGAATATGAGCTGGATGGCATTATCTACGTAGAGGGTAATTGTAAAAAATGTGGTGAAAAAGTCGTCACCGAACTGGACGACGAGGAATAATCAGGGTTCATTGTGCAACAATCGATTTTATTTGAAGACGACTATCTTCTTGCGGTGGATAAGATCCCAGGCATGCTGGTGCATAAAAGCTGGCTGGACTCATCTGCCACTCAATTTGCTCAGAATCTGGCTGAGGAATACTGCGGGCAGAAATTACACACGTTGCATCGTTTAGATCGGCCAGCCAGTGGCGTTCTGTTGTTTGGTAAGAATCCGGACGTAGCTCGGACTATGTTAGGGCAGTTTTCTGAGCAACAAATCCGTAAATCTTATTTGGTTATTGCCCGTGGCTGGACAAAAGTATCGGGCGTTATTGACGCTCCTTTGGCTGAGGAGCTGGATAAGATCGCAGACAAATTTGCCAAAAAAGACAAACCGGCCAAAGAAGCAGTGACCGAATATTGCAAACTCGCTCATACCGAATTGGCGATACCGGTCAGTAAATATCCCAAGGCCAGATATTCTCTAGTGCTGGCAGAACCGAAAACCGGTAGAAAGCATCAGATCCGCCGTCATTTTCGAAAAATATCTCATCATCTAGTCAGCGATACCCGTCATGGTGACGGTCGTCATAATGACTTATTCATCCGTCATTTTGGTTGGAAGCAACTCGCGTTACGGGCCATGCAGGTGGAGTTTAAACATCCTGCCAATGGTCAGGATGTGGTAATTCATGCCGGGTTGACTGATTCATGGCGGGATATATTGACTCAGTTGGGTTGGTCCCGGCTGATCAATGTTCTGGATCATCCCATACCTGACTGGCTCCATCATATACAGTAGTTATGTCAAGTCGCCGAACTGGTATCTATGAAGAAGCACCCAACAGAGATGTAAATGTCTGGTCAGTTTTGAAAGGACTGTGGCCTTATCTGATGGATTATCGCGGGCGGGTCACAGCTGCTCTTGGATTATTGATTCTGGCGAAAATCGCAACCGTAACCATGCCTTGGGTGTTGAAGCATATTGTAGATGCTCTTGATACCGGTAAGGTGCAGATCGTTGTGGTTCCTCTTGCTTTGTTACTGGCCTATGGTGCGGTTCGGTTTGCGTCTGTGTTTTTAGGTGAATTGCGGGACGCAATATTTTCCCGTGTTACTGAACACACCATGCGTAAGACTTCGCTGGCGGTGTTTGAGCATTTACACAAACTGGAACTGGATTTCCATCTGAACCGCCAAACCGGGGGGGTGTCGAGAGATATTGATCGCGGAACCAGCGGTATCAGTTTTCTGCTGCGAACAGTGGTTTTTAATATTTTGCCCACGCTGTTCGAGTTGCTCATGGTGGCGGGCATTCTGTTTATCAATTTCAACGTCCTGTATGCGTTGATTACCGTGTCTTCGGTATTGCTGTATATATTTTTCACCATTCACACAACCGAGTGGCGTACCAGGTTTGTACGTGAAGCCAATCAGCTGGATTCCAGGTCCAATGCCCGCGCCATCGATAGTCTTCTGAATTATGAGACCGTCAAGTACTTCAATAACGAAGCCTATGAAAGCAGCCAATATGACCACCATCTGCAGCAGTGGGAAGCTGCACGGATGAGAAACCGCCTGTCACTGGCTGCATTGAACAGTGGTCAGGCGTTTATTGTTTCTGCAGCCGTAACTGTGATGATGATCATGGCAGGTTATGATGTTGCTGATGGGCAGGTTTCATTGGGCGATCTTGTCATGATTAATGCGTATATGATTCAGTTGTTTATTCCTCTTAATTTTCTGGGTTTTGTGTATCGCGAAGTACGTCGGGCGGTTGCTGATGTGGAAAACATGCTTGGTCTGCTGAACCGGAAACCTGCGGTCACGGATTCAGATAATGCAACGGATCTGGTAGTGCATCAGGGACATGTTGTTTTTGAGAATGTTTGTTTTGGATACAGTACTGAGAGAACAATAATTCATGACTTGAATCTGGAAATTCTGCCTGGCCAGAAAGTTGCGTTGGTCGGGCACAGTGGGTCAGGAAAATCAACGCTCGCGAGATTGATGTTTCGATTCTATGACCCTTCATCCGGCCGGATTAAGGTAGACGATCAATGCATTGCGGATGTAACACAGTCAAGCCTACGCAGTCATATTGGGGTGGTTCCACAGGACACTGTACTGTTTAATGACACCATTTTTAACAATGTCTGGTACGGCAATACACGGGCAAGTGACGCGGATGTCTGGCGGGCAATTGAAATGGCGCATCTTGGAGAGTTTGTTCGCCAGTTACCCAAAGGGGCTGATACATTAGTTGGAGAGCGAGGGCTAAAAGTATCGGGTGGTGAAAAACAGAGAATTGCGATTGCCAGAACCCTGTTGAAAGATCCGCCGATTCTGATTTTTGATGAAGCTACGTCGGCGCTGGACAGTAGAGCAGAAAAGGCAATATTGGATGCAATGGAGGAATTATCCCGAAACAGGACAACGGTGGTGATTGCTCATCGTTTGTCGACAATCGTGAACGCAGATCTGATTGTTGTGCTGGAGCACGGGCGGGTTTGTGAACTGGGTACTCACGGAGAGTTGCTGGTCAGTGGTGGTCCCTATGCTGAACTGTGGCAAATGCAGCAACAACAGGAATCTGAAAAACTCCTTAAAAAATAAAGGCTTGAGTTTAATATATTTGTCAATTACGCTAGCTAGAGTGTCATTGCAGGGGTCTGGGAGTGAGGTTCACTTGATTGACCAAAGATTCTGAAGATCGAGGAGGCACAATGACCAAGTCTGAACTCATCGAACGGATTGTCGAAAGACAAAATCAGTTATCGGTAAAGGATGTTGAACTTGCCATAAAAACCATGTTGGATCATATGGCACAAACACTGGCAAGCGGAGAGCGTATTGAGATACGCGGGTTTGGCAGTTTTTCATTGCATTATCGTTCTCCCAGGTTAGGTCGTAATCCTAAAACAGGGGAGTCCGTAGATTTGACTGGTAAGTTTGTACCGCATTTTAAACCCGGTAAAGAATTGAGGGATCTGGTAAATGCCCATATCGAAGAATGATCATGTGCAGACCTTAATAAGACCAGATTAGATGAATGATTAAATTTCTTGGTCGCATAGTTTTTATTGTCTTATTTTTGATTGTAACCGTTGCCGGTGTGGTTATCGGTATAGACAATCACCAACCTGTCTCGATTGCCTTTCTAAAGTTAAAAACTCCTGAATTACCTCTGTTTCTATGGCTGTTCATGGCATTAGGAATTGGTCTGTTTATTGGTGTTGTACTGGCCTCATATTATGGTTTGAGAGCCGGTCATCAGATCAGAAAACAAAAGAAAGAAATATCCGTGCTGAGAACCCAACTAACAGATATGCCCATTTCTGAACCCAAGGAGTGAGTGGGTAATATGAGCCTTGAAGTGGTGCTGTTTATCGCTCTGGCGCTTATTCTGCTGGCAGCGGGTATTACAATTGGTCGTAAATCATCTTTAAGTCTGTCCGGCAGTGTTGTACAGACAGTGCCTGTTATCGAACCCATTAACTTTGCAGAACCATCTGACAAATCCATTCAGCAAATGATGGATCAATTGCCTGTCACTCCAGAAACCGTTAAAGCTTATCTGAATGTCGCAAAGACGTTGAGACAAAAAGGTCAGTACGATCAATCCATCATGGTATATCAGCACTTGTTTGGTCGTGCGAATTTAGCCAAGGTTGTCAATCAGGAAATCCAGTTACACCTTGCCCAGGACTACTATAATCTGGGACTAAGCAATCGCTCAGAAAGCTTGCTTATGAATCTCGTCAAAGAAAATTCTGTGTTCAGATTTAAGGCCATTACAGAGTTGGTCAAAATTTATGAGCAGCAGAAGGACTGGCAAAACTGCATAAACTGGGGAAAGCAGTTTGGTCGCAAAATCAGCGAACAACAGAAAAAAGCGTTATCTCATCATTTTTGTGAGCTTGCGGAAGTGGATATTCGCAAGCGGGCATATGCATCAGCAGAAGGGCATCTTGCCAAAGCTTTGAGCGAAAACAAGCAAAGCTTTCGAGCTTGGTTGTTATATGCCCGCTTAATGCTTTTGTGGGACCATCCTAAAACTGCCATGAAGTACCTGCAAAAAGCTATTCATGCGAATCCGGTATTTATTGCGGAAGTTTTCAGCTTTATCGATCAGCAGGATATTACATCGTTTGCCCGGGATGTTCGTGAGATGATTCATGCCATTTCCGGGCTTGAAAAAATGCCCTCCGTCATGGCTGATAAATTAGTCAGAGATAAGCAATTGTTATTGTCATTGGGGCGGCAGGAGATAAATTCCAAGGTGGTCCAGTTACTGATCAATCAGGCTGATCTTACTAACGTTCCTGCCGATTTGGCCGCCATTATTCATTGGGCTGACAAACATCTTGTTTCCCATACTTCGCATCAATGCAGTCATTGTGGTTTTGAATTGAATAAACTGGAGTGGCAATGTCCAAGCTGTAAGTCCTGGGAAACGGTTGCGGATAAGCTGGACTGGGAAGCGCAACTTTCTCAAAGCCATCGTAAAGTCTTTTAGTTCGGGCCTTGTCTTTCTCCACACCAAAGGTCTGCTCGTCTTCCATTTTAATTTATACCGCAAGGAACCCAGTTAAGAATATTCGGGTGAATTTGGCGGGTATTCTGATTTTATTTTTGCTTATGACTGTTTTGTAGCAAAATGGCCCACCGTCAGGATTGCAGACAAGGTTATCTTTTTGAATTCACTATTGATCGTTAGTTGCCCTAAAGGCGTAGAACAGTTGTTGCTGGAGGAGTTAATCCAGCTGGGTCTTGAGCATCCGAAAGAAACGGTTGGTGCTATATCAGGATATGCCAGTGCCGAAGTGTATTATAGGATTCTGCTTTGGAGTCGCCTGGCCAGTCGTGTAGCACTAGTGTTGGCGAGTGGACCGGTGACTACGTTTGAAACACTCGCATTTCATATTAATACTGTGGATTGGACAGAGCATTTGCGTGCCAGCGGTAGCTTTAAAGTCCAGTTCAAGGGCGAACTAAAAGACATTCGCAATGAGGTTTTTGGAGCACAGAAAACCAAAGATGTCGTGGTTGACCAGTTTCGTCTTAAAACGGGCGTTCGGCCAAGTGTGCAAAAAGACCAACCCGATATCGTCATCGATATTCGAATCAAAAAAGGTCAGGCAACGATTGCCCTTGATTTATCCGGTGAACCTTTGCATCGGCGGGGTTATCGTCTGGCAGGTAGTAAGGCACCATTGAAGGAAAACCTGGCAGCCGCTGTGTTGTTAAGAGCCGGGTGGCCGATGATAGCGGCCAGGCAGGGGGCACTCGTTGATCCTATGTGTGGATCGGGTACTTTTCTGATTGAGGCTGCCTGGATGGCTGGTGATCGGGCACCTGGCTTGACCCGCCGTTACTTCGGTTTTAAGGGGTGGCTGCAACATGATCATGAGTTATGGAACCGGCTGTTGGAAGAAGCCCGTCAACGCAGAGCTGCGGGTGAGGCCGGTATTCCTCCGTTGCTTGGCTATGATGCCGATGCGGGGGTGATTCGCAATGCAAATGAAAATATTCATCGAGCCGGGCTCAAAGGGGTGGCCTTTGCTTACCATAAAGAGTTGGCAGAATGGGTGAAGCCGACTCATATCGACTTAAATCCTGGGCTGTTAATTTGTAACCCGCCCTATGGCGAGCGTCTTGGAGAAATAAATTCCCTTAAAGGGTTATACCGTTATCTTGGTCGCTTGCTGGTCAGTCAGCTGCTAGGTTGGCAGGCAGCGGTTCTGACCGGAAATCCCGACCTTGGGCATGCTATGGGTCTGCGGGCAGGAAAACAGTACCGCATATTTAACGGCTCCATTGATTGTAAGATCCTGACATTTGATATAGATGAGCAGGCTGTCAGGAAGTCTGAGAAAAAGTCTGAAGCTGGTCAGGTTGAGTTGAGCGAAGGCGCGCAAATGTTTGCCAACCGTCTGGCAAAAAATCTAAAAAAAGCCAAAAAATGGCCTCAAACCCTCAATACCGATGCCTATCGGCTTTATGATGCGGATTTGCCTGAATACTCAGTTGCGGTTGACCTTTATGGTAACTATCTGCATGTATCGGAATATAAAGCACCGGCGAAAATCCCTGAGGAAAAAACACAGGCCAGATTGGCGGATATCATGACAGCTTTGCCTCAGGTGATGCAGGTTCCAGAAGATCATATTTATCTCAAAGAGCGGAAGCGCCAGAAAGGTAAGCAACAATATGAGAAGTTTGCCGCTGTGAGCAAAGAGGTGATCGTCTCTGAGAATGGTCTGGAAGTGATTGTGAATCTTTCAGACTTTCTCGATACCGGTTTGTTTTTGGATCATCGTCCCATTCGCCATTACATTCAGACCCATAGTAAGGGCAAGTCATTTCTTAATCTGTTTTGTTATACCGGTGTTGCCAGTTTGCATGCTGCAAAAGGAAAAGCCTCCAAAACCACCAGTGTTGATTTATCCAAGACGTATCTGAAGTGGGCTCAACGGAACTTCGAACTGAACGGTTTCAGCGATCGTCACCACCAGTTTGTTGAAGCAGATTGCAAACAGTGGTTGCAGCAGGCGGCCAAAGAAGGTTCTAAATATGATCTGATTTTTATGGATCCACCGTCATTCAGCAATTCAAAGAAAATGATCGAAGTATTGGATATCCAGCAGGATCATAGTGAGCTGATCCATGGGGCAATGAAGCTGCTTTCTCAGGATGGGGTGCTGATTTTCTCCAATAATCAAAGAAAGTTTGTGCTCGATGAAACATTGACCATGCGTTTTGCCGTTGAGGATATTACCGCCCAGACAATTCCGTTGGACTTCGCCCGTACGCCCAATATTCACCGTTGCTGGATGATCAGACACCCTCGATAGATATCGACAGCAGAGCTTACTGGTTTCCCGTAATTGGTTTCAGCGGGAAATCAGTCAGAACGTTGTTTATTCCGTGATTTTTGAACTCTGTATACTTTGAATCGATTGTTTTGTTTCACCATTTGGCTATGACCAAAGAGACCTCTGAGTATTTTTGGGTAATCCAGATGGCGATTGGCAACGACCCAAAGTTCTCCATTTGTTCGGAGAGTATGGGCGGCCGTTTTAAACATCCAGTAAGCCAATTGCTCGGTTAACGTTGTACCCTGATGGAAGGGGGGATTGCAGAGAACCAGATCAAAGCTGTTTGGTCCATACGCCTGTAATCCGTTGCCCGCAGATACGGTAATATTGTCAATATTGTTCTGCCGGGCATTTTCCTGGCAACAGGCAACTGCCTGAAAAGATTCATCTACTGCCGTAATGTGCGCCTGCGTCAGGTTTCTGGCCATTACCAGAGACAACAGGCCATTACCGCAACCTGAGTCCGCAATGTGGGTAAATCCCTGGAGACTGGTCAGTTGTTCAAGTAAGAAGAGTGATCCGGAGTCTGGTCGATTTCCCGAAAATACATTGGGCGTTTGTTGCATGGACAGTTGATATTTGTCGAGCTGATAACCAGATTTGAATAAATCGATTGAGTGCTGGCGTTCATCCGTTTTACGAGCTTTCCATATTCTCGCTTTTTTTCGGCCTGGTAAAAATTCAACAGGTCCGAATATGTCCGCAACCATGTCAAACTGACTTTTGGTAATGTGTTTATCCATACCAGCCAGCCAGAGTTCCGCATTTACAGGTAGTAGATGATGCAGGCATTTCAGCTGCCAGCCGAAGAATTGATTGTTCTTTGGGATTCGCATGAGTGCCAAAGATACCCGGGCTGTTGGAATTTCATCTGCTCGGGTTATGTGAATATGCGCTGGGATTTGGTTTGCTGCAGCGTTCTCGTGGATCGCTGAAACCGACAAAAATGAGTCTGACCAGACGGTATCAATATATGTCGAAAGAGGAATGCTGAGCGCGCCAAAGTGATCATTGATGACGATAATTCGTTCAGCCGGAGATTGATGAAATATGTCCAGCAGATATTCATCTGCGGCATCCCAGGCGCGTAGATTGACACTCTGAGAGACTGAATCTCTCTTTAAAATAAATGTTCCTGCAGGTGTGTTAAAAAGAGGCTCAGTCATATACTTATTCATTGGTTATGCGGGAATGTTAACGATAATGTGAGATGTTTCCAACATTAGTTTGAATCGGTCTCACAATTGCGTACGGCCAAAAGTAGGGTGCCCAAGAACTGGAGGGAAACATAGAATGTAGGTGCCGCTAGGAAAAACCGAACCGTTTTTGTGGGCAGGATAACTCCCTTAAGTACTCTTTCCATTGTTCAGTTCTTTGTCGTGTGTGGCCCTTCCTATTTTACGTCACAAGGACATTTTATGAGCCCCATTGAGGAAAAATATACTGCCTCGTTTAGAGAACGGCTGCAGTTTATAGTGAAGAAAGTTGCGTACCCTTTAATATTTTTCCTGGTATCGGGGTTGGGTTATCTAGCTATTCGGAACGGTTGGGATTATGGAATGATTCTGTTTTCTAGTACGATCCTCTGTGTAGCTTATTTTATTGTGCTTGAGCAGATTATTCCGTTTAGAAGAGATTGGAAGCAAACTCCCAGGGAATGGAGAAGGGACGGAATGTATTTCGGCTTGATAATGTTGTATGGAGGGCTTGGAGAGGCAGCAGTCAGAGCTATTGCCGTCGATCTGAGTCCGGACACAAACAGTTGGCCCTTATGGTTTAACGTTTTGGTGGCAATTCTGGCCGGGTCTTTTGTTGGCTATTGGCAACATCGGCTGGAACACCGGGTTGACATTTTATGGCCCGTTCATGGCATACATCATGTCCCTGACAAGGTGAATATCACAAATAACAGTGTGGTTCATTTTATCGAACTGATATGCGGGACAATTCTGACTCAACTGGTCTTGCTGACAATTGGAATCAGTGACGAAGGGCTGTTGATATCAGGGTTGTTTACTATCATGCAGGGATACTTTATTCACACTAATTCGGATATTCGAATTGGGCGCTGGAATCATGTGCTGGCAAGCTGTGAACTGCATCGTTTTCACCATAGTAACTATGTTCCGGAAGCCGGCAATTTTGGCTCTGAGATAGTGTTGTGGGACAAGTTGTTTGGTTCCTATATTTATCGTCCAGATCAAAAACAGCTTGAAGTTGGAGTGGCGAAACCACATACCTTTCCTTCGCCATTCAATATTATTAAAGGCTGGTGGCACCCATTTCGATACTGGTTCCGTCGGGTAGGACGTCAACCGCCGTATTTTTATACTGAACGTAGCAAAATCCCAGTGAGGGATCGGCTTGAACATGCGACTCCCAGTGATTCACAATAGCCTTTTTGTGAGTGGGAAGACTGCATGTGGTATCAGAAGACAATCAGGCTGAAAGCCAGGAGTCGTGGATTTCATTTGGTAACGGACGAGATCGTTGCTCAATTGCCTGAGTTGAGATCCTTAAAAATAGGCCGGCTGAACATTTTCATTCAACACACGTCAGCATCATTGACCATCAATGAAAATGCTGATCCCAGTGTGAGAGGGGATTTCGAAACCTGGGCAAACTCAGCAGTGCCAGAGAACTTTCCTGGTTTCATTCATACCTATGAAGGTCCTGATGACATGCCTGCACATATTAAAGCTTCATTGTTTGGACCTTCAGTGGATGTTCCTGTCAGTAATGGCATTTTGGCGCTGGGTACCTGGCAGGGAATATACCTGTGCGAGCATCGTAACCATGGTGGTGGCCGATCATTAGTGTTGACACTCAATGGCTGTTAAGGGTGACTTAACAGCCAGGGGAGATTCTACATGTTGGGGTAGTTAGGGCCACCGCCACCTTCCGGCGTTACCCAGGTAATGTTCTGGCTGGGGTCCTTAATGTCACAGGTTTTACAATGCACGCAGTTTTGGGCATTAATTTGAAAGCGTGTCTCGCCATTCTCTTCAATTACTTCATATACCCCGGCAGGGCAATAACGTTGCGCCGGTTCATCAAAACGCTTCAGGTTAACTCTGATCGGAAGGTCAGGGTCCGCCAGTTGCAGGTGACAGGGTTGATCCTCTTCGTGGTTGGTATTTGACAGAAAAACAGACGAAAGCTTGTCAAAACTGAGAATGCCATCCGGTTTGGGATAATCGATGGGCGCGCAGTCTGCAGCAGGCTTAAGTTGGGCATAATCCGGAATTGGATCTCTCAGGGTCCAGGGGGTTTTGCCATTCAGGAGATTGATGTCCACAAATGCGTAGGCAGAACCGAGTATGTTCCCCCATTTATGCTGTGCTGGTCCGAAGTTTCGTTGTTGGTAAAGTTCCTCATAAATCCAGCTATTCTGGAAGGCAGTTGTGTAATCAGAAAGATCCACGCCGTTTTCAGCGCCATTTTTTATGGCTGTGAAAACCGATTCGGCTGCGATCATGCCAGACTTCATCGCTGTATGACTGCCTTTGATTTTGGCGAAGTTCAGGGTGCCGGCGTCACACCCGATCAGCAAACCACCGGGAAAATGCATGGTTGGCAGAGACTGTAAACCGCCTTTGGCAATGGCTCTGGCACCATAGGCAATGCGTTTGCCGTTGCGTAGATATTTGCTGAACTCCGGATGATGTTTCATGCGCTGCATTTCATCAAAGGGGCTGACATGTGGGTTGGAGTAAGACAAGTCTGTGATGAGCCCGATAACAACCTGATTGTTTTCCAGGTGATATAGAAAAGCCCCACCGGCTGAACTCGATTGTTTCAGCGGCCAGCCGGCAGAGTGAATTACCAGTCCTGGTTTATGCTGTTCCGCGGGGATATCCCACAATTCTTTAATGCCAATGCCGTAGTGTTGGGGGTCTTTGCTCTGATCAAGTTCAAAATCTGCAATCAATTGTTTGCCAAGATGACCTCTGGCGCCTTCTGCAAATAATGTAAATTTGGCGCGCAGCTCCATTCCGGGAGTAAAACTGTCTTTTTCGTTCCCTTGGCTGTCGATACCCATGTCACCGGTGACGATACCAACCACCTGTCCCTGTTCATTTTTAAGGAGCTGATGTGCTGTAAACCCCGGGAAGATTTCAGCGCCTAACTCCTCAGCCTGCTCTGCCAGCCAGCGACATAGATTTCCAAGAGAAATTACATAATTGCCGGTGTTATGCATGGTTTTGGGGGCAAATACCAGAGGGACGTTAATTGAGCCTTCAGCATCTTTGAGCACTAGTATTTTGTCATCACTGACCGGTGTGTTCAGAGGAGCCCCTTTTTCTTTCCAGTCAGGAATCAGTTCGTTCAGTGCCCGAGGTTCAAAGACTGCACCCGATAATATA
The DNA here is from genome assembly GCF_000940805.1 of Gynuella sunshinyii YC6258. Classification (GTDB taxonomy): domain Bacteria; phylum Pseudomonadota; class Gammaproteobacteria; order Pseudomonadales; family Natronospirillaceae; genus Gynuella; species Gynuella sunshinyii. The sequence continues at coordinate 4,164,753 of NZ_CP007142.1, read as the reverse complement.
TGTGCGCCAACCTCGGAGCCTTTTTCAACAACACATACCGTCAGCTCTGTCTCAGTTTCTTTGGCCAACTGTAATATACGAATGGCCGCAGACAGGCCCGCAGGGCCCGCGCCAACGATGACTACATCAAAATCCATGGAATCGCGTTCCATAGCTTTACCTCCGGTTCGGGTCTTAGAGTTTAGGTTAAGATTCGGCTTTGCTGACAATAATCAAAGCATATCGATATTAAAATTTAAACAAGCGTTTGAAATCAGCGTTTGAATCGTTCTAATATCGGCCGAATGAGTGGAGAACTACCAACGAAATCCGGGATATTCTGGAAGAAACTTAGAATTTGTGCCAATGATTCATAAAAACGGGATGAAGAACCTATGAAAGTACTGGTCGCAGTGAAAAGGGTGGTGGACTATAACGTAAAGGTCCGTGTGAAACCCGATAATAGCGGTATTGATTTATCCAATGTCAAAATGTCCATGAACCCATTTTGTGAAATCGCAGTGGAAGAGGCGGTGCGGTTGAAAGAAAAAGGGGTGGTGGCTGAGATTGTGGTGGTGTCAATCGGCGAAGCAAAGGCAGAAGAACAAATTCGGGCGGCCATCGCCCTCGGCGCTGACAGGGGGATCCTGGTGCAGGCAGAAGGGCCTGTTTCCTCTCTGACCGCGGCGAAAACGTTGAAAGTTATTGCTGAGAAAGAACAGCCGGACATGGTTATTCTGGGCAAACAGGCCATTGACTCGGACAACAATCAAACCGGTCAGATGCTGGCGGCACTTATGGGGTGTGCGCAAGGCACCTTTGCCTCCAAGGTCGAGGTTGATGGCAATCAAGTACAGGTTACCCGAGAGATCGATGGCGGTCTGCAAACAATCAAATTGCAGTTGCCCGCAGTAATTACCACCGATCTGCGTCTTAACGAGCCAAGATACGCCAAGCTGCCGGATATCATGAAAGCCAAAAAGAAACCATTGGAAAAAATCACGCTTCAGGAGCTGGGGGTGGTTGCCTGCACATCATTGACTACGTTGAAAGTTGAAGCACCAGCGGAACGGTCTGCCGGTATAAAAGTCGCCAGTGTGGCGGATTTGGTCGAAAAGCTGAAAAACGAAGCGAAGGTGATCTCATGAGTATTTTAGTGATAGCAGAATATGCCGGTCAGGCGTTAGCACCTGTAACCTTAAATGTGATTGCTGCCGCTGCTCAGATCGGTGGTGATATTGATGTGCTGGTTGCTGGTTCAGATTGCTCCTCAGTTGCAGAAGAAGCTGCAAAAATTTCCGGCGTGACTAAAGTATTGTTGGCCGATCAGCCTGAGTTGGCTCATCTGTTGGCAGAAAATGTAGCTGAGTTGATCTTGTCTATCGCAGACAAATACAGCCATATCATTGCTCCGGCCACCACTAACGGTAAAAACTACCTGCCACGTGTTGCGGCACTGTTAGATGTTGAGCAAATATCTGAAGTGATTGCGGTGGAGGGTCCGGATACGTTTAAACGGCCTATATACGCAGGGAATGGTATCGCCACAATTCAGTCTACGGATGCCGTCAAAGTGCTGACTGTCAGGGGTACGGCTTTTGATCCAGTAGCTGCCGAAGGAGGTTCTGCCCAGATTGAGAGTGTTTCTGGTCAGTGCGACAAGGGTGTTTCTGAATATGTATCGGAAGAAGTGGCCAAGAGTGACCGCCCAGAGTTAACCGCTGCGAAAGTTGTAATATCGGGTGGGCGTGGTATGCAAAGCGGTGAAAACTTTGCCATGTTAGAGAGAATCGCTGACAAGCTTGGAGCCGCGGTGGGGGCGTCGAGAGCGGCAGTAGATGCTGGGTTCGTACCGAACGATATGCAGGTTGGTCAAACGGGGAAAATCGTTGCTCCGGATTTGTACATTGCGGTAGGTATTTCCGGTGCCATTCAACATTTGGCGGGTATGAAAGCCTCAAAGGTTATTGTGGCTATTAATAAAGATGAGGAAGCCCCAATCTTTCAAGTGGCTGACTATGGCTTGGTCGCAGATTTGTTTGAAGCGGTACCCGAGCTGGAAAAAGCACTTTAGTTATTTCCCTTCCGAAGTAACAGCCCGGTTTCTTCCGGGCTGTTGAGTATGTCAATAGGTATCTTGATTGACTGCTATTTAACCCATACCTCCACACGGTTGTTTTTGTTCGCGTATGCCGTATTTGCATTGGTTGCGACAGGGTTTATATCACCATAACCACCCAGTTCAATGGAGTTGCGGATGCCTGCTGTGAGCAGAGCCTCTTTCACCTTGTTGACACGTAACTCTGACGTCAAACTGGCACGTATCTGGTGGCTGGTTTCACTTGAAAAGCCGAACAAAATAATTTGCTTGTTGGCATTTTCCGGTTGTTCCAAAAACAGTTTCAAACGTTTGACATCGGCCCTGGCTTTGTTGTCCAGGTCCATGGCATCGGCCCGAAAGCGAAAGTTCACTGACAGACGTTTTGAGCTTTGAGCGAGAACCCGATAACCAACAGGCATATCCGGGGTTGGATGATTTTGATAACTCAGAATATTTTGTGAAACAAATCCGGTTTGCTCAACGATGTTCTGACCTTCGGGGCCGGTAGCGAAGTTTAGAAAGTCATTCACAAACGGATTGTTGCTGTCAGCTTTATAAAAATAAAGCCTTCTGGCGAGAGGATAGTCCTCAGTGGCAATAGTTGTGGTATCCGGATAAAAAGCGTTGGCTCCCATATCATTTACTTTGATGGCCTTGGCGTTGTTAATGGTCGCCAGGGCCGTAAAGCCTATTCCTCCCAGATCCCGTGCTACCTGATCAGAAAGTTTCTCGTTGGATTCGAATCGTTCGGCTTTGTCTGATAGCTTATAGCCGCGACCCAGTACCTGACTGTCAAACGTATCATAAGTACCTGACTTGTCGTCCCGGGCATATACATGAATAGGGCGGTCTGGTCCGCCAATTTCGGACCAGTTGCTGATCTGCCCTGAAAATATCTGTCCCAATTGGTCAATATTTAAACGCTCTATGGGGTTGTTGCGGTGTACGATAATGGCAAGGCCATCAATCCCCAAAACAAACTCATGCATACCGTCGACCATATTGATCTCAGGGAATAAACTGCTTTCCTTGTTTTTAACCGGGCGCGATGCCGCCGCCAGATCAGCTTTCTTCGACTGTAGCCCCTTGAATCCGGTGCTGGATCCATGGGCCGCGACATAGACGCTGACCCGCCTGTTATTAAAAAAACCACTAACTATCTGTTCGTTCTCTACACCCGAAGCGTTAATTTCTGTATCTTTCACCCCCTTGGTGATCAGGTAAGCTTTAATAAGATTGGGGCCGAGATGTGCGCCTATGGTATTAGAGCCATGAATCGTAAATAAAGGGGTGTTGTCTGGGATTTTTCCGATTGCCTCCAAAGTCGTTGCTAAACACAGTACAGGTGTACAAAGAAATAATAAAAGAAAGGTGATTTGTGCCTTTTTCATAGATAAAGCTATGCCTCCACGTTAGACCGCGGCGGATACTAAATAGTAAATATGATGGTTGCATTAAATTGGAGTATTCATGGGGCTTCTGTTCAATCCGGTATCAAAAGTTCAAAAAGACCGGAAGATTCTGAAAAAAATCGATAAGGAGCTGGCGGTCAAAAGTCTGCCCAGTATGCTGAGCTATTTTGTCGTGTTTTTGCTGGTTGACTTTGCCATGGGCTTTAAGCTGGAAACACGAATGATCAGTTATGTCATTGGGATGACGATTCTGGTTATTGCCATTCTTCGGATTTTCTATGGTCTCAGGTTTGATGGTATCTATGCCAAAGGACCACATCGCTGGCGTACACATTTTATGGCGCTGTCTTTGCTGAATGCAGTGATTTGGGGAGGGATTCAGATCTTTATCCTGTCCAATGCCCAATTCTTCCAATCAGAGACCCTGATGTTGTTGTATAGCTCGGCGATTACCGCAGGCACGATTACTTTGTATTCCTGTTATATCCGTTATGTGCGGGCTTTCGTATGTCTGGTCCTGATTCCTCCGGCGGTGTTTCTATTCTTTCGTGCCAATATCCTTGATTCCATCCTTGCCGTGGGAATGTTGGTTTATCTGATATTTTTACTGCGTCAGGCCCAGAAGCTATACACCAGTTTTTGGGACCGGGTTGAGTTTTCCCAACAGTTACAGCAACAGGTTGCTTTGTTGAATGCATCGCGTATTGAACAGGTACAGAGGGCTGATGTTAACGAGAACGTACTGCACACCCTGATGGGTCTCATCAAGACACCATTACAAGGGGTGCTGGGTATGTTGTCGCTGGTTAAGCAGTCACGTCTGGATAATGATCAGCGTCAGGCGCTGGAATTAGCTACTCAGTCTGGGGATGCGTTGGTGGCGCTGATGACGGACCTGGAAGACTACTCAAAGATACAGAGCGGTAATTTTCAACTGGATTTTCAGTATTTCGACTTGCGTAAGTTTACCGAGAATCTGGCTGAGTCATTAGGACATCAGGCCCATGAGCTCGGATTGGAACTGAGTTATCTCTATGACATCAATGTTCCTTCGCGGGTTAACCTGGATAAGAAGCACGTGGGGCAGGTTATTCAGAGCCAGATCCAGTTGGCGCTGAACTTTGCCAGCGACAATGAAGTCGTGTTCAAGGTGTCTATGGAAGATTCCAAAAAACTCGGCTCAGTACTTAAGTTTTCGGTGTATTTTGAGTCGATAGAGCTGGATATCGAAGAGCTTCGTCGCTCCAGTACTGGTTTATTGCTGGAAGGCAGCGAAAATATTGATAGCACGGCCTTGTCATTGATGATTTCCACACGTCTGGCGCAGATTATGGGTGGCGATCTGGCATGCAACGAAATAGAAAATGCGGTCTATTCGGTAGTGTCGTATGTGCCTTTGGAAGCGTCGAGTCAGCAGATTGCACAATTTCAGTCCAGTAAAGAGCTGGAGCAGAAAACCCTTTGGCTGGTTGCCATGCCACCGAGAGCGGCCAAAGGTTTGGCAGGGGAAACCAGCGCCTGGGGAATGCAGGTGGAACAATTGCCGACTTTCGACGCACTGTCAGAACGACTGTCGGAAAATCCTGATTTCATTCTGCTAAATCTACCGCTCAATGAGCACGATGAGACGTTGTTGGCATTTCTTGAGCAACTTTATCAACATAAAAGCGAAAATACTTTGCTCATTTTATATGGAGCCGTCAAAAGTAAAAATGCGTTGATTGACAGATTGGGCCGGGTGCCGTATTTAACCAAGCCGGCAGGCCGTTACTCTCTACATGATGCTTTTTTACAGTTGAATGAGGAAAAGCAGGAAGGCATTGTAGAGGGTGATATAGAGGATAACGCTCATAAGCTTATTCTGTTGGCCGAGGATGATTTGGTCAGTAGAACCGTAACGGAATCAATGCTGAAAAAGCTGGGATACCAGGTTGTATCTGTGGAGAATGGTCGAGAGGTCGTAAACGAAACCCAAAAACAAAAATATGACCTAGTCCTCATGGATTGCTTAATGCCCGTGTTAGATGGCTATGGAGCCGCTAGAATGGTACGGACGATGGAAAACAACCAGTCCAGGGTGCCGATACTGGCGTTGACCGTTCGAAACAGCGAAGAAGAAAAACGGGAATGTCTGACAGCAGGTATGGATGACTTTATCTCCAAACCCATAACACTTGAGGAACTGGCCAGCGCACTCAAACGCTGGATAGGTTGATTAAGCAATGACGGAACAACACCACCACACGAAGATGGATAAGTTAGTGACTGAGAGTGTACACGTAGAATCAAGAGCCCGGTTGCCATTCAGTTTTGCCAAGCGCAAGGGAGTGGTTATCGACTTTAAAGAAGATGATCGTCCCAAATTGCTCTATCGGGTCGATGTGGCATTAGAGTCTCTTCAGGAGGCCCGGCGTTTTGCAGGTGTGAATCTGGTCCCGGAACAGGTGACAGAAGAAGATTTTAACCTTGCCCTCAACAGGATATATCAGAGTGACTCGGGTGAAACCATGCAAATGGTCGAAGACCTCGGGGATGAAATGGATCTCCGGAGTTTGGCCGATGCGGTACCTGAAACTGAAGACCTGCTGGAGCAAGAAGACGATGCGCCAATTATTCGTTTGATTAATGCGTTGCTTTCAGAGGCTGTTAAAGAAGGTGCCTCTGATATTCACATTGAAACCTTTGAGCGTAAGTTGCTTGTCCGATTCCGGGTTGACGGTGTTCTGCGTGAAGTGGTTCAACCAAAAAGGGCGTTGGCACCTTTATTGATTTCCCGCATCAAAGTTATGTCGAAGATGGATATTGCTGAGAAGAGAGTACCTCAGGATGGACGGATTGCCCTGCGTGTGGCGGGCCGAGAGGTGGATATACGGGTGTCAACCATACCCTCAAACTATGGGGAGCGGGTGGTATTGCGTTTGCTGGATAAGCAAGCTGGCAAGTTGGATTTAAGCCACCTGGGAATGAACAAGCGAGCCTATGATGATATCAAGAAGCTGATTACCAGACCGCATGGGATCATTCTGGTTACCGGGCCTACCGGCTCTGGTAAAACCACAACGCTCTATGCATCTTTGGAAGAGCTGAATAATCAGGTCCGAAACATCATGACCGTTGAGGATCCGATTGAATACAGTCTTCCCGGTATTGGTCAGACACAGGTCAACACCAAAGTGAATATGACTTTTGCACGTGGTTTACGGGCGATTCTGCGTCAGGACCCAGACGTTGTGATGATCGGCGAGATTCGTGACCTTGAAACTGCCCAGATTGCTGTGGAAGCTTCTCTGACGGGGCACTTGGTGCTATCGACATTGCATACAAACAGTGCCATTGGATCTGTTACCCGCTTGCAGGATATGGGGGTTGAGCCGTTTTTGCTGTCCTCATCATTAATCGGTGCCTGTGCGCAGCGTCTGGTAAGGACTCTTTGTCCGGATTGCAAACAAGAAGTGAAAGCCGATAAAGCTGAATGTGGTTTTTTGGGGGCTGATCCGGCTAATCCACCGACTATTTATTACGCCAAAGGGTGTGGCCAGTGTCGCAATACCGGTTATAAAGGTCGACTTGGTTTATATGAAATTGTGAATGTAACGCCCACGTTACAGCGTTTGATTCACACCCGAGCCGGTGAGCAGGAACTGGAGGCTGAAGCTCGTAAGTCGGATCCAAGCATATATCATGATGGTATCGCAAAGGTGCTTCAGGGATTGACGACTGTTGAAGAAGTATTACGTGTTTGTCGTAAGGAGCTCTAGTGGCCGCTTTTGATTATATTGCCATTGATGAAAAAGGTAAGCGTCGTAAAGGGGTTCTTGAAGGCGACAGTCCGCGTCAGATCCGGCAAATGCTCAGAGACAAAGGATGGTTTCCGGCAGAGGTAGAGCTGGTCAAGGAGAAAGGTGGAAATGCCTCTTTAGGTCGCAAAGGCCCGTCAGTATCCAGTGCGGATCTTGCTTTGCTGACCCGGCAGCTGGCAACCTTGGTTGGTTCCGGTATGCCGTTGGAAGAATGTCTGAAAGCAGTTGCGGAGCAAAGCGAGTCAGCCAAAATTCGATCCATGATGATGGCCGTTCGTGGGAAAGTACTCGAAGGGCACACCTTGGCCCAGGCTTTTGGAGAATATCCGCGTGCTTTTCCACATCTTTATCGTGCAACAGTCGACGCTGGTGAACAATCTGGCCATCTCGAAGCCGTCATGGATAAACTGGCCGATTACGTTGAAGGCCAGGATGCCACCAAGAAAAGCATTCAGATGGCGGCCGTGTACCCTACGATCCTGGTGGTGATTGCTTTCTCCATTGTGGTTTACCTGCTCAATACCGTTGTCCCCAAGATTCTTGACGTATTTATATCGAGTAATCAGGAACTCCCCAAACCAACCCAGATATTATTATCCGTGAGTGACTTTGTCCGAGCCTATTGGTTGGGGATGGTTGTATTGGTGATTTTGCTGATATTTTTTAATATCTGGTGGGGGCGTACACCTGGAAGGAAGAAAATTAAGGACCGGTTCAAGTTAAAACTGCCCTTAATTGGTAAAATGATTAAAGGTTTTAGCACTGCCAGATTCGCGAGCACACTAGCGACATTGGGAAGCAGTGGGGTACCGCTCGTTGATGCCATGCGAATCGCTTCGCAGGTTATCGGCAATCTTGAGATTCAGGAAAAAGTGACCGTTGCTACCCAGAAGGTTAGTGAAGGGGAGTCTTTGAACAAATCTCTGGCTGCGACAGGCTACTTTCCTCCGATGATGATTCACATGATTGCCAGTGGCGAGGCCAGTGGTGATCTTGAGCGAATGCTGGAGCGAACAGCAAATACCCAGGAGCGAACTCTGAAAGAATTAATTTCCACAATGTTGACTCTTTTGGAGCCGTTAATGCTGGTGGTAATGGGTATGATCGTGATGTTGATCGTTATGGCCGTGGTTCTGCCAATCGCTCAGCTAAATTCAAATATTTAAATAAGTAATAGAGTAAGGAAATGATGAACAATAAACAGACTGGCTTTTCGTTACTGGAATTGATGATTGCTGTATTGATTATGGCAGCGATTACAGGATTGGTTGCACCGATGTATTTTGGTCGTCAGGATGAGGCCAACCAGAAACTGGCTAGGACGGATTTAAAGACAATAGAAACTGCACTCGATATGTATCGCCTGGATAATTTTGTTTATCCGTCAACTGATCAGGGTTTGGATGCCTTGTTGAACAAGCCTAGTGGCAGTCCTGAAGCCAAGAACTGGCGTGGCCCTTATATCAAAACAGCACCAAAAGATCCCTGGGGTAATCCATACGTATACATAAACAATGGCAGTGGATCTATTGAGATCGTTTCATATGGTAAAGATGGTCGCGAAGGCGGTGAAGAAGCCGATGCGGATATTAGCAGTATAAATTAATTATGAAACGGGCGGAGACTGGCTTCACCCTGATAGAACTGATGGTGATGTTGGTGATCCTCGGGGTTGTTGTTGGAGCGATTGCCACGTCCGTATCAGTTTATGATCCGGTTAAGCAGAATAAAAAGCTGGCGTTGAGTATGCAGACGCAATTTGATAACGCCCAGCAGTTGGCGATTTTGACTGGTCAGGATATTGGTCTGGTAATGAGCGGAGACCAGTATTTATGGTTGGCTGGAGAGATGTTGACGGAGAGAACTTCTGGTGAGCGGTATGTTAACTGGTCTCCAGATGCCAGCGCAGTAGAGAGTCAATTGTTTGAAGTACATGATATTCCTGAAGATGTTGCCTATGAATTTTGGGTTGATGATCAGGAGTTGCCTCTACTTGATGACCTTCCTGATTTTTCTGACGAGGATGATCAGCCGGATCAGTATATCAATCCAATTACCCCCCTGGTGGTTATTCGCAGCGATGGCGAGTCTGATCCCCCATTCAGTATTGTGATCAAGTATCAGGAAAATCCGGTGTGGTTGCTTGATTCTGATGGTTACAACCCATTGGAGCTGGAGGCCTATGCGCAGAACCCGTAGTAACGGTTTTACCTTGATTGAGGTGATGGTGGCACTGGCTATTTTTGCTCTGGGAGCAATCAGCTTGTCATTGGCGAGTAGTTCGGCCGCCGAAAGTGCCCGACGCCTTGAAGAACGTATGTTTGCGCGTTGGGTGGCTAAAAATGAAATTGCCGAGATACGTTTGGCTAATACCTTTCCCGCATTGGATGAAACTAAAAAGACGGTCAAGTATGTCGGGCGGGAGTGGACACTCAAAGTGAAAGCGTTACCGGTACCGACGATGGAAGACAAGGTTGACTACATTCGGCAGGTTGAAGTTGAGGTTTATTTAAAGCAGTCCCCTGATCAGCGAATAGATCTGCTGGTGACGTACGTGGGTAAAGTATGAAGCAGCAGACAGGCCTTACCCTGGTTGAATTACTTATTGCGATTACGGTTTCTGCGGTGTTGGCACTTTACACATTATCACTGGTGAGCAGCGTGACTGATGGACGCAGGCGCCTGGAAGAGGCAAATTTTCATCTGGATCAGTTGCAAAGAGCTGAAAGTCGCATAGAAACGGATATTCTTGAACTGGACCCTGAGCGTCCGGTAAAAGATGACTACGGTCAAACTCAAAATTCCATTATCGCTAACTTTGAAACTTTTTTGACGTTCACCCGCAAAGGTTGGTCGCAATCTCTCTTACAGCTTAAGGACAATCCACGAAGCCAATTGCAGAGAGTCAGTTATGAACTCGCGGCTATGAGTGACGAACGTTGCAGTCGGGCGATTATTCCTAATCAACGTCTGGATCAAAAGAATCTGGAAGGATACTGTCTGATTCGTGCCTACTATTTTCATCTGGAGCACTCCAGTTATGATGATCCAAAAGAAGTGGCAATTCTTGGTTATGTCAAATCACTTGATTTTGAGTTTGTTTATAAAGATTCAGACAGTAATCTGGTGACGACCAAAGAATGGCCACCGGCTGGTGCAACTGGTGATGAGCGTCCAGTTCTGATCAAGATGACGCTTGAGCATCAGAAATATGGTGAGATAACCCGTGAATGGCTGGTACCTCAAGGGTGGCCAAAAGGAACAGACAATGCCGACGCGAAATAGGTTATACGTCCATCATCGCGGTGTTGCGCTGGTGCAGGTGTTATTGATCCTGACTTTATTGAGTCTGGTTGCAACCAACATACAGCTGGCGCAAAGACAGAGTCTGGATCGTTCTGTATCTGTGTTGATGCGTGGGCAGGCCAGAGAGTATCTGTTGGGGGCTGAGAAGATGGGGGCTCAGCTCTTATATTTTGATGGTACTGTGACCATGCCTGGATCCAAATATGATAATACCAAGTTTGACGACTTGGCCAATCAGCTCTGGAATGGTAGTAGTACAGATACAGATACAGATACAGGTCTAATTGGACCTGTTTTGTTGGGGCAAGGACGTGAAACCGAACTGGAGCAGGGCATGGCTATGGTCCAGGTCACCGATTTAAACCGTCGTTTCAATATAAACTGGCTGAGTGATCAAAACCCTGATGCGGATTTGATGAAAAGTTCATTTTCAAGGTTGCTCGATGCATTGGGAATAAATACTGCCCTGGCAGACTCGGTGCGCAATTGGTTTCATCAGGATAGTGGTGCGGAATATCTGTACACCACAAAGGAGCCTCCTTATTTCCCGCCGGTAATGCCCATGTCAGATATTTCGGAGTTGCGGCTTGTGGATGGCATGACAGATGACTTTTATGACAAGTTAAAAGATTATGTGTGTGCGTTACCGGTTGATATGCGGTTGAATGTCAATACTGCGAGCGCTGAAGTGCTGCAAACTGTATCCAGTTCCTGGACAAATGATAATATTCAGAAGATTGTTGACTCTCGGAAAGATGCTCCATTTATGTCCATTGATGAAATGATCAACACAGTCGGATTTACTGAAGATGAATTGAAAGGGTTGGATGAAGACATGTTGACCATTAACTCGGATTATTTTTTGGTACATGCTGAAGTTGACCTTGAAGATAGATTGGGGCGTTTGAATATTCCGTTTTATATACAGAGCGTGCTCTATCGTGACCAGAATAATGCAGTCGAACTGCTATCAAGGAATCTGAGCGTGACTCCTTTGGACAATACCGCAGTCTCTGAAACTAATACTCAAACACAAGTAAATATAAACTGATGCAAGACTTACTCACGATACAGCTGACTGAGCAGCAAGACACCATAAACTGGTTATTGATTAACCAGGGCCATCGTCAGCCCGATCAATCAGGTTCTTGGGAAGACCTGAAATCCTATCTGGAAAATGAGGGGAGCACTGAGCCGAAGGTTGCTCTGATTATTCCAATTGAAAAATCGGTGTTCCTGGAAATGGTTCTGCCACCGGGTCAAGCGAAGTATGCCGCGAAGGCAATTGACTTTGCAGTAGAGGAAAAGCTCTCCCAGGATCCGTCGCTTTATCATCTGGTACCCAGAGGAAAGCCCAAACAAGGGAGTCTATCGGTCATTGCCATTGATAAAGAGTGGTTTGCTACTCAGCTTCAGATCCTTAAGGAGGCAGGGCTCGAAGTTGTACAGTGTTTTATTGATGCTGAGATTCTGGTTGAAGCAGGGGCTATTCACGTCATTCAGACTGACCGCTCCATGGTTGTATCTTCCCCCAGTCACTGCCTGAGTGCGGATGTCAGTTGGCTGGGGGCGTTGCTTCCTAAGGCCATGGAACAGCATGAAGATAAACCCCTCAAGTTAACTTTGCCTGAAAACAGCGAGCAGGAAAATATTATTAAGGCTCAGGTGATGTTGTCAGCGGATCAGGAGCTAACCACTGAATACTATACCGGCACATATTTAGGGTTTCTGGTTGATAAGCTGCTAAGCAGCCATCCAGCCCACTCTTTGTTGATCGGTGAGTTTGGCGGTAAGAAAGAGCAATCCCAATGGCTTAATGCGTTAAAACCCGCGGCTATTGCGGCAACCGTATTGCTGGTCGCAGGTCTCAGCTTCCAGGTTGTTCAAGGGTGGCAGGCGGCGAGACTCTCAGAAGCATATCTGCAGGCCAACGAGAAACTGTGCAAAGATATTTTTGGGCCACAGAAACGGTGTCGGGAGAATCTGATTAAACGGGAAGTTCAGAACCTCATCAGTCAACCCACAACCACCACAAGTGCGGCTTCATTTCTATCACTGCTGGAGGATTTCGCGTCTATTAAAGGCCAGGAAACGCTGATTTCCTTGAGATATACTCAAGACAAGCAAGAGCTGTTGATGGTTATTCTGGATCAGGATTTTCAAAAACTGGAACAGATAAAATCCAAGCTGGAAGGGAAAGGTTATAACGTTGAGCTATCTGCCAGCCAGGATAAAAATATGACGCGTGGAAACTTCAGAATTACCGGGAAAGTATCAAGTTGATGAACAATTTAAAACTCAAATGGCAGCAACTGGCTGAGCGTGAACGTCAGGTTGTAATAGCAACGGCAGTCCTTTTTTCAGTACTGCTGGTTTGGTTTGCGATAATCACTCCTGTGCTTGGATATAAATCCGATAAGGTTTCCATGCTTGAATCCCGCACAGAACTATACGATTGGTTGTTGAAAGTTGGACCGCAAGCAAAAACGATTGCACAAATGAGTGGTGTCGCTGCAAGCAATTCGAGTGATGATGGTGGAGCCCTGTCGTCCTTGGTTAATAAAGTCGCCCGCGATCAGAAGTTAAAGTTACAGCGCTTTGAAAATGATGGTCGCAATGGTTTGCGGATCTGGTTCGATGATGTTGAGTTTGATGTATTTGCCAAGATGATGCTGGAACTGAATAAACAAGGCATTGTCGCTGACCAACTGAGCGTGGAGAGTGGCAAGAAATCCGGCATCGTTAATGTCAGAGGAGTTCTGGTCAGACAATAAAAGCCTTGCTGGTAAGTTATTACCTTCAATGCTAAGGTAATTGATACAGTCTGTAAGGTTAATAGCTTTCCAGATCAGACTTAGTGCTGTCAGGTGTGATGACTTTCTTCAGAAAGCGATTTTCACGCAATTTTCGTATTCAATAATAATAACAAAGTCGAATATTTGGGGGAGATTTGCATATGTCGTCAGCTGTGTCGAGTGATCTCAGCAGTTACAAAGTCGTAACTTTGGACCGTTCCATATCCAGACAGGCCCGGTCCTTGCTCTATCATTGTTATCGTCATGAACCCACTTTTCAGTTGCTGTTACAGCATCAAAGTCCGGGCTATAAACAGCGTATCAGAGCCACTATTCGTGAGTTAATCAAATTACATTTTGATCGCAATGAAACCGTTTTTGGGGTTGTGGATGAGGTCCACGATCATTTGGCAGGGATTGCTTTTGTATCTGATATTGAATTGAAAATGGATCTTTCTGACCAGTTTATGTGGCGCCTGAAGATGTTTTTGACGACTGGTTATGAATGCACGAAGGGATTTATTCAGTATCTCACTGAGGTTCAACAGGCGATTCCCTCAAAACATCATCGCATGGTTAATTTGATTGGGGTACATCCCGATTATCAGAGGTTGGGGCTTGGGCGCATGTTGATGGACAGTATCCATGAATATTGTGCTAAAGATGAAAACTCTATAGGTATATTTTTGGACACTGGTAATCGACGATATTCCGATTTTTATAAATCCATGGGTTATAAGGTTTTCAAGACGGTCAAAGTGGGAGAAATCGAAGAGGCTGTTTTTCATAAACCTTGTGAAAAGCACAAAAATTCTGTCATGTAAATGCCTATCCATGATACTGAGATATAAGCCGGATTATTCCGGCTTTTTTATTTGTGGGTAATGATCGGGGCTACACCAACGGTTTTCTCGGAATAGTGTCGATGGACAACACAAAGACCTACGATAAGTAAAAGTTTATGAGCCATGGATAACTGATTTGAGTGGATTGTTGGTATTTAAAAATCGCCCTTGGTGTGGCCTCGTTCTTTGAGTGCATCCCTTATACAATAATGTGGTTCAGAATATAGAGAGTAAGTGGCGATGTTTGATTACGATTTGCTGGTTTTAGGTGCTGGATCAGGTGGCGTAAGAGCTGCTCGGTTTGCAGCTGGTTTTGGAGCAAAAGTAGGAATTATTGAAGAGCTTTATCTTGGTGGGACTTGCGTCAATGTAGGATGTGTACCGAAAAAATTGTTTGTCTACGGCTCGGAGTTACGGTCCTCTTTTAAGCTCATGAAAAGCTACGGCCTTAACGTTTCAGAGCCCGACTTTGACTGGCCAATGTTAAGAGACAATAAAACCCGGGAAATCAGTCGATTGAATGAAATCTATAATGCGATGCTAACCAATGCTGGTGTCAATATTATTCACGGTCGCGGTGTGTTGAAAGATCGGCACCATATTCAAGTGGGTGATGATGTTTATTCTGCCAGAAATATTCTGATCGCTGTTGGCGGATGGCCATTTCTTCCTGATATTCCTGGTCGGGAGCATTTAATCAGTTCTAACGAAGTGTTTTATCTGGATGAATTTCCAAAAGATATTGTCATTATTGGTGGCGGTTATATCGCCGTGGAGTTTGCGGGTATTTTTGCGGCGTTAGGCGCTAATGTTCAACTCCATTATCGTGGACCGCAAATTCTTAGAGGGTTTGATGATGAAGTCAGAGAGTTTGCGGCAGATCAGATTGCCGGTAACGGTGTAGATATTCGTTGCCAGTCTAATCTGACAAAGGTTGAAAAAACCGATAATAAGCGATTAAAAGTGACGTTTAGTTCGGAAGCGGAAGAACGTGTGTGGGAGTGTGATCAGGTGTTGATGGCGACGGGAAGAAAACCTAAGACCACTGATCTTGGCCTTGAAGGTGTGGGGGTTGAGTTGGATTCGTCTGGAGCGATTAAGGTTGATGAACACTTCAGGACCAGTGTCGATAATATCTATGCATTAGGTGATGTGATTGACCGGGTTGCATTGACACCGGTTGCTCTCGCGGAAGGAATGTTTGTTGCGCGCCATTTATTTGATGACAAAACAGCCACCGCCGTTGATTACAGTAATATCCCCACGGCTGTATTTAGTCAGCCAAATATTGGCACGGTCGGATTGACTGAAGAACAAGCCAAACTTATGCATAAGCGTGTTTTGGTTTATACCTCAAATTTCCGTCCTATGAAATATACTTTGTCCGACAAACAAGAACGCTGTTTTATGAAGCTACTGGTTTGTGGTCAAACGGATAAAATACTTGGTGCGCATATGGTTGGTCCTGATGCTGGAGAAATTATCCAGGGAATCGCAATTGCTATAAAGGCAGGTGCTACAAAAAAAGATTTCGATCAGACAATTGGAATTCATCCTACCAGTGCCGAGGAATTCGTAACCATGCGTGCCCCCAGTCGAATACATGAGGAATAAGCCTGGGGATTGAAGTGGTTAATCTTCAGAGCTTTTGAACGAAACTATTAACCCAGCAATTAAATAGATCGTGCTGATCTCTTTAATTGTCGCCCCAAGAAATCTGGGGTGTTACGCGAAACACTGAATCGTCGGACGGCTTAATTTGCGGGGGCTCGCATTGGCTATGGCCAATGGTGTTGGTTCGACATCTCGGTGCATTCCTGCATCACGCTATTAATCCGACACAAAGACTTGCCAGGTTAATAGGATAGGGCAAAAATCTGTGCAAAGTGGGCGCTTTATATAAACCTTAAATGTCCGGTTTGATCAGATTTTTGTCCATAATTAGTGGCGCATCGCTGATAACAAAATTATGTTTCAGCTCGTTTCAGACCCAACGATAGTATTTCTCCACGGGCTCCGTATTGAATAAGCTTGAAAACAAGGTGTATTCGCCTCAAAATGCTGAGTTAATCGGTTAATACTTAGCCATTTCGGAATAAACATTAGTTGAAACCCACTCGTTTTTAAGGCTCCGTGTTTCTATTAACCAGGCAAGTCTTTGTGTCGGATTAATAGTGGAGCCGGACCAACATTTCTTCCTAAAAAAATCCTTCATTTTCTGTTGTATGGGTTTTTCAGGACTGTTTCAAAGAAGATGACGCGATGTTAGGAATACTCTTTTTAATTGTTGAATGTTCTGAAAAAAATTTCATTATAGATTGGTGTTTAATGTGGAAATTAAACTAACTTTTAAATGTGGTATGGGAATCTATGTTTTTTTAAATTAAAAAAAGGTGTTCATAGAAATGTGAGATGTTTTTATTGAGGTGCTAACAAGTAACAAAGGTGTCACATTTCAATAATATGATGAAAGTCCTTATGCAAAAGCAGATTTCTTTTAAAGTCAAATCAAAAGCACTGGTTTGCATGTTTTTTGTCATTGCCTCAAAGTAGAAGTATCCCATGAATATACATCGTAGATCCGTTGGATTGTCCGCTCTATATGTTGCTATCGTATCCACTTCAATACTGATAAGTGGTTGCAATAATGCTGATGATAGTAATTCTGAAAATAACGAAACTCACGCTGGCTATTCAAAACCTGGTGAACCAAGTGGTGTTGGAAAGGCGTTTGTGGCCGTTGTGCCAGCTGATCAGTATCCATTGCCGTCAATAACTTTTGCTGCCAATAATGCAGACTCAAAGTTAAAATACAGTATAAACGACAACCCCTATGCTTACATGCTGCGTGGTATCAATGATGTCTGGAAGGGAACGTCAGACGCATATCAGGCCGCTGCTAGTGGATCAGGGCCCGACACTTACCTGGAAAATCCGATTGTTGATTCTGAAACCTGGGTCAAAAATATTAAATATGTCGTTGATGTGACGACTAATCGTACTCAGAACGAGGCAATCCGTGCCTTCCTGGATGACCGCCGTAGTAAAAACTATTCTGTTATTGATGGAATGGGGCCATTGACAGAAGAGTATGTTAAGGCAAGTGGAGCATACGTTGATTTACCAATCCCTTTGGTGACTGATGTAACGGAAAACAGTCACTATGCGATCGGTGGCAATGATAGTGAAGACTATGCAGGAAATTCTACTGGTGAGGCGCTCTCAGCTGTTGTGCAGTTGGTGAAGGATTTCCGTTCACATATTGGCAAATCATCTACCAGCGGTTCCAAATATATTTATTCTACGCCAAGGCCATGGCGCATGAATGATACTGGTATTGTCAGTTATCAGGGCAATGAGTCTCGCGATTGTACGGATGCAAACAGCGACACCAATTCAATTAATTTTGATGTGTACGACAGTAGTGTCAGTGTTGTTCCAGGATTGATCTGTCAGCGTAGAGCCAGTTTGGGTGGTACGGTAGATAGTCAGAGCCTGCGCAAAGATGGTGGTTATCCCAGTGGGCACACAAATGCTGGAATACTGGTTTCCATGGCAATGGCCTATGCGTTTCCTCAACGTTTTTCTGAGCTGGTAATGCGTGGTTCTGATCTTGGCGAAAGTCGAATCCTCGCAGGCATGCACTCTCCTGTTGATGTGATTGGCGCCCGTATAATGGCTCTGGCGATATCCGCATATGTGCTAACAGAAGCCACCGGGGCGGATCATGCTGACGCCGCTGTCAATCAGGCCAAGGAGTATTTTACTCAAAAGGCGAATGATGCGGGGATGAGCCTTTATGATTATGCCCATCAGGTATTGGCAGAAAATGAAGTTGGCAGTTTTACGAATGGAGATAATATTAATCTTGAGGTGTTCAACAACAATTTTTATGCTGACCACGACGCCATTAAGGCCTTATATACAGAGCGTATGACTTATGGTTTGCCGCAGGATATTACTGCTGCCAATCAGGATCCTATTGTGCCGGAAGGTGCTGAAGCTTTGTTGAAATCCCGTCAACCATATCTGACTTCTGAACAACGCAGAGCTGTACTATATACGACAGAAATCGACTCTGGTTACCCGTTATTGGACAACTCAAATGGTTGGGGAAGAATCAATCTCCTGGCCGCTGCTGATGGTTATGGGGCATTCATTGGTGATGTAACGGTCACAATGGATGCAGCGAATGGAGGTTTCAGTGCTCATGACTGGTGGCGTAACGATATTACGGGCGCAGGAAAGCTGACCAAGGATGGTACCGGGCAGTTGACTTTAACCGGTAATAATCAGTACAGCGGCGGATCGGTTCTTGAGAATGGTACATTGGAAGCTGAATCCCCGTCAGCCTTTGGTACCGGTGATGTTTACGTTAAGGGTGGTGTTTTAGAAGTTGACAGTGCCGGAACATTGCAACTGTCCGGTTATCTGACTATGAACGCGGGTAACTTAAAGGTTAGCATGGATGATGATGACAGTCAGATCACTGTTAACAAAGCCGTTTATCTTGATGGCACATCATTGACCCTGGATATGGGTACTTTGACGCCGGCTGTTGGAACTCAATTTACGTTATTGACTGCGGGTAAGGTGGAAGGCGAGTTCAAGGCTATCGATGCAGGTGACTACACGGTTTCTGCCACGTATCATGATAAGTCTGTTGAATTAACTGTCACAGCGGCAAAATAGCCTCAGCTGATATGATCAATTTGGTGGGTATATCCAGGGAGTGGATAACCACCATATAGTCAGTTCCAGGTATATCCATGCATTTCTCGTTTCGTTGGTGATCTGAACTCTCCGTTTACCATCATATCTTTTCTGTTTATCGAATATCCAGGCAGAGCGTCCTTATTTCTTTGAAGGCCCGCCATTCTTACTCTCAAGATTGTATTAAGCCCATTGGCTATTGTGAAACATGTTAGGAAAGTCTCATGTTTTTTGTACCGGGATAAATGGGTCAATTGCATTGATTAGCGGCGATCAGGGCGCGTTAAGAGGGTCTATTCTCACATTTGGATATCCAGATGTAAGAATATAAGACAAATGAACCAGACATGACTCATATTTGTTCACCTATTATGCAGTTTAAAAGGTTAGAATCTTTACCTCGGTTGCTGGCTTTCGTGAGGTAGGGCGAGGCCATTCTACAAAGTCTGATTCAGAATCTTTTAAATGCGTACGTACCCTCATCTAACTATTTGTGAATATTGCGACAGAGTCTATTCTCGCAGAATTTTAAAATCTGGAGAGATTGCCCGCTGTTATGTGTGTGATGCGGTATTGTATCGTTCGGAACGGCTTGACCTGATGCAATGGCTGGCTTTGGTGATTGCAACCTTGTTCGTTTTTCTCATGGCAAATTTTTTTCCGGTAATTCGGATCAGTTTTCAAGGACTACAAAATGAAATCACATTATGGCAGTCCGTCGCAGTATTTATGCGAACTGATGTGGCGTTAATTGCTGTTCCTATATTGCTGGTTGTTATCGTGATTCCTGCGATACAAATAAGTTTGCTGCTTTGGTTACTGGCTTTTTCTGTTTTAAATCGACAGGCTCCTTTTTGGCGGATGCTTATTAAGCTTCTCATTGCCTTAAAGCCTTGGAGTATGATTGATGTTTGTATGCTCGGTATTTTAGTGGCTGTAGTGAAGTTGTCCGGTTATCTTGATGTTGCCGCTGGCATGGGTTTATGGGCTACTGCAGTGTTGACCTGGATGATGACGTTGATAACCAATAAAAGCTTTGAGCCGATATGGCTGTTGCAGCAACGTCTTTATCAGAAGACTTCGGAACTATGATGCTCTACAAGGCTGAGCAGTTGAACCTGGTCGGGTGTCATGTATGTGGACTGGTATCCGAGGCAGGTGCTATTGGGAAACGCTGTCCTCGTTGTCATTCTCCTTTGCACAGACGAAAGCACAATAGTTTGGTTCATACCTGGGCGTTACTGGTTGCGGCAATGGCGCTGTATATTCCTGCGAATATCCAGCCCGTAATGTATACCCAGATGTTAGGGAGTAGAACAGAGAGCACTATTATGGCCGGCATCATGGAGTTCTGGAAGCTTGGTTCATGGGATATTGCTGTAATTATATTTATAGCCAGTGTGGTCGTACCGTGCTTTAAATTTATTGTACTGATTACTTTGTCTGTCAGCGTCAAACTGCATAGTGCCTGGGCCATGCGCGAACGGGCTAAACTTTATCGTATCACCGAGTTTATTGGCTACTGGTCGATGCTTGATGTGGTGGTGGTGGCTTTGGTATCTGCTCTGGTTAAGTTCAAAGCTCTTAGCGATATCGAGCCGAGGATGGGGATTTTATATTTTGGTTTGGTGGTTATTTTGACCATGCTTTCGGCAATGAGTTTTGACCCGCGTTTGATATGGGATTATAAGGAGCACAATGAGTCAGGACAAAGATGATATGCAGGAGTTAACCACTCCAAATATAACCTATTCCAAGCATCGGGTATCTCTCATTTGGTTAGTACCATTTGCTGCAATATTGATTGGAATCGTCATGTTTGTTCAAAACTGGCTTGCACAAGGTCCGGAAATCACCATCACATTTTTGACTGCCAGTGGTCTTGAAGCTGGAAAAACCCCTGTAAAATATAAGGATGTTGATATTGGTAAGGTTACATCTGTCACTTTAAATGAGGATCAATCTTACGTTGTGGCCACGGTTGCGCTGGAAAAGAGCGTAGAGGGACTGGCGCGAAGTGATACCCGATTTTGGGTAGTCAGGCCCAGAATCGGGCTTAGTGGCGTATCGGGGATAGATACCTTGATCTCTGGCGCATACATTGGTGTGGATGTAGGGACTTCCGATTCAATGACTCAGACATTTACCGGGCTCGAAACGCCTCCCTCTGTGATCAATGGTATGCCCGGAACAGTGTTCTCTATTCAGGCAGATGATCTGGGGTCACTGGATATCGGTTCACCTGTATATTATCGTCGAATACAAGTGGGCAGGGTTTCCTCTTATCAGCTGTCTGATCGCGGAGACAGTGTTGATATAA
Organism: Gynuella sunshinyii YC6258; assembly: GCF_000940805.1. GTDB lineage: Bacteria > Pseudomonadota > Gammaproteobacteria > Pseudomonadales > Natronospirillaceae > Gynuella > Gynuella sunshinyii. The sequence continues at coordinate 4,143,482 of NZ_CP007142.1, read as the reverse complement.
GAGTTTTTATAGATGCACCTTATGATAAGTTTGTTACAGAGGATACCCGCTTCTGGAATGCCGGAGGCGTTGACATTTCTCTAAGTGCCGACGGTCTTAAGTTGAATACTCAGTCAGCTGCATCCGTTCTTGCTGGTGGCATTGCGTTTGCTGCTCCAGAAGGAGACAACTCAAGGCCAGCCTCTTCCACCTACGTTTTTATTCTCGCAGTTGATAAAGATGACGCGATGAAACCACCCGATGGTGTGGCTATTTCGGTGTTGCTGCGGTTTTCCAAGCCACTGCGTGGTTTGACGGTTGGTGCCCCAGTGGAGTTTTCAGGTGTGAATATTGGCTCTGTCGTCTCAATTGAGTTGGACTATGATCAGCAAACCGGTCTGTTCCCCGCAGAGGTGGCAACCAGGATTTATCCCGGTCGACTGGGGTCAGTCCGTAATAAATTACCTGATGACAACAGCAGTCATGCAGAGATTATTGCTTTTATCAAAAGTCTCGTTGATAACGGTTTGAGAGCACAGGTTCGCACTGGAAACCTGATTACCGGGCAGTTGTATGTTGCTTTGGATTTTATGCCAAATGCCGAAAAAGTAGATTTTGACGCCACGGCTGAGCCAATAGTACTGCCCACTGTGGATGGCGACTTTGACCGACTGCAGGTTCAGCTCGCAAGCCTCATGAGCAAGATAGAAAAAATGCCTTTGGACAGTATTGCCATTCATTTGGATCAAAGCCTGATTGACCTGGATAAAACCATTAAACAGTTTAATACCGGCATAGTACCGGAGCTGAGCAATACATTAGGTAGTATCAATACCATGATTACCCAATTGAGCCGAACTTTGGATGACCAATCTCCCTTGCAGCAAAGTGCTATTCAGACGTTGGAGTCTTTCCAGCAGACTTCCCGGCAACTGCAAACGACATTCTCGCAGATCAATGGTCTGCTTGTTGAAGATGCTCCCATGCAGCAAAGCCTGGAACAGACGATGCTGGAACTTCAACGTGCAGCTAAATCCCTACGTAATCTTACAGATTTACTGGGCCGGAACCCCGAGGCCTTGATTCGGGGCCGGCCAGAAAATGTTCGAGTGGAGTAAGCGAAAATATGGAAAAAGCATTTTTTGGAGTATTGTTGATAGCAGTGGCGTTGATGTCATCGTGTGTATCAGCACCGATTCATTACTACACGTTAATGAGCGCTAAACCTCAAACTCAATTGCATTCAGCTGTTGTGCCGTTTGTAATCGAAGTATTACCTGTATACGTTCCCGATGCGCTTGACCGACCTCAGTTCGTTGTCCGTAATGGATCAAATGGTGTTTTGTTGCTGGATAACCAGCAGTGGTCCAGCAATCTTGGGGAAGAGTTGACAGAGTCTCTTTCGGACCAGTTATCCGCATATTGGCAAGTACCCAGTAGCCGGGGATTGGCTGACACCGCATCGAAGCGGCTGCTACGAGTCAATATTGAGGTCAGAAGGCTGGATATCTGGCCTGATGAGAAAGTTGTGCTGATTGCAGATTGGACGGTAGGTTTTAAAGACACATCGTCTATTCGATTGACTTGCAGAAGTCAGCTTAACAAGCCTTTGAATCGTGGATTTCAGGCGATTGCGATTGGGATGCAACAGATTTTAGCTGACCTGGCCAGTGATATAGCTGGAACTGTCGATGAAAATGGGTTGTCACAATGTCCCAGTGCTTTTGCCAGTTAACCACTAACACTTGCTCCGCTGTGAGTCCTGCGCAGTTATTGATCTGGTGATAACGTAGATCGTTCAGATCTCTTTGATGGTCTCCGGGTCAATAAATAACTGTTTTATGTGCAATCGCCCGGTTTGAAAGCATCCCGTATCTATGAAATGACAATTACCCAATTGCAATGGTTCTGCGAAAATCGTGTGACCACAATATATTGCCTGTACTCCGCTAATGTTTCGAATATATCGCTGGGTGGTCTGTTTTCGTGACCACAGAAGATCATGATAAAACAGGTCGCTGTGGGTTCTGGTCCGTTGTTTCCAGGTAGACAGAGGATATTCCGCGTGGCAAATGCCGACAGGATCATCATCTGGGACCGGAGATTCAATCTCAATGGTCCAGGGTAACTTGCGTAACTGGCGCGCTATCGTTTTAAGCAGCTTCTTGTCTATAGTTGTCGCCCAGCTTCCACCGTTGAAATGCCAGATTTTTTCAGCAATTGGATCATTATCCAAAATAGTATTAATCAACATTTGCTCATGATTACCACGCACGCAAAAAAACCAATGTTCATTCAATAACTTCAAGCAGCGAAGATTTTCCTCACCCCGATCAATAAGGTCCCCAACAGAAAATAAACGATCTCGTGTACTGTCAAAATTTACCCAGTTCAGTTTGGTTTCCAATTGATGATACATACCATGCAAGTCACCGATCACAAAATCGCGTCCCGACAAATTTGCTTTAACTCGTAAATGTTTGGGCATGAGGTTGATGTCTGATGATTTAGAGAGTCACTCTATCAAAGTTATGAGTCGCTGTAATATTTTCAAGGTGAGTCAGTAGTGATGGGCAGGTTGGTCGTACAGGTATTTTAACCATGAAAAGGTGGTGTGCCAGTTTTCGGTGATATGACTCAAAGGTATAGCATTGAGAACCAATTCATCCGTATATGACGTTGTTGTTTTAAATAACCGAGATAGAAAAGAGATAAGAGGGGGTGTCAATAAATACCAGAGTGGCAAGTGAATTTTTTTGCATGATAATGAAAAAAATTCAAATGAAGTTCTATTGATTGCATCTGTTTTCATAAAAGTGTCATATAAAAAGTCGATTTAAAATGACAATTACAAGAATGACAGGTGGCAACATGAACAAGATTAATAGCAGATATAAGTTACTCGCTATGGCAGTGGCATTTATGCCGATCTTCACTAATTGTGCCGACAATAATACCAAGGCAATTGTAAACCTTCCTGCAGAACCTGCTGGGTTGGGTTATGAAAAGACAATTGCGGAACCTGACGTCGTGTATCCATTACCGGTCGTAGATAACTTTATTGCACAGACTGGTAAAGATGCTCATGGCAACTTAATCAACAAATATGATCGTGCAGTTAATCCCGTTATTCAGCTGCTTAAAGGGTTTGACGAAGTCTGGTCACTGGGGGATGCGAAGTGGGCAAACGGGGAGGCCAATGGTAGTGGACCTAAAGACCGTTTTGCGAGTACCCATATTGTTGATGCTGCTGTGTGGCGGGAAAATATGTCGTATTCGTTGCGGGTGACTGGCTCAGTACCGGGATATGAGCGAAGCTATCAGGATGCCCTGGGTGCATATTTTGATGACTTACGTTCAAAAAATAATAGCCTTATTGATGGTTTGGGACCGTTGGCTGAATGGTATAAGCAGGGATCTGGTGCTCACACGCTGATTCAACATAATATCGCTGATCAGTATTTAGATGCATCAAATGAAAAATTTTTCAATGTTAATGAGATCATTACATACGAAGAGATGGATTCAAGTACTGCTTCAGTAGATTCTGAGCTAGGTTTTTTTGTGAAGTTTCTGAATATCATGAGAGGACCAGAAGGCACCACTTCTCCAGCCAAGTATTTCTATTGTTCGCCTCGCCCATGGACGATGGATGATAACGGTAATGTGAGGCAGACAGGAACCATAAGACTTGGTTCTGGTGACGCACGAGAGGAAGGTAATCGGAAGATGGGTCAAAGGACTATTCCAGTCTATGATTCGCATATCCAGGTTGTTCCTGCACTAATTTATTCCTTGGAAAATCGAGGTCGCCACAAAGATTGTGGATTTCCCAGTGGTCATACGAATGCTGGGTATCTGGCAGCTTTTGCTTATGCTTATGCTGTTCCGGAACGTTATCCTGAATTACTCACCAGGGCGGCAAAGTTGGGTGAGGATAGAATCATTTCTGGTTATCACTCTCCATTGGATGTCATCGGTGGGCGTATTATGGCCACAGCGCTCGCGGCTGCCTATATCAACCGATATTCTGATGATGCGGATGCTGCGCTAGCTAACACCCGTAAATACTTTGAAGCGCGAATCCGCGATGAAAAATCTCTGATGCAGTATGCTCACTCAGAAAGCGCTGATGACCCGTTTGCTGATGACAAAGCAAACAAAGCCTATTATCGCGAGAAACTGGCTTATTCGTTTAAGCAGAATCCTGCGAAGGCGGGGCAGGAAATGATTGTCCCAAAAGGCGCTGAAGTATTGTTGAAATCCCGTTTTCCATATCTGACTGCGCAGCAGCGGCGAGTGGTTCTCTATACAACGGGTATTGATTCCGGTTATCCGGTTTTGGATGACTCAAATGGATGGGGGCGTATTGATCTGGTGACTGCTGCAGATGGTTATGGTGCATTTGTGGGAGATGTTTACGTGAATATGGATGCAACAAAAGGATATTTTAGCGCAGCTGATTCCTGGGATAACGATATTCATGGTAAGGGTAAGCTTGTTAAATCCGGAAGTGGGAAATTGGTGTTAACTGGAAGTAACAGTTATAGCGGTGGAACGGTGTTGAACGGCGGAACATTGGTGGCCGCGTCAAGTAGCGCATTTGGATCTGGTGATGTCTTTGTAAATGCTGGTGCTATTATTGTCCGATCAAAAAAACCTCTTGTCATCGGTAATCACTACACTCAGATAAACGGTACACTGTCTTTTGATTTGAGAGGGCATAATCAAGCTGATCTCATAGTTCATGGAGACATGAATATTAAAGCTGGTAATGTCTTGATTGATCTGGAAACTGCTGATCAGTTTAAGCAGGGCGATACGCTTGCGATCATTCAGGCCGATCAAATTCATGGCCGTTTTGAATCTGCGGTGACACAAGATGACAGGTTGCTTGATATTGTTTATGAAGATAACCGTATTGTTATAAAGCTCTAGTGCTGTCAATTAAGAGCATAGATCAGTAACGACTATGCTCTTGCCTCCACATTCATTCTTTGTTTTTCAAGTAGTTCCGCTGAAATAGCTGGAGTTCTTTTTCTGCCTCAACTTGGTGCGCTGATCGCGCCTGGAATTTATTTTTTTGTGATGGCATTCTCTGGCATGACAAATTTGTGATGGTTGCTATTATAAAAATTACAATACGCCCATGATGAATGTATCTGAAGTCAATAAGTCTGATGTTAAATACGCAACAAGCTTGAACATGTGCTACGAATATGAACATGTCGAACGTATATTTTGAGCTACTGGCCATGTGCGAGGGTATGTATGTTGTTCACTATGAGTAACATTTGTTTTCTGACTGGGCTTATTACAAGAAAGAGTTTGATGTTCTATACAAAAAGTTAAGCGCTCTTCTATAAATGTACTATTTTAGAATTATGCGCTGAAGGAACTGACCAGTCGGCTGGGCCAGGGAATAATAATACTATCAGTCGGTTTTCGGGACATATTTTCGCTGGTCAGTTTTAGATATGAGCAAACTAGGTGGATCTAGATATGACCGCAGGTGAAGCAAAGCATCGGCACTTAACAGAAAATGATTTACATGAATACGCTCAGGACCCAACACAGGCCAGCCTGGAAAACCAGCGTCAGCATCTGGAGAATTGTTCTGAGTGCAGAACAAAAGCTCATAGCATGCAACAGGCCAGGGCTATTGTAGAACAACATCTGAGCTCTCTTAATCAACAGTCTGATCGGGAAAGTCTCAAACGCTTGGTATATCAGCAGGCTCATACACTGGCTTTGGCCGAGTATCTCAGGCCAACTGACTTGCGCACAAAAAAAAGGTATTCCTGGCGAAGTATCATCACATTTTTAAAACCGGATCGAAGTTGGTTTTTCGTTATTCCTATGACAGCACTTCTTACATTTATGGTTGGCAGGATAAATTTATGGAATGAAGAAGTAGTGATTACTACTTTTGGTAGTGATCATACTCAGTTGGCCAACTCACCTTCGGCAAATGTTTCACAGGCTCTTTCATTCATTGGGTTTCACCTGTCACATAATAGAAAAACACATATGCTCGATATTAAATGGCAAAGCCTCGAGGGCGTGAACCAATATCGGCTCGAGTTATATGAAATGGTAGATACTCATCGTCAACTGGTTAAGGCAGCAGAGACTCGTCAGACTCATTGGGGGCTGGAATACCCCGAGTTAAAAGTCAACCAGTTATATGAATTAAACCTTTCTGGCCAGACTGATGAGGGTATTCCATTTCACTTCCACAGTGGTTTTGTTCTTAAGAAAGACAATAAGTGATTGGACTTTATCTGCGTGTTAACAAAACGCCGCATTCCATATGATGGGTGTATGGAAATTGGTCGAATAGCGCAAAAGTGCTGACCACAAAGGTGTCGGACAAATTTGCAATGTTGTCTATAAGCGTTTGTGGATTGCACGAAATGTATATTATGTGTTTAAAGTTTCTTGCCAGTTCCAGAGTATAGGGATCCAATCCGGCACGTGGTGGATCAACAAAAAGTGTCTCCAGTTTATAATCATTCAGATTCATTTTTTGATGAAGTCGTGCTTCTTTTTTTAACCATGCAGAACTGAATTCTTCACTGCTGGCCTTAAAAAATGAGACGTTATTGATGTTGTTCTGAAGAGCGTTTTCGTTAGCAGTTTTTATTGAGTTTTTCGAAATTTCGGTGGCCAGAACTTTTGGAAATCTGGCAGCCAGTGGTAGTGTAAAATTGCCATTGCCGCAGTATAGTTCCAGCAGATCACCGGTGCATTCGTTTGCCTGGGTGTACGCCCAGTTTAGCATCTCGACACAGACACCCGCATTGGGTTGGGTGAATGTATTTTCCACCTGACGATAATGATAGTCGCGCCCGGCAACGTGAAAACTCTCCTCAACCCAGTTATCTGAGAGCAATATTTTCTGCTTGCGTGAGCGGCCAATAAGTTTGATATTCAATTGAGTGGCAAGAGGACGGGCGTGTTCGATCCAGTCTTCGTCCAGCACTTTATGGTAAATCATTGTGACAAGCGCTTCATTTGTGCTCGTTGTCAGGAACTCCACTTGATAAAGTTTGTGTCGCAACTGTTTATTGGCCAGAAAGTATTGGCGCAGAGAAGTCATCAGTTCGTTAATACGAAGACTACCAACTGGAAACTGGTCTATTCGGACCTTTTCCTTGGTATTCGGATCAAACATGATGTAAAAGCTGTCGTTCTGTTCATGCCAGACCCTGAACTCAGCTCTCATGCGATAGTGTGAAGGTTTTGATTCAAAAATCTTCGGTGATGGAAACACCAATCCACGAGCGTGAATTTGCCCGATGATCTCGTTGGTTTTGTGCTCTAGCTGTTGTTGGTAGAGCTCAGGATATACTTGGCCGACAGACATAATTATCAACTGGTACAGAAATTGGGTCCGCAATCATAATGATCTTGCATCCAATTTGAAGTTCTAATTATTTATACCGTTATCTTGAAGAGTGGTTGATAATTTTTAAGTCGGCAGGAAATTTTGCTGATATGGGGTAGGGGGCTGCGGTAGAATTCGCGACTTTCAAATTTAGGGGTGGTAAAAAATATGACGGAAGCAGTGCAGGCTGACCTTGAGGCGATTTATCAATTTTTGGGATGTCGGACTCCAGAAGCCTGGATTAAGTCTGCCATGGAAAACCTGCCCATTCTACTGATAGACCATGCCCAGTGCGAGAAAAAAGCAGCTTCAACTGCAATGAGCATGATGTACCGCTATGTCGATAAGCCCGAGCTGTTGACCAAAATGAGTAAATTGGCTAGAGAAGAGTTGGTGCATTTTGACCAGGTGCTCAAAATCATGAAGCAGCGCAATATCGAGTACGGTCACCTTTCCGCAGCCAGATACGCTGGTGGACTGCACCAGCATATACGCAAACAGGATCCAGGGATGTTGATCGACAAGTTGATAATCGGAGCATTTGTAGAAGCCAGAAGCTGTGAGCGCTTTGCAGCCTTATTACCCGTGCTTGATGATGAGTTGGCAGCATTCTACCGTTCATTATTGAAGTCAGAAGCGCGTCATTTTCGTGATTATCTAAAGCTCGCCGACCTGTATACCGATGAATCACTGGTTGATCGCGTTCAGTATTTTAGGGAAATTGAGAACCTATTAATTGAATCCGATGACACTGAGTTTCGTTTTCATTCAGGGGTTCTACAATAACAGTTCGGCGATGACTTCCTCGGTCTGGTTGGGGTGGTTATATCGGACAAGTTGAAGGAGGTGGTTTTGTTGCATGCGTGCAAATATGCCTCCCTCGGGTGACCAGTCACCTAAGACCATGCGGTGACAGCGGTTACTATGATCATGTAGTCCTGGTTTGTGAGTATGGCCATGGATAACCAACTTGGCATCGTACCGATATAATGTATTTTCAACTGCCTGAGTGTTGATGTCGGAGCGCATTTGGGTTTGTTCGTATTCCTTTTGTTGCCGTTGACGACTGCCAGAACGGATTCGTTGGGCTACAAAATAGCGGATGGGATAGGGGAGTGTATTCGTCAGAAATAAAACGATCTTTGAGCGAAGAATGCTTCGTAATCGTTGATAGGCAATATCATCAGTGCAAAATATATCGCCATGGCTCAACAGGGTGTGAGTATTGTGCAAGGTAACTCTCCAGGGGTCAGGCAACAGTTGCGCCCCGGTTTGTTGACAGAAAATCTTTCCAATGAGGAAATCTCTGTTGCCGTGCTGAATAAAAATACTGCCGTGCTGACTCAGTTTGGCCAGACGTTCTTTAAACTGAGTGACGATAGGTGAGTTGAATTGATCGCCTATCCAGAACTCAAACAGATCGCCCATAAGATAAATGGAAGAAATATCTTGCTGATACTTGTCCATAAAGCCAAAAAAAGCCTGAGCAATGTCAGGCTTATTGTCTGTCAGATGCATATCTGAGACGAAAATTACAGCCATCTCAGTCTCTGGTGCAGGATTCTATAATGACATCATCGATTGGAACGTCCTGATGACCCATTTTGCTGGTTGTCTTGACGCTTTTGATCTGGTTGACAATATCCATTCCCTCTACAACTTTTCCAAACACAGCGTAGCCCCAGCCTTGCATATTCTTGCCGCTGTGGTTGAGGAAGTCATTGTTAGCAACATTAATAAAGAACTGCGCTGTTGCTGAATGTGGATCCATGGTTCTGGCCATGGCAATAGTTCCCACTTCATTCTTCAACCCATTATCGGCTTCATTCTCGATGGGGGCATTAGTGGTTTTTTGCTGCATACCCGGTTCCATGCCGCCACCCTGAATCATGAAGTTATTAATTACGCGATGAAAAATCGTCCCGTTATAAAAACCATCATCAATATATTTCAGAAAGTTTGCACATGTTTTGGGAGCCTGTTCTTCGAACAGTTCCAACTTTATTTCACCAAAATTGGTTTTTAACGTCACCATTTGTGTGTCCTATAGGTTTTAATCGATTTTCAAATGCAGTCTTCTGGCTGCTATTAAGGTATTTTGCATCAAGGTGGCTACCGTCATTGGTCCAACACCACCTGGTACAGGGGTGATCCAAGCTGCCTTTTCTTTAGCTTTATCGAACTCTATATCGCCAGTTAATGAACCATCTTCCAGTCTGGTAATACCAACATCAATAACAACTGCTCCTTCCTTGACCCAGTCTCCGGGGATCATTCCCGCTCGGCCCACCGCAACGACGAGTATTTCGGCACGTCGGACGTGTGCTTCCAAATCCCTGGTGAATTTGTGTGTAACCGTCACTGTACATCCTGCGAGCAGTAGCTCCAGGGCCATGGGCCTGCCAACATGGTTGCTGGCACCCACGACGACGGCTTCCATGCCATGGTATGACACTCCGGTGCTATTCAATAGGGTCATTATCCCCTTAGGTGTGCAGCTTTCGAGCTGCGGTGCGCGTAAGCCAAGGCGACCAAAATTAAACGGATGGAAGCCATCGACGTCTTTGTCCGGAACAATCTGTTCCAGCAGACTACTACTATCGATATGGTCCGGTAGTGGTAGTTGCAACAAAATTCCGTCGATTGTCTCATCTTCGTTGAGTTGTGCGATCAATCTTTCCAGTTCTTTATGACTGGTTTCGACGGGCAGGTCATAAGCAATGGACTTGAACCCCACTTCTTCGCAGGCTTTGCGTTTGCTGCCGACATATACTCGTGAAGCAGGGTCACTACCAACCAGGATGACGGCCAATCCTGGTGCCCGATAGCCTTTCTTTTTCATATCAGAAACGGCTTGGGCCACATCCTGGCGCACCTGCTGGGCAATTGCTTTGCCATCGATAATCTTAGCTGGCATTCGGATTCCTTCAGTGGAAGCTTTGAAGTCCGGCATTTTTGCATGCCTTGGCTGCACTGCCAAGCTGAAAGAACCCCTATGCCAAATAGCTAAAGTTGGCTATGACGTTGTTTTTTATACAAAAATTTAAAAAAATCATTGACGGCGAAAATATCAGTCCGTATTATGCGCCCCACTTCGAGAGTGACTTCCAAAACTTTCGAAAAGTCGGAGCATAGCGCAGTCTGGTAGCGCATCTGGTTTGGGACCAGAGGGTCGGGGGTTCGAATCCCTCTGCTCCGACCAATTTCATTTCTGACTCTGTATGAGAAATACAAATAAGCCCTGACAGGCATATGAGCGTTGCGCCCGTAGCTCAACTGGATAGAGCAACGGCCTTCTAAGCCGTAGGTTGCAGGTTCGAGCCCTGCCGGGTGCGCCAAGCAGAGTGGGAAATAATATGGTGGGCGTAGCTCAGTTGGTAGAGCCCCGGATTGTGATTCCGGTGGTCGTGGGTTCGATCCCCATCGTCCACCCCATTTTATTTATTCAGGCCTGATATTCGGCCGAACTTCATATTTAGCGGATGTGGTGAAATTGGTATACACGCTGGATTTAGGTTCCAGTGCCGAGAGGCGTGAGAGTTCGAGTCTCTCCATCCGCACCAATTCCTGTTGTCTCTTCATATTTCGATATAACCCGGTCAAAAAATACGATTTTGGTCAGCAGGAATGCTTGATTGCTGGGGTAACCCTATATAGAGTTGCGCCCCTAAATTTTTACTATGATTGCAAAAGTTAATTATCGAGGGCAGGTATGCAAATCTCCGTTGAAACCACTTCCAGTCTTGAGCGTCGCATGACTATTGGTCTGCCCGCCGAGAAAATAGATTCCGAAGTAGAAAAGCGCTTAAAAGACACAGCTCGTCGCGTGAAAATTGATGGTTTCCGTCCTGGCAAAGTGCCTGTCAGTGTTGTGCGTCAGCGTTATGGTGCAGGAATTCGCCAGGAAGTTGTAGGAGAAGTGATGCGCAACTCATGGATTGAGGCTATTAGTCAGGAAAAAATCACTCCGGCTGGGATGCCTACAGTAGAGCCGGTTAAGAATGAGAAAGGTGAAGACTTCGAATTTACTGCGACATTTGAGGTTTATCCTCAAATTGAACTGGCCGACTTGTCTTCACTAGAAGTGGAAAAAGCGTCCGCTGAGGTGCTGGAGGCTGATGTCGACAATATGCTGCAGAGTTTGCAAAAACAGAAAGCAGAGTATGTTGATGTTGATCGGGCATGCCAAAAAGATGATAAAGTCAAAATTGACTTTGTTGGGCGTGTAGACGGTGAAGAGTTTGAAGGTGGGAAGGCTGAAGCCCAAGAGCTGGTTTTAGGGTCTGGCAGAATGATACCAGGCTTTGAAGAAGGTGTTGAGGGTATGGCTGTCGGTGAGGAAAAGACAATTACGGTCAGGTTTCCGGATGAGTATCAGGCCGAAAATCTTAAAGGAAAGGATGCTGAGTTTGATATTAAACTTCATGTTGTTCAGGAGCCTAAACTCCCGGAAATTAATCAGGAGTTTATTGAGTCCTTTAATAGCAAAGCGACAAATCTGGATGAGTTCAAAGCTGACATCCAAAAGAATATGGAACGTGAAAGTAAGCAGGCTCTGGGTCGTAAACTGAAGGATTCTGTGGTTACTCAGTTGTTGGAAAAACATGATATTCCTGTTCCTGCTGCTCTGACTAAAGACGAAATTCAGCGATTAAAGTATCAAGCTGTTCAGCAGTTTGGTGGCGGGCAGGAGTTTGATCCTAATGCCTTGCCGGATGAGCTATTTAAAGATCAGGCGGAGCGTCGCGTTAAGACTGGTCTGATTATGAATGAGATTATCAAGAAATTTGAGATCAGGGCAGAGTCAGAGGCGGTTCGTGCCTATATTGAAGAGTTGGCATCTGTGTACCAGGATCCGCAGTCTGTAATTGATTATTATTATAATAACAAAGAGCAGTTGTCTCAGGTTGAGGCTGTTGTGATAGAAGACGCAGTAATCGAAAAAATTGTTTCAGAAGCAAAGGTGACAGAGGTATCGGTCACTTATGAAGATTCTGTTAAGCAGGGTGCTTGAAAGTAATATCCAGCGCCCTAATTACAGTCTATTGTAAATGAGCTACACTGACAGTTGATACCTGTGGTATCAACTGTTTTTGTTTTATGGTGCTGCGAAAAAGGGGCAGAAAATGACCAAGTCATTTGAAGGACAAGAATACGCATACGGAAACTATGTACAAAACACCATTATCCCACAAGTTGTTGAGACAACCGCCAGAGGTGAGTCAAGGTGGGATATATACTCCCGACTGTTGAAAGAAAGGGTGATATTTCTAGTTGGCCCCGTAGAAGAGTATATGGCAAACGTGCTGGTGGCACAGTTGTTGTTTCTGGAGTCAGAGAATCCTGATAAAGATATACATCTGTACATAAATTCTCCAGGAGGCTCGGTGACTGCGGGGATGTCGATTTATGACACGATGCAGTTCATTCGGCCAGATGTCAGTACGATGTGCATTGGTCAGGCTGCAAGTATGGGAGCTCTGTTGCTTGCGGGCGGTGCTAAAGGAAAGCGGTTTTGTTTGCCAAACTCTCGCATGATGATACATCAGCCTTTGGGTGGGTTTCAGGGACAAGCTACAGATATTGAAATTCATGCCAGAGAAATTCTGTCAATGAAGCAGAAGCTAAATGAAATCCTGGCTCATCACACTGGTCAGAACATTGAGACAATAGAAAAAGATACCGATCGTGATAATTTTATGAATGCTCAGGCGGCAGTTGATTACGGTTTGATTGACAACGTCTTAAATCACCGATAGCGTTTGTATAAATTAATCCATTAAAATCAAATGGTTACGATTGCAATTTAAAAACATTTATTGTTTGAAAAGGTAACAAATTCTCGCGAATTATGACTTGCAATATAAGTCATCTGGTTTCATCTTTATAAGAGCCTTTCGTGAGAAAATAGAATGGAGTAGTCGGATGGGCGACGATACCAAAGGTAAGAATGACGACAGTAAGCTGCTATATTGTTCGTTTTGTGGCAAAAGCCAACATGAAGTCAGAAAGCTGATTGCAGGGCCATCGGTATTCATTTGTGATGAATGCGTTGATTTGTGTAACGACATCATCCGTGAAGAATTGCAGGAAACAAATCAGCAGTCAGAATCTGATAAGCTCCCGACCCCGGGTGAAATTAGAAAAACCTTGGACGAGTATGTTATTGGGCAGGCCCGAGCCAAGACTGTTTTGGCGGTTGCTGTTTATAATCATTATAAACGTCTTCGCTTTGGTGAAAGTCATGGAGCGGATATAGAGCTTAGTAAAAGCAATATTTTGCTGATTGGTCCAACGGGAAGTGGAAAAACGCTGTTGGCAGAAACATTGGCAAGATTGTTGAATGTTCCTTTTACTATTGCTGATGCAACAACGTTGACGGAAGCAGGGTATGTTGGTGAGGATGTTGAAAACATCATTCAGAAACTGCTGCAGAAGTGTGACTATGATGTTGAAAAAGCGCAGCGCGGGATTGTTTACATCGATGAGATAGATAAGATTTCTCGTAAATCTGATAACCCCTCGATTACTCGGGATGTTTCGGGAGAAGGTGTTCAGCAGGCTTTGTTGAAGCTCATCGAAGGTACGGTGGCGTCTGTTCCTCCGCAGGGAGGACGTAAACATCCTCAGCAGGAGTTTCTACAGGTAAATACTTCCAATATCCTGTTTATATGTGGTGGCGCTTTTGCTGGTTTGGATAAAATTATTCGTGACCGTTCTGAAAAAAGTGGTATAGGCTTCTCCGCAACGGTTAAGGCCAAAGATGATGCCAAGTCTATTGGGCAGGCTCTGGCAGAAGTAGAACCGGAGGATTTAACCAAATATGGGTTGATCCCGGAGTTTATAGGTCGTTTGCCAGTAATTGCTACGTTAACTGAGCTTGATGAAGCTGCGCTTATACAGATATTGACTGAGCCGAAAAACTCTCTGGTCAAACAATATCAAAAGTTGTTTGAGATGGAAGATGTCGAGCTTGAGTTTAGAGAGAATGCGTTAAAGGCGGTTGCTCATAAGGCGATGGAAAGAAAAACCGGTGCTCGTGGTTTGAGATCCATCATGGAAAACGTTCTGCTCGATAGTATGTATAAAATTCCTTCGGAAGACGACGTTTCCAAGGTTGTTATTGATGAAGCAGTCATCAAAGGTGAAGCTGAGCCTTTATTGATATACGAAGGCAAAGATCATGTTTTGTCTGGTACGAATGGTAGTGAATAAAAGAGCTGGTGCTCTTTTATTCATCTTTTTTCCTTTCTGATTCTTAAAATATTCTTGTTTCTGTAGCTTTTGTCTCAATATTTTAGAAACGCATTAATTTATAGAGGTACTCCGAATGGAGATGAGTGACTCAATGGGTCCAATCAGCCTGCCCCTGCTTCCTCTTAGAGATGTGGTTGTGTATCCACATATGGTTATCCCTTTGTTTGTGGGCAGAGAAAAATCAATTAACGCTCTTAATCAGGCAATGAAGCAGGATAAGAGAGTGTTTCTGGTAGCTCAGAAAAATGCATCAGAAGACGACCCGAAAGTGGGCGACATATATGAAATAGGCACAGTTGCTACTATCTTGCAATTGCTGAAATTGCCTGACGGAACCGTAAAGGTTTTGGTCGAGGGAGAGAGAAGAGCCAGATTGACCAGTCTCAGGTCAGCTGATGAGTCAATGTTTGGAACTGTTGAGTTATTGCCTTTGGAAGAATTAAGCGAGACAGAGCAGGACGTTTTAATTCGATCTGTCATGGCTCAATTTGATAAATATGTTCAGCTCAGTAAAAAGGTTCCTACGGAGGTGTTGACCTCCCTCTCCAGTATCGATGACCCAGGGCGATTGGCTGATACAATTGCTGCTCATATGTCTCTGAAAATAACTGAAAAACAGGATGTTTTGGAAATAGCCAGTATTCACGAACGCCTTGAACATCTAATGGCTGTGATGGAGTCTGAGATCGATCTGCTTCAGGTTGAGAAGAGGATTCGAGGTCGTGTTAAAAAGCAAATGGAAAAGAGCCAGCGGGAGTATTATCTGAATGAGCAAATGAAGGCCATTCAGAAAGAGCTGGGAGATCTTGAAGATGGTGCTGGCAACGAGCTTGATGAGCTGAGTAAAAAAATAGAGTCCGCAGGTATGTCGAAGGAGGCTCTGGAAAAAGCTCAGGCAGAGTTAAATAAATTAAGAATGATGTCTCCGATGTCTGCAGAAGCTTCTGTTGTGCGCGGATATATTGAATGGTTGAGTAACCTTCCCTGGAAAAAGCGTAGCAAGCTAAAACATAACCTGAATGGCGCTTTTGAGATCCTGGAACAAGATCACTATGGGTTGGAAGAGGTTAAAGAGAGAATCCTGGAGTATTTGGCGGTCCAGAATAGGGTTAAAAAAGTTAAGGGCCCTATTTTGTGTCTTGTTGGGCCTCCAGGGGTTGGTAAGACATCTTTAGGGCAATCAATCGCACGAGCGACTAATCGTAAGTTTATACGAATGGCGCTTGGTGGTGTACGTGATGAGTCCGAGATACGAGGACATCGCAGAACTTATATCGGTTCTATGCCAGGTAAAATTCTCCAGAAGCTGTCTAAGGTGGGTGTTCGAAATCCGCTGTTTTTACTGGATGAAATAGACAAAATGGGAATGGACCATCGCGGAGATCCTGCGTCGGCATTGTTAGAAGTGTTGGATCCGGAGCAAAATAATACCTTTAACGATCATTATCTCGAGGTCGATTACGATCTTTCCGATGTGATGTTCGTTTGTACATCCAACTCAATGAACATTCCAGGACCATTATTGGATCGTATGGAAGTGATTCGAATTCCAGGTTATACCGAGGACGAGAAGCTCAACATTGCAAAAAAATACCTTTTGCCAAAGCAGGTTGAAGCGAATGGGCTGAAGGAAAATGAGATTGATGTCTCAGATGACGTGATTTTGGATTTGATTCGTCATTACACTCGTGAAGCCGGTGTTAGGGGGTTGGATCGGGAAGTCGCCAAACTTTGCCGGAAGGTCGTCAAGACGAATATGATGGATAAATCAGGTAAGACGGTATCTGTCGATACGGATAATCTGGAAGATTTTTCTGGTGTTCGTCGTTTTAAATACGGTAAAGCAGAAGATGAAAATCAGATTGGCCAGGTAACTGGTTTAGCCTGGACTTCGGTGGGTGGTGAGCTTTTGACGCTAGAATGTAGCGCTACCACAGGCAAGGGAAGAATTACGCGGACAGGCAAGCTTGGAGATGTCATGCAGGAGTCAATCCAGGCTGCTTTGACCGTAGTGAAAAGCAGATGTCAGAGTTTGGGAGTGTATCCAAACTTTATTGATAAGTTTGATATCCATGTGCATGTTCCGGAGGGTGCAACTCCTAAAGACGGTCCGAGTGCTGGGATCGGCATGGTGACCGCATTGGTTTCTGCTCTTACCAGAATTCCGGTGAGGTCAGAAGTGGCTATGACCGGCGAGATCACTTTGCGGGGCCAGGTTCTTCCTATTGGGGGGCTCAAGGAAAAATTGCTGGCAGCTCATAGAGGAGGCATTAAAATAGTGCTGATACCGGAAGAGAATGCGCGTGATTTAAAGGAAATTCCTGAGAATATTAAAAAAGATCTCGATATTAAACCGGTTAAGTGGATAGACGAGGTTCTGGAAGTGGCTCTTGCTGAGAAGCCCCAGGCTTTGACTGATGAGCAGGTTGAACAGGAAATGAGGAATGAAAAAGCCTCCGTTTCTGATAAAGCTGAGCGCATAAATACGCATTGAGTCGCATCTTGACACTTGAATTCTGAGCTTGGTATAAAGATCGGGTATCTTATCGGCTTGGAATTCAAAACAATAATATAATTATTATTAGAAAGGCTATGGTGTAAACTTTCTCCTTCTTAAAGAGTTTTTTTCTCATCTTAATCATGGGAAGGAAAAATTCTCGCTTATAGCAAGATATTGGGGACCCAGGGCTTTCAAAAAATACCAAAAAAATTAAAGGGGAAAAGTGTGAATAAAACTGAATTAATTGATGCTGTTGCCGCTGGTGCTGATATTCCTAAGGCTGCAGCCGGGCGTGCTTTGGATGCGATGATCGAGTCTGTCACTAATGCACTTAAAGATGGTGATCAGGTGGTGCTCGTTGGTTTTGGTACTTTCGCGGTAAAGGAAAGGGCTGCTCGTACTGGACGTAATCCTCAAACAGGGGCGCCAATTGACATTGCGGCAGCAAAAGTTCCTGGGTTTAAGGCTGGTAAAGCACTGAAAGACGCAGTTAACTGATTGAAATATGATTAAAAAGCGTGCATGAAGCACGCTTTTTTTTGTCAGAAATCAATTTTAGACACTGGTTAAATAAATAATCATAAAGAACTTAACCTAATGATGTCGCAAGCTTCGCCAATATTGTTATTTGGTTAATGGCGTTGCACTAAATGTTCATGCATAATTGCCCGCCTCAAGTTTTTCTTGCAATATCAAAATCTTATTTGGCCTGGAGGATCCATGCTGCAGTATTTTCGAAGTAATGCCAAAGGCATGCTCGGTAAAATCATTGTTGGTGCAATAGTGGTAGTTTTTGTTCTATGGGGAGCAGAGTCCATAGTATCCATAAGTAGTAGTAATGGAGCTTCTGTTACCGTCAATGGTGTGAAAATCAGTGAAAGTCAGATACAACGATTGACGAATATGCAGCAGATGAGATTGCAGCAGCAATTCGGCGCAGATGCTACATCACTGTTTGGTAATGGTTTTATTCGTAACAGTGTTGTGCAGTCATTAGTGCAGCAGCAAATCGAACTGACAGCAGCGACTGATGCTGGCTTGGCTGTGTCCGATGAAGAAGTTTCAAAAACCATCTATTCCATTCCCGGGTTTCAGAAGGATGGAAAATTTGACAAGTCCACTTTTGAGCGTGCTGCTGGTCAGGCGGGTTTTAGCGCGCAAGAATATCTGACTCAGGTTAGACAGCAAATTATGGCAAATCAACTTAAGGCGGGCATTTCTGATACTGCCTTTAGCCTGAGTAACGAAGTCAAAGTAGCATCTGAGTTGGAAAATCAGAAAAGAACTTTTTCTTATCTAACATTAAAAGCAGCTGATCTTAAATCAGAAGTCAAATACACAGATGAGGATCTTGAGTTTTATTATCAGGAGCATAAAGAAGAGTTTGTCACAGAAGACCAGGTTGATGTGAATTATGTCGTTTTAACCGAACAATCAGTTGTGGACGGCGTATCTGTTTCGGATGAAGAGCTTCAACAAGCTTATGAGAAGTATGTCAAAGCTCAGCAAGATAACGTCAGCAAGAACATTTCTCATATTTTGATCACTGACGATATGGATACTGATGGTAAGTCTGCCAAAGAATTCGCAGAAGCGCTGAAAAAACGTATTGATGCTGGTGAAGATTTTGCTGCTTTAGCTAAAGAGTATTCTCAAGACCCCGGCAGTGCTGAAAACGGAGGCTCTTTAGGTGTCATGATGAAGGGAGTTTTTGTGCCGGAGTTCGAGAAAGCGGCTGAGCAGCTAGCTGCTGCGGGCCAGGTGACAGAACCCGTAAAAACCGACTTCGGTTATCATTTGATTAAATTAGACTCCATTGAGACGGCTGGTGTAGAGTCGTTTGATTCTGAGAAAGAAAAACTGAGAGCTGATCTGGTTAATAAGAAAGTCCAGGATCAACTGTTAACCCTGAAAGAAGAAATCTCAAATATTGCTTTTTCTTCTGTAGGTTTGGATGAAATAGCTAAAACTTACAATCTGGAAGTGAAAGACACCGGCTTGTTTTCACGCGCTAACGCGAGTGGCATATTTACCCAACAAAATGCTCAGGATGCCGCTTTTTCTGATCAAGTTGTAAAACAGAATGAAAACTCAGAAGTTGTCTCGCTCAGTGATGGTAGTCTGGTTGTGATGGCTCTTAAGCAGTTTGTCGCTGGGGATTATCAGCCGTTGGAGGCCGTTAAGGAGCAGGTTGTTGAGAATGTGGTTACAGAAAAATCCAAAGAATTGGCTTCGGCACGTTCAAAAGAGATTGTTGCAGCCCTCAAAGAAGGAAAAGATCTGACAAGTATTAATGCAGATTTAAGCTGGAATGAGGTTGCAGAATCTGGCCGCGATAATTCAGAAGTATCTAAGCCTATCGTTGATAAAGCATTCGAAATGGCTAAGCCTGAGGAGCAAAGTAACACCTATGCTAGCCTTGAGTTGGGAACAGGTGATACAGCTGTTGTTAGATTGGAATCAGTAGTTCAGGGCTCTGAAGAGGATAACTCCGAAGATTCTGTAGGGAACTTCCTTGATTCAATTTATAGCGAAAGTGCATATCAGGGATGGATGGCAGATAAGACGGCAGAAGCCGATGTGAAAATTAAATAAGTAACTAAGGCCGCTATAGCGGCCTTTTTTAACGATGTGACATGATAAATCTAAACTTGGTTCGAAAAGAAAATATACAAACACTGTTGCTCGAAAACGCGATTGGAGTTGAAGAGTTGGCTAACTGTTTGGGAGTAGATGTTGGAATGATGTCCAGAAAACTTTCTGAAGAGCAGGGAAAGATATCGGACAAGTTGGCCAGGCAGATTGAGCAGACATTTTCAAAACCAGTATTCTGGTTAGATGCTGGAGCAGCAGATGACAGTATGCAGTTTGATTTGCTGGGCTGATATATGAACAACACAAATTTGGATATCAAGCTGGTGGTCTTTGATGTTGATGGTGTGCTAACAGATGGAAGTTTGTATTACTCTGAAAATGGAGAATGCATAAAGCGCTTTAACGTTAAAGATGGGGTTGGTTTGAAGCTACTGCAAGACAAAGGTATTGCTGTCGCTATTGTATCTGCCAAAGAATCTGAACCGCTAAGTCGTCGTATAAGCGATCTAGGTATTAAACATTTTTATCCTGGATCAAAGGACAAACTTGCGACTGTCCATGGAATAGCACAACAACTGAATATCTCCATGCATCAGGTGGCGATGGTCGGAGATGATATGGTGGATCTAAATGTGATGCGTGTATGTGGGCTTTCGATAGCGCCAGCTGATGCATACGTCAGAGTGAAATCTCAGGTGGATTGGATAACTGAGGCGAAAGGCGGAGAAGGAGTCGCTAGAGAGGTAGCCGACAGAATTCTGAGTTTATATTACGATCTTGACGAAATTTATCAGTTAACGACGACAGAATACTTTGAAAGAAAACGCTGATCGGCGTTTTCTTTCAAAGTGACAAATTGATAAAGCTTTATTACAAAGTGTCTAGATCTGGGAATGACTTAATCAGGTCATCAAGTTGTTTGAGCTGGTTTAGGAAAGGCTTTAATTGCTTCAACGGAATTGCAGATGGACCATCGCATTTGGCATGTTCCGGGTCAGGGTGAGCTTCAAGGAACAAGCCCGCTATTTTTTGCGCAATTCCGGCTCGGGCAAGTTCTGTTACCTGTTGGCGTCTTCCGCCTGCAGAATCACTACGTCCTCCCGGCCGTTGTAGTGAATGAGTAACATCGAAGATAACAGGGTAACTAAACTGTTTCATGATTCCAAAGCCCAGCATGTCCACTACCAGATTGTTGTAGCCAAAGCTGCTGCCGCGTTCACACAGAATCAATTGATCATTTCCGCCTTCTTCACATTTATGCAAAATATGGCGCATTTCCTCAGGCGCAAGAAATTGTGCCTTTTTAATGTTAATAACAGCTTTGGTGGCTGCCATGGCCTTTACCAGATCGGTTTGTCTGGATAAAAATGCGGGTAATTGAATGACATCAGCAACTTCTGCGACAGGAGCTGCCTGGTAGGGTTCGTGAATATCGGTAATTACGGGAACATTAAAAGTCTCTTTAACTTCCTGCAGTATTTTGAGTCCTTCTTCCAGGCCTGGACCCCGAAAAGAATTAATGGATGAGCGATTGGCTTTATCAAATGATGCCTTAAAGACGTAGGGGATACCAAGCTCCGTCGTAACTTCCACATAACTTTCTGCGCTTTTCAGAGCTAAATCTCTCGATTCAAGAACATTAATTCCACCAAACAAAACGAATGGTTTATCATTGCTTACTTCAATATTCTGAATTTTTATCGTCTTCTGTGTCATTAAAGGTGCCCTAAGTCCAGTGAAACCGCAATTCTCTCATGTTACTTCCGTTCCAACAATTTCTGGTTTTTAAATGCTGGCGGACGAAATCAAAGCTGAAATTCAGTCAAGTTATTCTGAGTTTTTGAGAAACAAGAGTCTCAGGCCTCGATATGGGCAGAAATTAATGATTGCCACTGTTGCCCGTGCTCTCTCCAGTATTGAGGTCAATGATAAGCAATTGCGCATCAATGAAGCCGGAATTGCAGTGGTTGAAGCAGGAACCGGCACTGGTAAGACGGTTGCCTACGTTCTGGCGTCGTTACCAATGGCGCGGGCGTTCAATAAAACTCTGGTGATATCGACCGCGACAATTACTCTACAAAATCAGATTATCGAAAAAGATCTGCCTGATATTCTGAAACATTCCGGACTGCAGTTCAGTTTTGGTCTCGCAAAAGGGAGAGGGCGGTATTTGTGTCTAACCAAGTTGGAGAATGCAATGCAGGCACAGGCCGGTGTGCTGGCCACTTTGCCATTGTTTGAAGACCGGTTAACGGAAGATCAAAAGGCTCAACAGCTAATGGAAAAGATGCTGCAACAATATGCCGTCATGGAATGGTCAGGGGATCGAGACGAATGGCCGGAAAGCATTGATGACAACCTTTGGCATCATTTGACCGCTACTCACAGAGAGTGCAGTAATCGCAGGTGTCCACAGTTTAAAAACTGTGCTTATTTTAAGGCTCGTCAGGCGATTGAAGATGTTGATATTGTTGTCGCAAACCACGACCTCGTGCTGGCTGATCTGGCGTTGGGCGGCGGCGCGGTTCTACCTGCACCTCAGGATTCAGTTTATGTATTTGATGAGGGGCATCACTTAGCAGATAAGGCACTGGGGCATTTTTCAGCTTCAACGGATATAAAAGGTTGTCTGCAATGGTTGGATCAGTGGCGCAAAACTATGCGTCGTATCGAAAAAGAGCTGGTGCAGGCCGAAAGTCTACGCAAAGTTTATGGACAGGCTGAGCAGTACATGTCAGAAGCTGAAGCTAGGTTAAAGGATTTATGGTTAGTAGTGGTTCAGATTGCCAGCTTTGCAGAGTTAAAATCCGGCCAGGATGATGTGCCGATCTATCGGTTTGTAGATGGTAAGATTCCGGATCATATTAAAGATCTCACCGCCGCCCTACAAATCATTTTCTCATCTCTTTTGGCTGGTTTTGAGCGTATCAACAAAGCTTTAAAAGATGGACTGGCTGGTGAAAATAATGAAATTAACAAGGAAGAAGCTGAGCGTTGGTTTTCCATTGTCGGAAATTATCACCAGCGCTGTGAAGCGCATTTTGCATTATTTCGTTCCTTTAGTATGGATGATGTCGAAGGGGCCGTACCTTATGCCCGTTGGTTGGAACAGCGCTTCGTTGGAAACCAGGAAGACGTTCGATTGCAGTCCTCACCGATACTCGCAAGCCGAACCCTGGAGCGTGAGTTATGGCAGCCTGCATTTGCGGCAATAGTAACTTCGGCAACACTGACAGCTGCAAATAAATTTGACCGTTTGCGAATGCAGTCAGGGCTACCGGATTGGGCCACTTATGAAAAAGTGCCTAGTCCTTTTCGATACGCGGAGGTGGCGAGGTTTGTGGTGCCAGCGAACTGTCCGGATGCCAGTCATCCTGCCAATCACACGCGGGCTATCGTGGAATTATTGCCAGAACTGATTCATCGCCAATCGGGTTCTTTAGTGCTGTTCTCGTCTCGCAGACAAATGAATGAGGTGGTCGAAAGGTTACCTGTTGATATGCTGGAGATTTGTCATATTCAAGATAAAGCTTCAAGATCCGAGTTGATTCGTCGGCATAAAGAAAGAATTGACGAAGATCGTCCATCCTGTTTGATTGGGCTGGCCAGTTTTGCAGAGGGTGTTGACCTTCCAGGTAAGTATCTGGAAACCGTTATTATTGCCAAGTTGCCTTTTGCCACACCTGACGACCCTATTGACGCGGCATTGGCCGAGTGGATTGAAAAGCGCGGTGGTAATCCTTTTATGCAAATCACTCTGCCTGATGCCTGTCTGAAGTTGGTCCAGGCTTCTGGTCGTTTGATCAGAACCGAGGCAGATAAGGGAGACATCTATCTGTTGGATAATCGTGTGCTGACAAAGCGATACGGCAAACTGCTGCTGGACTCACTGCCTCCGTTCAGATTGCAATTGAACTGATTTTTGATACGACGCCGATAATACCCCAGCTGCCATGACTGGCAGCTGGCATGTTTGAGCTTAACTGCGAAGCGTACCTTTGGGCAGTTGCATGGTGATGCAATGAAGACTGCCATATTGTTCAATCAGCACCTGACAATTTACGCCGACTATTTCATAGCCGGGGAATGCCTGCCGCATGACATCCAATGCCTGTTGGTCTTCTGGTTGCCCGTATATGGGGACCAGTACCTGATGGTTGGTAATCAGGAAGTTAGCATAGGTCGCAGGCAGCCGTTGTCCGTTTTCAGCGTGAATGGCTGAGGCCATGGGTAGCGGGAACAAGCGATAGGGTTGGTTGTCGGCGTCTTTGAGTTGTTTAAGCTCGTCTTCCATCCTGCGTAATGGTTCAAAATGTACATCTGCATGATCGAGACACTGAACATAGATTAACGAATTGTCAGGGCCGAAACGTGCAAGTGTATCTATATGTGCATCGGTATCGTCACCTTCCAGGTGACCATTCTCCAGCCAGATGATCTGCTTAAGGTCAAAGTGGTCGGTTAGCTGATGGGCTATTTGTTGTTTGCTGAGTGTTGGATTTCGGTTGGGATTCAATAGGCAGTTTGAAGTAGTCATCAGTGTTCCGTGACCATCATACTCAATGCTGCCGCCTTCCAAAACCAGGGCAACCTGTTCCAGGGCGGCCGCATATGCACCTTGTTCATTCAGATTACGATTGATCAGGTTGTCCTTATCGTAAGCATATTTGCCACCCCAGGCATTAAAGCTGAAGTCCAGTATTCTGAGTTGGTCATTTTTGCGAACTGTAATCGGACCATGATCGCGGGCCCAGACGTCATTCGTAGGAACACTTTTCAGCAGAATATTTTCCAGCTTCGTATTGTGTTCTTGCAATAGGTCCGTGATTTCCTCGATATCGAGACTGGGGTCACAGGAAATGAGTACCTTCTGGTATTGGCTAATGTGCTGACATAGCGTGGCGTAAAGTTTCCAGGCGGTTTTAAGCCATGGTTTCCAGGCGCTGTTGGGGTGTGGCCAGGATAATTGAATTGCATCCTGAGGAGCCCATTCAGGTAATAAGGACATACATTGTATCCAAAAAAATATAGTGGAGTTATTTAACGACTGTTTCGCTGTCTGGCTTGTTCCGCCAGTAGATGACGGGCCAGTCTTTGCCTGTCAGATTCAGGAATTTTAAAAAATTCCGCGTGAACGTAAAAGCCGCCATCAAGGCTCGGATTGCAGGCGACAACCGTCGCTTCCGCAAATAGTGAAAGATAGCTAGGGGTAAATATGATAGCAACGGCAATGGTTTCCTGTGCAGCAAATTGCATATCACCGCGAAAACCGATTCCGCCCTCGCTGATAACTATCTTTTGTGGTTCGATACCGGTTTGAGCGAGGTCTTTGATCAATAGGTACTTGGAGAGTACATCGATTTTTCGATTTTGGATGTCCAGCAGGTGTTTGACATGCTCATCATCGATCTTCTGATACGTTGTTAAGGCATCTTGCTCCAGTAGCCGAAGCTCTCCATGCAACTGCAGGAACTTAAATTCCGGGAAATACTCAGGAATACTCAACTGCTGTTCATTCCAGCGCCGGCCACATACAAATGCCATGTCATCTATTCTGAAAAACTCTCTACGCTCTTCCATCTGAATTGTCTCAGTCTGCCCGGCATGCTGCCGTTACCCTAAATATAATTGTTCCGGAATAATTGATTGATCCTAGACACAAGTGCCGTAGAGCGCAATCGTAATAGCGATAGACTCACGCGACTTATCTTGCCGCTGAATATCCAGGCTGTCCTGAAAATAACCGGTACACTAAATAAATCGTAACAAATGCTGGTATCTCATTGAAAAATAGTGGTATTTGGATTCTTATAGGGCACCCGTTTATTACAAAAGCTACGCATGATAAAAAATATTCCGCTATTGATTGGTCTGCGATATATCCGGGCCAAACGTCGCAATCATTTCATTTCTTTTATTTCTGCTGTTTCCATGATCGGTTTGGTTCTTGGGGTTATGGTTCTGATTATTGTTATGTCTGTAATGAATGGCTTTGATCGTGAAATGCAGACCCGTGTCCTGGGGATGGTGCCCCATGGGACAATTTCTCAAACGGGCGGTATGTCCGATTGGCGAAGTGTGATGGATAAAGTCGCCGCAGCCAAAGATGTAGAAGGTGTTTCTCCATATATTGAGACACAAGGTCTGCTTTCGTTCGAATCAAATACTCGTGGGATTCTCATTTATGGTATTGCACCTGAGACCCACCGTTCTGTCTCTATTGTTGGGAACCACTTTATAGACGGTAGTCTTGATGATCTGAAAGAAGGGGAATTCAACATTGTTCTGGGGGAGATTCTGGCCAGGATTTTAGGTGTTGGTGTGGGCGATAAAGTAACGCTGATGGTGCCTGAGGTTTCAGTCTCTATTGCTGGTTTAACGCCACGTTACAAGCGTTTTACTGTTTCCGGCATCTTCAAGGTTGGGGCAGAAATGGATTCCAGTCTGGCGCTGATTAATGTATTCGACGCTGCCAAGTTGCTTAAAATGGGTAATGCAGTTGATGGTATCCGTCTTAAGGTAGATGACTTGTTTAAGGCACGTGAGATCACTTGGAATATAGCGATGTCTTTGGGGGGCCGTTATCTGGTCAGTGATTGGACCAGAACTCAGGGTAATCTATACAAGGCCATTCAAATGGAAAAACGTATGATTGCTTTGTTGTTGGTGATGATCGTGGCAGTAGCTGCATTCAATATCGTGAGTTCGCTTGTCATGCTGGTTCAGGATAAACAGGGAGATATCGCAATTTTACGAACAATGGGAGCCAGTCAGCGTCAGGTCATGGGGGTGTTCATGGTTCAAGGAACTGCAATTGGCTTGATGGGGGTTGCCATTGGCGCAGTGCTAGGCATTATCGGAGCGTTATCTATTGCCGAAATCATTGCCGGCATTGAAAAGCTGTTCCATGTTAAGGTGCTTGATGGTTCCGTCTATTTTATCAGTTACTTTCCTTCCGAATTGCATTTAAGTGATGTTTTATGGATCACAGGTTTGTCTTTTCTGCTGAGCTTTGTAGCGACCATTTATCCGTCATTTCGGGCGGCCAGGGTATCGCCGGCGGAGGCACTGAGATATGAGTAACGAATTACAGGTCGTTTTGGAGTGCCGTAACCTCAGTAAAGAATACTCCGTTGGCCCTGAGCGTTTGAAGGTGCTTAATGGATTAAGCGTGGTGATTCGTCAGGGAGAATTGGTATCGGTTGTCGGAGCATCCGGCAGTGGGAAAACGACCCTACTGAATTTGCTTGCTGGGCTTGATCAGTCTTCGGATGGGGAGATATTCATTGCCGGTCATAGTCTTACTCGGATGGGGTCGCGCCAGCGAGACCAGTTGAGAAATCGTGACATGGGGTTTGTGTTTCAGTTCCATCATCTGTTACCTGAATTTACCGCTTTGGAGAATGTCATTCTGCCAGCATGGCTTGGTGGAAAACAAAGTGAAGAAACTTATGAGCGAGGAAAGCTATTATTGCAGCAGGTTGGTTTGGGACAGCGCTATCACCACAAACCATCGGAGCTGTCAGGTGGTGAACGTCAAAGGGTGGCTATCGCCCGTTCGCTGATCAATAGTCCTCGACTGGTACTGATGGATGAGCCTACCGGAAACCTGGATGAGGAAACTGCCGGCCAAATTCGTGAGTTAATTTTTGAACTGAATCAGCAGGTGGGAACCAGTTTTATCATCGTAACCCACAGTCGTGAATTGGCTCAGAAGACGCAAATTATGTATCGACTGAAAGATGGTCGTTTGGAGATAGTCGGCTAGTGTTTATGGCGTAGCTTGCGCTTTGCCCAACTCCTTCTGACATGCCAGTGCCAGAAGGCGTTTATAAATGCTGCGCCTAATATTCCTGAAATAATCCCGATAATTATTGAGCCTGTCAGTAATGGCCACCAGATTGCCTCCATTTGCTTCACCATCCATTCTACCGAAAGGTGAAATTTCTCCAGTTTAACAGGAGAGCGCAGGATCCAGTTTCCTAGCAGGTAGTTAAAGTAAAAGATGGGTGCCATGGTCAATGGATTGGTGATCCATACCAATGAGACAGAAATAGGTAGATTGGCGTTCAGCCAGATAGCAAACAGGCCTGCCACAATCATCTGTGAAGGTATCGGTAACATTGATACGAACAGACCAATAAAGAAAGCTTTCGCCACTGAGCGTCTGTTCAAGTGCCATAGTCCGGGCTCATGTAACATGTTTCCGAGAAACTTAAACGACTTGCTTTCCCTTATGGACTTTGAATTGGGAAACCAACGCTTTAGTATTCGCCTGGGCATACGTTACCTGAGAAAGTGAACGGAGTCGCGGAATTATCCATATACTGGCAAGGATTGCTACCGATGCTATACATACTTCTCTTTTGGACCAGTGGCATACTGCTTGGGCTGTTTACTGTTTCGTTTTACTGGTGGCTATCATTTCAGATTATTCTGTGCGGAATATTGATCTCTACCCAGTTTCTTAAGCAAAAAGACATATATTTACCTTCTTCGTTCTACATTTGTTTTTTTACGTTTTCTTTAGGTGTGCTCGTATCTTCAACGGCTGTGCAGGCTGGTCTGCGGGAGAGAGTTCCTGCTTCTGAGGCGGGCCAGTCAATTCAGCTGCAGATCAGGGTGACAGCATTTCCCAGAAAATATGATTACTATCAGTCTGTCACTGGCAAGACACTGAATCTCAAATATTCGAAAACGCTGGTGTTTTACTGGAATGACAGCGATATCAAATTGCTACCTGGCCAACGCTGGGCCGTCACATGCATGATAAAGCCACCTGTGAGTACATTGAGTCCGGGAGCTCAGGATTATAGGCATGTTTCGTTTATCAATCATATCGATGGCCAGTGCTCTATAAAAGATGCCCGGCAGATCTCAACGGTTACTGGCACATGGGAACGTTTGAGAGTACTGGTTCATGAGCGGATCTACTCTATGGAACTGGCAGAACCTGTCAGGGCATTTGCCCTAGCCATACTGACCGGCGATAAAGTCATGTTTAGCCCAGCTCAACGGGTGTTATTTCGAAATAGCCAGACTCAGCACCTGGTGGTTGTGTCTGGACTGCACCTGTCCATGATATTTGGCATGATATACCTGATATCCGGGTGGGTACTAAATGGAATCGGTCTGGTGGTTCGCTTTCCTATGCTCAAGTTTCGCCTGTTGTTGGCACTTGGCTCAGCATTTGTGTACGCCGGCATTTGTGGGTTCCCAGTGCCTACCCAGCGAGCATTGATTATGATGGTGATTCCAGCCTTATTTTTTATCTTCAACCGATCCCAATCCTGGGGACTGGCTCTGGGAGGTGCATGGATCGTTGTTACAGCGATAGATCCGCTGGCAATTCTTCAGCCGGGCACCTGGCTTTCCTTTCTTGCGGTAACCGTATTGTTCTGCGGTTTGGGGTTTAATCATTTTCTGGGTGGGCATTGGCATGCTCGAATAATGAGCTTTTGTACGCCTCAGTTGTTGGTGTTTTTAGGACTTAGCCCCTTGGTAATGATCATCAGTCATAGCTATAACCCTTTTTCTGTATTGGTTAACTTAGTGGCCATCCCACTGGTCAGTTTCATATTGTTGCCGCTTGGTTTTTTAATGCTGCTGGTTTCTTCATGGGAGCCAGTTTTTCTATATCACTTGTTCAGTTGGGGTTACACCGCTTTGCAATGGGTGATGCAAGTAGGGGCCGTTGGTGTTTTCTCCTTTACTCCCAGTATTGTCCAGTTGTTTTGTATGTCCGGAATGGCTGTGTGGCTGGCTGGCGCGAAGCAGCTGCCTGGTGGTGGTCTGCTGCTGTGTGTATGTCTTGTGGGAATGCTTGTATTTCAACGTCAACCCGATTATCCGCAGCATTTGCAAGTTACCATGCTTGATGTGGGGCAGGGACAGAGTATTTGGGTGCAGAGAGGGATTGAAGGAGTTTTGATCGATACCGGACCCGGAGTGTCTGGGGGGACAGGTGCCTACGGCAGGGTTGTATATCCATTTCTTCAAAGTATCGATATGACGGCGCCTACTTCAGTGGTTTTCTCTCATGATGACTCTGACCATACCTCGGGCCTGCACATGGCAACAGAAACGTTGCAGAGTCTATACTGGATGACCGGTGAGCCTGATGCCATTCCATTCCGGGGCTGTCGGCGCGGTCAGACTATTGTTGGCCAGCAACTGACGATATCTATGTTGCATCCTGATGATCAGTTTAAATATGTTGGCAACAATGCTTCATGTATCGTAAAAATAGATACTCCGGACGGATGTGTGTTAATTCCAGGTGATGCAGGTAAAGACGTGGAGTTCAGGTTGGTCGGGCTGCAGAGAGAAGCTCTAAGGTGCGATGTTCTGGTTGCAGGTCATCATGGCAGTCGTTCCTCAACATCGCGACAATGGCTTGAGGCCATTTCACCACAGCTGGTGTTGATCAGTGCTGGCGCATTTAATCATTTTGGTCACCCACACCAACAGACTCTCGACAATATTGAAGCTGAGCATATTCCCTGGCTGTCAACCCGTGAACTGAGTTCTGTGCAGATAACCTTGAATGATCATCGGCTCAGTTATAAGCCTCTAAAGCAGCCTTTCTTCCCATGGCAGGGCTATATCAATGAAATCAAATAGTTAGGTGTTATAAATTATGAACTCTGCATTGGATTTTTTTTACCTCACTGTTAAAGTAACCGCCGCTTTAGAGGAGTAGACCCGTGTTCGAGATCATCAAATCTGGTGGCATTCTGATGGCGCCAATTTTACTGTGTTCAGTCATCGCTTTTGCGATAATTGTTGAGCGTTATTGGGCATTAAGAAAAAGTAAAGTCTCGCCCAAAGATCAGCTACCCCAAGTCTGGGCAATCATCAAACAGAATAAGATGGATGGTAACCGTCTTAAGGAGCTCAGAGCCTCCAGTTACCTCGGACAAATACTGGCAGCCGGATTGGCGAACTCCAAGCTGGGCAGAGATGCGATGAAAGATAGCATTGAAGAGGCCGCCAGCCACGTGGCACATGATATGGAGCGGTTTTTATCCACACTCGGGACCATTGCTATGATCGCGCCGCTGGTGGGATTGCTGGGAACAGTATTTGGCATGATCGAAGTTTTTTCTGCCATTATGGTGCAGGGAACCGGTAATGCAGGAGTTCTGGCGGGTGGTATTTCCAAAGCACTGATCACAACGGCAGCTGGACTCTCAGTGGCGATTCCTGCGGTCATATTTCATCGAGCGTTGTTGCGTCGGGTGGATGAATTGTTAGTCACCATGGAGCAGGAATGTATTAAGCTGGTGGATGTGTTGCACGGTGATCGGGCTGTCGCAAATAGCAAAGGTGAGAAGAAGTGAATTTTCGCCGGCAACGTACAGAAAGCGTTGATATCAATTTAACGCCATTGATTGATGTGGTGTTCCTGTTGCTGATCTTCTTTATGGTCAGCACGACGTTTACAAAAGAGACCCATCTGGATGTTGATTTGCCAACTTCCAGTTCCACGTTGCAGAGTATTGATAAAAACCAGGTAGAGATTGTGATTAACGCTACTGGTGGTTTTATGATCAATGGTCATGCTCTGGTGAAGTCGGACTTCGATACCATCAAGCAGGCGCTTGGGAAAGAAGTGGAAGGGCTGGACAACCCTCCGGTCATTATTGTGGCTGATGCCCAGACTCCTCACCAGTCGGTCATCTATGCCATGGATGCTGCCGGACAGTTGGGGCTTGTGAAAATCCGAATGGCAACCAAAATAGATAAAAACGATCAAAACTGATCTATTAAATGGAATGAGGCCAGATGCTGGTTAAACATTGGTACCGAAACCGATTAACCTGGCTGACTTTCCTGCTGCTTCCGCTGGAGGTCTTATATAAGCTGATCAGCCAGCGGAAATCTCACAAAGACAAACTAAAATCCCGCGTATTTCGTTGTCCACTGGTTGTAGTCGGTAATATCACCGTTGGTGGAACTGGAAAAACGCCATTTATCATTTATCTCTCCCATCTTCTATCGCAACATCAATACCGGGTTGGCATTGTCTCCCGAGGGTATGGTGGTCGTGGTGCCCGATATCCCCTGATGGTTACCGCCGAAACTGATGTTGAGCAGTGTGGTGACGAACCTAAACTGATTGCCAATGCTACCGGTGTCCCGGTATGTGTCAGCCCGAATAGAAATGAAGCGGTCGATGCGCTGCTACAACAGCATGAACTGGATATTGTGCTCAGTGATGATGGTCTTCAGCATTATAAGATGCACCGAGATTATGAAATTGTATTGCTGGATGCGCAGCGTGGCTGGGGAAATGGTCATCGTATTCCATCTGGTCCACTACGGGAAAGCATCAGACGTCTGGATCAGGTCAATCAGGTATATATCAAGCAGGCGGGAGCTGCCAAGCGCAAGGAACTGGATTGTTTTCCTTCCTTTCGTTTAGTTGAATCGCAGTTGCTGTCGGTGACAGGATGCCAGGCCAGACCAGACAGCCAGCAAGTTATCCATGCCGTGGCGGGGATTGCTCATCCAGAGCCTTTTTTTGAAGCCTTGGAACAGTTGGGATATCGTATCATTCGCCATGTTTTTGCCGATCATCATCATTTCACACTTGAGGATTTTGCCAAGTTTAGGGATAGTTTGATCATAATGACCGAAAAAGACTGGGTAAAATGCTGTAACCTGAGTCTTAGGCGTGTTTGGGTGGTAAGAATTTCAGTCAAGCTCGATAGTGTACAAGAACAACACCTGCTAACCGATATGCGTCAGCTTATTGTGACTTCCAGAACTGAGAATAATGCATGAATTTTACCGTTATTATCCCTGCCCGTTATGGCAGTAGCCGGTTTCCGGGGAAACCGTTGGAAATGATTGGTGATAAGGCAATGATCTGCCATGTCATTGACCGGGCTCGTGAAAGCCTGGCCGGTCGAATAGTTGTCGCCACAGATGATGAACGAATCGCCAGTGTTGTAAAAGCTTATGACGCTGAAGTGATGTTAACATCCCGCGATCACCCTAGTGGGACAGACCGTTTAAATGAGGTAGCAGTCAGGATGAATATGTCGGCGGATGACATTATTGTAAACGTACAAGGCGATGAGCCTTTGATTGCGCCGGAAAATATTAATCAGGTTGCCTTAAACCTCTTTGATCATCCTGACTGTGCTGTCGCCACGCTGTGTGAACCTATTAATCACGTTAATGAGTTTTTCAGCTCAAATATTGTCAAAGTGATACCGGATATCAATAACCGGGCGCTCTATTTCAGTCGTGCCCCGATACCCTGGGACCGAGACCATTTTTCTGCAGGTAGGCCTGATACGCTACCGCAGGACATCCAGGCATTGAGGCATTTGGGTATTTATGCTTATCGAGTGTCGGCGCTTAAGGAATTTGTAGTATGGCCAATGTCGAATCTGGAAAATATCGAAAAACTTGAGCAGTTACGGTTTCTGGAAAATGGCCGTCATATCCATGTCGAAGTCGCATCAAAGCCAGGTGCTCCCGGAGTGGATACCCTGGAAGACTTAAACAAAGTCCGTTACATACTGGAAACAAATCATGGTAACTAGAGTACTTTTCATTTGTCTGGGAAATATCTGTCGGTCACCCATTGCTGAAGGGGTTTTCAGAGCGTTGATTCAAGAACGCGGTATTGATGATCAATTCGTTGTTGATTCTGCAGGTACTGCTGGGTATCACGTCGGAGAAGGTCCGGATGAGCGTGCTGTTCGGGCATTGAAAGGGCGAAAAGTTGATATTTCTGATCTCCGGGCACGTCAGTTGCAGAGTAGTGATTTTGACGAGTTTGATTACATACTCGTTGCTGATCGGCAGAACCTGAAGGACGTTCAGACTTTGGCTGGCGATAACTGTCATGCTGAAGTCAGATTGTTTTTGAGTTATGACCCGGAATCCAAAGTGGACGAAATTCCGGACCCGTATTATGGTGGATCTGAAGGTTTTGAAACGGTCATTGATTTATGTAAGGCGGCCTCAGAGAAATTTCTTCAGCATATTCAAAATCCTGCCAAGTAATTGTTCATGATTGATGTTGTCGAAAATCACTCCCTGCAGTCACTGAATACACTGGCTATGCCTTCTATTGCAAGGCACTTTGTGGCTGTTCATAGCGAGATATCATTGCTTGAAGCGATTCATTTGGCAGACCAGCATCAATGGAGGCTGTATGTTCTTGGGGGGGGCAGTAATGTTCTTGCTCAGGAAATAATCGAAGGATTGGTGATCAAAAATGAAATTCAAGGAATACAGCTTCTGTCCGACAATGATGATTATGTTATTGTTGAAGTTGGTGCAGGTGAGAATTGGCATGAAACCGTTCAGTTATGTATTAGACAAGGTTGGTACGGACTCGAAAACCTGAGCCTTATTCCAGGAACTGTGGGAGCGGCGCCAATTCAAAATATAGGCGCCTATGGAGTGGAGGTCAGGGAGTTTATTGAATCTGTCCGGGCATATGATTGTGTTGACCGGGTTTGGCGCGACTTTAACAATAAAGCGTGTGAATTTGATTACCGTGACAGTCTCTTTAAACGTTCAAAAAATCGCTTTATTGTGACTGCTATTCGACTCAGGTTGAATAAAACATTTCATGCAAAGTTGTCCTATGGAGCATTGCAGCATTTGGAGCCAAGCACAATCACGGCCCAGCAGTTGAGTGAAGAAATTTGTCGCATACGTCTGACTAAACTACCTGATCCTAAAGATTTGCCCAATGCCGGCAGCTTTTTTAAAAACCCTGTTGTAACGATGTCGCACTATCACGAGCTGGTGCGTAAATATCCGAATATTGTCGCTTTTGATGCAGGTGATCAGCGCAAGAAACTGGCGGCTGGGTGGTTGATTGAGAATGCCGGTTTGAAAGGTTATCGCGATCCAGTCTGGGGTGTGGGCACACATGTCGAGCAGGCTTTGGTATTGGTCAATCCTCAGTGTCGAAGCTTGGTTGCGGTTATGTCCATCGTGGAAATAATACGACAGGCTGTCAAAGAAAACTATGGGATTGAGCTGGAAATTGAGCCGCAAATTTTGGGCGATCAAGTGAAATCCGTATATTCTGTAGCATAACACTGCAGCTATAATTTCGATTCATTTTAAACTGCTTTTTGTGCGCTCAAATGCTAAGTGACGCATAGTATTTTAGTGGAACAGGAGAGGGCATAAATGGTGTCTCTTATGCCCTAAAAAGTCTAAGTTATAGCTGTTTTATATGAAGTCCACATTCTTTGATTGTTGCTTCTTCCCACCACCAACGGCCTTCACGTTCATGTTGATTTGGTAATACTGGACGAGTGCAAGGCTGGCAGCCAATAGAAATAAAGCCGCGTTCATGGAGTGCGTTATATGGCACATCAAACATCCGGATGTATTCCCAAACCTGTTTAGAACTCCAGTTCGCCAGCGGATTAAATTTCACCAATGGTTTTTCTTCTGTTCCAAAAGCTTCGTCTAGCTCAATAACATCAACATGGCTTCGGGTGCTTGGGCTTTGATCTCTTCGTTGTCCGGTGATCCAGCCATCTAGTTGAACCAGTTTTTTTCTTAGAGGTTCAATTTTTCGGATACCACAGCACTCTTTATGGCCATCTTCAAAGAAACTGAACAGACCTTTTTGTTTGACAAAAGCCTGGAGTTTTTCAGCGTCGGGGGACAGTATCTCCAGATCAATATCGTAATGTTGTCTGACTTTTTCGATGAACTCATAGGTTTCGAAGTGCAGGCGACCTGTATCCAATGTGAAAACCTGCAGACGTTTATTGAGTTTTTTGGCGGCTCTTTGTGCCAGATCTATCAACACAACATCCTCTGCGCCACTAAAAGATATGGCGATTTTATCGACCTCTGCCAGAGCGTAATGCAGTATTTCCCGGGGATCTGCATCCTTCAACGCTTCAGACTGCTCGGCAATGTGCTCATGGGTAGTCTTCATAGTAAATGTGGGTTCCTCAAAATACCGAAATAAGCTTAATGTAATAAAAATAAAATTTAAAATAACAAACTCGAATAGAAATATAACTCAGAAGGGGTTGATTATTGGCATTGTTCCACGTGAAGCACACTTTTCAACCAGCTCTGGTATTTTCTCGATGGAATCAGTAAATTTGCGCCTCCAAATCAGTTATTCAATGGGAGTGTTTTTGTGGAACTAGCTTGTCTCGACCTCGAAGGTGTTCTGGTACCAGAGATATGGATTAAATTTGCTGAGA
Source organism: Gynuella sunshinyii YC6258 (assembly GCF_000940805.1). Taxonomy (GTDB): domain Bacteria; phylum Pseudomonadota; class Gammaproteobacteria; order Pseudomonadales; family Natronospirillaceae; genus Gynuella; species Gynuella sunshinyii. Next base: position 4,107,547 of record NZ_CP007142.1, on the reverse strand, counting down.
AAACTGGTATTGAAGAATTAAAAGCAACAACCCGTGATATTCCTGATTATGACGTGTTAATGAAGCAGCGTTTACAAATTCTGGATCAGCACAAGCTAGGACTTCGTGAGATCCAGGAGGTTATTGCTGGGCTTGAACCGCTGGAAGGTGCCAAAGACTTTGTGAGCTGGCTGCGTGAACGCTTTCAGGTAGTGATTTTATCGGACACTTTTTATGAGTTTGCCATGCCTCTGATGAAGCAGCTGGGTTATCCCACGTTGCTTTGCCATAAATTGGCGGTAGAACCCTCAGGCCGCGTGACTGACTATATCTTGCGTCAACCCGATCCGAAACGTCAGTCTATTAAAGCGTTCCATGGCTTAAATTTCCGCTGTATCGCAGCGGGTGATTCCTATAATGATACAACGATGTTGTCTGAGGCAGATGCCGGTATCCTGTTCCACGCCCCTCAGAATGTTATCAATGAGTTTCCCCAGTTTCCGGCAGTTCATACCTATGAAGACCTTAAGGCTGAATTTGTGAAGGCCAGTCTTCGGGACCTGAGTATTTAAGCCGTGGCAAGGCAGTAAGCGTTCCAGGCTTACTGCCTTGATTGGGATAAGAATTCATTTTCCAACAACTGGATAAGGTTGTTGATCTTTGTCAGTGACTCCTGCTGCTCCATTTCCGGATCTGAATCAATCACGATTCCGCCGCCGCCCCAGGCGCGAACGGTATCATTCATATAAGCCAGTGTCCGGATCATAATGCTGCTGTTGAAATGACCATCAAGATCCAGATAAAACAGGCTTCCACAATAGGGGCCGCGCTGTTGGTATTCCAATTCCGCAATGATTTCCATGGCTCTTTTTTTGGGGGCACCGGTTATAGAACCTCCAGGGTAGGATGCCAGAAAACAAGACATAGCGGATTGTTGTGGAGATAACTCTGCAGTGATCGTACTGACCAAATGATGTACATTGGCGTAGCTTTCAAGGCCAAAAAGTGTACTGACCTCCATGCTTCCGGGTATTGATGTTTTGCTCAGATCATTACGCAAAAGATCGACAATCATCAGATTTTCTGCCTGATCTTTCTCACTGTGCAGAAGTTCCTGGGCAAGAGCCTTGTCTTCTTCAGGAGTTTGGCCTCTGGGCCGGGTTCCTTTAATTGGTTTAGTGATAATTGTACTGCCGTTTACGGAAATGAATTGTTCTGGAGAATGGCTGGAAATAACCAATGAACCGGTGTCGAAAAAGCCTGAAAACGGAGCAGGGGAATGAGCCCGAAGCTGGCGATATGGTACCCAGGGGTCGCCTTGATATTGAGCTGATAGCGAGTGAGTGTAATTAACCTGATAGCAATCCCCCTCAGTCAGGTAACTGTGTATTCGAGCTATATCTTTCAGATAGCGGTCAGAGGCGGTCTCCCTTTGAAAAACAGTGCTCAAGGTAAAATGTGCCTCGGCCGGGCAATGATCGTTTATTCGCTGCAGAACGGTTTCGCGAATAGTGTCAGGGCAGGTGGGGTGAAAATACAAACTGGTTTGCCGCTGTTCCATATCGATTCGAAGACTCCAGAGATAGAGGCCAATTCTCAATAAGGGATAGTTTATGTCCTCAATAGACAGGTGGTTTTGTTGATAACCAAACTCATAGCTGAGGTAACCTGCCCAGCCGGCTTGAAAATGACTCGATAGTGATTTTTTACCGGTATCCGTTATGATTTTGGACAAATCTTTAGTGTGGAAAGAACCTTGAACGGCATATTTCAGTGCTTTATCCAGCTTAAACACTTCTCCATGCTCTGGTGTCTGCATGGATAGCCACCGATCTGGCAATGCTGTTGCGATGATAGGGGAGTCATTTACATGCTGTTGATTCGGACTATCAAACACAATGAAATATGGCAAGGTTCTTAATTGATCAAGTAACCCGAGATGGTTTTCTGAATATGGTAGTTGAATAAGTGCCAAAGAGGTGAATCCGCTGAGTTTGCTGAACGCTGGAGATTTTATGTGGCTGTCCCTAGAATGTGTAGTTCTTAATGATCATAAAGTGGATTGTACCCGGTCTTGAACATAACCAAGCATTATTTGCATTTACCTGAAGTCAGCCTCTGTTATCACCTATACGAAAAACCTGATGAACCTGACAGAACATTGCTGTTATTGCATGGCGCAGGTGTAGCCGGTCAGTTGACTTGGCATCACGTATGTCGGATGAGTCAGGGGTATCGGCGGATGATTGTGCCGGATTTACGCGGTGCAGGTGAGACGATCCATCCTTACGTCAATGAAAAAGCGTTTTCGATTGAAAATATCCGCGCTGACCTGGTGGCATTGCTGAAGCATCTGCAGATCAATGAGCTGGATATCGCCGGTTATTCCTTTGGTGGTGCCTGTGCACTGGATCTGAACGCTTTTGCAGGGTTGGAGGTTCAGCGGCTCGTACTGGTTGAACCCGCATTATTGGAACGTGCTAACTTTTATCAGACCTTGGCTATCAGAACTCAGTATTCGGAAGCAACCCGGGTCATGCGTTGTGAGGATACATCTGCCGAAGGAGTAAGACAGTTTGCTCAACTGGTTATGGCCGTTGCCACCAAAAATCCTAAAACCAGAGAAACGATGTATCAACGGCTTGCTCACAGGATAATTGGGTTAGCGAATGAGCTGGATGCATTAACCGCTTACATGAAAAGCTGTGATCGCGAGCTGCTCTACCCAAACCATCAGCAGGTAATATTGATTCACGGTGCCAACAGCCATCAGGAAATGCGTCAGTTTCATTCTGTACTGGCGACTGAAAGAGCCTGGAAATTGGTGTCGGTGCCTGGATCCGACCATTCGTTAATCTTTCAGAAACCACGAAAAGTTGCAGAAGCTGTCTCTGACATCCTCGGATAAGTTTGGGGAAAACGGTCCTTTTTGGGGGCATTTCAAGGGCTGTCTATTGTGACGAATGATTGTCAAACAAGAAAAAAAGCGCTTGCAATTCATAGAATTATCGTGATGATGAAGTGATCAAAACTTGAGAAAACAGGAGTCCTGGTCCATTTTAAAAAAGAGCATAAGGCTTTATTTAGGAAACTGTTATATCGATAAGCTACCGTGTGATCGGTTTCATCCGGTCAGTTAATTGCAACCCCTTGTGAAGAGGTGCAAATTATGGCTATTCAATCCAATCAGTCTCTTGTCTGGCGGTTATTGTCAGACTCTGAATTCACCCCCGCAAAAGTAGCTTTTGTCATCCCGGAAGGAGATGTTGGTCTCAGGGATATTACCCTTGAAACTGGTATCCACGTTGGTGCCACCAGTCGTTCACAAAAATTTAATAGTGATGAGCTGCAATGGTCTGAAAATGATTTTCAACTGTTACTGGCTTTGTTAGAACGCATGTTTGATGGTCCTGATGAAATGGTGGATGGCGAAGTGTCCATTGATCTAACGGATCCTTCTATTGTTGAAGTGATCAGTATTGTGGCGTCTGCCAGATTCAATAAAAGTCAGGACCTGACCAGTCATCATTTTGGAGACCCTATCTTCACCCATTACAACGAAGTGGAAGTCGGTGATCTGATGACATTCAGAGTGGGAGACCAGTTTCATTTGGTCGTGATTGTAGAGTTGGATGCTGTGCAGGCCACCTGCGTCTGTCTGGAAGATGTTGGTTGGGTCAGTGAAGGTGAGAGTGTAGGTCTGCACGATTTGATAACGATATCCCGGATGGATCTGTTGCCTGCCAATTTCGGCCCAGTATTTCCACGGACTGATGATGTGTTGCATTAGAAAACAATAAAGTTAAGGACTCTCAATGGAAAGACCCAAGATATATGTGCTTGATACAAATGTTCTGATCCACGATCCGAACTCGGTCTATAACTTTGAAGAGCACGACATCATGATTCCCATGGTGGTGCTGGAGGAATTGGATAAACTGAAAGTGGGGCCGTCTGCAGTTGCGGCAGACTGCCGTCAGGCGGTCAGAACCATCGATAATATTATCGGAGCATCCACTCCCCGTGAAATTGCGGAAGGGGTGCTGATCAAGAAATATGAAGATGATGCGGAGATTGTGCAGGGAAGGCTAAGTATTTTGATGTCAGGATTCGAACATCATGGTCACAAACTGACCAGTCAGATCAATGATAATCAAATAATCAATGACGTTTTGAATTTCCAGAAACGAATTCCCGATAAAGACGTTATTTTGATTACTAAAGATATCAATATGCGCCTTAAAGCCAGAGGGTGCGGATTAAGCGCAGAAGACTATCATAATGACCAACTGATCACTGATATTGATCGGCTGACTACTGGTTATCATCGAATTGACGGATCGTTCTGGGAACAGCTTGATGCCATTCAGTCGCAAACCCTGACCGGTGAGCAATTTCATACTCTTCCAAAAGCATTGTTATCTCAGTTGTTGGGGAGTAAGTTTTTTATCAACCAGTTTATTTTGGATGAAAAGGAATTTGTCGGACGTATCAAAGCGGTAGATGAAGAATGGGTCACTCTGGAACTCCTTAACACCGGCCTATTGATGAGACAAAAATGTTGGGGGCTGAATCCGCGTGATATTTTTCAGGCCATGGCAATGTACCTGATAATGGATCCGGAGATTGATCTGGTCTCGCTTAATGGCCCCGCTGGTAGTGGTAAAACGATTCTGGCGCTGGCATGTGCATTGGAATTGACTCTCGAACAGAAAAGCTTCAAGAGAATTATTGCCACCCGTAGTACCCGTGGGCTGGATGAAGATATTGGTTTCCTGCCGGGCACTGAAACTGAAAAAATGACCCCGTGGCTAGGGGCTTTTACTGATAATCTTGAAGCTCTTCACGCTGAAGACTATGACCCATCCGGCAGTGAACATTATGTCGGTTCAAATATGCCGATTCACTTTAAATCCCTTAACTTTGTTCGTGGGCGCAGCTTTCAGAACAGCTTTTTGATTGTGGACGAGGCTCAAAATCTGACTCCGCATCAAATAAAAACGATTATTACCCGTGCAGGTGAGGGGACCAAAGTATTGTGTATGGGAAATCTGGCACAAATAGACACACCTTACCTCGGTGCTACCAGCTCGGGCCTGACCTATATGAGCGAGCGTTTCAAGGGATTCGACCATGGTGGCAGCATCACACTAAAAGGGGTTGCAAGAAGTAGGTTGGCCGCCTATGCTGAAAAATACTTATAGCCACCATTGGCGATAATCCGGGCATGAATTTCGTAGACATTTCAGACTCTATGAGATTCAATAAGCCCTCCCTTAAACTTGGCAAAAAAATAAAGACATGATTAAAATTGTTGTGGTTGATGATCATGATCTGGTAAGAACTGGCATCACGCGATTGCTTGAGGATGTCAAGGGAATTGAAGTTATTGCTGAGGGAAAATCTGGAGAAGAGGCAATTGAACTGGCAAAAAGACTTGAGCCTGATGTATTGCTCATGGATGTTAAGATGCCAGGCATCGGTGGTCTGGAAGCTACCCGAAAGATCGCTAAAGCCTGTCCAGATGTGAAAATTCTGAATGTTACTGCGTGGGGTGAAGATCCTTTCCCTTCAAGGTTATTGCAAGCGGGTGCTTCTGGGTTTTTAACCAAAGGTGCGGATGTTGAAGAGATGGCGAGAGCCATCAAAACCTTGCACGCTGGTCAGAAATATCTGAGTCCTGCAATAGCCCAGAGAATGGCGCTGAATAGTTTTATGCCAGACAGCAATGGTCGAAAAACGCCATTTGATGACCTATCTGACAGAGAAATGCAAATTGCGCTAATGATCGTATCCTGCCAGAAGGTTCAGGAGATTTCAGACAAATTGTGCTTAAGCCCTAAAACAGTGAATACCTATCGTTATCGGATCTTTGAGAAATTAAGTATAGACTCAGACGTGGAGCTGACACTTCTTGCCATCAAACACGGTATGCTGGATGCTGAAGAAGCTGTTTAGTATTTCATCCCGTGACTGAGTTTGATCCTAAATCGTTTGTCAAAAGCCTTCCTAATAAACCCGGCGTATATCAGATGCTGGGTGAAGACAACGAATTACTCTATGTTGGCAAAGCCAAAAATCTTAAGGCCAGGGTTGGCTCTTATTTTCATTCCCGTGGGCTGACCAACAAAACGGTTGCCCTGGTCAGTCATATTTGTCATATAAATGTTACGATCACTCATAGTGAGACAGAGGCGCTACTACTCGAACAGACTCTGATCAAAACCCACAAACCACCATATAACATCATGCTGGTGGATGATAAGGGATATCCATATCTACTTCTGTCCGATCAAACATTTCCTGGCATACATTTTCATCGCGGGTCGAAGCGGAAGAAAGGAACGTACTTCGGGCCATATCCCGGAGCATCTGCAGTCAGAGAAGCACTCTCGGTATTACAGAAAGCGTTCAAAGTACGCCAATGCGAAGACTCTGTTTTCAGCAATCGCACCCGCCCATGCCTTCAATATCAGATAAAACGGTGTAAAGCGCCCTGTGTTGGATTGGTATCTGAAGACGAATATAAAGAAGATGTGCTCCATACCAGGCTTTTTCTTGAAGGCAAAAGCAATGACCTGATTCAGCAGCTCGAAATCGAAATGGATCGTGCTGCTTCTGACTTAAACTTTGAAAAAGCAGCTGAAATTCGTGACCAGTTGCTGTTTGTCCGAAAGATTCAGGAGCAACAATTTGTTGCAGGTCAGGCCGGTAATGTGGATGTTCTTGCTATGGAGTTGCAGGCGTCCGGGTGCTGTATCGCGATGATCATCATCCGTGATGGTCGGGTACTTGGCAGCCGCCAGTTTTTCCCGCGCATTGGACTGGAAGAGGAAGCTGAAACAGCGTTTGAAGCATTTATCGGGCAGTACTATTTTGGTCAGCGTAATCACGAGATTCCCAATGAAATCATGACCAACCTGGAGCTAGCCAACTACGACTTGTTCAGTGCTGCCTTTGAGCAGGAATTCAACCGCAAGGTTAAATTTTCCCATAATGTTCGTGGGGATCGCCGCAAATGGTTGAATCTCGCGGTCACCAATGCGACTGAACAACTGGCGCTCCATATTGCTAACCGTAAGAGCATCCTTGGCCGGTTTACCGAGCTTGAAAAACAGCTGCAATGGGAAACAGATATCGAACGTATTGAATGTTTTGACATCAGCCACAGTCAAGGTGAAGCTACGGTTGCGTCCTGTGTGGTTTTTGGCAGGGAAGGACCTCTGAAAAGTGACTATCGTCGTTTCAATATTACAGGTATCACTGGTGGTGATGACTACGCGGCGATGGAACAAGCTCTAACCCGTAGATACAAACGACTCATGGTTGAAGAGCACAAACTGCCGACTATTTTAATGGTCGATGGTGGTAAGGGGCAGTTGAATGTGGCTCGGCGGGTCATGGACGAACTACAAATGAATCAGACATTGCTGATGGGCATCGCCAAAGGGGAAGGGCGTAAGCCAGGGCTTGAAACACTATATCTGCAAGATGCCGAACATACACTGGAATTGGAGAAGCATTCACCGGCGTTTCATCTATTGCAGCATATCAGGGATGAAGCGCATCGATTCGCTATAACTGGTCATCGAGGCAAGCGTGGCAAAGCACGAACGGGTTCGTTGCTGGACGATATCCCAGGAATAGGGGCTGAGCGCCGTAAGGCACTTATCCGTTATTTTGGAAGTGCCCGCGGCGTTATGGCGGCCAGCGCTGATGAAATCGCAAAAGTAAAAGGAATAAGTAAGACCATTGCACAAAACATTTATGAATTTTTGCACAATTAAAAATGACCCGGATATACTCTCAAAAAATTACTGGTAAGAATGATCGATGACAATACCTAACTGGCTGACTTTAAGCCGTATTTTGATGATTCCTGTCTGCATCTTTTTCTACTACCTGCCTTTCCAGTGGAGTTACTGGGGGGCGTCGTCGGTTTTTATTCTGGCAGCAGTGACCGATTGGCTGGATGGGTACCTGGCCAGAAAACTGAACCAGACAACGCCTTTCGGTGCATTTATCGACCCTGTTGCTGACAAGCTGATTGTGATGGCTGCTTTGGTTATGTTGGTTGAGGAACATAATACCCTTTGGATGACACTGCCTGCGATCATCATGGTTGGCAGGGAAATCGTGATCTCTGCCCTGCGGGAATGGATGGCAGAGTTGGGCAAGCGTGCCAGTGTTGCGGTCAACATGATTGGCAAATATAAAACCACGTTCCAGATGATTGCCATAGCCGTGCTGCTGAGCCAGCCGCCTGGAACATTGCTTACCAATATCGGATTGATCGTTTTGCAGGTCGCTGCGGTACTAACAATATGGTCAATGTTCGTTTACCTTAAGGCAGCTTGGCCAGATTTGAAAATATCCAAAAACGGACGCTAACCCATTAAAAATAAAAGACTTTTTTTAAATCATTGCTTGACAACAGCGCGGATTACCTTAGAATTCCCGCTCGTTTTAAGGATCAAGCAACACTGTTGATCCAAAGAACAGTTGTAAAAAGCAGCTTAAGTGCGGGAATAGCTCAGTTGGTAGAGCACAACCTTGCCAAGGTTGGGGTCGCGAGTTCGAGTCTCGTTTCCCGCTCCAAATCTTATTCTCTGATTATTTAGAGAGTGCTGATAGATAAGGTATAAGCCTTATTTTTTTAAGAAATGGCTGGATGGCAGAGTGGTCATGCAGCGGACTGCAACTCCGTGTACGCCGGTTCGATTCCGACTCCAGCCTCCATCTTTCCAGTAGGGTAACCGGCCCTACTATAAAAATACCTTCCTAGCCCGGGTGGTGAAATCGGTAGACACAGGGGACTTAAAATCCCCCGACCCTTAACGGTCGTGCCGGTTCAAGTCCGGCCCCGGGCACCAAATTTCCTGATAGTTCACACTAACCTAAATCTTCATCGTGCCGTTTCCGTGCCGTTTTTTCTCGTTCCGTGCCATTCTAATGCCAATGGATTGTGCTCAATTGCTTGTGAGAGGTGGTCAGGAGAAAGGTGTGCATAGCGCATTGTCATTTGAATGGTGCTATGGCCTAAAATTTTGTTTAGTGTTAACAAATCACCGCCTGACATCATGAAGTGACTAGCAAAGGTATGTCGGAGTATATGTGTTCTTTGACCTTCGAGTAGTTCAATGCCGGCCTGATTAATAGCGTTGCTAAATGCTCTCTCACAATTATTGAATAGTCGTCCTGTAATGGGGGAATGATCTGAAAGTTGATGGTATAGCTCCTCACTAATTGGAATGGTTCGACTTTTCCCGCTTTTCGTTTGAGTGCCTTGATAGGTTACGCGATAAGGATGGAGTTGCTCTCGCCTAAGGTTTTGTGCTTCCCCCCAGCGCGCTCCAGTTGAGAGAGCGAGACAGACAACATTGAATAGATCTTCATTTCTACTATGGCGACACTGATTAAGTAATGCATGTATTTCGAATAATTCCAAATATTTCACATCACTTTCTTCAATTCTCAGTTTCCGTAAGTTTTTAAGAGGGTTGTTATATGGCCAGCTATCAAGCCGAATCAACTCATTGAATACAGCAGAAAGGTAAGCATGTTCATGATTCTGGTTGTTTTTACTAATACCAGAATCTATGCGTTTTGTTCTATATTCGGCAAATTGTTCGGCAGTGAAATGCCGTGCAACAGGGTTTTTCAGGCGAGATGCGATGCCTCTCAGTTTGGAGAGGCGTTTTTGTCCATCTGCTAACTGTGAACCGTGTAAGTTGTACCAGTCTTCTATGAGTGCTAATAAGGTTCTGTTGTCCTTTATGAGGGACAGTGTTCCATCAGATGCCTGTTTACGTGTGTTTGCTTCCCATATTTTTGCTTCTCGTGCTGTTGGAAAATTACGGGCATATCGGCGTCCGTCTATTTGAAGTCGGGCTTGATAGGTTCCATCAGGCGTTTTTTTTACTGGCATTTCTTATAGATTCCCGAACGTAATCAAGGGTGATTCTTTTTAGTTCCTTTTGGTCGATACTTTCAGGCATCCAGGAGAGCTCAGCACCGTAAACAACGTAATGTGTGGCCCATGTGAAGATGCTACATAGTCTCTCTATATCGTCTGCTTGTGGTTTTTGATGATTGTTTTCAATGTTCGCAAGCTTTCCTTCAGAGATCTCTATGATTTCGGCAAACTGGGATCGGGTTAATCCAATTGCCTCACGAAGCTCTCTTATTCTTTTCCCCATCGTGTCTCTATAAGGTACGTAGCTCATAAAAGTTCTCCTTCTAATGCTGTAAATCATAAATTAATACGATTTACATATCTGTTTAGTGATCATTAGTATTTATACGAATCGTATAGCTAAATTGAATTGAATGATTAATTCAAATCATGTCAAGTTATCGTATCAATATCATATCCTAAATTGTGGCGTTTTGTGTCACTTAAAGTGGTAGGAAGTATTAATGAAGCAGAAATTGAATGATCTGGATGTTGTTTCTTTTGAGGTGGGTTTGGAGATGACACCAGAAAAATACTCAGAAATGAGTGGTGTTCCTTTAGGTGTATTAAGGGGTTGGATGGATAGAGGACATATACCGACAGTAAAACGGGGTAAATACAGACTTATCGATGGTGCAAGGCTGGTTATTGAGGCAAGGATCCGGGTTGATGAGGCTATGAAAAAAGGTGGCAAGTGATATGACAATCAACGAAATCGCTCTTGAGTATCGCGCCCGTAAGAGTTTATGGAATGGTTACGTGATCGTTTTCGACGGAACCATAACTGGGTGGACTTATCGTTTAGATTATCCACAGGGGTTTGTGCCTGGTTGCACTGCCATTGATTCAGCGAATCAGCAATGGAAATCAACCGGGGGGGATGACTACAACGGTGCTGAAGCCTGGGAGCCGAGTAAGCCCGTTGGTGGCCATTAATCAATGTACATGTCTCCCTACTGGCTGAATGAGGCTGAAAAAGCCTCTTCAGTGTTTGGACTGTTACAGCAGGACGTTTTTCAGCATTGGCAAGACTTGGTCCTGGAGCATGGTAACCACCCTGGTACGCCATATGGGGACGCTAACCAGCGTATTATTTGGTTAAAAGAAAAACAAAAATGGGGATCGTTGAATTTACTACTGTGTGATGACAGCAGTATAGAAAATTGGGCAGCCTACCAAGCAAGCTACTTCAAGCGGCGCTGGACCGTGCGCGGTCAAGTCGATCCTGATGATATGAAATTTGCGGAATACTTAGGTATCGAAGCGCGGGAAATGCTCGCGTTAATAAATGGTTCTGCATTCTGGCAGCTGGTTGAATCTCATCTGAAAGAATTTCCTTTGGAGCCTTCAGACGTGGTTCCCTCCTCTGATTTTGAAAACTGGATTGAAGAAGTACGTTGGCGTATTAGGGTTCTAAAACGGTTGTGTAACCCTCGCTGGTGGCTTCGTCGTGCTCGTGCCGAAAAAAGCCGACTCATTGAGGAAATGAAACGGCTGTTTGGCCATGTGCATGCATCGCGTGAAATCTATCTCTCTTCATTGTCGTTTGAGTACTGGAAAAAGCGACAATCCGCCAATTTAAAAACTCTCCAAGAGACTGAAATTGAGAATGACCTGGGGCAGCGTTTTACGCTCGCTGAGCTGTTTTATAAATCAAATTCAAATCCGGCTATTCGTCGTATTGAAATGATGACCCGGATTGCCGGCACTGAGAAACTGGCTAAATCACTTGGCTATAAAGCGACATTTATCACGATCACAGCGCCATCTGCTTTTCATCCGTACTCATATCGAAAATCAAAAAAAGGTCGGAAATTTTCGTTTAAGAACAAACGTTATGAAGGCTTCACTGTCAGAGAAGCTCAGCAATATTTGGCTGGGCGCTGGGCTGTTATCAGGGCTGAACTACACCGCAACGAAATAGACTACTTTGGTATCCGTGTGGTTGAGCCGCACCATGACGGATGCCCACATTGGCACCTGTTGTTATTTTCGGATACGGCCGGCCTTTCTTCCATCGAACAGGTTATCACTGAAAAGTCACTCAACCTCTATGCCGGTGAACCGGGTGCCCAAAAGCGCCGGGTAAAAGTTGAACGGATCAAGGAAGGTCTCAACCCAAAGACAGGCAAAGAATATTCGGCTGTTGGTTACATCGCAAAATACATTTCAAAAGCCATCGATGGCCGTGGTATCGAAAAAGACCTATTCGATAATGATGCGGCTACTTCAGCACAGCGTATCAGAGCCTGGGCCAGTATCCATGGTATCCGGCAATTTCAATTCTTAGGCGGCATAAAGGCAACTTGGTGGCGGGAGTTGCGGCGCTTTGCTGGGCGGTTCATGAGCTTTGATGAGTCTGGAAAGCTGGCGTTTGATGAGCGTGCGGCCTTCATGTACGCGAGGGATTGTCGTCCAGAGCTAATGCACTTGATTGCCGCGATTCGCGATATGGAAGTAGAGGCAGATGCGTCTGTGGCTTACTGCGACCTAGCTATCAAAATCAGGTCCGGGGAACTGCAGTTAAAAACACTCACCACCGCTCACGGACATGAATACGCGGATAAGCGGACGGGTGAAATCACCCGGTTTGACCAATGGGCACGATTAAACCAATACGGGGAATTACAGCCAACAGTGAAGGGGTTGTGGTTCCTATCTGGGCGTTCTGGGTGTGCGGAGTCCGTGATCACACATGAACATGAGTGGCATGTTTTACCGGGTCGAAAAAAGCATACAGATTTGGAAATGTGGCATTGAGTAGGACGGTGCCGCATTAGCCCGGCTTGCCGGGCTAACTTGGAGTTCTGTCAATAACTGTACGGGGGTAATGAATATGGGAACACTAAATAAACTTAGGGAATCAATTAATTCTTTGGAGGAAGTGGCGGAAAAAGCCTCTCAGCTGGGCACCTTTGATATATCGGGTAAAGTCAAAGCGGCAGAAGAGGCCACCGAAATAGCAAGGCGTGTCAGTTATCACACGTTGGAATTATTCATGGAAATTGAAGGCAGATTACAGGAGTTGGAATATGCAAAAGCGGGTTAAGTGTCCAGCATGTGAAAGTGTTGCATATGTAAAACCCAATAACCGGGGGGATGAATATTTTACCTGCTCACGTTGTGGGCCATGGAATGGTAAGGGGCCAGCATTCCGGGAATGGTGTCGGTCATTATCAGACATTGATCATAAGCCAGATACCAAGTCTGATACGGATAGCGAACATCAGCTTGGCTTAAGTGGTTTGGGCACGGTGGAATCATCACCCGTGCCCCCAGAACGCAAGAGTGCTGATTGGTTACAGGCGTGGGGTGAATCATGAATCCAATGGAATTAGGCGATGCGGCTGCGCTGGACGCCATGGCCACTGCCTTGGAGGCAGAAGGGGTGGCAAGCGCTAAAGAAGGGGCTGAACAAGCGCACAAGGATTTTCAGGACTTTGAAAAAAACAATGGTGCGGGTTTTCCTTATCAACCGGCTGTTGCCAGTGCGTTAAAAAACTTCCTGGGCATGGGATCTTTCAAAATATCACAAGGGCGTGGCCAGCATTGGCTTTTAGAGGAAAAAGAAGCCGAACAGATGGGCATTGCCATTGCTCAATGCGTGGATGCGTATATGCCTGATACAAACAGCCCATTTACCAACATGGTCATGGTGTGTGGCATGGCGATAGGGCCAAGGTTGGCTTTGGATATGATGCATTCGAAGCGAGGACAGCAAGCACAAGGGGGCGCGGGTGAGTCGAATCAATGAAAACTTAACAGAAGATATTCGGGGGTATTTTGGGGCCACTGGGTCAGGTAAGACTTACCGGATTAAAAAAGATCTCGGGTCAGCACCTCGTGTCCTGGTGTATGACATTAAAGGCACATTTGGGCCATCGAATGGGTTTGAGGCATTCACAGATCGAGGGGCGTTTTTGAATGCGGTTCGTTCAAGCAATCAAGCGCGCTATTCATTTCATGACCCCAGTTGCCACTATTTTGACTGGTTCTGTGAGTTGGCTAGACATCAAGCGGATGCCCGTAGAATGACAGAGATTGTCATTGATGAGCTTGGGCCAGTATCGACACCGGGGAAAGCGCAGGGACATTGGCACTGGCTGATCAGTATAGGCCGTACCTATGGGATAAAAATCAAAGCAGGTGCTCAGCGTCCATCCGAAATTGATAAAACCCTTATGGGTAACCTGAATGGGATGTTTGTAGGAAGGGTGCAGCGGGATAAGGATGCTGCTTACTTATCCGCTGAAACGGGTATTCCTCAAATGGACATATTGAACCTGAGAGGGGCACCTCATTATGAGCATTTCTTATGGGCTGGACGGGGCCGATATAAAAAAGCAGGTAAGTAAGAAAAAGGCCGGTTATCCGGCTTTTTTTATGCCTGTAATTTAGGCTTTTCCCTATGTATGTACGTACGGCTCTCAGGCCTGACGGTGCCCGATATTCATGATTTAGTTTGCCCGTTCAAACAACATCAACAGGAACGGGAAACTGAACATGAGTAAGACAACAACTCGCGTTGTATTAATTTCACTGGCATCAGCGGCAGCGGTAGTTTGGGCCGTTAATAACGTGGATGCGGTTGACAATATTCTGGGTGATCGCGGCTGGTTCTAACCCGCCATTTGTCATTAACTACGTTATAAGGGTAGAACATGCGTCCATTACGAAAGCTTGATTCATTTTCTGGCGTGGCTCCGGGTGAAACAGCAACTATGCGAATTCAACCGGGTCCGCGTTATGATGATATCATCATTAAAACCAATCTATCACCGGACAAAATAGAGTCCGTTTCTTTGGTGCTCAATACTGAAGATATGTTTGGTGGTGGGTTGTCTGGTAAAGAGCTACATATGCTCTCTAAGTACATCAAAATTGAGGTTGGGTCTTCAGGTCCGACTTACTTTTATCGTTTGCCACTTTCGATGAAAGGTGCCGTGCTGCGCGATTCAATGTTATCGACAGGACTGCCAACCGGTGGCACGGATGACATCATCTTAAAGGTGAAAATTGCGGAGAGCGCGCAGGCTCCGACACTGAAGGCCTTAGCGAGAACATCACCTAATCCAGGTCGGCGTAACTTTATCCGGTCATTTAAGCGTTATTACGTACCTGCGGCAGCGGCGGGAAAGGTTGAGTTTACGACCATGAACAAAGGACCGCGATTGTTAACCGCTCACTGCAAAGCCACCGGTATCAAAGGCATAGAAGTGGAGGCGGATCATGTCAAGATTTATGAAGCGCTGGCAGATGAGCAAGTATTCATTTTGAAGGATGGACAGTTTCCTCGTGTTCCTCAGACTGGCTATTACCACTTTGACCCGGTAGCAGAAGGCTATCCTATTTTGGATTCCATGCCGACAACCGCCAACAGCTTGGTATTTCGTTTTGATGTCAGTCAGGGCAATCAGCAAATTGAAATGCTGTGTGAAGTACTTGAGCCCAAAGTGGCGGTGTGGACCAGCAGTGAAGCGCCGGCAACCAGTAAAACACGTTCTTCACGTTCTGTTGGTCGTCGCTAAGACGGCCTTATTCCGGGGGTAAGCATGGCGATTTGGCAATCTATTTATGATGCCGCAAATGAGGCTACGGACAGCGTCAGTGGCTGGTGGGATGAAAATGTGTCTGAAGTCTATGAAAGTTGGTTCGGTGAACCAGCAACCAATGAAGATCAGACCAACGCTATACCGGGTGCGCAAGGCAGTGCCAGTCAAAACAGCAGCGGCTCAAGCTCTCAGTTGTTGAAGGTAGCACCGGTGGTGATTGGTGCGCTATCGCTATTGGTCGCCGTCGTCAAATAAGGGGGCATGTATGCCATACGCAATTTTGGCCATTGCCAGTTTTATAGCCGGTGGCTTGACGTTTGGAGGCCTAACGCAACTGACCAATAGAGTCTTATTGATTGGGTTGGTCGGTGGTGCTGCGTATTACGTTTTGAAGGTGAACAAGTGAGTGCGATTCCAGGTATTGATTTAGGGATGGGTGATGGCTGGAGCATGAGCAATCAGGCATCAGCTGCCACCGGCTCCAAAAGCGATAACAAGCGTAACAATGTCGATTCCGGGCTGAGTTATCGGTCAGGCTCAATCATCTTTGGAAACAATGAACAGTCCAATACAGGGGTGTGGATTTTGGCCGGGGTCGGGTTGTTGGGATTAGGGCTGTTTGTGTTTGGGAGACAATGATGGGGTTTAACTTATTAGGGTCTTCATCCAAAACAGATGAAACCAATTACAACTATGACTATACCGGCGCGTCATGGGTAGATGATGACTCGGTGAATCTGACGGCGGCGGATGGAGCGATAAGCGCCTCCCAGATTACTGGGAATATTGAGGCGGCTGACGCTCAAACACTGCAGCAAATATCACAGGATCAGGCAGATACCCTGCAACACCTCTCTGATGACAATACAGACTTGCTGACCAAGTTTTTAGAGGTAGGGCTGGAGAGTCAACGGGCCATTAATGATACCGGTCAGCAATATCTGAACAGTGCCATCAGTCAAATCAACAAAACCACTGGCGATGCCCTGGATGTGGTTGAACAGCTGAAGAAAACAGAAATGGGAGACCAGTCCTACGCTGTCTGGGCGGTGGTCGCGGCTGTGCTGGGAATCGGTTATTTCGCGTTTTGGGGGCGTTCATGAGGCCAAGTAAGTTTACTGTTGACATGGGTGGTAAATACATCATTCAACAGACCGTCCGAAAAATAAAAGTGCTCAGCTGTACCGGTCCGCTGGTGTTGATGACCGGGGAAGGTAATGAAGAGGTACCAGTTGAATCCGGGGATTTGATTGCATTCGACAATGAGACAAGGCAGCTGCAAATCAAAAATGCCCATGACAATGCCAATGAAGTAGAGCTGTTGTTGATGGGCACCACTGGGGCCACTCTGGAGAATTCAGCGGGAGTGGTTAAGGTCTCTGAAATTCTGACACCGTCAGAAACCAAGGTCCGGCATGGTGTGATTAGCACAACGGTTGATAGTGGTGAAGTGACGGACTTGGGTGCCATTTTTAATCAGAAATATCCTGCAAAAAGCGTGGTCTCATGGGTTTTTACGGTCTCTAACACCGCATATTTAGCGGATGATGGTGATTACTTTAGAGTTGAACCTGATTCTGATTTGTCCGGCGCTGGGAGGCTGCCAGTGATCGAAAATGGATATGGCGAGGGAAACAGAATTACAGCATTGGTATTTTATGTATGAGCATGATTCCAGTTGTAGGTCACAGTCGGCCGCAGGTTGGTGACATAAAGATGTTTGTAGGCTCTCGTGAGGCTTTGAATCGTGAATATGAGAAAGGCTGGGTGATCGCCGATGGGCAAAATGGCACTTACGACATGTTGAACCACTTTCCAAAGTTCGGGCATTTTGGAGAGATCGGTACCAAAGGCGGGGAAAGTACGATCAGACCTTCAGGATACGTATTAGGACATACCTTGTCTGAGTCAGAAATGCCAGTGCATCGGCATCGGGTAGCCGGACGGTCTGGTGGCAATACAGGTGTGACCACCAATGATGGCTTAGCAAATGATATATGGACAGAAACCGCAGGCGGCAGTCAGAGCCATGCTCATGGCTTTATCGGTATTACCCATACCAATGAACCTCAGTATATCAATGTACTGCCCTTGCAATATATCGGGAGAAAAGCGGTATGAAGATTACAGCAGTGACCAAAGACCAGTTGATCATCATTGATGGCGTACCCGTTGGTCCGCCTGAGTGCTCGTTTTCGATGCCGGCGGGGGAATGGGCTGTCAGATTCGATACGGATACTGGAATCGGTGAAGTCGAATACCTGGACAACCGGCAAAATGAAGTGATAGGGCTGGAGGACTTTGAACAGCGATACACCGGTCTGGTGGCGGAGCATGACCGGGTTAAGGGGTTGTTGGCTGAATGAAGGCAATTTATGTGGCGGCGGGTGCGGCGGCACTCGCAATGATCAGCGTAGGGGGTTATGTGGGGTTTGAAAAAATAAGAGGGATTCGAAACAGAAACCCATTGAATATCCGAAAAAGTGATATTGCATGGGACGGTAAAGTTTACCCTGGCTCTGACTCAGATTTTGAGCAGTTCGAGTCTACAGAATACGGCATCCGGGCAGCGTATAAGCTCATGATGACCTATCGAAATAAGTATGGACTGGATACGGTGGCCGGCATTGTGGGCAGATGGGCACCCGGAAATGAGAATGATACAGGCGCTTATATTGATTCGGTTTGTCAGAGCATGGGCGTACGTAGTGACTATGTACTGCCCATCAACCGATATCCTGATCTGATTGCCGCCATGATCAAGCATGAAAATGGGATTAATCCCTACTCAGCAGATGTCATTCATATGGGGGTTAACCTGGCATGAAATTATTCGGTTTGGGAAAAGCGGCTGAACGGGCAGCCAAGGTCATTGATGATCTGGTGACAGATAAAGACTTGGCGAATCGATTACGGGCGGAAGTGTATATGACAGAGCTTCAGGCACAGACTGTGCCCTGGGTCGATGCTGTCCACAAAATGGGGCGTCAGTTTTTAGCCTATGCGCAGATTGGATTTTATGCCTGGGCAGTTGCCCATGGTGTTGAAATTAACGCTGAATTGGTGGCAGGAGTATCGGGTGTGGCTGGTATTTATGCCATTGCCAAGGGGCGCGGTCAGTGAGTATTGATATTTTTCAGATCCTGGGGGCCGGGGGCAACCTTTCCATGATTGGGGTGTTGTTGCTGTTCTGGCGAATTGATAAGCGTGTGACAAAACTAGAGTGGGTAATTGAAAGATGGCAAGAAAGGCAGGGTTAAAGGCAAATGGGCGGTTAAAGAAGGGGTACCGGTTCGGGAAGGGTGGAAGGATTATTAAAGCTCGGAGGTAATATTTCGTGCCATTTCCGTGCCATTTTTAAGTAAGAATAGGTGCCGGGTAGTAGTTTAACTTATTGATTTTTAAGGATATTGTGGGGCATTGTGTTTCTCTAGTTAGAACTTAAAATCCCCCGACCCTTAACGGTCGTGCCGGTTCAAGTCCGGCCCCGGGCACCAAATTTTCCCTTTCAAATCAATCAGTTAGAAATCCAATTCCCCTCAGGCAAAAATTAAATCTCAATTGCCAGATGTTTTGACGACCACAAAATGACCAGGTGCGCATAGTAAAAATGAACCAGGAAAAATGAGTGTCACGGATCTGAAATGCCAATTAGCATTTTGTATTCCGGTTAAATACATAAGTTTTGAGCGGGTTCAGAATGTCACAAAAATAGAAATAGGGGATCCCCTTTGTGGAGCCAGCCTAATTCACCTAATCTGGAGCATTTCCCTGGCGAAAGCCTTGTGAAGCTATTTTTTAATGCCCCGTCAGGTTCACGGTCATCATGTCGTATGGGTTCGTGTCTCTGTCAGCCCAAATGCTCGATTTTGGCGCGGCAATGTTTTTCGGCTAACTTCTGGAGGTGATTAATTCGGTCTGCCAGCCACTCCAACTGCTCGGTGGTGATGTAATAAGTGGGGTTATAACGGGAATCCACATAAGCCTGCCGCAACAGCTCAAAGCAGTTTTGCTCAAAGGGCGTGCTTTGCGGAAATACAGATAAGAATTCCGGTTCTATGCTGCCGGTTAAGGTGCGTAGCTTTTCAAGATCATGGAGTTTGGGTTTGTAATGGGTAAACACCAGCAGAATCATGGAATACAGGCGCTCTGTGACCTGATGCAACGAAAAAGCTGCCTTGTTGTGCAGTTTTCTCTCAGTAGCTGCCTCATACATCATTAAGTCTTCTTTTGCAGCCTTTAGCCAATGATCAAAATGCTTTTGCGCCTCTATTTTCCGTTCAGGCAGAGGCAGTTCTTTTGGCTCTACCAGCTCCAGCTTGCCGGTATCGTGCAACAGGATGCCCTCGCGGTAGATATCGACATAGAAATACTGGCCTTTGGCTAACTGGGCATTCACAAAGTAAATCTCTTCCGCAATCAGGCTGACCGGCGTTTTGACTTCCCGCATCAAACGATTGCTCAGGGAGGTTTTAAACTCAATCTTGCGAGCCTGTACTTTGTTTTTGGCAATGGCAAGAATATCCATATCGCTTTGATAGCGGTAATGGACACGGTCCTCTTCGAGATGGTCCACCCAGTCGCCACGGGCATAACTGCCGAATAAAATCAGCATGCAGGGTTGAACGGCTTGCACAATGATGTCAACCGCATGGCGCAGTTGCTCTTGTTTATCGAGGGGGAGGTGGTCAAGTGTTGTTTTCATGGCCGGCATCGTAGCAACTTCTTCGGTCATAGCCAATCGTGTCAAGCGCCTCAATATTTTCCCAGGCATTAATGGCGCGATTACTCAGGATTCTGAAATCACACACACCTCGTTCGTTTCTCTTGTGCAAGATTCTTCCAGCCAGTATCGACCAAGGGTTCTGGCGATTTTCAGGCTATGTCTTCTGCACATGGTGCCATTCCCAGTGCCAGGCGTCGGGTCAGATTCCAGGCTTTTAGTCTGTGAGTAACGTATGGGACATGATATGGACATTGAGGTATGCGGACATCATTACCAAAGCGAAAGCCAGGCTCAATTGGCAATAAAGCCTGCAGCGACTCAAAGCTGGTCTAAACGCCATCATTCACATGTACGACTGTTTCTATCACAACAACATAACCGTGTATTAAGTGTTGTCGCCTTGAATCCGGCTGGTGAAATTGTTGGTGCCGGGATTCAGGTTTGCCGGGTAATTCTGGATCACATAGCTTGCGTAAAACGTGGGGCTACCACCAGCGCGTCTATAACTATACTTCTGTTGCCTTCTGATGTGTGCTTTTGGACATTCCTCCGAAGCCCAGCCCCTGGATTATCTCTGCATCCTGCCGGACGAAATCCGGTCTTTGTATTTGACTCTGGAGTTGTGGAACGAGAAAACCTGTGAAATATCCAAACCGGAAATTGGGCGGTAGGCGAATATTATACTATCCTGAAATAGCTGCTTACGACCCTTAGCGGACACTAAGTTGTATTTAGGGTTTTTAGGCCATCAGAAGAAAGTTGGAAAAAGCTTATATGTTAGGTGTTGGTGTTATTAGTGAAATATTTTGTTGGTTTTTCTACATCTCTGGAAGTTGAGGCATGGAACTAAGTATCAAAAGCAGGGAATTTCTGGATAGCTTTGACCATATAAATTCGAAGGTGCTGGATAAGTATGGAAAAAATAAGCTGGATTTGTTTGTGCTAAAAATAAATGCAAATGAGTTTGACTATAACTCGTTATCAAATCGTTTAACTGACCCAGTTATAGAATATTCTTTGTCAAGAAAGGTACGAGAG
This sequence comes from Gynuella sunshinyii YC6258, assembly GCF_000940805.1. Taxonomy (GTDB): domain Bacteria; phylum Pseudomonadota; class Gammaproteobacteria; order Pseudomonadales; family Natronospirillaceae; genus Gynuella; species Gynuella sunshinyii. The sequence goes on along the minus strand of NZ_CP007142.1, from coordinate 4,086,297 downwards.
CGTTATTCTGATCGCCCCGGAACACTGTCCAGGAAGGCCAGAGAAAAGTTTCTGGATTATCTTAAGAATAAGGGTGAATTAGGCGAGCTTCTTTTGTATTGCTTCCTCGAAACTCATTTAAACGCTCCTAAAATTCTTTCCAAATTAGAACTAAAAACATCCACGGGTCATTACGTGAACGGTGCGGATGGTGTGCATTTTTTAAAACTGGATGATGGAAATTATCAGCTTATTTTTGGTGAGTCCAAAACGATTAAATCCCTGACAACAGCATTAACCGATGCCTTCAAGTCAATTGATGAATTCAAAAGGTGTATTAACGCCAAGGGCGATGAGAAGAGCGGTTTGCCGTACGAAAAAGCTCTAGTGAGCGACAATTTGGAGAAAGAGGAATATAATGATGAAGAAGCAGATTTTATCCGTTCAATCATTTACCCAAAACGGGATAATAACTTTGAGGTAGATGATGCGTTCGGAATATTTGTTGGTTATGAAATTTCTATAAGCGCGGAAGATAAGCGCCTTCCCAATTCAGGGTTTCGTCTTAAGATTCAAGATCAGGTTAAGTCTGAAGTTGAAAAATCTTTTGAACACATAAAAAATAAAATCGAAGACCACAAACTCTCAGGTCATCACTTCTATATATACGTTTTGCCGTTTACAAATTTAGAAGATAGCCGCCAAAAAATTCAAAAAGAGATCACAGCATGAGTTTTTTTGACAAACTATCGGCAGAAGTATTGAAAGATGAGTATTTTATAGACTTGTTCATAAAGGCAGAGATGTTGTCTGCGTCAGGATTTTTTGGCACAGAAAAAATCATTCTAGGTGCTAAGGAATATGTTGATTTATTGCGATTTGCAGACATTCTTTCGCGCGCAAAAAATTTTGAGGCACAAAATAAAGCCTATAAAACAGTGAGCCTCTTGATTGATGACTATAAGAGCGACGACCTCTTTAAGAGATTTGCTCACTCTATTTTTGTCAAGCTTGGAAACTTCCCAGCAATAAGGTTTTTAGAAGACAATGATTTAGGTTCTGATGATAATTCGATTGAACTTGTTTTTGAGAAAAGTCTTAAGGAGATATATCAGAAATCTCGTAGCAAAAACCTGATCTTCACCGATGAACAATATGAGATTTTTAGCAATCTAAAGAACAGTAACCATTACAGCTTTTCAGGGCCAACATCCTTAGGAAAGTCTTTTATTATTAAAGAGTTTATAAGGTATTTGATAGAGGAGAATAATTGCAATGAAAATATCGTCATCCTTGTTCCAACAAGAGCATTGATAAATCAAACTTTGCTACAGTTAAAAAAGGAATTCTATGATATTGAGACCTATAAAATCCTTTCTCACCCAACTGTTCCCGAATCTTTTAGATCTGGAGAAAAAAAGTTTATTTTTATTTTTACGCCGGAGCGATTAACAGCATATCTGGCGGAATTTAGTAATCCTAAAATTGGGTATTTATTCATTGACGAGGCGCAAAAAATCACGTCCCCAAATGATACAAGAAGTCCGCTATATTATCATGCAATTCTACAAGCCGAAAGAAAGAGTATTAAGCTCTATTTTGCATCGCCTAATATCCCTAATCCAGAAGTGTTCCTACAGCTTTTTGAGAAGAGTGCAGAGGAAGCAAAAAGTGTAAAAAGTTCTCCGGTTTCTCAGAATAGATACTTTTTAGATTTTCTTGATAAGCGTTGTTTAATGTTTTCGGATGTAGCGGATGAGCAAAATGTAAATGTTGATTTCAGTGATGATGATTTTTATACGTGGGTCAAACGTTTAAGCAAGCGTGATGCAAGTATCATATACTGTAATACAAAGAGCGACACCGTTGAATATGCCTTGAAATTCTCAAAAACTTTGCCAGATAAAGAGGATAATCGGATTGATGAAGTTATATCCGTTATCGAGGAGCATCTGCATAAAAAATATTTTCTAATTGATTGCCTTAAAAAGGGTGTGGCTTTCCATTTTGGAAGCCTTCCGCAAAGAATACGAGAAAGGGTTGAGCAGCTTTTTTCCGATAGAGGCATAGATTTTGTATTTTGTACCTCAACATTACTAGAGGGCGTTAATCTTCCGGCTAAAAATATTTTCATACTTAACAATGCTATTGGCCTAACCAAATTTTCTGATATTGACTTTTGGAATTTGGCTGGCCGTGCTGGAAGATTAACACAAGAGCTTTCAGGCAACATTATATGTACTCGGATTGAAGACAAGAAATACAGATGGAAGAACCCTGAAAAAGACTTAGACGTAGTAAAAAACAGACAAATAAAGCCTATAGAGCCTTTAGTGAACTCAGGACGAGGGAATTTTTATAAGAATATTGAAGCGTCTCTTTCAGGAAAAGAATTTACGAAAAAATCGGCTACTGCAAACGAAATAAATATTTGGAATCACTATGCGAATATCGCTCTAATTCATGAAATTCGTTCAGACGAATCTCCTTTAAGGTCAAATTTTCTAGAAAGGAATGATAACGCGAAGGTTGTTTTACAAAAATTGAAGAAGGAAACATTGGTTCCTGAAAAGATTCTTTCGTCATATTCAATGATTAAATCTAAATATCAAAATCACATTTTTCAAAGCGAAGATTTGGCATCTAAAAAATTGTCATCAAATATCAGCTATGAATCTGTCTTAGAAAAGTTGGAGCTTTTGTGTGATTTTTATTCATGGGAAACGGAAGAAGTGACAGGCAGAAAAAAGCTCCTTCCTTCAAGAGATATTCTAAAATACTACGCAGTGCTCATGGCTAACTGGATGGACTCGCAGCCTTTAAGCTGGATGATTTCTAACTCGATAAAATATCATGAAAAAACCGGAGTGATTTGGGAAGATAATCAATCAGTGCCGTTTAATTCGAAGAGCCAAAAGCACATTAATATAGTCATCAATAATCTTATATCCGATGTCGATAATATTCTTAGGTTTAAATTGAAGAATTATTTTAGTAATTATTATGACATATTGGCGGAGAAATTAGGCGACAAAAACGCTGGTGAAAATTGGGGCGAGTTTCTCGAATATGGCACGAATGACTGGCGTATAATTGAATTACAAAACATCGGAATTCCAAGACATTTGGCCAACTTTCTACTTGAAAACCACAGTGAGTTTTTTGTTTTTGAGGGTGGTTCGTTGTTAAGCATCAGAAAAGAATCCTTGATAGAAGCGATGGATGAAAACTCTCCTGAATTTAAAGAGTTGGTGGAGGTAATTTAGTCCAATGCCAAAGAAAATATATCGTTACCAGCCATTTAATGCGCTTTCTCTTGATGCGCTGTGCCATGACCAGCTCTATTTCTCAGAACCGAATCAATTCAATGACCCGTTGGACTGCAAGCCAGCGGTTATCAATGATTCAGATAAATCAACTCTCAGGAATATCCTAATAGCACTGATCGAAAAGCGGGTTACAGGAGAAATCACCAATTCATTAAAAGCTGCCAAAGTCGACGGCGAGAAGGCTCAAACCCACGCTCACAGACAGGGAAAACAGGAGGCAGATAATGAAATTAGGAATATCGCCTATCATGCGACTAACCCTGATTATGAGGTTAGCATTGAAGAGGCTGAGTGTAATCTGCTTACTTATGCTATTCAGGCAGAGCTATTCAAGCAAAATAATCGCGGTGTCTGTTGTCTTTCCGAAGAATATAATAACCCTTTACTCTGGAGCCATTACGGCGATCAGCACAAAGGTTTTTGCGTAGGGTATTCTCTGGATAGAAATCCAAAACCTAAAATCAATAAAGTTGACTATGGGGGAGAGCGAACAGTCCCAACCAGCTTGATTGCTAAAGCTATATTACATCAAGACGATCAAGCTAAGGGTTTTTTGGATGGACAAATGTTTCTGAGAAAAGCGAAGCCATGGCAATACGAAAAAGAATGGCGAGTATTTGATCGTATCGGTTTGCAGGATTCTCCTCTAAAGCTCGAAGAGATAAATTTTGGTCTTCGTTGCCCTGATGCCGTTATTCACGCAGTCGTTGAGGCACTTAAAGCAAGAGATATTAAGTTTTATAGCATGTACTCTGTTTGGAAGACCTTTGAGCTAGACCGGACTGATGACTTGGGTGAGCTGCGGGCGTCTCTACCAAGAACATCTCGATCTGGTATCGAAATATTTGGCGATCCAAAAGATAACTATTGAATCTGTATCGTGCTGACCATAGGAATTGGAAATTAGGATTTCTCAATGTCCGTTTTTGGCCGAAAGAGGTCATTGGGACGCAGAAGGCTTTTCCATCTCCATATGTAGTGGTCAACTATTTTAGGTTGCTCTGCAATTGCCTGTGAGGCTGATCAGGAGAAAAGTGCGTAGCGAGTTATCACTTGAATAGGATGCAATGGTCTACCGTTTGCTTAATAACAAACAAAAGGCAGCCAAAACCGCCTTCTGTTTATCGACCCTTAAATCAAGGGAGCAGTTAATCCGCCACTATAAACGTCCAGTCCTGGTTAGCCCCACCATTTTCGGGCCATTGGATGTTGTTGCCGTTGTCGGCCGTTGAGGCACCGTTGATGTCGAGCAACAGTCCACTGTTGACGTTGACGATGTGGACATATCCGTTGCCTTGAGGCTCTATGCGCCATTTTTGGTTGTTACCGCTGTTGCGGGGCCAGATGATGTTGTTGGCACCATTTTCAGTGGAAGCGCCATTGATGTCGGCGGATTTGCCGCTGGCGGCCTGAACAATGGTGTATTGGTTGTTGCCAATGGTGCTGACGATCCATTTCTCCACGTCATCGGTACCGCAGGAGTATTGCACGATGCTGGTGGCATCGGCAGTCGAGCCGTTCAGAGTGCGCAGGCACATGCCGCTGTTACGGTTTTGAATGTAGTAGGCTTTGCCGCTGATGATCCCGCTGTTATCGTCACAACCGTCTGTAACTGTTGGGTTGGTATCCCCCCAGCCAAACATAACCCGTTGGGCGCCGGAGACGTTACGAGCCGACAGGCACATGTCGCTGTTGGTACCGCTGATGGCAAACATCGAATAGTAATCATAATCACCTCTGCCATCGGTGATTTTCCCGCCAGCGGCCGGCCAGTAGACGCTGCCGATTTTCCGATCATGCATGCTGCCGGTGACGGCCCGAATATGAGCAATGAAGTTGTCGCTGTATTCTGTGGCCATATAGTTCAGACCAGTGTCCATGGGCGCTCCAAACTCTGTCACGACCACCCGGTCATAGCAGCTGCTCTGGCGGGCTTCGAAATGATTGCGCCAGCCCCAGTAGTCGTTTTCGCCGTAGAAAAAGGCATAGTGATGCAATGACAGCAGCGATCCATCAAAACGGCTGTCGTTGCAGATATCTGTCACGTCCTGGGCATAGCCGACACCATCTATCAAGACGCGGTTTATGGGAGCCGAGTTGTAGCTATTCAACCAATCGGCGGCAATATCCCGCCACTGCGAAGAGCTGTAACCATGAGGTTCATTCATTGGTTCGAAGTAGACCAGGTTGTTGCCGGCATAGGTGTTGACGATGGTTGACCACATGGTGTTCCAGGTGCTCATGTCTGAAACTTTTCCACCCGAGTTTGAACCGTCTTCCCAATAGGTGAGAATCACTTTGAAGCCCCGGTTGGTGGCAGCGTCAATGGTGGCGCGATAGTTGCTCCACCACGTGGTATCGCTGACAGTCGCAGGATTGACCGGCAGGCGGACGGTATTGATACCCATTGTAGAACTCATGTCGCCATAAATGGCGCTGGCTTTAGTGTAGATGGTGCTGTAGCTGTCGTTAATGTTAAGCCCCTGGAGTACGAGCTGGTCGGAGGTAAAGTTATCGCCCAGGCGTGCCCAGTTCATACCGCGAAAGTCACTGGTATCGGCTATTGAAGGAATGGCTGCAACCGTGGCAGTGATTGCCAGTGCCGAGGTTGCTATCAGACGTGAAAGAGAGGACGGTAATAAAGCAGTTGTCTCGTTCATTGTTATTATTCTCCTGTGTGAACTTTAATTCGAAAAACCACTTAATAAGATCATTTTTGACCGGGACTGCTGGCGAGGAAGTCAAATATCAGACGGTTACCAACCCGGTTTTGTTCTGATGATAGAGGCATCAGAGTGCTTGATCATACCTCAGTGAACCTGAGTAACACATGGACTAAAACGGCTGTTTGATTGCAATATCAGCCAGAACATCTGCAATGGAAGATTTTTAATTCAACGAGGTTCTTACGTTTATAGCGAGGTGAGTTTATCGCAGGACATAAGAGCTTCTCATCAGGCTTGAGGTTGTGACGACTTTGCCCTGGTGGTGTGTTTGGTATCTACACTACCGGTCTAAACGATATTCACAAAGCTTGTCGGGAGCTTATAGACCGTTGCGGCCACACATGAGTGACAAGGCCTGCTTGTTGATTCTGAAATGTAATCGGGATCCGGTAGAGGCTGACACTGATTCACGTCAGCTGCCGCAGGCAGACTGTTTCCACCAGGGTTTTCAATTTTACGACTTCCGATTCCAGGTAGTTTAATTCTTCTTCGGTCATTTCGAAGTGTTCGGAATAGCGGGCATCGATATAAGCCCGCTGCAAGCGTCGAAAGCTGCGGCGATGAAACTTGCTGTCGGTAGTCTTTTAGGGTATCGCGCAGGATAACCGAAATGGTCTGGAGTTCGCGCTGTTTGAACTCAGGAAGATGGTCAAGGCTGGTCTTCATAATTGTGATGATAGCGTGGTGTTTCCCGAACGTGGGCAGTTAGTTTGGCGGCAGATTGGGAAAATGTCCACCAAGGCTACTGCAGGTGGGCGTTTGCTGTGTCCTGCTGTAAGGAGTCGTCGGGTGAAGCAAGGGGAACTGCTGACTATTCCAAGGGTTATTCAGCATTCCGGAACGGTGATATGATTTGTCGCTCATTCAGGTTGCTGTCACCATTTCGTGTGACCACATATCAAGCCGGGTCGATTAATGAAATTTCTACCGATTTTCTTAAAAGTACAATCTTATTCATGTCTCATAATTGGTGGCGGCCATGTAGCGGCCCGCAAAGCCGAACTGGTGATGAAAGCCGGTGGTCGGGTTGAAGTCTGTGCGCCGGAGATGGATGCCCGGTTTCAGCATCTGGCGCAGCAATATGAAGGGTTGCTGACCTTAACGACCATGACTGTTGAGGCTGATCAGCTATCGGCCATTCTCGAACAACGGCAACTGGTTGTGGCGGCAACGGATAACGATGAGTTGAATGCGCAGATTGCCGGCGTCTGTCAACAGCATTCCATACTGTGCAATGTGGTCGATGACGGCGAAGCCGGCAGTTTTATATTTCCAGCCATTATTGATCGTGATCCAGTGCTGGCGGCGGTCTCCAGCAGCGGTCAGGCGCCAGTGCTGACTCGGTTGCTCAGGGGACGGATAGAAGCCTCTGTCCCGGCAGCATTCGGGCTGTTGGGGCGTCTGGCAACCCGCTATCGGGCCCGGGTCAAACAGGAATTGCCGAATATCAGCCGTCGGCGCGCATTCTGGGAAAAGGTGCTCACGGGAGCGGTGGCCGAGCTGGTATTCAGTGGCGAACAGACGCAGGCGGAAACCCTGTTAGAGCGACAGCTTCAGGCAGCCAAAGCCGATAGCCGTGAGATAGGGGAAGTGTATTTGGTTGGCGCCGGTCCGGGTGACCCGGATTTGTTGACATTCAAGGCACTTCGTTTGATGCAGCAGGCAGATATCGTGTTCTACGATGCACTGGTCTCGCAACCGATTCTGGATCTGGTAAAGCGTGATGCCGAACTGATTCATGTTGGCAAGCGTCGTTCCAATCACACTTTGCCACAGCATGACATCAATCGCTTATTGATTGAGCATGCGTTGCAAGGCCGAAGGGTATTGCGACTGAAAGGTGGAGATCCGTTTATTTTTGGCCGGGGTGGCGAAGAAATTGAAGGCTTGATGGAGCATCAGATTCCGTTCCAGGTGGTACCCGGTATCACCGCTGCCAGTGGTTGTGCGAGTTATTCCGGGATTCCGTTGACCCACCGCGATTACTCTCAATCTGTCAGGTTTATTACCGGTCACCTCAAAGACGGTACTTTGAATTTACCCTGGCAGGAGTTCGTGCATGCCAATCAAACACTGGTGTTTTACATGGGGCTGAACGGATTGCATATCATTTGTCAGCAGCTGATAACCCATGGCCGAGATGCCGAGACACCTATTGCTCTGATATCGAAAGGTACCACGCCGGAACAAAAGGTTATTACCGGAACGCTGGCAACCATGCCAGCACAACTTGAACAGCAGATTGTTCATGCGCCGACGTTGATTATTATCGGTGAAGTGGTACGCCTGCGCAGCCGGCTTGGCTGGGATTCCATGCCGGATACTGAATGACTGCGTTTTTGGGTCTGGACAAACTGTTTCAATCGCCCCATTGTGACATGAATGGCCCAGAGTAGTTCCCGCAATAATCATCGATTCCTAAGCCGTATCGGGAGGGCCATGTTGTGATCATGTTTTAACGTTAACAAGGAGAACTGCATGGCAGATTTTCAACCGGCATTTGAATTGACTATCCGCAATGAAGGCGGTTATGTAGACCATACTGTCCCGGGTGATTCCGGTGGACAGACCTATGCGGGCATTGCCCGAAAATATCATCCTCAATGGCCAGGCTGGCAGCTCATCGATCAAGGGGATACTGACAATCCTGCACTCAAACAAATGGTTGCGGATTTTTATCAGCAGGAATTCTGGAGTCCGATCAAGGGCGATCAGATTCACAATCAACAGGCAGCGGAAAGTATCTTTGATTTTGCTGTCAATGCCGGTGTTCGAACGTCTGTTAAATACGCTCAGGAGGTGGTGGGGGCGGATGCTGATGGCATTGTTGGACCGCAAACTCTGGCCAGTCTCAATGGTTATGATGCTGAGTTGTTTGTCAGTCAGTTTGCGCTCAGTAAGGTCAGTCACTATGTGGGAATTGTTCAGAATAATGGTGACCAGATTAAGTTTTTGGTGGGCTGGTTAAACAGAACTCTGGCGGGTGTTAAAAAAGGCTGATATATCAGCCTTTTTCGTTGTGTATTCAGGGCTGTAAGGTCTCAGGATTTCTGTTCAGCCAGATCTCCTGAGCTTTTTGGCTCGCCTGTTCGGGGGACATATCTGTTGCCATGGCCATCAATGCAAGTTGCAGGGTAGCAGTGATGGCCGCTTCTGCATAAATGTCATTGTGAGTTCCGTGCCATATGGACTTCATATAGGTCAAATCCAAAGACTCAGGTTTGACCTGTCTTTGTTTGAGCACCATGTCCATATCCAGGGTGCTTTCCAGGCCGTCCATCACTCGAAACAGCGTCAGCTTCGATTCCGGATTACGTTCAAATTCACCACCTTCGCCACGAATGATCAAGGTGCTTTTATAGCCGAGCTGGCAGGCAGCCCGCTGATGAATGCCGTTATAAGCCGGGTGAAAAATACCTTGTACCACTGCTGATGAATTCAGTGGATTGAGCAGTCTTGCCAGTGTATGAACCGGGGAGCGCAGTCCAAGTAAAGGACGCAGTTCGATCAGGTCATGAAGACGCGGACATAAATGCGCAATCGGAAAATAAACAATATTTTGCTGCGTCATAGCGGTTTCCACCTGTTGCCAGTTGTTCGCTATCGGTAAACCCAGTTCCATAAAGGTATCTTCAGCATAAACCCTGCCAGCCGTATGTCCTTGTGCGCCATGCATAAAGACCTTGTAACCAGCCTGGGAAAGAGCCAGAGCACTGAGGACGAACCAGGGATTGTGTCGACGTTTACCGGCATAACATCCCCAATCGATGTCTGCGTGCAGGTGTTGTGGCGCATTTATATGCTGTTTGCTGGCGTCGACAAATCCGGCAATTTCCTCACCGGTTTCTTCCTTGACCCTTAGCAACATCAGGAACGCACCGAGCTGCACGTCTTCGATGGTATTCTCCAATACCATGGAAAACGCGTCGCGCGCTTCTTCACGAGTCAATGAACGACTGCCGTTCTTGCCTCGTCCGAGAATGCGGATAAATTCCGCGAATGGATGTTTGTTCATAATAATCTTTGTTAAAGACAGTTTTTAGGTTTAGGCAGCCCGGCAATTCTGGCTACCATTTTGGCCGGGCTGGCCCCGAAGAGTTTCATCAGATAAATACTGGAGGCTTTGGCTTTGTCCAGCTTTAGTTTAATAAAATTCGCCAACGGACGTTGGGAAGGTGCGTAATCAAATTCCTGAAAAAAAGCCTGTGCCAGTTCGATGATTTCCCAGTGTTCATCGGTAAGCTCTATCTGATTGTCAGCGGCAATTTGATGGGCCAGGTTGCGGTCCCAATCGCGAAAATTCAGTAGAAAACCTTCAGGATCAATATTCACTCATCACCACGCTACAAACTTTGGATATTGTTCAGTCAGAGTCACCAGTTCGGATGGAGAGATTACCTTAGCCTTTTGGATGTCGGCACTGGAAAGGTTTCGTTTCCGCAGATGATCTTCCAATACGTATAGCTGCGTCTCTACCTCCTCCAGCGTAGGCACAAGAAAGACCGCCGGCCCCATCAGTATAAGGGCATCTGTGACATCCAATTGCGCCTGCAGGGCCTCTGGAAGGTTTTCTGATCGATTGTAGGTATATAACGTTGCCATGTTTAAAACACCATTACCTGATTAGCAGTATTCAGTGCTTGCTGATACTGGTCTGCATCAATGGTTTCCCATCCGGGCATCAATTCTTCGGTATCGTCCAGGACAAACAACTGTTCGATGCCATACATCGATAGCGACTTCAGTTTTTTGATCAGCCGATGCTGTGACTGATTGTGTTGGTGGACCAACCGGCTGTTTTTCGCTGTCAAAATAACGGTCACTGCCTGATCAAATGCAGCGGCGGCAAATGCCATATCAATGCCTTCATCCATCACCTGGGAAGTAAATGCATCGCTTTCGAACACAAAACAGAATGTATCGCTCATTTGAACACCAGATGTCTGTCTGCCATGACTGTCGCGGTGACCCATTCACCCAGTCCGGAAATGGTAAACCCGGAATGACAGTTAGCATAGGGGAGTTGATTATTATGGGCTTCCTGTTCGTTGACGATACCTCGTCTCAGAGCTGCGGCCACACAGACAATCAAATCCAGTTCGTGCTGATGAGCCAGTGTCAGCCAGGCCTGCTGCCAGTTGACTTCATTTTGGTGAGGAATCGTCAGCGTGTTGGCAATGGCAACAGCATCAGCATAAAAGAATACCTGGGTTAAAGTATGTCCGGCCGTCAGCAGGGCCTCACACACGGAAAACGCTGTTTCGTGGCTTTCCGAGAGGTAGGGTGGTGCGGTGACTGTAACGCTGTAATTCATGGTAGGTACTTAATTTTTGGACAAAAAAAAGCCCTGACACCGTCAGGGCTTCCCAGCATAACTCATCTTAGTCGTCGTTCATAATGCCCAGAATAGAGAGCAGGTGAACAAAGATGTTATAGATGTTCAGGTACAGACCGATAGTTGCGCTGATGTAGTTGGTTTCACCACCATGAATAATGCGGCTGGTATCGTACAGGATATATCCAGACATGATCAGAATCACCGCGCTGGATACCATCAGTTGCATTGCTGGAATAGCCAGGAAGATATTAGCCAGAGCAGCAACCAGAACCACCAGCAGACCTATAAACAGGATGCCTCCCAGAAACGAGAAATCACGCTTGGTGACGAGTGCATACGCAGACAGAGCGAAGAAGATGACTGCGGTACCACCCAGGGCCTGAAGTACCAGACCGCCCATTCCGGCACCGACATAATAACTTAGCATGGGGGCCAGAGATGCACCCATCAGACCGGTGAACACGAATGTCCAGACCAGACCCATACCGGAATTAATAGAACGTGGTAGGACAAACCAAAGAATACCGATGGCACCAAGCATCATGACCAGAGAGGCTCCCTGACCGATACCCATTGCCATACCCGCAAAAGCGGTAAACGCACTAAACAGTAAGGTCAGCGCCAGCAGGCTGTAGGTATTACGTAAGACTTTGTTTGAAGATGCTGAAACGGAAGTTGCGCTACGGTTGCCCGAAGCAATACTGTTCAACTCTTGTAAATCGGACATGTTTGTCTAGCTCCTTTGGAAAGTTGCTTACTATTATGGAGTTATATGAATGATTTTCAATATATTCTGGATGTAGAGGCTATGTAATGTCTGCGGTGCGGGTAAGTACGGGATCTTATTTATCATCGTTGACAAAATCTTGATCTAAACATATGTTTAAAACGTTTGTTTAAATTGAGGTGATGTAAGGGTGACACAGCAGGATACCGCTTCTCGAATACTGGATACTGCCCAGGAATTATTCGCTACCCACGGTTTTACAGAAACCTCCCTCAGATCCATCACTTCTCATGCGGGTGTTAATCTGGCCGCGGTCAATTATCACTTTGGTTCCAAAAAGGAATTGATACAGGCAGTTTTTGCGCGTTTCTTGAATCCATTTTGCCAGTTACTGGATCGGGAACTGGATGTGCTGACGACCGAAAATGATGGCCAGGCTCAGTTGGAGCAGGTGTTGGCAGTATTGGCTAAAACAATGTTGGTCGGTGTGCATGATAGCTCTTCGGGCAATCGTCTGAGCTTGTTCCTGAAACTGCTTGGGCTTGCTTATACGCAGTCTCAGGGGCACTTAAAGAAGTTTCTTCGCACTAATTACCACCATACATATAAACGTTTTATCTCGGCGATTCAGTTAAGTCGCCCGGATATTTCACCTAACGACCTGTTTTGGCGGATACACTTTGCCATCGGTGCGACGATTTTTACGTTATCTAATATCGAGACATTAAGAGCCATGGCACTGAATGACACCCGGGTTGATAATCATATTTCTCAAATCGTACAGATGTTGTTGCCGTTTATTGTTGCGGGTGTGGACCACGAATAGTTTTTATCCATGGTGCAGGTGCTTGCGCTCCGCAAATGTGTTCAGACTCTCCTGGAAATCCGGTCCGTTTCGGAGTTCCGCGAAGCATTCCACGGTTACATCAATCAAGTCATCGTCAAACGGCTCACAGGCGCTGTATTGCAGCATTGCCTTGGTTTGCCTCAGAGCGGTCGGGCTGAAGGTGCAAAGGTCTGTGATAATCTGTTCGGCTGCGGAATCGAGATGGTCAGCAGGCAGTACTTCATGCACCAGTCCGTACGATAATGCCTTCGGCGCGGTGAAAGGCCGGGTAGTCAGGCAATAGTACTTGGCACGTTTTTCTCCAAGCGCCTTGATCAGATATGGACTCGCGACTGCGGGTGCGAGACCATACTTTACATCATTTAAAAAAAACTCAGCCTCGGTAGCAGCCAGAACGATATCGCAACAGGCCACCATAGCGACTCCGCCCCCGTATACCGGGCCCTGGATGGTTGTCAGGATGGGTAGCGGAAAGTTATAAATAGTGGAAAATAACCTGGCGGTCTGCTGACAATCGCTGCGATTTGATTGCCCCCCGGAATTTACAACTTTGCCCATCCATGTTAAATCAGCCCCAGCGGAATAGGTTTGGCCGGTGCTTTTCAGATAAACCAGGCGAATATCCGGATGGTTTGAAAAATCATCAAGTGCCGTTACTAAAGAATAAATGACTTCGTCATTATAAGCATTTGCCCGTTCAGGACGGTTAATGGTAAGAGTCGCGACACCGCGAGCATCAATGTTGGTTTGAACGGTTTCCATCAGCGTCTTCTTATTGTTATCGAGTGACCTGTACTACATTATCTCAATAACCACGGCGGTGCTACGTGATCAGTCATAAAAATGAGTCATCAAGATAGAGAGAGAATCATGCCGCACCATAGTGCATTCGAACTAATCAGAACTCAGGAAATATCCTCTCTGGGCATTCAGGCTCAGGAATACCGCCACCGTCAGACCGGGGCGCAACACTTTCATTTAAAAACTGATTATGATGAGAACGTTTTTTTGGTGGCCCTTCGCACCATTCCAACCGACTCCACAGGTGTTGCTCATATACTGGAACATACCGTGTTATGCGGCAGTGAAAAATATCCGGTGCGTGATCCATTCTTTACCATGATCCGGCGTTCTTTGAATACATTTATGAACGCGTTCACCAGCAGTGACTGGACTGCATACCCATTTGCCAGTGAAAACCGCAAAGACTTTTTTAATCTGTTGGACGTTTATCTCGATGCCGTCTTTTTTTCCAATTTAAATGAACTGGATTTCAAGCAGGAAGGCCATCGCCTTGAGTTTGAAAATGCTCAGGATGCTTCTTCTGCGTTGCAGTACAAAGGCGTGGTTTTCAACGAAATGAAGGGTGCCATGAGTTCCGCCACTCAAAAATTGTGGCGACTCTTTACCCGGCATTTATGGGATGAATCGACCTATCATCACAACAGTGGCGGTGAACCGGTTGATATCACCGATCTGTCGTATGAACAATTAAAAGAGTTCTATCGGGTTCATTATCATCCTTCCAATGCCATTTTTATGACCTTTGGAAATATCCCGGTTGAAGAGCTGCAGCAAAAAATCCATGACCAGGCTTTGTCTCGTTTTGAGCCTCTGGGCAAGACTCTGCGAGTCATGCCGGAGCCGGTCAGATCAGCACCGCGTTCAGTGGTGGAAAAATATGCAGTCGAAGAAGGTGATCTTGATAACAAAACCCACGTATTAGTGGGCTGGATGCTGGGCGACAGTGCCAATCTGTTTGAACAGATGGAAGCGCATCTGATCAGCAACCTGTTGTTGGACAACAGTGCTTCGCCGCTTCGCAAAGCGTTGGAACAGAGCGACCTCGGAGTCTCTCCATCACCATTGTGCGGCCTGGAAACCTCTAACCGGGAAATGGCATTTGTCTGTGGACTTGAAGGCTCCAATCCCGATCAGGCTGAAGCCGTTGAACAACTGATACTGGATACCCTGAAAAAAGTGGCTGATGAAGGCGTTCCTCAGGAGCAGCTGGAAGCGGTATTGCATCAGTTGGAGTTCAGTCAGCGGGAGATCGGTGGCGATAGTTACCCTTACGGTCTACAGCTCATTCTCGGCTGTTTGCCTGCTGCTGTGCATGATGGTGATGCCCTGGCGGACCTCGATATCGATCCAATTCTGACCAAGCTGCGGGAAAATATCACTCAGCCAGCTTATATCCCGGATTTGATCCATAAGCTGTTTCTCAATAATTATCATCGTACCCGTCTGGTCATGGAACCGGATGCACAGCTGGCTGCCGCCCAGGATAACGCTGAACGGGAAAAACTGGATGCCATCAGCGCCTCGTTAAGCGACGAGCAGAAACAACAGTTGGTCGAGCAGGCCAGGCTGCTGGAAGAGCGTCAGGCGCAACAGGATGATCCCGCCATTTTGCCGAAAGTCACGTTAGAGGATGTGCCAGCCGATATTCATCATCTTGAACCCAAAATCAGCACGCCTCAATGGTCTCACTATCAGGCAGGCAGTAACGGTATCAGCTATGTCCAGGTGGTTTGTAAAGTGCCCGAGCTGACCGAAGCGGAACTGCAACTGGTGCCCACACTGACCACGCTGTTGACTGAACTGGGTACCTCCGGTCAAAGCTATCTTGACGTTCAGGGCTTACAGGCCCGCTACACTGGTGGCTTGAATGCCTGGATGGGATACCGCTCGGCCCTGGACAGTTGTGCCAAAGTCACGGGTCATTTTGTGCTATCCGGTAAGGCACTGGATCGTAATGTTTCCCATCTCGAAGACTTGATGATGGAGCATCTGCAAAATCCAAGGTTTGACGAGCTGGATCGTATTTACGAACTGATCAGTCAGATCCGTACGCGTAAGGAGCAGTCCATCACCGGCAATGGTCATGCACTTGCCATGGGTGCCGCATCTGCGAGCTGGTCTCTGGGAGGTCGTTTGAACCTGATGTTGAATGGTCTGGAGTCCATTCAATACATTAAACGTATGCACGATGGTTTGGCAGATGAAGCCGGTAGAGAGTCGTTGTCACAGCAACTGGTACAGCTGCATCGAAAACTGCTTTCCACAGAGAAGCAGGTATTGACAATCGCTGACCATGATCTCGATGTCGCCCGCTGGCAGCCCATGCTGGCGGGTAGCCCTGGAGTGGAGCTGAATGCCGGACAGTTTGAACATACCAATACCGCCTGGATGACCAACACACAGGTGAATTTCTGTGCCAAAGCATATCCTACCGTAGCACCGGACCATCCTGATAATCCGGTCTTCACCATTCTGGCCGGCATACTGCGCAATCACTACCTGCACAGCGCGATTCGTGAGAAAGGTGGAGCCTACGGCGGTGGTGCGAGTCATGATTCCTCCAACGGTGTATTCCGCTTCTACAGCTACCGTGACCCGCGCCTCAAGGGTACGCTGGATGATTTCGACAAGTCGTTACAATGGTTTGTCGAGACCGAAGTCACCTACGACATGTTTGAAGAAGCTCTGCTGGGCGTAATCAGCTCCATGGACAAACCGGCATCACCGTCCGGTGAAGCAAAATCGGAGTTTTATAATCGCTTGTATGGCCGTACTCCCGAACAGCGTCGCCAGTATCGTGAACAGTTGCTGTCAGTCAGTCTGGAGGACCTCAAGCGGGTGACCGAACAGTACCTGTTGAATCAACCTGCCAGTACTGCCGTGATTACCCAGAGCAGCCAGCAGTCACAAATATCAGAGTTGGGGCTGACCGTACTGAAAATTTAGTTATAATCTCGGCGGCCAATCCTGGCCGCCTTCTTTATTTTCCACAGGAACATCATCTATATGGCGCAGCTGTATTTTTATTATTCAGCCATGAATGCAGGTAAGTCGACTTCTCTATTGCAAAGTGCATACAACTACCGCGAGCGCGGGATGCAGGTGTTGTTATACACAGCGGCCATCGATGATCGTTTTGGTAAGGGCAGAATCTGCAGCCGTATCGGCCTGGAATCGGAAGCGTTGACCTTTGGTGATCAGGACCTGTACCAGGAAATTCAGGCCATGATCAATCGGGGTGAGCAGTACGCCTGTATTCTGATCGATGAAGCGCAGTTTCTGAGCAAGGTACAGGTTGATCAGTTGGCCAGAATAGTGGATCTGCACGACATGCCGGTGTTGTGTTATGGAATCCGGACCGACTTCATGGGAGAGCTGTTTCCAGGTTCTGAGCGATTACTGGCCATTGCCGATAAGATTTCTGAATTGAAGACCATCTGTTATTGTGGGCGCAAAGCTTCCATGGTGGTCAGGATGGATCAGAACGGAAATGCAATCGCTGAAGGTGAGCAAATTGTCATCGGTGGCAATGAGTCATACGTGTCCATGTGCCGGAAACACTATATGGAAGCCGTTGGTCGTTATTAAACATTTATAGTCCGCCTGGTTTATCGGTCAGGGTCCATGATCAAGCTGCCTGTCAGCACTTTCAATATCGCGCTGGTTAATATTCTAAATTGTTTGTACGCAAACAATCAGCGCGCCAACTATACTGAGTAGTTATTAGCCTCCAATCTAAAAAAAATGGTCTGCGTGTAAAATGCGAGCAGACTGGAACTGGCTAAAAACAGTTATTGCCAGACTCTTACAGCAATCATAATGAGTTTTCGAAATTAACTTAAAATTGGATGTCACAGTTGGTATGAGTGAATCTGAAGGGGATTTAATCCTCCTCGCTGCGCAACCTATTTATCGTTATGACATGTCACTGTTTGGATCAGAGTTACTTTATCGTGACCCCGATTCAAAGTCGGCACTCGAAGTGGGTGAAGTATTTGCAACCAGTGAGGTAGTGTTGAATCTTTGTTCCAGTGTCTCCACGCAAATGGAGAAATTGAATCGCCCGGTTTTTATCAACATTTCCAAAGACTTTCTGCTATCAGAAACCTTTCTTCCATTGAATCCTGATCTGGTGTTTATTGAACTGGTTGAGCGTATTGAAGTGGATGCAGCGGTGGTGCGGTCGGTAAAGGCATGGAAGCGCAAAGGTTTTCATTTTGCATTGGATGATTTTGAATTTGATGAAAGTTGGCAGCCGCTGCTTGAACTGGCCGAGGTTATTAAGATTGATATCATGGAACAGGACGTTGAACAGGTTCGCGCGCTTAAGCAACAGTACAGTTATCTGGATACCAAATGGCTGGCTGAGAAAGTGGAAAATGATGAAGAGTTTCAGACCTACAAAGCAATGGGTTTTGAATATTTTCAAGGCTATTTTCTGGCCAGACCGAAACTGATCCATGGGAAAAAGATTCGTCCGGAACAGGGCAATCTGGTTCAGGTATTGAAAATACTGAATGATGAATCAGCAGATATTGACTCTATTACTGACGTGGTCAGTCGCAGCCCAAAACTGAGCATGCAGTTGCTTAGAATAATCAACAGCTCTTTATATTCCCTGAATAAACAAGTGAACAGCCTGCAGGAGGCGATTGTTTATCTGGGGCTGGAAACCTTAAAGTACTGGGCCATCCTGTTTTCATTTATGTCCGCCAGTGACAGTCCCGTAGAAGTCTTCAGACTGGCAATGACCAGAGCCAAGACCTGTGAGTTTTATTGCGCTTCGCTGAATCTATCTAAAGCAACCGCAGGAAAAGCATTTTTGATCGGACTGCTGAGTGCAACAGATATTCTACTGGGTATAAAAACCAGGGAATTCATCAACATGATAGACCTCTCGGAAGAGATGAGCAGCGCTTTGACTCGAATGGAAGGCGATCTGGGCAAAGTGCTGAAACATGTTTTGATCACAGAACAACAAGTCTTAAAAGGTGAGGATTTCAAGTCAAACATGCGACTGACCGTCGCATTCAATCAGGCATTTTTATGGACTGAAGAGGTTATTCGGGAAATGGAACGTCTATAAATATCCCGCAAAGATATCGTGCGAAATAATTGTCCGCTCCAGCGAATCACCGGCGCGGACAAAAAAGAGATCAGGCGATTGGAGAGCTGGTCAGAGAATTCTGAATGCGCGTTACGATGCCGGTTAATACCTTGCCAGGACCCAGTTCGCTCCAGCTGTCCACTTTTGGCAGCACATATTCCATTGACTGCAGCCACAATACCGGACTGTAAACCTGTTTGACCAGGATATCAGCAACATCATCACCTGGCTTATAGGGTTGGCCGGTAAGATTGGCGACAACTTTTATCCGTGGTGATGACAACCGGTAGCGGGACAAAAATGCCGCCAGCTGTTCAGCAGTACTTTTCATATAATGAGTATGAAAACAGGCGCTGACTTTCAGTGGAATAACATGTTTGGCACCGGCAGCACACAAACTGTCCTGAAGTTTTTGGGCATCCTGACAATAACCCGCAATCACTGTCTGGGAATGATCGTTATAGTTGGCAATGGTCAATTGATCGAATGATAGTTGATTCAATTGATCAATAATGTCTTCCGGCGGAAGACCGACGACAGCAAACATACTGCCGCCGGAAACTTCCGACATCAAACGTCCGCGTTCAGCCACAATCTCCAGACCACTCATGAAATCAAAACATCCTGCCGCGAACAATGCCACGTATTCACCGAGGCTGTGACCAGCCAGATATTCGGGCACAACACCGGTTTCCTGTACATGGTGCAAATAACTGAGTGCGCTCACAAGATAGAGCAGGGGTTGAGTAACTTCGGTACGCGCCAGATCGCTGGCGCTGGCTGTCAGGCATTTATCTTTGACATCATACCCCAGACAATCAGATGCATTTTTGATCAGGTGAGGATAACGATCAAACAACTCCTTTCCCATACCAGGAGCCTGACTTCCCTGGCCAGGAAATAAACATAGATCTGTCATTGATAAGTACCTCTTATTTTTTGACTACAGAATTTTTTCAAGTCCATTTACGAAGATGTTTTCGTGATTACTGTAGTTATAAAAAATACCGACACGATCAGAAGAAGGGTCATTAAAAAGACTCATGACACCCAGGTAAAAACCGGAATAGTCACATTCGCTGATCACCAGGGAGAGATCGGCGACGTTGATAGCCGATGACGCACTGACTGTACCGTGGTACTGACAACCCGATTCATCATTTCCTGTAATGTTGCCACTGTCGTCAATGCTCCAGGTATAGTCCGGACTTGGATTATGCGGATTGGCATACCAGATTCCGGCATAATCACCCTGTGTTGCAGCGGCATCAGAACTCTTCACCAGATCAAGCTTTTGTATGGTGCTTTCTTTGTCCATCACTTCGATCGTAACAGCAGCATCCGAAAACTCTCCACTGATCAGCAGTTTGGCTTGCGGATTGATCTTCAACGGATCTTCGGAACCATAGTTGCTGGAGGGGAGTGAATAAAGGATGTCGCCATCAAATGCTGACAGTCCGGCCATATTCAAACCGGCCGTTGTTGAAATCCTGGTTTCGCCGGCTTCAGTGACAAACATGGCAACTTCTGAGTATCCGCCTGATTCCTGATCATAGGCTACACCATACCATACTCCCGGTGCCTTGCTGCTGATCTGACAACCTGAAAGCACGATGACGGCAGATAAGGGGACGGCAGTTTTGATGAGTTTCACGATCATAATTCCTTGATACCTATGTTAGTTTCAAATTTTATCATGTAGCAATACCTGAATTACCAGATGGTCAATTTTCAAGTTGACAAGTCAGTGGGACAAATAAGATTCCTGTATCAAATAACAGACAAATCAATTTTCAATGCACGAAAGCGAAGAAAATTCTCACAGTCAAACAGGTGGTCTATTCAGATAGGCGCATAGTCATACATTTTTTTTTAAGGTTAGCAAGGTTAAATATTTTTTTTTAAGGAAATCAATGAAGCCATTAATAGCCTTTTTGGGTTAAATCAAGCCATTTCAGGCAGTTACTTATTTTTTAGTAAAGTAGATAAATTTTCGATCATACTAAAGAATGAGATATATAAGTCGTGACCTGTCAGAGACATTCCGTTACCGTTTGCCATGCTTTAAGTTTGCATGGGATATTAACCATCTCTTAATATATTCAATGATCAGTTTTATGGAATTGTGTTGCTTTAGTGTTAGTAATATGTGATTCGAATGAAGTGACGGCTGATTCAGAAATACCATCAAAAAAATAACAAACAATTAAAAAACTATGGCGTTTTTGTAATGTCGGTGTGGTTTTAACTTGTTTGTAATATAGTGCGTATTAATGTGCGTTTAGATGGTCGTGAGGAGTTAAATAAAATGCAGGTTAGTCTGCATTTTAAGTTTATTGAGTTGATGGGTGAGTGATCGATTAGTCATTTATGCAAGGTACTAAATTAGAAAAACAGCGGGAAAAAAAGGAATTAAAGTCATAGGAATTTTTTGAAAATTACGATAGTTTCACGCCATATCTAACGACTTTGCTGTCATGGTGATCAGGTCGCTCGTAGTCGCCAGGATTTAATGTTTTAATGTGTCACGTTTTTCTGATGGTTTTCAGTGTGCTGATAACTGAGGCGTAAAAATGAGCTGTTTCGGTGAAGCAAATTTTTGTACTTCAAAGAAACACGCAGATTTGAATCGTGTGAAACTGGATCTGATTTTCACAACTGTTACATGGAAAAGGGATTGCCAATAGTTATTGATCGGTCTGGATCGGATTTAAAAAAACCAGTCGTCTATTTTCCTGAATGTTTCTCAAATGGGTGCTATGCAGTCTCGATAATCGTATAGGCACCTCCTTCGCTCAAATGTCTTTTGAGGTCAGTCGACCTGTACAAACATACTTGCTGTTCTGCTTATGAATCTCTTGGCAGATATCAATGTGAACAATGATATGGAGATTTTAGGGTCTAATCATGATGAAATTATCCGACACCGAAATTCTGCTTTCTCAGAACATGGTTGACGCATTTGCCAGATTCAGCAGGGATGTTAACCCTTTGCATCTGGATGAAAGCTATGCCCGAAAAACCCCATTTTCCACACCCATCTGTTACGGTGGCCTGGCTGCCATGGCGATGCTGGCCAAAGTGGAAGGTATTGAACATCTGAAGCTCACATCCCTGAAGGCAGAGTTTCTATCTGCCGTTCGTATTGGTTGTAATTACACTCTTCGTTGTCAGGCCCTCAGCGATGACAAATCCCGCATTCAATTGTTTGATGCTGACTCTTTGTTATTGGAATGTCAGCTAAATTATGTCGGACATATACAACATCACATTCGGGAGAGCGCATCCGATAACGAGTACGGTACAGATGTAGAAGACGTTCCTGTGTTGGTCAATGCAGAACAGATTAATACTGGCGATGAGTTCAATATCGACTATCAGCCACGCTGGACCGTACTTTCGGAATTATGTGAACAGTTGAAGATGCCAATGACGGTGGCATTGACCAATGTGGCCGCTGTGATGGCATTCTCCAGTTATTGGATAGGTATGAGACTGCCTGGACAACAGGCTTTATTCAGTGGATTCAATGCGACTTTTACCGAGTCATTCCTGAAATGCCCGATAGAATGCCTGACCGGTAGCAGTCGGGTCGTTAGTCTGGAGAGAGAGTTTGATCTGATCAACCAGGAAATCATGCTCTCTCATGATGGTGTCAGATTTGTCAATGCCGAGCTGAGAGCATTGTTTCGTCCGGTCAGCAGTTTGCCTGATTTTTCCCGTTTGACGGCGGCTGCTGAATTTGGATCTGCCTTGGCAGGAAAGAATATCCTGATAACCGGTGCCAGTCGTGGACTGGGTGCCTGCCTTACCTCGGCCTGCCTGCTTGCAGGGGCCACAGTTTACGGTGTTTACCACAAAAGTGTTGCCGGGATGCAACAATTGGCAGCTGTCTTGCCAGAGTCTGTTCGTCATCGATTGGTGCCGGTGCAAGGGGATTGCAGTCATCCACAAACCTATTCCGATTTAACAGGTGAACTGGCTGCCAATCAACAAAACATCGATTATGTGTTTTTTTCCGCCACTCCAGCATTGCACAGCATGGATCTGAACCGTGGTAATCAGACTGCATTTTCTGAATATCTCGATCGTTCGTTTCAAATGCTATTGACACCCCTGACCGAGCTGGCTTCTTTTTTTTCGGAACAGGCAAAACTCATCTTTATTTCAACCGTTGCAGTGGAGCATCCCGTCGCAGCGTGGCCTCACTACGTGGCCGCCAAAAGTGGAATGGAAAGCCTGATTGCGAGTCTGGTACTAAAACCCAACGCGCGACAATGGTATGTCGTTCGACTGCCGCAGATGCGTACCGATCTGGTGTATGCAATGGGTAATCAGCAACGCTTGTTAGCACCAGAACAGGCTGCCCTGAGCGTACTGACGGCGCTGCAGACTATCGAACCTGAAGCAGGGTGTTATGCCCTGATCGACCGATTCGAACAGTCAGCAGTAGCTCATATCGGGAATTTGCCGCCGACATCGACCCTGCCGGAATCCGGTGTGATGACTATCGCTTCATCGTTCACGCTTGATCCCATCGCAGAGGCAATGGATATCTGGTTAACCAATACCCGTCTGAACGATGCCTGTCAGCGTTCTCTGCAATTGCATCTGGCACCTTATGGCCAGGTGGTGCAGACTTGTCTGGCACCTGACAGTCCGTTTTATCGCCAGACTTCGATTGCCAATGTGTTGTTGCTACGGCTGGAAGATGCCGTGCATTATCGTGATGACGATGAGTCAGACAACAATGATATTTCCAGTGCACTGACACAAGCCGTTGATCAGTATGTCGGGCAGTGTTGTGAGGCCATCAGTCAGTATCATGGACATGCTCCGTTATTTGTCTGGTTGTGTCGTGATTCTGCCAGCTGGGAACAAATGCCAGGATATGCGTCGTTCAGACAGCGCTTCAGTGAACGTCTGACACAGACCTGCCACGGGCTGGCTTCGGTCTATTTTCGTATCATGGATCATAACAGTCCGCCTCCCGATGATGAGCTGCGTAATGAAATGGCTCACATTCCTTATCTTGATCACCATTATGCTGATATATCCCGAGCCATTATCCGGCAATTGTGCGCCGTCAGATTCAGTCCGAAAAAAGTAATCGTGTGTGATTGCGACAATACTTTGTGGTCCGGGGTGGTTGGTGAAGATGGTGTTGACGGCATTATCCTGGATGCCGGACATCTGGCGTTACAGGCCCGGTTGGTATCCATGGTGGAGCAGGGTTTTCTGGTGTGTCTGTGCAGTAAGAACAACTCCGAAGACGTTGAAGCGGTTTTCGCCGGTCGTAAGGACATGGTGTTGCAGCGCAGACACATTACTGGCGAGCGCGTCAACTGGCAGCCTAAATCAGACAACATCCGCAGTCTGGCGACAGAATTGAATCTTGGTCTCGACAGCTTCGTATTTCTGGATGACAACCCGGTCGAAATTCTGGAAGTAGAGCAAAATCTGGAAGGTGTTTTATGTGTCCGCATTCCTGCCTCAGATCAAATTATTGATCTGCTCGACAGGTTCTGGTTTGCTGATCGTCTGACCGTTACTGAGGAAGACCGCCGCCGTACGGAAATGTATCAGGGACAGGTGCAGCGGCAACAGATCAAATCCACCAAAAGTTCATTGCTGGAATATATTCAGGCATTGGACATAGAGCTGGATATACAGCCGCTGACATTGGCGGCTGTACCGAGAGTTTCGCAGCTCAGTAATAAAACCAATCAATTCAATCTGACCACGTTACGGCTCGATGAAAGTGCCGTACGTGATTATTGTGATGATGCCAACAAAGCCTGCTGGACGGTGCAGGTCAGGGATAAATTCGGCGATTATGGCCTGGTTGGCGCTCTGTTCGCCCATCGGGCTGATAGCACTCTTTATCTGGATAACCTGTTGTTGAGTTGTCGGGTACTGGGTCGTGGGGTTGAATACTCCCTGTTGAAGTATTTGGGCGAATCCGATGTATTGCCTGCGTCCAACGTGATGATCCGCTACCGGCCATCGGCCAAAAATGTGCCGGCATTGGAGTTCTTGCAGCGGCTGTTTCCCCAGGCAGGATTTACCGCGCAGCAAGACGGTGATTTTGAACTGACACGCGATGCACTGCGAATGGTGCAGATGCAGGATGTCACGGCGGATGATGAATCGTCTGCACCGGTTTCGAAAAATCCGCTTGTGTCCACTACCTCCGTGCTGGCAGAAAACCGTTTCTATCAATGGCTGTTAACAGCCACGCCGGGGCAGTTGTCGTCAGTCTCAAGCCACACCCTTGAAACATCAGATTCACCCATGAAGCCAGCAGCTGTTACCAGCACCGTGCCGACGCCTGCGGCCGATATTTGGCCAAGACTGAAAACGGTGATTGAAGACACCGTTGTAAATCTCGATGGTCCGGTCAACGAAAACACCCCATTTGACAGGCTGTCTCTGAGTTCGCTGATGATGGTGAACCTGACGGTCGCGCTGAGCCGGGAGTTTGCTTGCAAGTTCTCCAGTACGTATCTGTTCGGGCTGAAAACATTGACTGACTTACTGACAAAGATCCGCCGGGATCTTGCTGATCAGCACGCTGATACGGGTGTGACTATAGCCGCAACTGTCACACCCGAGCCTTTGATACCGCAGCCGACATCCCGACCTGTCGTGGCTTCAAAAAATACCGTCGCACCTGATGATCGGGTGGCCATCATCGGGATCGCCGGTCGTTATCCCGGTGCAGCCAATGTCGATCAGTTATGGCAGTTACTGCTTGAAGGTCGTTGTTGTATTGGTGATATTCCTGAACAGCGCTGGGACCATCGCGAACTCTACGTGCCTGAACAAACCGGTTCTGGTCAGAGCTACAGTAATTCTGCCGGAATGATTGACGATGTGGACAAGTTTGATACTACATTGTTCAACATCTCCCCAAAAGATGCCCGTCTGATGGATCCCCAGCAGCGCTGGTTTCTGACCATTGCCTATGAGTGCCTTTTGTCTGCCGGTTACAATCGCGAAACGATTGCCAGAGATACCGGGGTATTCGCAGGTGCCATGGCCAAAGATTATCAGAGCCTGTGTGCGGGTCTGGTGGCTGAAGGAAAGGTTCCGTTTCCGTATGCTGATCTGTATCAGATCGCCAATCGGGTGTCCTATTTTATGGACCTGTCCGGCCCCAGTATCACCATCGATACCGCCTGTTCCAGTTCTGGTGTGGCATTGCACATGGCCTGTGAGGCTATTCGCAAGGGAGAATGTTCCCAGGCGCTGGCCGGCGGTGTGAACCTGATTCTGCATCCTCAGCGTCATATTCAATATTCCCAGATGCAAATGCTGTCAAAGGATGGATTATGTCGCAGTTTTTCCGATCAGGCCTCCGGCATGGTGATGGGGGAGGGAGTCGGGTGTGTCCTGCTCAAACCTCTTGCTCAAGCGCTGCTGGATGGTGATCAGGTATACGCAACACTTTTATCCAGCCATGTTAATTCCGGCGGTCGTACCAGCGGTTTTACCGTGCCGAATCCGCTGGCACAGGCAGAGCTGATTCGTTCTGCATTGAACAAAACTGCCATCGATAAAGACAGCATCAGTTATATCGAAGCCCATGGTACCGGAACACCACTAGGGGACCCCATTGAGGTGGAAGGTATCGCCAGTGCCCTGAACCGCGAGCAAAGCACGGCCGCGCCCTGTTTTGTCGGCAGTATCAAATCCAATATCGGGCATCTGGAACCGGCTGCTGCCATTGCCGGGCTAACCAAAGTGGTGTTGCAATTCCAACACAAAATGTTAGTGCCATCACTTCATGCTGAGACACTCAATCATCGTATTGAGTTCGATCAGTACCGAATCGACGTACCTCGTACCTTGACGCCGTGGACATCCGATAAACATCCTCGGCGCGCCGGAGTCAGTTCCTTTGGCGCCGGCGGTGTGAATGCGCACATTGTTCTGGAGGAATATGAGACCGATCAGCAGCTGTCGAGGCTTGAGGCTACAGGTCCGTCAGAACAGCTCATTATTCCATTGTCGGCACAAAGTGAAGCTGCCCTGACAACCATGATCCGGGAGTTGCATGAGCACTTGTTACGGTATGAGAATGACCTTTCATTGCCCGCCATTGCCTATACCCTGCAAACCGGCCGAGATGAGTTCAGATATCGCGCCGCGTTCATGGCCGCATCGGTTACACAGTTGGTATCACAATTGTCTGCCTGGGTAGACATGAAAAATCATGACAACCAATGTGTCTGTGCGGATATCAAGGACTATCAGAATGTTGCCGATATTTTCAGCGACTGCGATATCCTCGTACAGCAGTGGTTGAGTCAGGGCAATATCCGAAAAATCGCTGACATCTGGGTTAAGGGTGCTAGCCTGAATTGGCACCGGGGATGGCGGATACATGAGCAACCACACGGGGCTCCCGTCCGCATTCGGTTACCGGGCTATCCGTTCATGGGAACGCGACAGTGGGTGGAAGGTGCCCGTTGGCAGAGCAGCAGACCTCCCCAGCATCCGGAAGTGGCCAATGATGCCATACCGCTGTCGGTGTCTGATTATTTTGTCGCCGATCATGTGGTTGACCACCAATGCATTCTGCCGGGCGTCAGCTATCTGGCGGCACTAGAGTCACGGTTACGCCATGAAGTCCAGCCTGGTCGCTCATTCGCATTGAAACAAATGCTGTGGATGCGGCCATTGAGCTTTTCTGTCCAGGCTCAGCAAACACTGCATATTTCTGCATTGGAAAACGGATACGTGCTAACGGATAGTGCGGCAACGGTTTACGCCAGATGTCGGCTTGACGATAGCGTCAGTGCCACGCCGGCGTCGATTAATCCCGAAAACCTGATGCATACATTCGCTTCAGCGCTCGATCATGATCAATGCTATCAGCGTTTGATCCAACAGGGTTTTCACTACGGGCCAGGACTGCAATGTGTCGAATGGATTCGATACAACGACCATCAGGTGTTGGGATATCTGACCCGTCGATCGGCAACCGGAACAGAACCATGGGCGCTGTGTTCCGCTCTGTTGGATGCCGGTTTGCAGACCACTATTATTTTTAATCAGGCAGCACAAACATTACTGCCATTTGCCTGTGATCGAGTGGTCTTCTGTGAAACCCGGTGGCCGGACTCGGTCTATAGCCTGGCCACTATTCAGCAGGCGGGTAATGAGCGCATGACCTGCGACATCGGTTTTTACGATGAGCAGGGACGGGCGTTGTTAATGCTACAGGGCTTAACGCTGTTGGCCGGCAAATCTGCGCAATCGCAGGGTGCTGATTTTTACGGCCCGGTCTGGCAGGCAGTAGCGTGTCAGACTGATGCTGATCCGGTCACCAGCGACACTGATGTATTGATACTGACCGACGAAGGTAAGCTGCCAGTAGAGCTACCGGCATCTTTGTCCGGTGCCACGGTTCAGGTTTTGTCATCATCAGATATCAACCGTCTGACGGAACGCCAGTTGCAACATTCACAGCGACTGGTCATCGATCTGATATCGGCTGGTCAATCATTCGAGAATCATCTGCCGCTACTCGATATCTATCGGCAGTTTCCGGTCAATACCCGCTATCTTGTGGTCTGGGAAGATCGCAATGAGGTTACTCAAAATGCCCTCGGTGAATCCTATGCCGGATTGTCCCGGGCGCTGATGCATGAAACCGATCAATTTCAGTTGCAGACATTGCGACTGCAACACCTCGCGGATTTTCCCAAGGTGCTGACTGAGCTGCTGTCTGCTCCTGGAGCTATTAGTTTCCGTTATTCGGATAACCAGCTTGAATGTCTGCGCTGGCAGGCGCTGGCTCCAGTACCGTCTCCAGTGCCTTCTGGCACGGCCGTGGGGTTTGAATCCGGTGGAGTCTACTGGCTCACCGGCAGCGGTGGTGTTGCCCGTGCTCTGGCCGGCCAGTTGCAACAGCGTTATCAGGCAACGGTCATTCTCAGTGGTCGACGGGAAGCTGCATTGGTACAGGCTGAGCCGTTACCGGAAAACGTGTTGTACATGCAGGGTGATATTAATGTCTGGAGTGATTGTCAGGCGATCCGGCAACAGATCCTGGATCGTTTTGGCAAGCTTGACGGCATTATCCATACCGCCGGAACTGTGCATGATGAACGTTTGATGCAACAGCGTGCGGATGACTTTACTGCAGTCTTGCAAGCCAAGATCAACGGCGCCCGCCATCTCAGTCAGTTTACCCGGCAACCTTCTGATCCCTGGCTGATTCTGTGTTCATCCATTGCCGCTGTCGTCGGCAATATCGGCCAGACCAGTTATGCCATGGCCAATGCCTGGCTCGATGCCATGGCCCGGCATTCGGTTAACAAGCGAATTATGTCAATTAACTGGCCATTGTGGCGTGATACCGGTATGGCCGCCGGTGCCGCTCATCTGGTTGATCATAATCAGCGCCTCGGTTTTGGGTACCTGCAGGCTGATGATGGTCTGAACATTCTGGAGCAGGCGATTCAGCATGCAGGTATTGACGGTCAGGTCGTCTATCTGCCGGGAGACGAACAGAAAATTCAACAGGCCATGAATGCATCTTTGGCACCGTTTTGGAAAGCCGTTTCAGGTCAGCCTGTTGCCTCCGCGCAGACCGAGGTGTTGGATCAGGCCGATGTCGCACAGCAATTACTGCAACGACTGTTTGATCATACCAACGAGTTGCTGGAGTTGCCTGAAGGGGTATTGGAGGCGGATGAAGATCTCTCCAGTTATGGATTTGATTCCATTTCCCTGTCTGATTTCGCCGATCGTTTGAACGCCGAATTTGATCTGGGTATCAGCCCGGTGCTGTTCTTTGATCACCCGACCCTGAGCGGTCTGGCCAGCGCCCTGTTGGAGCGTTTTGGTGAGCAGATCAGTCGCTGTCTGGCAGTTCCGCAATCACAAGCTCAAACGCTCACTACGATAACCGAATCAGTGCGCCGGCCGGAGTTTTCAGAGGCGGTCAGTCAGACGCTGGTTCCGACAGAGAATCCTCCATTGGCATCCACTTCGTCGGAATCACACTCCGTCACTGAAACTGTCAGCGAAGCAGCAACAGCGATGACATCTACATCTGCCAGCCGTGATGACATCGCTGTGATCGGCCTGTCGTGTCGGTTCCCTGGCGCGGATAGCCCGGAACAGTTCTGGCAAAATATTTGTGACGGCCGGGATCTGGTTAGCGCGGTACCGGAAGCACGCTTCGCCAGCGGACATAAACAGCACTATGCCGGTCTGGTGGAGGAGCTGGAACATTTCGATCCCGAATTTTTCAAAATAACCGGGCGCGAAGCGATACTGATGGACCCGCAGCATCGCTTGCTCATGGAGCTGTCATGGCAGGCCATCGAACACGCCGGTTATCACCCTAAAAATCTGTCTCACAGCCGAACCGGAGTGTTCATCGGCATTACCTTGCACGATCATTTACAGCGTCTGTATCAGAGCGGCCAGCCTCCGGTATCCCATCTGGCAACCGGCAATGTACATTGTCTGGCCGCCAATCGTATTTCTTATCTGTTTAATTTCAATGGCCCGAGCGAAGCCGTCGACACTGCCTGTTCAAGTTCTCTGGTGGCCCTGAACCGGGCGGTCAAAGCCATGCGTGACGGCGAGTGTGATACAGCTCTGGTCGGCGGTGCCAATGCACTGCTCAGCGATGTGATGTTTAATGCATTCAGCGAAGCCGGCATGCTCTCCAAGACCGGCAAATGTCATACTTTCTCGGCTC
Organism: Gynuella sunshinyii YC6258; assembly: GCF_000940805.1. GTDB lineage: Bacteria > Pseudomonadota > Gammaproteobacteria > Pseudomonadales > Natronospirillaceae > Gynuella > Gynuella sunshinyii. The sequence continues at coordinate 4,055,715 of NZ_CP007142.1, read as the reverse complement.
ATGCCGATGGTTATGTCAGAGGTGAGGGCGGCGGCATGGTGCTGCTCAAACCCTTGTCGCAGGCCATTGCCGCCAATGATCATATTCACGCCATTATCAAAGGCACTGCGGTCAATCATGGTGGGCATGGTCAATCGCTGACCGCTCCCAGCGCCAGTGCTCAGGCGAGAGTGATACGACAGGCGCTGGAAGATGCCCGCGTGAGTCCGTCTGCCATCGGATATATCGAGGCCCACGGCACCGGTACCCAGTTGGGCGATCCTATTGAGCTGGAGGGATTGCGGCAGGTATATGGTGGCGCTCCGATGCAACCACCGGCCTATATCGGCACCGTCAAAACCAATATCGGTCACCTCGAATCCGCTGCCGGTATGGCAGGGTTGATTAAAGTTATCATGGCGCTCAAAGCGCAGTGGCTGCCGAAGTCACTGCATGGTCAGCCGGTTAACAAACTGGTTAATCCGGCGGAACAGCCGTTTACATTTCTGCCTGATGGAACCGCCTGGCAAGCCCGGGTCGATGAACAACAGCATCCATTGCCATTGCGGGCCGGGGTCAGTTCGTTCGGGTTTGGTGGCGTCAATGCCCATGTCATTGTGGAACAGGCTGCCGCGCCTACAGTCATCACAGAAACGCCAGTTGGTAACCAGCTGGTGCTGGTATCGGCAGTGACCGAGACATTGCTGCGGGCCCAACTGACTGAGCTGCAGGCTCTGATTCCAACCCTGAAAGACGCCGATTTGCCGGCATTGGCGCTGACATCACGACATGGCCGCGGTGGTTATCGTTATCGGGCTGCCTATGTCGTCAGCAGTCTGGCACAACTGAGTGATGCTATTGGCCGGACCCTTGCGGCTGATTCCTTAGGCTCTGGCGAATCGCACATTGCCCGGCACGATGATGCGAGTGTCGATCTCAAAACTCTGGTACAGATGGCTGACTGGCAGCTACTGGCTGCCCGTTGGCAGGCCGGAGAAAACATTCATTGGCCGGACATTGAAGAGCCCGGTGCTTATCGGAAGATGCCGTTTCCGCTGACCCGTTTTAATCGCCGTCCCTGTACCATTAGTCAGTTACAGCCGGCAGTCGCCGGTATTGTGAATCCAACACCGCTTCAAGGTGACATTCGTTTCTTTGCGCCGGTCTGGCAACCTCAGACACTGACGGCATCGGTATCGAATTCCCGTAAAACCGTATTACTGCTGGTCCCGGAAACGGAAGTACTGGCCTGGAGCACGCGCATGGATGATCGCGTGGCTCACGACTGGTACGTCATCCGATTTGCCGGACTGATGCCACGTCTGAGCAAACGGGAACTCGAAATTGACGTGTGGGCAGAGCAGGCCTTTGACGATCTGCTGGCCATGTGTGCCGAACGCCATCTTCAGCCCGACTGGATTGTCGATGTCTGCGACTTTGGTCCGGACAGCGATTCTCAGTGGCAGGCCCGGATCCGTTTCCTGCAACTGTGTGTGCGGGCCTGGAGTCGTAGCGGGCTGGCGCTGTTTCAGATATCAGACCGTCAATCCAGCCGGACCCGACAGTGGTTTACTGCTTTGTATGCCGGTCTGGCGGCGGAGTATCGGCAGATATCGTGTCGATCCGTTGTGTTTGATCAGGCGCCGCCGTTTACAGAACTGGAACCGCTGCTGGAAAGGGAGTTGCAAGGGGGTGACAGCCGTCCGGTTTCCATATGCGACGGTCAGCGTCAGATTCTCAGTTATCAATTGTGTAATCTGCCTCAGGCCGGACAAATAAGAGGCCTTGATAGTGAGGCTGCTTATCTGGTAACTGGTGGACTTGGCGGCCTGGGATTACAGGCGGCCACATTGCTGCGGCAGTTGGGGGCGAAGCATTTGATATTGCTGGGACGCCGGCAACCCGATGAAACCCGCAGCCAACAATTACAAATGCTGTCGAACGGTTCGGCCCAGATCGAATACTTCCACGATCTCTCCACGCTGGCGGAACGGTTGCAGCAACAGCCGGTCAGAATTGCCGGCGTGATTCACTGTGCCGGTATCGATACCCAGGGTGAACTGGCATTCGTGAATAAGCCAGTCTCTGCATTTACTGATTGTCTGGCGCCCAAGGTGGTGCTGGCAGAGCAGTTGGTCAGTCGGTTAACGCCTCATCTTGATCCAGCTGCGCTAACATTCTTCATTGCCTTTTCATCGGTATCAACCGTGGTTCCCGCATTGACCGCTGGTCGCAGTGATTATGGTCCGGCCAATGCCGCGCTGGATCAATGGGTTGCAACTATGGCCGGTCAATATCCACAGTCGGGATTTGTATCTGTGCAATGGCCCAGTCATCAACAGGGGGGTATGCCGGTTGTTGTGTCCGATGTGTATCGTGATACCGGGCTGGCCAATCTCACCCGTGAGCAGAGTGATGACATTTTGAAGATCCTGATCACACTGGCCTTGCAGGGCCGGTTGTCACATTCCACTTTGTTGCCCCACGTCGGTGATGGTTCGCCGGTATTATTCAGCAAGGACGTATTCGAACCCGCTATCAAAGTGCCAGGCGAAATACCGCGACCGGACAGTAAGGGCCATCATGAGGCCGCTGCCAGAACGCTTATTCTGACTCGTCTTACCGCTTTGTTTGCACGGCAACTGCTGGTGGATGAAAGTGCTCTACAGGCCGGTGTGCCATTTGATGAATTGGGCATCGATTCGATTCTGATTGCCGATCTGGTACGTGCCATTGAGTCGGAGTTTGACTGCATTTTGCCGCCATCGGCCATTCTTGAGTATCCGAGTCTGGGGCAATTGACTGAGTATTTGGGCGAACTGGTGGAGATCGATATGCCAGATACTCCGGCTGAGCCGCAAGTTTCAAGCACTTCTCAGACCTCTGCCCGAACCATTGCCGCCACTGCAACGACCAGGGTTCCCGGAGCAGATAATGGTGAGGATAAAGTCGCCGTCATCGGTATGGCCTGCCGGTTTCCCGGCGCGGAGTCCGTGACCCGTTTCTGGCACAACCTGGAGCAGGGGATTTGCAGTGTCACCGAAGTACCAGAACAACGTTTCGACATGGGGCGCATTTATGCCCCGGTCCAGCAGCCGGGTAAATCCATCAGCAAGTGGGGTGGCTTTATCGATGGCGTGGATTTGTTTGATCCGGAGTATTTTTCCATCCCGCAGGAGCAGGCGGCGTACATCGATCCGCTGACTCGGCTGAGTCTGATGGTCGCTACCGAAGCCATCGCTGATGCCGGCTATACCCGCGAGGATATCTGGGGTCGTCGTTGTGGTGTCTACATGGGCGGGAATCGTGGTCATTATGGCCTGAATCATGTCGATCAGGCCGCAACGGCAACGGGGTTGAACCAGAATTTCATCGCCGCCCATCTGGCCCATATCTTCAATCTGACCGGACCGTGTTACGTCATGGATGCAGCCTGTGCGTCTTCCTTGTTGAGTGTTCATTCGGCGGTCCGGGATCTGTTGCACGGTGATGTCGATCTGGCGCTCGCCGGTGGGGTGGAAGTCCTGCTGGATGAGACGCCTTACCTGAAACTGAGCGCCGCCGGGGCGTTGTCTCCTGATGGTTTGTGTCAGACATTTTCGCGCCATGCCAACGGATTCGTGCCGGGCGAGGGAGCTGGTACGGTGGTACTGAAACGGTTGTCTCAGGCACAGCAGGACGGTGATTCGATTTACGCCGTGATCGAAGCCTCAGAGGTCAATAACGACGGCCATACCATGGGTCTGACAACCCCCAACATCGAGGCCCAGAAAGCCTTGTTGGAACGTGTATATGGTCATCGCAACGATGTTTCCGGGCATCTGCGTTATATCGAGGCGCACGGTACCGGCACCATGATCGGTGATCCGATTGAACTCAAGGCCATGGCGTCGGTCTTTGCCGGGCTGAATATTCCAACGGCACAGGTGGCTGTCGGCAGCGTGAAATCCAATCTGGGTCATCTGATGGGCGCGGCCGGAATCGCCAGCTTTATTAAAACCGCCCTGATCGTCAAACACCGCCGGATTCCACCAACGCTGCATTGCGATGAACCTAACCCCAGGTTCAATTTCTCCACCTCGCCGCTGGTTCCGGCCAATATCGCGTCTGACCTGCGCGGCAGTGGGCAGCCCTTGCTGGCGGGCATCAGTGCTTTTGGGTTTGGTGGTACCAATTGTCACATTTGTCTCAGTAATGACTACGTGGCTGCTGCGGCAACGCGTAAACCGCAGCCGGCACCGCAGTTCAATCTGCGTTCTTTCTGGCTGAAGGGCAAAAACGCGCCAGTCGTCGGGCGCACGGAAAACACTGGCGAAACGGCCAGCAAAATCACTCAGGCAAACACAATTCTGGAACTGGAATGGTTGTGAAATCCAGACATGCACAATACAGATATGGGAACACAAATGTTTAAAGATCACTTCCACCAGGAACTGCAGGCAACATTGACGGCCGAAGATTATCCGGTAGCACATCATCTCGTTCATGGTGTACGACTGCTGCCAGGGGTTTTTCTCATCGATTTGATCTACCGGGCGATGACTCAGTTCGGTATGGAATGCCGTGATGTGTTGCTGAAAAAGATTACCTTCCGGGAGCCGGTTTCATTAGGGCTGGATGATGCTCCGGACAGCAGTACCCGTCGTATCATTCTGATTTTTGATGGCAGCGCGGAAAGTATCAGTGTGCAGGTCATCAGCCATGCTGCGCAGCAAAGCCGTGATCAGGCCCGTCAGCACCTCAAGGCTGATATCGTCCCCGCACACGGCAAAATGCTGTTTCATCCGCAATTGCCGGATGGCGTGCCGATGACCATGGACGCTGATGAAGTGTATCGCTTCGCCCGTCAGGTGGAGATTGTGCACCATGAGTTTATGAAACCCCAGGGGCGCATCTGCCATCTCGATCATGGCACCTTTGCGAGTGTTGAACTCGGGGAGCTGGCTAAAGCTTCCATGCATAATTTCCTGTTACAGCCGGTGTTCATGGATTTTGCCACCCTGGTGCCGTTCAGTCCGGATGTCGAGCGTTATACCCAGGCCTATATTCCCATTTACATCGAGCGAATCCAGGTCGCCAAGCCATTGCAGGATAAATGCCGTGTGTATGCGCCGCTGAGTCAGCGTGGCCCGGAATCCGATGACATTCTTTATCATGATATCTTTTTGTACGACGAACACGGCGATATTGCCCTGATCTTTGAACGCTTTGGTGCCAAGCGTATTCGTAATCGCGATCTGATTCATGCTCTGTTGCCCATGGCAGATGACCAAAGTGCCAGGAGCCCGACAACTGGCAAAAATACTGCGACGACTGCTGTCAGTCCGTCCAACGCAGAGCCCCAGCCATCTCTGCCGGCTGAGAGTGCCGATGTGCAGTTGCAGCAGCTGATTCTGCAGATCCTGGGCGAAAAACTGGGCAAACCGGGTGAGTCGGTCGATCAGCAAAAATCCTTTTATGAAAGTGGGTTAAGTTCCGTTGATCTGCTCGATTTTGTCACCCAGCTGGAGCAGCGGCTGGATCTGGAGCTGTATCCAACTTTGCTGTTTGAACACACTTCGGTGGCTCAGCTGCATGAATATCTGTTACCACAGGTACAGAACTCTGCCATATTCACGACTCATCATTCAGCGCCTGCGGTTACCGAAAAACCGGACGTTTCTGATACGTCTGATGCTGCCAATGCTTTCAATACTCAACCGGCGGTTGCCGGGACAATAGCATCAGTGCCACAGCTCGATCAGGTCATCGCCATGGTTGGTATTGCCGGTCGATTTGCCCAGTCCGGTGATCTGCCTGAGTTCTGGCAGCACTTGCTGCAAGGGCATGATCTTGTCACCGATATTCCTGCTGACCGCTGGTCGCAGTCAGGGTTTTACAGTGCGACCGGTGAGAGTGGAAAAAGTAACAGCCGCTGGGGGAGTTTTATTCAAGGGGTTGATGAATTCGATCCACTGTTTTTTGCTATCTCGCCCCTCGACGCCGAACGCATGGATCCACAGGAGCGCCTGTTCATGCAGACGGCCTGGCATGCCCTGGAAGATGCCTCGATGGCACCGGGCAGTGTCAATCATGTCCGCGATACCGGAGTGTTCTGCGGTGTCATGTGGAGTGATTATCAGTTATTCGGGCATGAGGCGCTGCTTGACCGGCATCCGGCACTGGCATCTTCATGGTTCTCATCGATCCCCAACCGGGTGTCCTATTGCTTTGATTTCACCGGTCCAAGTCTGCCCATAGATACCGCCTGTTCCTCAGCCTTGCACGCCATTCATCTGGCCTGTGACAGTCTGCGTCGGGGAGAATGCCAGGCGGCTCTGGCGGGGGCCGTAAATCTGTCTCTGCATCCGAGCAAATACATCAAACTGAGTACCTTGCAGATGCTGTCGCCCACCGGCCGCTGTCGTCCGTTTGCCGAGGGCGCCGATGGTTATGTGCCGGGTGAAGGGGTAGGGGCTGTCGTGCTGAAACCTCTGGCACAGGCGCTGCGCGATGGTCATCATATTTACGGACTGATTCGCGGCAGTGCGATTTCCCACGGTGGCAGGACTGCCGGATTTTCAGTGCCCAATCACAAGGCTCAGTCTGATACCTTTACCATGGCATTGCAGGCGGCCGGGATGCAACCTGATGATATCGATTATCTGGAAACCCATGGTACCGGCACCCGGATCGGTGATCCCATCGAGGTCAACGGCATAAAGGAAACCTTTCATCGGTTCGCTCAGGACGCTGATACCCCGACATTACTGATCGGTTCGGTTAAATCCAATGTCGGTCACCTCGAAGCCGCCGCCGGTATGGCGAGTCTGGCCAAGGTGGTGCTGGCCATGCACCATGGCCGGATTCCCAAAAGTCTGTATACCGAAACGCTGAATCCGTTGATCAGGTTTCAACAGTCGCCGGTGATTCCGGTGCAGGCACTGCAATCCTGGCCGGACAAACATGCGCGCGCCAGAACCGCCGCCATTGCCTCCTTTGGCGCTGGTGGTGCTAACAGTTATCTGATTATCGAACAGTATCTCCAAGCGGCTGTCATGACATCTTCTCATGGTCCGCAATGGATTCCGTTTTCGGCCCCGAACCGTCAGCAATTATTGCTATTAATGCGGCAATTTGCCGGGTATCTGAGTGCTCAGTCGCCGTCATTTGCGCTGGAACGACTGGCCGCCAGTCTGCAATGGGGACGTAAGCGTCTGGCCCATCGGCTGGTGGTACTGGCCGCTGATCCGGCCGAGCTGCATGAACGTCTGCTGATGGCTGGCAATGAAGATTCATTTGCCCGGTCCGGATTTTATTATGATGGCAAACAGTTGCATCCGGCGCAGATAAACGATGCACACCTGTTGCCGGCAGAGGCTCAGGCGTGGCTGACCGGTGAACTGCCGGTACGTGCGACGGATGCCCCGATACCCTGCCTGCCGTTTTTACCGGGTTATCCATTTACCCGCAAACGTTACTGGATCAACGCCGATCGCACCCCGGCATCACTGAGTCTGGCGCAACTCGCGGCGGATCATCAGCTATTGGGTGAGCCGGTGGTACCGGGCATGTATTACCTGAGTCGCGTCATTGAACAAAGCGATGCACCGCTGTGTGCGCGTCAGTTGAAATGGCTCCTGCCGCTGGTCTGTGAACAGCAGTCCGGTGATGCAGAAATCACCGCAGCACAACTGCACATCAGTGAACAGAATGGCGAGTGGCAGATCAGTCATGGAGACCGGTTACTGTGCCGGATGATGACCGCTGAGGCAGAGGAAATCGATCTGGATGCCTGCCGGCAGAGGCTGGTAACGGCCACACAGCAGTGTCGGCAAGAACTGGTTGTGGCGGATTGTTATCGGCAGTTACAGCAGATGGGCATTGCCTATGGCGACAGCCTGCGGGTACATGAACGCATCCTGCGCGCCAGCGGGGCCGTAACGGTGCAGTTCAAGTCCGGCACCGGGCGGCAGCTCACGGCGCTGCTCGATGGCGCGCTACAGGCTACCGCATTGCTGTTGCCTGTAGCGGCGGATCAGCAGATCAGACTACCGTTTGCGGTGCAGTCGCTGTGGCTGTCGGCCTCGCTGGCACAGAGCGTTGCGGCAACCCTAATCAGTCGCCCTGACCATACCTTTGATATCGGTTTTTTCGATGCCGAACAGCAGCTGACAGGGCTGTTACAGCAAGTCAAGCTGCTTGCCAGCGAGATCGCCACGGTGCAGCAGACTCTGGCGCAACAGCACCGGCAGCCATGGCTGCAGTTTGCATCCCGCTGGTGCGAGACACCGTTACCGATCTCCGCGAGCCAGGATGACGGAAGCGGTGAAGGCATCATATTGGCATTTGTGGATCAGCCGGCAGATGCCGTGATCAACAATAATCAGAACATCTACCGGGTGGTGCCGGGTACCACATTCAGCACTGAACAGCAGCTCATAACCCTGGACGAGCATCAGGATTCACATTATGTGGCGTTGGTGGAATACCTGCGCGAGATCTGCAAAACCCGGCAGACCACGGTATCCACGATTCTTTATCAACCTCGCAGTGGTCCGGATGGCCGGCATGGCTTTGCTTGTCTGCTCGATCTGATGCGTGCCTGGTATCGACTGAAACAGAAGGCCACGGTCACGGCGTTGTTTCTCTATCAGGCCGATCAGTACGCCGATGCCTGTGCGGTCACCGCGTTGGCCAAAACCGCCATGCTGGAGCTGCCGACGTTTCGACTGAAAGCGCTGGCCGTCAGCGAGACGGCTGACATCTGGTCCAACGGTCTGCGTGAATCCACCTCCGGCAGTGGCGTTCATGTCCGTTATGACGGGCAGCGGCGATACGAACAACGCACCCTGGCCACGGTGCCGACGGGTGTTGCCCACGGTGCCTTCAAACATCATGGCAGTTACGTGATCAGTGGAGGACTGGGCGGTCTGGGCATACTGTTTGCGAGACATCTGCTACAGCATTATCAGGCCCGTATTGTGTTGGTCGGGCGTCGTCCTGACAGCGCGGAGATTCAGATGCAATGCCAGTCGTTGCAGGCCCTTGGCGGAACGGTTGCGTATATGTCTGCGGATGTTTGTGAGACCGCAGATCTGCAACGGATCATTGCCACTGCCCGGCAGGCCGGAAACCTGAATGGCTGGATACACTGCGCCGGAGTAATCCGCGATGCCCTGTTGCCATTCAAGCAGCCGCAGCAGATTCAGGAGGTGCTGGCACCCAAGGTCACGGCGGTGGAACAGCTGTATCAGGCATTGCAGGGGCAGACACTCGATTGCGTTGTGCTGTGCTCTTCGGTCAGCGCCATGCTGGGCAGCAAAGGCCAGGCCGATTACGCCGCCGCCAATGGTTTTATGGATGGCTTTGCCGAACAGGTGTCCAGTCCTGCACAACCGTGGATTTCCATCAACTGGCCGTTGTGGCGTGAGGGTGGCATGCAGATCGCCGATAGCGATATCGCCGTAATCGAGCAGGCCGGGCTGGCGGTACTGGATACCGAAACCGGACTGGCGATGCTTGAGCATGCCGTCAGTTGCGGAGCTTCACAGTACATGGCCATGACCGGTCAGCAGGAAGTGTTGACCCGACGGCTGGCCATGGTAGAGCGTCAAGAGATGCTGCCGGCAGAGTCGGCTCATACGATTCAGAATCCGCCCGTTGCCACGATGGCGACCTTCGCGCCGGTCACGTCGGAGATGGCCAGTACCGGGACTGCCGAGATTGGCATCACTGACATCAGCATCGCGGACAGGGGAGTCGACAGCACTGTGATTCAGCGACAGCTGCGGCAATTGCTGTCAGACATCCTGAAACTTGACGATGACGATATTTCAGTGGATGAACCCTTTGAAAGCTACGGTATCGATTCCGTTCAGACCGTCACCCTGCTGGAACAGATCGAGGCGCGTTTCCAATTGACTCTCTCGGTGTCTGAGTTTTCTGACCTGAACACTCTGGAAAAACTGGCCGGCCACCTTGCCGCAGAGATGCCGGTGCCATCCTCGCCGATACCGACGGCGAATCCGGCAACCGCGCAACCGGCGGTGCGGCCGGACCGTGTTGCCGTCAGTAGTACCGTTGCACTCCAGCCAGCTGACGCTTATGACGGTATTGCCATTATTTCACTGGCGTGTCGGTTTCCCGGAGCAACTTCCGTGGCCGAGCTGTGGTCAGCATTGCAACGGCCGCAGCCGGCGGCGTCGATCCGCTACGGTGAGTTATGCCGGCAACGCGGGTATGACTGTGTCGCCGAAGTCGCAGATCTGCCGGTGCTGGCACTGCCTGACAGCGACGATAGCGAAGCTCTGGAGTTCACCATTCTGCAGCAATTGATGCAGGAGCTGATCGACCAGTCTGGCTATGCCACAGACTCGCTGGCGGAACAGAATGTCGGCGTCTACATCGGTGCCGGTTCCCTGAGCCGTACCGGCACGAGCCTGGAACAGCTGTTGCCGGCGTCGCTGGCCAGCCGGATCAGCCGCACGCTGGGACTGAATGGTCCGGCACTGGTATTGGACAGTGCCTGTAGCTCGTCCGTTTCCGCCTTGCATCAGGCCTGTATGGCCTTGCGCAGCGGGGAGGTGGACATGGCCTGTGCCGGCGCTGTGAACCTGCTCACCGATGCTCGCATCGTTGCCGCCATGGCCGCCAAAGGCATGCTGGCGACCGATGGGTTTTCACGCTTGTTTGATAGCCAGGCCCGGGGCTTTGGGTTATCGGAAGGTGCCGGACTGTTTTTATTGAAACGTCTCGATCAGGCCCGTCGCGATGGCGATAACATTGTGGCGGTGATTCGGGCGATTGGATTGCAGAATGAAGGCAAAAGCCAGAGCCAGGCGCTGCCGAATGTTAAATCCCTGCGCCGGCTGATGGCCCGTACCCTTGAACAAAGCCGGATCAGCACGACGGATATCGGCTACGTGGACATCAGTGGCGTGGGCGATCAGTTGATCGATGTCCTCGAACTGGAAGCCATCCGGCAGGTTTACGAGACCGGACAGGCGTTCTCCAATTGCGTCGTGACGGCCTCCAAATCCCACTATGGCACCGCGCTGTCGGCCAGTGGCGTGCTGTCTCTGCTGCGTTGTATTGCTGCCATGCATCAGGGGGCTATTCCGGGACAGCCACATATTCAACAGCTGCTGGCGCGTCTGCCGTTCACCGAACAGTGTTTTTATCCGGTGACGGAGAACACTGTCTGGCCGGCCGGCTCCCAGCCCCGCTGCGCGGTTATCAATAATATGGGCATGGGCGGTACCCATGGTCACATCGTGTTGCAGCAAGGGAGCGGCGTACTGGAATTTCCGGTCGTTGCGGATACGCCGGATGCCAACCGCTCACAAGCCGTCATTGCCGAACCGGCAGCGGCCGCCACGACCGAACACGCCTGGACCGAAACCCTGAGCCAGTGGCTGACCCGTCAACTCGGGCTGGAAAAACCGGTATCGGCGGATACCACGTTCGAACAACTGGGACTGGAATCGTTCCATATTGCCGAGTTGATGACGTTTATCGAGCAGGGCATGGCGACCACTTTGTCACCCTCAATCTTTTTCGATAATCCGAGTGTCCGGACGCTGGCCGCGTATGTGGCCTCACAATCAGCACATCCGCCGGCATCGATGCCGGTTACCCCACCGACAGTTGCCCGGCAGGATGTGCCGGTAGCTGATCCTCCGCATCCGCTTGAGCGCCATTCCGGGCAGCAGTCTGACTCTCCACCGGACACCACCATAGCCATTACCGGCATGGCCGTGCGCCTGCCCGGGGCTGATACCCTTGATCAGTTCTGGCAGATCATCCGTGATGGTCAGGTGGTATTTGCGCCGGTGTCGGCGACTCGTCCGCATCTGAATATCGGAGCGGTGCATGATCGTACGGCGGCGCTGTTAGCCGAGGTCCGCTATTTTGATGGTCGTTTTTTCGGGATCTCCCCACGCGAAGCTAACCTGATGGACCCGCAGTTACGGCTCGCTCTGGAAACGGTGTATCACGCGCTCGAAGACGCCAACCTGACGGCTGATATCCGCGGATCAGACACCGGTGTGTTCGCCGGTATCTCGTTTCGTGATTATGAACATCTGTTGCGCCATCACGGCGCTGAAGCCGTGGCCGCACATGAAAGTACCGGCAATGCCGCCAGCATGCTCGCCAACCGCATTTCCTACAGTTTTAACCTGAAAGGGCCTTCGGTGGCGGTGGATACCGCCTGTTCGTCATCGCTGGTGGCGTTGCATCAGGCCTGTAGCGCCATTCGTCAGGGTGAGTGCCGGCAGGCCATCGTGCTCGGTGCCAATCTGTTGCTGTCGCATCTTCACTTCGAACATATGGAGGCCCTTGGTGCTCTTTCGGCCACTGGCCGTTGTTCCGTATTTGATGCCCAGGCCGATGGTTACGTACCGGGTGAAGGTATCGTTGCCATTGTGATTCAGGCCGCTGCCAGTGATCAGCCGGTATCGCAGTCTTATGCGCTGATCAGTGCCAGTGCGGTCAATCATGCCGGTAAAACCAACTCCATTACCGTGCCGGGCATGGGGCAGCAACAGCGGCTGCTACAGCGTTGCTGGCAATTGGCCGGCACCCGACCGGACTATATTGAAACCCACGGCACCGGTACGCCGATGGGGGATCCCATCGAAGTCGATGCCATTGCCCGCGCCATGGCCGAGCTGGAGTACGACCACCGTGATCAGCCTTGCGCGCTCGGTAGCGTGAAAGCCTGTATCGGTCACACCGAAGCTGCCGCCGGGTTGACCGGACTGATCAAAACCGCACTGATGATTCACCATGGCTGGTTACCGGCACAACCGGCGTTCCAGCATTTGAACCCGAAAATTCAACTGCCCGAATCACTGTCTATCCCGCTAACGGGACACCCATGGGAAGCGATCCGCGAGCAGCGGGTGGCGGCCGTCAGTTCCTTCGGCTTCGGTGGCGCCAATGCCCATGTGGTGTTGCGTGGCGAACAGGCCCATCCGCCATTGCCGGTGGATGATGGTCAACCACAATTATTGATGCTGAGCGCCAGAACGCAGACGTCTTTGTATCAGCAGGCTCAGCGGCTGCAACACCATATTGAACAGGCCATTGAACCGCTGTCGCTGGCGGCCATTGCCCGGACTCTGGCTGTGGGTCGTGAGACCTTTCATGAACGGGTTGTGTTTATGGCCGATTCAACCGCGCAGCTGGCCCGGCTGCTGGAACAGTTTGTTGATCAGAACCTGACTCCCGGGCTGATCGGTCAGGGATCGGCCGAACTGGAACAACAGGCTCGCCGGTGGCTGACCGAAGATCTGCCTGTAGCTATGGAGCCCGGTCCTCTGTGCCGCTTGCCCGGTTATGCGTTCGACGGCGAACTGTGCTGGTACCAGGAACATGATCACGCAGAGTCACCCGCTCCGGTATTGCCGGTGACACGACAGACGCAACTGGCGTTATACCGTGATGAATGGGTTGCCTTGCGCACCGACAGCATGAGTGTGGCGGAAGGTACGATACTGCTTTGCAGTGGTGAGGCAATTAACGCCATCCGTGATCAGATTAACGGCCGCAAACTGAATGTGCCGGTTTCCGTGCTGGATCCGCAACGGCCTCTGTCCGGTATCGCGCCGGTAGCCGGTCAGGTGGTGAAGATTCTCTATCTGGCCGGTGAGCAGGATCGTCGGGCGCTCGATCAGGGAGACATGATGCCGGTGATGATCATGCTGCAAAGATTGCTGAGCGATATGGGCGAGGCGGTCATCGAGCTACTGTATGTTTCTTTGCAGCTGCCGACGCCGGCCAGTCACCGGATGATGTCTGGTCTGGCGCATGCCGTGTCGGGCGCGCGTCCGGGTTTGTCTATGCGCTGTGTCTTCGGTACCAAATCCTATGCCGATATCTGCCGTGAACTGTTTGCCGATGAGGCGCCGACCTGCGTCAGCTACCGCAACCGCCAGCGCGGATACGTCCATAAACATCTGATCAACCATGATGATCAGCGCAATCCCCACGGTTTTATCCGCCATGGCTGCTATCTGGTGACTGGCGGGCTGGGCAGTATCGGCCAGTTGCTGTGCCAGTATCTGGCCAGTGAGTATCAGGCCAATCTGATCATGATCGGCCGCAGTGCCGTCAGTGATCACAGTCAGTCGGTCTGTCGTCAGCTCAGTGGCAGCGGTCACGATGCGGTGTATTTGCAGGTGGACGTAACCGACCCCGAAGCGGTCATCGGTGCGGTGACCTATGGTTGTCAGCGTTTTGGCCAGATCGACGCCATTCTGCATGCTGCCGGCAGTTTGCATGAAGGACCGCTGGCGGATAAAACCGCAGCGAATTTCAGTGATATCTGTGCCAGCAAGATCCTTGGGCTGGAGCATCTGCTTGAAGCCGTGCGCCAGCTCGAACCCGCGCCGGCCATTTTTGCGTTTTCGTCGATTTCCGCCTGTCTGCCCAGTTCCCAGCTGGCCGACTACGCCATGGCCAATGCCTTCATGGATGCCAAATGCGAAGCCCTCAATGCCCAGGGAATGCAGGTGTACAGCCTGCAGTTTCCGTACTGGCAGGAAGGCGGCATGCAGACTGATGAAGTGACTCTGCGCATCATCATGCAGCAGACCGGCTTTGAACCATTGACCGCCGATGCCGGGTTGCGGGCCATCGATCAGGTTGTTGCCTGTCCGGATCAGCCGGTCACCCTGATTGCTTACGGTGATCAGTCAAAAATACAGTCGGTGCTGGATGATGCCGTGTTTTCCTGTCGTCTGAATCCGGCGGTGGCCGCACTGATGCAGCCCGCGGAGGCACCGGCCGTAGTGACGGTGGATGGCCTGGTCGATGAGCTGGTGGATCTCATCATGCAGGTATTGCAGTTGTCACAACGTCCTGATCCCGATGTCAGCCTGACCGATCTGGGTTTTGAATCCATCACCGTGATCGAACTGACCCGGCAGTTGCAGCAACGTTTCGGCATCGATGTCTCCGGCGCTGATCTCTACAGCTATCGTACCCTCGGTGACTATCTGGCCTATCTGCAACAGCAATACGGACAAACCCCTCATCGTCCACGCAGCGTCCATCTGGCAGCGGCTGCGACCGCCAGGGCAGATACCACCGTCAGCACTGAGAGCGTCAGAAGTGATGCTGGCGCCGTCGAGATTGTCGGCATGGCCGCCCGGTTTCCGGGGGCGGAATCGCTGCAACAGTTCTGGCAGAACCAGTTGGCCGGAGTGGATTGTATTGCCGCTGAGTTTCCGTCCCGAATGGTCGGACAACAACAGCCTCGTCATCAGGGCGGTGGTTTTATCGATCAGGTGGAATGCTTTGACCCCGCATTTTTCAATATGACCCAGGGTCAGGCAGAGCAGACCGATCCGCAGCAGCGGTTACTGCTGCAATGCTGCTGGCATGCCCTGGAAGATGCCGGCGTGGTGCCTGAGCAGTTAAATGGTGGCAAAGTCGGGGTCTTCATCGGCATTTCCAATATTGAATATCGCGAGGTGCTGGCGGCCTGCAAGCGTCATAACGGCCATAACGTCAGCGGTACGTCCATGTCCATGGCGGCCAACAGCCTGTCGTATTTCTTTAACTGGACCGGGCCGAGTGAGACCGTGGATACCGGTTGTTCCAGTTCGCTGGTGGCGCTGCACCGGGCCCGTAAGGCCATGGCCGATGGCGATTGCGACTGGGCCATCGTCGGGGGTGTTAACCTGCTGTTGAGTCGTGACAGTTTCAAAGCCTGTGAAGATGCTGGCATGCTGTCGCCCGATCAACGCTGCTTCACGTTTGATCAGCAGGCCAATGGCTATGTGCGCGGTGAAGGCGTGGGAGTGGTATTGCTGAAAAGTGACCGCGTAGATATGCCGGTGGCCGCACCCTATGCCAACTTGAACACCACTGCGATCAATCATAATGGCAAAGGTCAGAGCCTGACGGCACCGAGTGCGGTGGCGCAGAGTGAGTTGCTGCAACGGATTTATGCCCAGGCTGATGTCGATCTGGAGGCGCTGCACTATATCGAGTGCCACGGCACCGCCACGGAACTCGGTGATCCGATTGAAATCAATGCCCTGAAGCTGGCGTTTTCTGCTCTTGGCCGCTGGCCGTCGCGCTGTGGTCTTGGCACTGTGAAAACCCATATCGGCCACCTGGAATCGGCTGCCGGTATCGCCGGTATCATCCGTACCGCGCTGGCGCTGTATCACGAAAAACGCCCTGGCAACCTTCATTTCAAACATTTGAATCCACACATCAAACTGGCTGATACGCCGTTTTACGTGCAGCAGCACAACGAAAACTGGCCGGCGCATCAGGCTCGTATTGCCGGGGTCAGCAGTTTTGGTTTCGGTGGCGTCAACGCCCATGCCTTGCTTGCTGGTCGTCCGCCGTTACCGGCGACAGCCCTGGCATCTCAAGGACCATTGCTGTTTGTCTGGTCGGCGGCCACGACTGAGAGCCTGCAACAGACCATTGGTCGATTCAGCCAGTGGCTGGAGCAGCAACCGTCCAGCCTCAATCTGCACGATGTGGCCATGACACTGCTGCACCATCGCCATGTCCATGATGATCGCGCGGTGGTTGAAGCCGGGGATGCGCAGTCGTTGCAGCAGGCCTTGCAGCAATGGCTGACCGACCGTTCCGGTCCGCTACAGAGTTCTGATCAGCCGATTGACGTCAGCGGCTGGCAGCATGCCGATGTCGCTGCGAAGTGGTTGCACGGAGAGGCCATCCGGGCTCTGCTGCCGGCCACTGGCCATCGCATTCTGCATCTGCCCGGATATGCCTTTGCGCCGACCCGTTGCTGGCCCGATGACGGTGCGGCGGTATCCCCGGCAGCAGATGCAATCCCCCGGCAGGTGGCCGCACCGGCAGCTGCCGCCACGTTGACTGCTGTCATGAACGACGCCGATGTCCGGCAGGTGATCAGACAGGTATTTGCCGAAGTCACCCGGCAACCGGTCACAGCTGAGACCCCGGACCGTTACTTTGATGAGATGCTCATCGATTCGATTACCGGACTGGCCTTAGTGGACCGCCTCGCGGACCATTTCGGTCCGGTCAGCAAAACCTTGCTGTATGAATACAAGACCATTGCCGAGTTGACTGCCTATTTTGTCAGTCGCGGTGAGTCTGCTCAGGCCGGCGCTGTTGAACAACAGCCGGATGCGACCGACAACCATGCCGATGAGCGATCAATAGCGATCATCGGCATGGCCGGCCAGTTTGCCACGGCGGCAGATGTCGAGGCGCTGTGGCAGCTGATTCAGGCTGGTGAGTGTGGCGTCCGGGAAGTGCCGGCGGAACGGTTCGACTGGCGTCAGATTTACGGTGATCCGACCCTTGATGACGGCAAAACCAACTGCAAATGGGGCGGTTTTATCGATCATGTGGCGCGTTTTGATCCAACCTTTTTTGGTATTTCCCCGCGTGAAGCAGAGGCCATGGACCCACAGCAGCGGCTGTTCCTGGTCGGTTGTTATCAGGCCCTGGAGCACGCCGGTTATTCTCCTGCGGCGCTGAATGGTCAGCGTGGTGGTGTGTTTGCCGGTGTCAGTGCGCTGGATTATTCCCATGTGGCGGATCGTGCCGGTCAGTCCCGCAGCATGCATGTTGCTTCCGGTCTGGCCCATACCGTGGTGGCCAACCGGGTGTCTTATTTCCTCGGGCTGACGGGGCCGAGTGAAATCGTCGATACCGCCTGTTCCAGTTCGCTGGTATCCATTCATCGGGCGATGACGGCGTTGCAGCAGGGTGAATGCGATTTTGCCCTGGCCGGCGGTGTCAATCTGACCCTGACCGAAGAATTGTTCGTGGCGTTCGGGCAATCCGGGTTTTTATCTCCGACCGGGCGTTGTCATTCCTTTTCCGATCAGGCCGATGGTTATGTCCGTGGCGAAGGTTACGGCGTAGTGATGCTGAAGCCTCTGGCGCAGGCCCGCCGGGACGGTGATGAAGTGCTGGCAGTGATTCGGGCGTCCGGGGTCAATCACGGCGGTCGGGTGCGGTCTCTGAGCGTACCCAATCCCACCGCTCAGGCCGCACTGGTACAACAGGTCTGGCGACAGGCCGGTGTGCAGCCAGCGGATGTGGACTATATCGAAGCCCACGGTACCGGTACCTCACTGGGCGACCCCATCGAGATCGAAGGCCTGAAAAAAGCCTGTCGGGAATTGTCGTCGACGCCGGCAACCACACCCTCTATCGGTATTGGCGCGTTGAAAGCCAATATCGGGCATCTTGAAAGTGCTGCCGGAGTGGCCGGTCTGATCAAGATCCTGCTGTGCATGCGCCAGCAGCAGTTGCCCGCCATCGCCGGTTTCACCCGTGCCAATCCTTACCTGGATCTCGCCGACAGCCCGTTGTATCTGCTTGATCAGCCACAGCCGTGGCCGGTTGACAGTAACCGTCCGCGCATTGCCGCGCTGAGTTCGTTTGGTTTTGGCGGTACCAATGCGCACATGGTGATTCAGGCCATGGACGATGCTCTGCCATCAGATTTGCTGCCTGAATCCGGCGACTTCTATTTACCCGTCAGTGCCCATGACGATGCCTTGCTGCAACAGTATCTGCAAACCCTGCAACGGTTTTTCATGGCTTTACCAACCTCACAGTGGCCGACGGTCAGCCAGCTCGCCTACGTGTTGCAATCGGTGCACGACGCCCGTGAGTCGCGGGTGGTGTTCAAAGTGCAGGACTGCGCCGGATTCTGCCGGCAGCTCGCGTCGTATCTGTCCGGTGATCACAGTGTCACCGAAGCCACGGATGCGCGGTTGCAGGACTGGTTACAGGGTTCGACCGACGACTGGCCGTCAGCGTTGCGGGTTGAGCGTCCGGCCCGGCGGCTGACGGTTCCGAGCCGGCCGTTTGGTGGTGAACGTTACTGGCATGACGTTGCCGTCAATGCGGTCATACAGGCGCAGCCGATTGACGAAGAACAGCATTGGCGCGAAGTACTTGAACGTCTGGCCCACGGAGAAGTGGACCTGGACGAATCCTCTGAGGCGATTCAGTTATGAACCGCTCAGAACACGCAAACAGCAGAATTGGTACAGCTATGGGAATGATCGATAAAGACGCCATTCTGGCGGCGGTAAAGTCGGGTGAGTTAACAGTGGAACAGGCTGTCAGCCGACTAAAACAACTTCAGCAGCAGGGTGATGCCAGTCAGGGTGAACCGATCATGTACCGGCCACAGTGGCAAGCGGTGGCTGGCCAGCCCCGGCAGCAGACCAGACCAGTGCTGTTGATTACTGACGACTGGCAACAGCTTGAAGCTTGTCGCCAGCAACCTCCGGCACAGGTGGTGTTCTGGAACGGCACGCAATGGCAATGGTTCGAGCAGATTGATGGCACAGTCCGGCAGAGCAGAGCGTCACTGGATGAATTACTGGCGCTGATCGAGGATCTGCCACAACGGTTCGACGGCGTTTTTCTGATGACGGCTGCCGTTGCCGGGAGCCTCGACTTTATCGCCACGTCGCTGTTGCAGCTGGTACAGGGACTGGCAGCATTTGAATCCGCCCGGCCCAGCCGCTGGGTGATGTCGGTAACGGGAGCCTGGGGGGCCGCCTGTTGTGAAGCGCTGGCCGGTTTCGTTCGTGCCGCCCGGGTGGAGTATCCGCAGTTTGAGGCGTCAGTACTGCTGCCGGGCGATGAGTCGCCGGCCATCACAGTACTGCTAACGGAAATAGCGTTTCAGGCCCATCAGGTGGAAGTGCGCTATCAGAATCGTGAGCGGCAGGTACTGCGGTTGCAGCCTGCTGCTGTGAATACTTCCGGGTCCGTTGCCTGGCTCGCGGATGACGTTCAGGTATTGATCACCGGCGGCAACGGTGAGCTGGCCCGGGCGCTGGCATCACATCTGCTGGCCCACGGTCGTGTGAAGATTACCTTGCTGGGGCGTTCTGCGGCGGCCGAGCCGACTCAACAACTGTTACAGCGGTTTCCGGAGCGACTGCGGTATGTCCAGGCAGATATTACCGATCTCGCGGCACTGCAACCGGCCCTGGTCGAAGCCACTGCGCAGTTTGGACCGCGCCTGGTACTGATTCATTGTGCCGGGGTACTGGCTGACAGTTTTATCAGTCGCGGCAAGCCGGAACAATTGCAGCGGGTCATGGCACCCAAATACCAGGGTATTACCCGGCTGCTGACCGCGCTCGAACCTTATTCTCTGCAAGGGGTGGTGTTGTTTTCGTCGATAGCCGCCTATCTGCCACATTCCGGCCAGAGCTTTTATGCTTTGGCCAACCGGGCCATGGCGGCGGCAGCGATTCACCAGTTGGCGGCGGACATTCCACTGCAAACGATTCACTGGCCGCTGTGGGATGGCGGCGGTATGGATATCAGTGCCGAAGACAAGCGTCTGATGTTGCAGGAAACCGGCATGACACCGATGCCACAGGCATCGGGCTGGCAGTTCATGTTGACGGCCGGAGCCGGTAATTATCTGCTTGCCCATGGTCTGTCAGAACAGGTCACGGCATTTATAGCCGGCAAGGATGCGCTGGCACCAGCCGCCAGCGTGACCGCCGGACACGATCCGCAATGGGTAGAGCAACGCATTGTCGAAGCCCTGTGTGAAGCCACCCGTTTTCCTGCCCATAAGGTCAAGCCCAGATTGAGCCTGCAGGCCATGGGGCTTGATTCAATGATTATTACCCGCCTCAACGTGACGCTGGAAAAACTGTTTGGTGCGCTGCCAAAAACCCTGCTGTTTGATTGCCAGAACGTGGCGGAACTGACTTCAGCAGTGTTATCGCGGGTCGCGCTGCAAGACCCGGCTGAGTCGCCGGCGAATGCTTCTCCGGTGAGTCCGTTGACGGCGGAAGTGTTGCCACCGGCGACGATGACAGCAGCCAACCCGCCAGCCACTGTTACGAGTACGGTCAATCAACGCGATGTTGCCATTATCGGTCTGGCCGGCCGTTATCCCGGTGCTGCTGATTTATCGGAATTCTGGCAGAACCTGCTCGATGGCGTGGATTCGGTGACGGAGATTCCAGCCGACCGCTGGCCGCTGGAGGATTTTTACCGCCCCGATAAAACCCCTGGCTTCAGTTACAGCAAATGGGGTGGTTTTATTGAGGAAATCGATGCCTTTGATCCGCTCTTTTTTGCCATTTCGCCGCGGGAAGCGGAAAGCATCGATCCCCAGGAACGGCTGTTTTTACAGGAAGTCTGGCATGCCCTGGAGGACGCCGGTTATTCCCCGCAGCGATTGCAGGAATGCAGCCGTGGCGAGCAGCCCCGTGATCATCAGACCGGCGTATATGTCGGTGTGACCTCCGGGCAGTATCAGCTGTTGAGTGCGCAGGACTGGGGGCGGGGAGAGCGGCGGCTGTCGTCGTCGGCTTATTGGTCGATGGCCAACCGGATATCCTTCTTTTTGAACCTGCAAGGACCGAGTCTGGCGGTGGATACCGCCTGTTCGGCGTCGCTCACGGCCATCACTCTGGGGTATGAGGCGCTGGCTGCCGGACGTATCAAAATGGCCATCGTCGGTGGCGTTAATGTGAACATCGATCCCAGCCGTTATGTGGCGTTGTCGGAAATGGGATTTTTGTCCACCGACGGTAAATGCCGCAGCTTTGGACAGGGCGGTGATGGTTTTGTCCCGGCAGAAGGCATCGGCGCTGCGATTCTGAAACCGCTGGCCGATGCACAGCGTGACCACGACCGGATTTATGCCGTTATCAAAGGGGCTGCCAGCAATCACAGCGGCACCACCAACGGCTATTCGGTGCCAAGTCCGCAGTCACAGGCACTGCTGGTACAGCGGGCGCTCAAGGATGCCAATGTCCCGGCGTCGCAGATCAGTTGTATTGAAACCCACGGCACCGGCACCGCGCTGGGTGATCCTATTGAGGTGGAAGGGCTGACCCAGGCATTTCGAATGAGCAGCCCCGACATTCCAGCCGGACACTGTGTGCTGAGTTCGGTCAAAAGCAATATCGGTCATCTGGAATCGGCGGCCGGCATTGCCGGATTAACCAAACTGGCGTTGCAGCTGCACCACCAAACGTTGGTGCCATCGTTGCACAGTCAACCGTTGAATCCGGCGCTGAATCTGGCCGCAACACCGTTTACGGTGCAGACCCGTTGTCAACCGTGGCCGGCTTCCGGGCAGCAGCTACGCACCGCCGGGCTTTCTTCATTTGGGGCCGGTGGCAGCAATGCGCATCTGATTGTGCAGCAGGCTCCGGAGCGGATAACCACTGCACGCAGCAAAACCGTTGCGGTTCCGCTGGCGCTGTATTCCGCCAATAATCCCGCCGGGCTGGAACGACTCTGCCGGGCTCATCTTGAATGTTTACAAGCTCCATCGCCGCAATGGTCACTGGCCGATTATCTGTACAGTCTGCAAGTCGGTCGGGCGGCATTATCGACCCGGCTGGCGCTGCCGGCGCAGTCGGTCGAACAACTGATCGAACAGTTACGGGAGATACAGCAAAACGGCCTCAAACAGGATGCCAGGGTCAAGCGGCTGCTGGATCATGAGATCGACGATGAGGCTGTGGCACCGGACACCAACGTACCTGAAGAGCTGGCCCGACAATGGTTGCAGGGCAGCTGTCTGCGCTGGTCCTCGTTGTGGCAGGACAGTGGAGCTGAGTTCATGACGTTGCCGTTGTATCCATTCGCCCGGCTTAAACTGTGGTATCGCCCACGTCCTGAGATGGCAGAACCTGAGATGGCAGAACCGACGGCCGGAGTGCCTTCGTGTGAACCTGTTGACGATCAGCAACTGCGTTGGCAGTTGCCATTAAATACGCCGGTACTGGCAGATCATGTGATTCAGGGACGTGCCATTCTGAGCGGCATGGGTCATCTGTCCATGGTGCTGGCGTCGCTCAAACAATTGCGAATGGTGGCTGCCGATCTTGATGCTGGCTACCAGTTCACAGCGGTGCACTGGTTGCGTCCCCTCGCGGCCAAAAGCGGCGCTCTGGAATTTACCGTTGAACTGCGGCAACAAGCTGAAGAAATTCATTTCCGGATCAAAAATGCTGCTGATGAACTGGCTTCATTTGGACGCTTTTCCCTGCTGGCAGATGCAATGCCCAACAACGAATCATCTGTCAGCGATCAACCGGTAGACAGTCAGCAACAGCACTGTTCCGGTGCTGAGCTTTATCGCGATATGGCGGCTGTCGGATTTAATTATGGTCCTTACTATCAGGGCCTGAAGCAACTTCATTTCGGTACCCGGAACGTGCGTTTTGAACTGGCTTCTGTGACGCAGCCGGATGCGTTTCCGGCCGGTTATATCGATTCCATGCTACAGGGTATTTTTACTCTGCATCGCCAGCGCGATACCACGCCGGCGATTCCATTCAAGGCGGCCCGTATCCGGGTCTGGCAAAAGCCGTCATCGGTGGTTGCCGGAACGGTTTCGGTGTTGTCCCCGCAATCCTCTTCCGAGCAGAATGGTGAACATGTTTACCATATTTCCGGAGTGACGGAAGGCGGGCAGACAGGTATTGAATTTGACCGCTTTGTGTCGCGCTCGGTTGATCAGCCGGACGATCAGACGGGCACCGGTATTCTGGCGCATTGCTATCTGCCGACCTGGGTTGCGCAGACACAGCCGGAGATGCTGAAAGTGCTCAGGCCGGGTAGCCGCCATGTGGTGGTGCGCAGTGATGATGACAGCGTTGCTCAGACAGAATTGCTGACAGCCCTGACCCGCGCATATCAACACCAGCTCATTCAGTCATTGCACACAGTGCCCCTGCATCAACTGACCACTGCCAACGAGTCATTACAACAGGCCGACCACATCTGGTTTCTGGCCGGGCTGTATCCCAAACGCTATTGCCTGGCCGATGGTGAGTTTGTGCAGGACCGCTTGCAGGCATCACTGTTTGGGTTTCTGACGCTGACTCAGGCGCTGTTACGGCATCGAGGTCGCGAGCAGACGCTGTTGCTGCTGACCAATAATGCCTTCCGGGTGCTCGACAATGAGGTCAATTTCAATCCGCTGGCCGCGGGTCTGGTGGCCTTTGCCAAGTCGCTTTCCAATGAAGCCGGCCATTTGCATCTGTATCAGCTGGATATCTGTGCTGATGAACCGAACACCACCGTCGAGCCTGATCAATTGTTTCTGGCCGACAGCCGCTTGCATGCCTGTACGGCGGCTCTGCGGCAGGGGCGTTTCTATGCCGAAAAATTTGCCCCGTTTGAACAACACGCCACCACCAGCTCACTACCGCCAGCTTTCCGCCATCACGGAGTCTATCTGATCATCGGTGGTGCCGGTGGTCTGGGATTGGCAACCGCCCGGTATCTGCAACAGCACTGTCAGGCCCGGGTGATTCTGGCAGGGCGTCGCAGCCATGCCAGCATCGATGCCGGCATTGTGGGTGATTTTGATTATCGCCAGTGCGATATCAATCAGCCCGACAGCACCAAAGCGTTGATTCAGTCGGTATTGCGTGATTACGGCGAGCTGCATGGGGTGATTCATTCAGCACTGATTCTGAATGACACCACGATTGCCAATATGAGCGCCGATGATCTGCAGGCAGCGCTGTCTGTCAAAGTGACCGGAACCATTCATCTGATGGAGGCTCTGATTCCGGTGGCCCTGGATTTCATCCTGTTTTACTCCTCATCCATCTCCCAGACCTGCGGTCCGGGCCAGGCCAATTATGCGGCCGGGTCACTGATGCAGGATGCGCTGGCCGGATATTACAGCCGGATGCTCGATGGCATTCGGGTGATCAACTGGGGCTTCTGGCACCAGATTGGCGTGGTGGCCGATGAATTCTATCGCCAGAGAATGAGCCGGAAAGGGCTGATCGGCATCGACCTGGACGAAGGTCTGGTGGTGCTGAATCGGATACTCAGTGGTGATGAGCCGCAAATTGTGGCGTTAAAACTCAATCAGCAGGGCATGGATAAATGGCAGCCCTACTTAACGAACGTGGCGCAGGAGGTTGTTGTGGAACCACATCAGAACAGAGAAGGAAATGGACAGTCACTGACGGCTATCTGGGCGTCCCTGAAGCCGGAATTCAATTATCAGAAGGCATTGTTACTCAATCGTTATTGCCATGCCCGGATGCTGGCATTGCTGCAACAACAGCAGCTGTTTCTGCATGCCGGTCAGGTATTCAGCGAGGCGCAGATTTGTCAGGCCTTGTCGATGCAGCCCGGTTTTGAGTCGTTGCTGCGCGCCATGCTGGCGATGCTGGAACGGGGTGGCATTCTTGTCGCCGAAGGCGGTGGCTGGGCACTGGCGGCCACCGATATGCAAGCCATCAGTCGTGAACAAGTGCTGGCGGTGAATCCCCATGCCCAGGGACATATCCGCCTGCTGGACCATTGCCTGCAACAGCTGCCAGAGTTACTGGCCGGCCATAAGTCCGATACCGAAATATTGTTTCCGGGCGGATCCGCAGAGCTGGTTCAGGCGCTGTATCGTGATAATCCCATCTCCGATGCCTGCAACGAAATGGTCGCCGAAGCGGTCAATCAGCAGATCGAAGCGTTGCTGGCGGCGGGTCAGGAACGTATTCATATCATTGAGATTGGTGCCGGAACCGGCTCCACCACGCAGCGGGTGCTGGCCCGTATCCGTGGGCATCAGCATCGCCTGGTTTATCACTTTACCGATTTGTCATCACATTTCGTGGCCCAGGCCCGGCGCACCCTGGTGCCGGAGTATCCCTTCGTTCAGGCCGGAATATTTGACGTGGCTGCGGCAGACATCGAACAGGAACGCCAGCGCGCCGGTATTGAACGTTGCGACATTCTGCTGGCTTCGAATGTGTTGCATGCCACTGCCGATATCGATAGCACTCTGCGCAACTGCACCCGGATTCTGACCACTGGCGCGCGGCTCATCATCAATGAAGTGACCGAAAACTGGGACTTTGTCACCATGACTTTCGGTCTGACCAAAGGCTGGTGGCTGTACCGCGATGGTGAGCGGCGAATGCCGCATTCACCGTTGTTGTCCTGTGACATGTGGCAGCAGGCGCTGTCGCGTTGCGGGCTGAAGCAATTGCAGTTTTTTGGTGGGGGAGCAGCGTTTTCCAGTGCCGAACAGGAAGCTCTCGGGCAGACCGTGATGGTAGCGGAAGTGTCCGAAATGGTCGCTGCGACCGCAGCTGTAACTGTCTCGACCGCCGCAGAAGCGTCATCCAGCCGGGCAGCGGTGAACGCCGTAGTGGACGATGGCTTACGGCAGTATCTGTTGAGCACATTTGCCAAGGTACTGAAGATTCCGGTCGATGAACTGGATGAGCACGAGAGCTTCCAGGCCTTTGGGCTGGATTCGATCATCCTGCCGGAAATCCTGAACGGGTTACAGGAACGCTATCCACAGCTGACACTGGAACAGCTTGCGGGTATCGATTCCATCGCCGAAGTGGCTGCCATGATCGGCGCTTCGATTTCTGACACCACTCCAGTGACGCCCGCCGCCCAACAACCTCAGCAGAATACTTATGCGCAACAAAGCATTCAGCGCACAGAGGTGCTTCGCAGCGAGCCGTTGCCCGTCGTTCAGCAACCTGTCGTCACGCCCTCACCAATGCCGGATCGGGTGCCTGAGCAGCAGGTGGCGATTGTCGGTCTGGCCGGTTATTACCCGCACGCCGATGACATGCCGGCTTTCTGGCAGCAGCTCTGCCAGTCCGGTCCCCTGGGGGGGCCGATGCCGGCTGCCCGGCGACATTCTGATGCCGGGTACGCAGGCCATAACAACCACGATCACTACGCCACCTGGCTGACCGGGGTGGATGAATTTGACAGTCTGTTTTTCGGTATTTCGCCACGCGAGGCTCCGCAGCTCGATCCGCAGCAGCGGTTAATGCTGGAGGTCTGCTGGCACGCCCTTGAGGACGCCGGCTATCACCCCGATACCTTGGCGGCCGGTAAAAATCACTTCGGCGGGCAGTCGGCAGTAGGTGTTTTTATGGCCTCCATGTACCAGCACTACGGTCAGCTGGCGGCCGGTTACTGGGCCCAGGGAAAACCCGTGGCAGCGGAATCCGGGTTATGGGCCCTGGCTAACCGGGTGTCTCACAGTCTTGGTTTGACGGGTCCTTCCATGGGCGTTGACAGCGCCTGTTCCGGGGCGTTGTCGGCGATCAAACTGGCCTGTGATGCCATTCGTTCGGGCGAGTGTGCGGCGGCCATTGCCGGAGGTGTTAATCTGATTCTGCATCCCGGCCATCATCAGGGCCTGCAACAGGCGCGCATGCTGGCGGAGGGAATGGAATGTCATCCGTTTGATTCAAGTGCCGGCAGCGGCATGTTGACGGGAGAGGGAGCCGGTGCGGTATTGCTGAAACCCTATCAGCAGGCGGTTGCCGATGGCGATCATATTTATGGGGTCATTGTCGCCGCTGCCAGTAATTTCAAAGGCCAGACCCATGACGGTTTTGCCGCGCCTGACAGTGCTGCCGAATCGGCCCTGATGAGCCAGGCACTTGCGCGTGCCGGTATCGATATTGACCGGCTCGATTATCTCGAAGTATCTGCAACCGGAGTGCCACGCGGCGACGCCGCAGAAAGCGAGGCCATTGCCCGTTTTGTCGATGTCAGTGGCAAGCGTACCCCGACCATGCTTGGCACGGTCAAACGCCAGTACGGCCATCTGGAAGCGGCATCCGGCATGGCTCAGCTGAGCAGGGTGTTGTTGCAGTTTGAGCATCGCCAGTGGCTGCCCAGCCCCGGTGCTCAGGTGCCGCCGGAACTGGCGCAGCGGCAGTGTCATTTCAATGACCGTCTGCGCGACTGGGAACACCCGGACCGCCCCTGTTATGCCGCCATCAATGCCTTTGCCGCCGGTGGCAGTAATGTCCACCTGATCCTGCGCAGTGAAGTTACGGCCACCGCCGACAGTGGTCACCACGATGATATTAACCGGGTGATTCCATTATCCGCGCGCAAACCGGAACAACTACAAACGATGGTGCAGCGCTTGTGTGAACGGTTGCAAGGTCAGGATATCCAGGATATCGCCAAAGTCGCCTTTACTCTGCAACGGGGCCGGCGTTCGTTCAAGTATCGGGTGTTGTTCGTGGCCGACTCCGTCAACGACCTGCTGCGCCAGGCCGAAATATGGTTAGCCCAAAAACAATCTGCGCAGACCGATGTTTCGGTGTTGAGCGGATCGTTGCAGACCGATGCGCAACAATGGCTGGCAGGGGCAGAGATCAATTGGCTGCGGCATTATTCCGGTTCTGTGCCGGGGGTGTTGCCGTTACCTGGCTACCCATTTGCCCGCCAGTCATATTGGTTAACGCCGGAAACGTCTGTGCCGCAGAGTGCATCTGTGCACGACCAGCAATCACATTCACAACCTGTTCTCTCAACCTCTCAACAAGCGAGTCCCATGGTGAACGCAGCAGATCAATCCCGTATGACCCGGACAATCATGACACTGATTGCCGAACAACAGAGTATTCCGCTGGCTGAGATTGAGCCGGATGGCCGTTTCGAGGAGTTTGGTTTTGATTCCATTTCTTATGTCGAACTGGCGGAGAAACTGCAACAGGCATTGCAACTGAACGTGGATGCCACGGTGTTTTATCAATGCACCAACATTCCGCAACTGAGCCGCTGGCTGGCGGATCAGCAACCGGATCAAGTGGTTGTTTCGCCGCCGCTGCCGGCCGCTGCGGAGGCTGTTAAACCACCAATGCCTGAGGTGTCAGCTGTGTCTGTGCCGACACAATCTCAGACCAATGAGCGGGATATCGCCATTATCGGCATGTCCGGCAGATTTCCGGGTAGCGAGGATCTGGAAGCTTTCTGGCAGCATCTGCTCAGCGGTGATCAATTGGTCACCGCCATCCCTGACAGTCGTTTTGATGCCAGTGGCATCCGCGTGGACGAAACCGGCACTACGTATAACAGCGGCGGTTTTCTGGATCATATCGATCAATTTGATAATGAATTCTTCCAGATTTCCCCGCGTGAAGCGCGACTGATGGACCCGCAGCACCGGTTGATGTTGCAAACCGTTTATCAAGTGATTGCCGATGCCGGTTATCACCATAAACATCTGGCCGGCAGTGATACCGGTATTTTTGTCGGCGTTGGTGCCAACAGTTATGGTCAGCTGCTGATGGATTGCGGTGAAGAGGTGGATGGTCTGCTGGCCACCGGTAATGTCCACAGTGTGCTGGTCAACCGGATTTCCTTTCTGCTGGATATCAATGGTCCGAGTGAGCCGGTGAATACCGCCTGTTCGAGTTCGTTGGTGGCGGTGCATCGGGCGGTTCAGGCGATTCGCAATGGTGAGTGTCAGTCGGCCCTGGTCGGCGGAGTCAATCTGATTATGGATTCGACCGGTCATGAAGCATTTGCCAAGAGCGGCATGCTCTCGGCCAGTGGCCAATGCCATACCTTCGATGCCCGTGCTGATGGTTATACCCGCGGCGAGGGTTGCGCTGCCTTGTGGCTGAAGCCCTTGGCGCAGGCGCTGGCGGACGGTGACCACGTTTATGCCTGTATCAAAGGCAGCGCTGTCGGTCATGGTGGTCGGGCCACATCGCTGACCGCGCCCAATCTTCACGCTCAGGCCAGAGTCATCCGTCAGGCCTTGCAGGACGCCCGCATCACTGCCGATCAGGTCAGCTACGTCGAAACCCATGGCACCGGCACCGCGCTGGGGGATCCGGTCGAGATCAATGCGCTGAAAACGGTGTTTGGTGACAGCGATATGCCCTGTGCCATTGGCGCGGTCAAAACCAATATCGGCCACCTTGAAACCGCCGCCGGTATTGCCGGACTCATTAAAACCGTGCTGTGCCTGCAGCATCAGCTGATCCCGGCAATCAGCGGACTGAAGGAAGTCAATCCGCTGGTGGACTTAAGTCGTTCCTCGCTGTATCTCAACCAGTCCTTGACGCATTGGCGTACCGCACCAGGGTTGCCACGCACAGCGGGTATCAGCTCATTCGGTTTTGGTGGTGTTAATGCCCATGTCATCGTGACGGAAGCAGCGCTACCGGAAATCCCCGAATACAGCGGTTTTGAAGGCCCCTGCATTGCCACGTTCAGCGCGCTGTCGGATACCCGGTTACGAGCCTTTGTACAGCATTTCAGGACGTGGCTGGGTCATCAGCAACAGATCCGGCTGGCGGATATCTGTTTTACTCTGCAAAGCGCCCGCAGCCAGGACCCATGCCGGCTGGCCTGTGTCGTCTGCGATGTACATGAGCTGGTGGCCGCGATGGACAGTTATCTGCAAGGGCAACATGATGAAATGACCGGAGTATATGTCAGTGGTACGGATCAAACCGCTCTGAACCGGCTGCTGGATCCGGCTGATCTGAGCTCTGTGGTCGATAACGTAGTGCGGCAACAGAACTGGGATAAACTGGCGCGTCTGTGGGTCAGCCAGGTACCGGTCGCATTGCCGTGTCAGAATGATGGCCGGCGCATCTCCATTCCGGCGGTCCCGTTTGAGGAGAAATCCTATTGGCCGAATCCTGCCGGCAAACAGAGCAGTATTGGTAAGCAGAACAGCACAGCCGCACCGGAGACGGTTGAGCCAGCCCGGCAAAGTGCGCCCGAAGTGGCAGCACCTGCACCGGTGGCCGCCGTGGAATCCAGTCAGCCGGTCCCGGCGGTTGCAAATGTTACTGTCGAGCCGGCGGAGCCCGCTCCTGTTGCTGCTGCTGTGATTGTCAGCGCCTCAGAACCGGCATCGCCCTTGAGTTTCCGGCAGCAGATCGAACAGCAGTTGAGCACCATCATCCGCGAGGCCCTGGATATCAGCAGCGAGGCCATGCGGGCTGACAAGGCGTTTCCGGAATATGGTATCGATTCCATCATCGGCCTGCGCATCATGCAGAAAGTGCAGCAGCGTTACGGTGATAACATTTCGATGTCGGCAATCATCGAAGAGCCGACCGTAGCACGTCTGAGTGCCTACATCGAAGAGCATACCACCGTCGAGGCAGACCGTTCGGAGGTTCCGGCCGTGGCCGGCAAACGTGAAGTCATCAATGTCCGGCTCACCCGTTTCGGCACCTCTGCCAGCAACACCGTGTGGTTGTTTTTACCGGATGTCAGTGGTGAACTGACCTGGGCTCTGAACTGGATGAATCATTCTCAGGATGTGCAGATGTTCGGACTGGAATGGCGACTCAATGATCGCATCGGTTCGATGGCGGAGTTGCTGACGGCCATTACCAACAATGTCAGCGCGATTCAGGCTGACGAACTGGTGATCCTGACCAAAGGCCATATGGCCGGTTTTGCCGTCGGACTGGCACAGACCATTCAGCAGCAGTTGGATAGTGCTATTCATCTGAAATTTATTGATCCCAAAAACGTCTCCGGACTGGAACAGACTACTTATCTGGCGGAACTCGCGAATACCTGCGCGGTGGTCTGGACCGGCCGTCTGAATGAACAACTGGCGACTCTGAATGAGGCGCAGCTGATTCATGAAATTCAGCGGATGGCTGAAGAGGTAATGCCGCGAACCGCATTTGATGGCTGGTTCGATGGTCTGATGACCACGGTGCAGTGGTCGTTACCCCTGTTGAGACAGTATCAGCCCCCGGTCTGGGTCAATGCCCATGACAGCGAGATCGTGCTGTCTTACGAGGCTGAAGAAATCAATCTCGCCAAGGTATTGGTTCCGCCGGCCATTGTATTGCGGCTGAATACCACAGAATGCCTGAGCATGCTGGCAGTGGAGCAGTATCAGCAGATCTACACTGTTCAGCCGCCGTCGCAGCAACATGATTTCCCGCTGGTATTTGTCAACCGCGAAGGCACGCATACGCCCACATTCTGGGTCCATACCTTGTTCGGTGATGTGTCTTTTACCCTGAACCTGGCCCACCATCTGGGCAAGGCCTGTCCGGTGCTCGGCATCGAACAGTTTACCGTGGAAGGGGAGTTGCACTTGCTGCCGACCATTGAACAGATGGCCTCTCACTACATTGAAAGCATTCAGACCGAACGCCCCAAAGGCCCTTATATCATCGGTGGATATTCCTTTGGCGGGGTGGTGGCCTATGAAATGTGCCGGCAGCTGACCGCACAAGGAAAAGCCGTAGAGAAACTGATCATGATCGATTCGTTTATGCCGAATACGGATACCTTCAATGCCATCGATATTTCCAATGTCGAAGTGGAAAATTTTGATGTCATGGCGTTGCTGCTGGTTGCCAATAACTTTGGCCGTCGATTCAAGATCGATGCAGAACTGAAACTGGAACACGTCGATGGCATGCCCCTGAGTCAACAGATCGATGTAGTCAGTCGCTTTCTGCAAACCGGTAAAACCAATCTCGGTTACCAGGAGATTTACCAGTTGGTGGAAAACAACTACAACACCATTCTGACCAATAATGACGCATTGTTGTCCTATCAGCCCAAGCCGCTGGCAGATTCTGTCGAGGTGTTGATGTTTCATGCCACACAAGGATTTATCGCCAAAGACAATATCTATGGCATGCCGGAGGTGCGCATCAACGTAGAGGATCGTACCAACGGGTTTGCGTCATATGTGAGTGGCAACATGCATATCATTGATGTGGAGGCGGATCATTATTCCATCTGCCACGACCGCAAACTGATTGAGATTTCCAAAACCATACTGGATGACATGGCAGATGCACGTTCTGCCCGGTCTTCCGGTCAAAATCGATAAACGAGGAGTCGACGATGGAATTCAGTGGATTTGTGTTCTCAGCCGAAGACAGCTTTTCCGTACAGCAGCGATACCGTTTTATTACCGATGCCGCGCGTTATCTGGATGAACATGGTTACCAGGCATTGTGGACACCGGAACGTCATTTTCAGGAATTTGGCGGCTCCTTTCCCAATCCTTCCGTGTTGTCCGCCGCGCTGGCTCAGGCAACTTCACGGTTGCATCTGCGTTCCGGTTGTGTGGTGCTGCCGCATCACCATCCGGTACGGGTGGCAGAGGAGTGGGCCATGGTGGATCAGCTTTCCAATGGCCGTACCGGTGTTGGCATTGCTTCCGGCTGGCATAAACGTGATTTTGTGTTCTTTCCTGAAAATTATCAGGATCGTAAAGCCATCACCTTGCAGGGAATCGCCGATCTGCGCCGTTTATGGGCTGGCGACGCCATGGAGTTCAAGGGTGTTGATGGTGAAATGACTCAAGTCACGGTGCATCCGCGGCCGATTCAGATGGAGATACCGATATGGCTGGTATCCAGCTCCAGTCCCGAGGTCTGGAAAGATGCCGGCCGGCTGGGTCTGAATATCCTGTCATTGTTGAATAACTGGGAAGCACTGGAGAGCAACATCGTTGCCTACCGGCAGGCCAGGGCCGATGCCGGCCTGGATCCGGCGGCCGGCATCGTGACGACGGCGGTGCATACGTTTGTGGGTGACAGTAATGCCGAAGTCAAAGCATTGGTGGAAAAACCAATGAAGCAGTATCTGTCCGAGTTCGTAAAGGCCACCAACGATGACAAGAGCATCAGCGGCAATCAGGCCCGGGTCGTCAGCAGTGAAGAAAAAGAAATTCTGTTGCAGGCCGTGTTTGACGATATGTTTGAAAAACGGGCCATGTTCGGCACCGTGGAAAAATGTGTCGAGTTTGCCCGTCGGCTGCAAAAAGTCGGCACCGATGAGGTGGCCTGCTTTATCGATTTTGGTCTGGATTTTGATCAGGTACTCGCAGCGCTGCCGAAACTGGACGAAGTCAAAGCGGTGTTTACCAGTGACCAGCCGGTCGCACAGGCGCAACCGGTACGACAACCGAAACATCCGCTTTCCTGGTATTACCAGCGGGAATCCATGGGCGTATGAGTACGGAACACGCCATGCGCCGCCGGTTTTTCCGGATGCAGTTAAATGATCAGGCCGATGCCCGATTATTGATGTTTCCATTTGCCGGCGGCAGCGCTGCGGCTTATCAGCCGTTACTGAAACGCATGCCGGACGATATCGATGTGCTGGTGTATCAGATGCCTGGCCACGGGACGAGATTTTCGGAGCCTTTGTGTCAGTCGGTGGCGGAACTGATCGAGGATATCTGTGAGTTTTTGCCGATGCTGACTGACAAACCTCTGTACCTCTTTGGCCATAGTTTGGGCGGCAGAGTGGCGCATGCGCTGTGCCGGCAACTGCAAACTCTCAAACAGGCATTGCCACGTATGGTCATCATGTCGGCCAGCCGTCCACCGGACATCGCCAATCACAACCCCATGTCTCATCTGCCTGATCGTGATTTTCTGCAACGCCTGAGAATTTACGATGGTATCCCTGCCGAGATCCTGGAGAATGACGCAATGATGGAACTGTTTCTGCCAGCCATCAAAACCGATATGCGGGTTTTCGAATCTTATCAGTGTGAGCCTGATCGGCCATTGATGACACCTGTAGTGATCTGGGGCGGGGCGGATGACAGCTACTCACCATTACAGGATGTGGTCGGCTGGAATCGCTTTTTTGCAATTCAGAAAGAGTTCAGGTCCTGGCCAGGAGGGCACTTTTATATTAACCAGTCTATTGATGCTGTCGCGAAAGGAATAGTCACTCATGTTCGTGATTCAATGGAACGATATTCGATGGTCAGAGGGCAGGTATCGTAAATGTTTCGATGCTGATGCAGACCATTATTGATTCAAATTACCTAACGGACAGCTAACTTAATGATATCAGTTAAAGATTTGCGTTTTTCCTATCAGACAGGACAGGCAGAGGTTTTGAAATCCTTGAGTTTTGATATTTCCAAGGGCGAAATTTTCGGCTTCCTCGGACCTTCCGGTTCTGGCAAAAGCACCACTCAAAAAATTCTGTGCGGGCTGCTCAAAGGCTACCAGGGGCAGGTAAAAGTTCACGACAAAGAGGTGTATGACTGGGGGCGTAACCTCTACGAAAAAATCGGCGTGGGCTTCGAGCTGCCTAACCACTATGAATCGCTGACCGCGCTGGAAAACCTGCGCCTGTTTGCGGCCATGTATGCGACCTCCAATTCACCGGAATATCTGCTTGAGCGGGTAGGGCTGCTGGAAGATAAAGATAAACGGGTTTCGAGTTTTTCCAAAGGCATGAAAATGCGCCTTAATTTCGCCCGTTCGTTGCTGGGCAAACCTGATCTGTTGTTTCTGGACGAACCCACCTCCGGACTCGACCCCACCAACAGCATGAAGCTCAAGGACTACATCAAAGAGCTTAGGGAGCAAGGGGTTACCATCTTTATCACCACCCACAACATGCATGATGCTGAGGAGCTGTGTGACACCGTAGGTTTTATCGCTGGCGGTGAGATCCGTAACATCGACTCGCCGTATCAGATGAAACAGCAGTACGGTAAAGGTCAGGTGGAAGTCACATACAAAGAACGGGACAGTGTTCGTAAACAGGTGTTCGATCTGACCGACATTGGTCACAACGCTGACTTTACTGAACTGCTGAAACAACACGATATCCAGACCATTCACAGTCTGGAAGCCAGCCTCGAACAGGTATTCATCGAACTGACAGGAGTGCGTCTGACATGAATCAGTGGCTTGCTCTGTCAAAAGCTGAAATTCTGTTCCAGGCACGCTCGGGTTTTCTGGTGGTGGCGGCCATCGTGACTGTGCTCTGGTTCAGCGTGCTGGCGTTTGTCCCGCAAAGTTATTCCATGAAAGTGCTGGGACTGGTGTTATCCATGGATGTGGCCTCGGTGGCGTTGCTGTTCTGTATGGGCCTGCATCTGCTCGAAAACCGTCAGAAAGTGCTGTTGGCTTTTGGGGTAACACCGCTTAACTTTACCCTCAAAGTATGGACCCGGGTGATTCTGATCTGCCTGGTGACAACGGTTATCAGTTGTCTGATCGTGGTGTTGTATGTGCCGTGGACAGAACTGCTGGAGCTATTGTTCATCTGCGCTTTGAATTCCGCCATTTATGCCATCATCGGTTATCTGCTGGTTATTTATGCGCCGAATGTCAGCCGGCTCATCGTTCGCATCGGCTTGGTCAGTCCACTATGGTTGCTGCCATATCTTTCTTATTTTGAGCTTTATTACCATCCGCTGTTTTACCTGATGCCGACGTTCGGGCTGACCATGATGTTTTCCGATAATGCCCAGTATGGCGGCTTATCCATCGTCAATATGGCCACTGCCGCATTCTGGCTGGTGGTGTTTTATCTGTGGTTGCGTCATGCCTATCCCAAAGCAATGGTGGAGAAATAATCATGGTCATTACACAGATTTTCAAAACCGATGCCAAGCGCATCATCAGTGACTCTTTTATGGTGTTCATGTACATCGCTCCCTGGGTCACGGCATTGATCGTTAAGGCTGCCTGGGTCTACAGCGGACAACACTATCCAGACATCGCACTGCAACAATATGCCTGGATTACAACCCTGGCCATTGCCCTGCTAACACCGATGAACATGGGCATCGTACTGGGATTTCAGTTACTGGAGGAAAAAGAGCAGGGAGTTTTTCGGGCTATTGCCGTAACGCCATTGAACAATGACCGGTATCTCTATTACCGCTTTGTGATTACCGCCATCATTGCCATCGTAATGACTTATTTTGTGCATCAACTGCTGGGCCTGGTATCAATCAATGCGATCAGCCTGTTGTTACTGGTATGCGTGGCGGCCTGGCAGATTCCGTTACAGGCATTGATGATTGCCGGTATCGCCCGCAACACACTGGAAGGATTTGCGATGATGAAAAGCACCGGCTTCATGCTGTTGGTGCCGATGCTGGTGCTGTATTTTTTTGCTGCCAGCAAACTCAGTTGGATTGCCGGTATTTTTCCGTTTTTCTGGGTCATCAAAGCCTATCAGTATGGGTTGGCTGAACAAACAGCTCCATTTATGGCCTGCCTGGTGACCGGCTTGGTGTATTCCTGGGTGATCTGCTGGGTGTTGTTAAAACGCTACAGATCCAATGCGTTGAAATAACTGTTAAAGGAAGGGGTTTTATGAATTCGCGCGGGCGGTTTATTCATTTGGGTAGTAAGGAATTTCTTCGTGAGTATCGGGTCCGGCATCCGTATGTGGCAGGTGCCATGTATAAAGGCATTGCCTCGGCCGAACTGGTGATTGCCATGGCCAGTCAGGGCATGCTGAGTTTTCTGGGTACCGGCGGGATGAAGTTCGACGAAGTGGAGCGCAGTATTGTCAACATCAAACAGGCGGCCGGCGCGGATAAGCCGTTTGGGATGAACATGCTCAGTAATTTTGAAGAACCGGAAAAAGAAACCGCGCTGATTCAGCTGTATCTCAAACATGGTATTAGTGTGATTGAAGCGGCGTCATACATCAGTATTTCCGAAGCGCTGGTGTATTACCGTGTGGCGGGATTGACTGCTGGCCCGGATGGAAAACCCCTGTGCCGAAACAGAATCATCGCTAAAGTCTCGCGGCCTGAAGTGGCAGCCCGGTTTTTATCACCGCCGCCTGATGACAAAGTTGCCTCCCTGCTGCAACAGGGATTGATCACCCCGGCCCAGGCACAATTGGCACCTCAGGTTCCCATGGCCGATGATATCTGCGTGGAATCCGATTCCGGTGGCCATACTGACCAGGGGGTGATGACGGTGTTATTTCCAGCCATTCGCCTGCTGGCTGATGAATATAACCGCCGCTTTGAATATCCGCGCCCGGTCAGAGTAGGGGCCGCCGGCGGTCTCGGAACCCCTCATGCACTGGCGGCTGCATTTATGCTGGGGGCTGACTTCGTCGTTACCGGCAGCATTAACCAATGTACCGTGGAAGCCGGCATCAGTGAGGATGTTAAAAACATGCTCGAAAAAGCCCAACCCCAGGATATGGCCATCGTTCCCGCAGGTGACATGTTCGAACTGGGTGCCAAAGTTCAGGTTCTTAAAAAAGGCACGTTGTTCCATGTTCGGGCCAATAAACTGTACGAGCTGTACCGCAATTACGATGCTATAGACAGCATTCCGGCAGACGTTATCAGCAAACTGGAAGAACAGATCTTCGCCCGTAAGATCAGCGATATCTGGGCAGAAACTGAAGCCTTCTATCGTCGCCACCGGCCACAGGAGATCACCAAAGCCGCCAGCTCTCCAAAACACAAAATGGCCCTGATCTTTAAATGGTACTTCGTGCATGGCACCCGCATGGCATTGCGGGGAGAACAATCCCAGCGGGTGAACTATCAGGTGCAAAGTGGCCCGGCCCTGGGCGCATTTAACCAATGGGTAAAAGGAACCGCGCTGGAATCATGGCGCAACCGACATGTTGTGGATATTGCCCATAAACTGATGCAGGGCGCTCAGGATCATGTTAACCAGTTTTTACTGACAGAGGTGTAAGTTGTATGGGACGTGAAGTCAGAACTGAAATTGAAATCGATGCCCCGATTCAGGAAGTCTGGAAAGTACTGCTCGATTTCGATACGTATCATCAGTGGAACCCGTTTTTAACCCGTATCCAGGGAAAACCCCAAGTGGGCAGCGAACTGCACATCAGCGTGACATTCCCGAATCAGGATTCAATGAATTTCAAAGCCAATGTGCTTGCCGTAGAAGAAGGCAGAAACATCCGTTGGTTTGGCAAATTCCTGTTGAAGAGCATCTTCGCCGGAACCCATTCACTGGAACTGGAAAGTATCTCAGAACACCGCTGTCGTTTGATCAACCGCGAAGAATACGACGGCTTCCTGATCAGATTTATGTGGACAAAACTGGCGCAGAACGCCGCCGACGGATTTGTGCAAATGAACCTGAGCCTGAAACGGTTTTGTGAGCACAAGGGTTCCTGATTTATTGGCATGGGTAAACTTTACCTTATCTATAGAACGGGTGAGGGAATAGCGGTGAACAATGAAATTGAACCATACAAGTGTCCTATAAGCGACCTTCGTTCCATTGACTTTTTTTGTGATAGGTATACTGAAAAAACTCCAACTACATTGAGGTATCATCGGCATCTATGAGAAAAGGTCATATATATATTGCAAGCAACAGCGCTCTGAAGAAAGGACTTCTTAAAATTGGATTAACAAAGGTCGACCCCAAAGAAAGGATATCTTCTCTGAGTAAGTGTACTTCTATACCCGATGTTTTTGTTTTGGAGTACTCAAAAAGTGTATCTGATGTAAATGCTGCAGAAATAAGAATGCATATGTTGTTGGAAAGATTCAGATATAGAAAAGAAAAAGAGTTTTTTGATGTTAACTTAGGTAGTGCTATTGAGCTAATAAAGTGGATATCGAACTACTTAGATAATCACGAATATTATTGTGAGTACATTGGGTTACAAAATGACCTAAAAATGGATAAATATAATAGAAGAGTCACTCTGAAAGAAAGTAAGCTTATAGACTCTACGATTGCTTTCTCTATCGGACAAACCATTGACCACCATCTATTTGGTTATACAGACAATATCGTCTCTGGTTTTGCAAGCGCTTTAGCTCTTTCAGAGCTGTTCGGAGTTAAAGTAAAGTCAATGATGACCACTATGAGAAAGTTCTGTACTTCTTGTAGTGATATACAATTTGTTAGTCAAAGCGGTGATACAGGAAAAATATTTGATCAATTGTATTATCACAAGGGCCATATGGCATGGAAGTATAACTATGCCTTTAGGCCTTATGTACAAAATGAAAAAATATAACAAATAAGGATATATCGCGCGCGGCCGAGCCACGACATATCCTATTGTTGGACAAGCCGAGGGTGTTCAAAATTCTGTGTCAGCTAAAGATCACAGCAGCATGTGATCATCCAGTCGTCCCCCAAATCTTCTTTGATGGATCATAACGTTTTCAGATACTCCAACAGTTGCCAGCGTTGTTCTGTCGTCAGCGCAGGAGGTAGTGAGCCATCGGGTTGTGGCGTGTGTCCGGCGGCGTATTCGTGGCCGCTGTTGAGATCACCCACACGAATGGTTTTCATGGCCGTGCCATCATATCCGTCGCTGCGAAAACCGACTTTTACCGGGTCAAACTCGCGACTGCCCACCATGAACTCATCCGGGCGGTACTCACCATCTTCAGGATCTCCGGCTTTTTTCTTGGGTAACATCAGATCATAGAGCGATGGCACCGAGCCATTATGCAAAAATGGCGCTGTTGCCCAGATACCGTTCAATGGTCGGGCCTTGTAGGACAATAACGAAGCATAGGGATTGGCGGTGGTATCCGGGTCATAGTTGCCGGCTTTAACACTGCTGGTGCGTATTGGGTTGGTGAAAAATGAGCCGACCAATGTATATAACCAGTCTCCCCAGCGCCGAAAAATATTCTTATCCGGATCGGGTGTTGCAACCACACCTTTGGTAACCGATGTTAACAGCTGTACTACGGGAGCATCTTCGGCAATGATAACATTGCCAACCCCGGCAGCCTGGAATGTATTCACGAAGTTACCGGATTTGCCACGATAGGAGACGCTATTGTCTGCCATGGCGGGATCCGTGTTTATCCTGTTGACCGATGTCATCTTGGCAATCGCAATGCGATCGGCGTTGTTTCTATCAATGACCTGATGACAGCTTTCACAGTATCTGGCGTAAAGCTTTTGTCCGGCCCTGGCTTTTTCTACATCAATGTTCCCGAACAGCGCTTCTGGCCAGAGCGGGGATTTCAAAGTTCCGAGGTGATTTTCAATACGTTTCAGGTTCACCAGATCGATAGAGTGTTTGAAATCAACCTGTTTATGCTTATGCCTCTGGCCACTGAGATAGGCGGAAATACTGAAGCCATGGTCTTTAGCCGTCCAATCAAGAATACCGAACACGCCGATCACTTCTCCGGTATTACGGCCCAACGGACCTATACCGGAATTCGCTGCCAGCCCATTCCATTGAACATAATCCGAACGCGCGATATCCCAGAGAAACGGATAGCTGACCGGCGCATCGGGTTCGTTAAACAGAGCGTTACGGACGATCAGCATCTGCCGCTGCGTCAGGCCGGGATAGCCTGGCTCATGCGACATTAATCGTTGAATGATCAATGCAAACTGATCGTTGCCGATGATGGTTTCATTGATACCCTCAAGTACCTTGTTAGCTTGCTCATCAGAAATCAGGTAGCGGCCGGCAGGGGTGGTGGCCTGGGTTAATAGTTCATAGACATCCTGCCGATTCGGCACATACTGCAACACCCGATTATAGATTCGGCCAAACGCATCGAGACGGGCGTAACCGTAATCAATATGGCTATGATTAACTGTGTTATACAACTGAATGGTATTGGTCCATTTTTGCAGATCAGCCTCCACGGCCTCCTGGTTTTTATAGTCATTCGACAGTGCCAGCACTGCACTCATAAACCGTGCTTTCTTCTGTGGATCTGAACGGGTCTGATGAAGTGCCTTCTCAATGGCGGTCAAATACCCAACCATATCGGCCATGGCCGGGCCGCCATCAATTCTCACCGCCTGACCCTGATAATTAATTTGAGCGGTATGACAGGCTGCACAGGTAAAACCCATGTAATCCTTACCCTGGTAAGTATCTTTGACAAAGCCGACAGCCAGCGCATCCGGGTTAAAAAAAGTCTTCTTCTGTGGCAGATAACGATAGTAATCAATGAAGCGATTGGAGCGCAGCTTTTCCTCAGAATCAGCACTCTCCAGACTCAGGTAAAAGTCATAAGGTAACAAAGCCGAACCCTGAGTAATGTTATAAAACCAGAGACTGTCAGAGTGTGACCAGCCCTGGCTTTCATCTACAGCAGTGCTTTCATCATCTTCCAAATAAATGGGAGTGCTGTAGCTCTCACCAAATGCCCCGTCCGCTATGGCAATAGCGCCACGGTCCGGATCACGATCCAGGTGCTGATAGATTTTCCCTCCCAGCAGTAACAGGAGGTGAATAGTGATGATGGTCACGAGCAGATAAAACAGTGATCGCTTATGGACAAATAAAAAGGAAAGAATTCGCCGAACAAAAGTTACATGATGCTGCATGGGCAGACTCCCTTGATTGAATAACCTGTTCCTGGGTCCGAAAAGTCATCAAGAGATGGCAATACTGTCGGAATGTTGTTGTATTGTCAGTTGGAAATGGATTCCAGCATACGTACGAAAGATAAGAATAGTTCTAAAATAAATGTATGCAAGATAACCATTTTGGTTTGGTTTTGGTGGTTGGGGGCTGGGGCGTTCTGGAATTTGTATTAATGAAAGATCCTGCTAAGTTCTTTGCGTATGTTGAAATATCGATCTTTAAATTAAGATGCCTCTGATTATCTTCAATAGCTTATTGATATTTTGTTATGACGATACAAATATCGGGGTATGGATATTTTTTTAAGGATAAGCTCGCTACTCTCGTTGGCCCGTTTCACCATATAACCTACAGTTGGGCATTTTTGAATCAGTCATTTCAAATGCACTGAAGAATTTCACGTATTTGCCGATATGCTTTTCACAACAAACGACATGACGTTGTATAAAGGAGCAATAACGTGAGCATCGAGATCTCTGCATCGATTCAGGCGCAATCATTAAATTCAACCTCAGGCAACGCAGTGGAAAGCCCCGTCTCCTCAGAAATACATCAGCACCCGGAGGTAGCAGCCTCTACTGATGAATTTGAAATAAGAAAAAGCCCTTACCCTTCGGGCATGTTTTGGAAGGACAGCGCGCAGGTGAGTGCTGATGGTTTTGCACTAGGTGAAGCTATTGGAATTCAGCTCCAGGACGATAGCCCGGCGAATAAGTTAGGTGCTCGAATCGGCAGGGCTATGGCAGCTATTGAAGAAGAAAGCCCTGGTCTGAGTCAGGCAAGGTGGGGGTTCAGCGTTGATGAAGATGGAGAGTTAATGTTGACGAATGCCGAATCGCTAACGACAGATCAACAGCAATTGATTTTGGACAAGCTCAACAAATTTGGCGCTGCCCGCGCAGCGAGTATATTTGCTGATGATATGGTTGCTTTTCTTGAAGCGGATCGGGGATCTGATGGCTATAGTAACAATATCGGCCAGTATGATTTAACGCGCAGTAACTTTGCTGAAATTATTGATTTGAAAGAACACTACCAATACGGCTTTAATGAGACCTTAGGTGGTTTTGGCATGGAAGGTATGGAGCAGATCGCCGATCAATTAAGCCGTAAAGCAGAGTCTACCTATTTATTCACTTATCAGTTTTGATTGCTAACACAGACGCTGATAAAAAACCAAGCGCTCATATATTCAATATAGCGATATCATTTTGGGCCCATATAAAATGCTATCGCCTGTATTTTGGGAATATGGCAGCAGAAAGATCCATCAACATCATTCCGGCCATGAATGTCCAAACTGGTATGCGCGACTGTTCAATACAAACTTGATTGGCTTTCAGGTTGATTTGCACTGCTACAAACAGATCAAACCAACCTGGCCTGACAAGTTTTTTCCACCAGTGCCTTCAGCTTGATCACTTCTGATTCCAGATACTTTAATTCCTCTTCTGTAATTTCGTAATGCTCCGAATAACGAGCGTCGATGTAGGCACGTTGCAAGCGGCGAAAACAGCGTCGATGAAATTTGCTATCGAGCGGAAAAATACCGGTAAATTCATGGTCAATCTGTATGCAAAAGTGTTGTAGCTTTTCGATATTGTGGGTTTTGGGCAGGTAGTTGGAGCAGGTGAGGAGTACGCAGGAATAGAGGCGCTCTGTTGTCTGATGAAGATCGAACGCAGCTTCATCAATCATTGACGCTTCAAATGAAAATTGGAATTTTACAAAGCTGTTTTCTGCCTTCGTCATCCGTTGATCATAATGCTTCTGCGCAATCTCGCGGCGTTCTGCTTCGGTTAAATTTCCCGGTAGTGCCAGCGGCCTGGGGGTTGCCGCAAACAACTCAATGCCTTCCTCACGGATATCCTTAAAAAAATAATGGCCCTGAAGCAGGCGTTTATTCACGTCTTCCAGGTCATGCACAATCAACCCCAGCGGCGCAGAAGTGACCTTGCGGTTGATCTGTTCTTCTGCCCGTTGCCAGACGATATCCTCATCCACCAGCGTCGGCTTGTTCACCACCACCAGAATATCGTAATCACTGATATAACCATTCTCCGGATCATTCACCCAGGTACCCTTGGCGTGACTGCCAAAGAGAATGATTTTCAAAATCCGGTACTCGGTTCTACGCCCGGTCTTGCCTTGCAGAAAATCCTCCAGAGTATCACGCAGGATGGTGGAAATGGTCTGGAGCTCGTGCTGCTTGGCTTTCGGCAGATGATCAAGGCTGGTTTTCATGGTGATAGTGACAAATTCTTGAATACATACAAGCGGCTTAGTGTGAGGGTTGATAGGGCCGGGCGGGGGCAGTGCTGGTTGGAGGGGTGTATAGGGGGCGAAACCAGTGATTGAGCCTGTGACAAATAACAGCGTTGTGAATAGTTTTTCGGGTATCGATTGTTTGCATTTTACACGTCCCTGTCAGCATGATTTACACGATACTGTATTCATAAACAGTGTGTATAAAATAACACCTGTTTTTTTGCGATAAATGTCATAAATAATCATGCTTTAAAACTCAGTATCCAGATATTCGCTGGATACTCGGTCTGAAGACATAATCTCCGGAATAATGAGCTGAAAATACGATACTTGTCTGGTTGGTTAAGT
The DNA here is from genome assembly GCF_000940805.1 of Gynuella sunshinyii YC6258. Classification (GTDB taxonomy): domain Bacteria; phylum Pseudomonadota; class Gammaproteobacteria; order Pseudomonadales; family Natronospirillaceae; genus Gynuella; species Gynuella sunshinyii. The sequence continues at coordinate 4,011,261 of NZ_CP007142.1, read as the reverse complement.
ATCATGGATATTCTATAAAGCCATGAATTCAGTGGCCTGTAGGCGACCGATTTTTCCGGATACTGCGTCTCCAGACCGAATATCCGACGAGCGAAATTGACAGAAATGGGCTGTGTGCCTATGTTGATGAGGTTTGATGAGACTGAGTGAGTTTGGTGGCTCAGGAAAAAGCGTCTTCTGGATATTTTGTCAGATGACGTGGAATAACTGTTATGCAAAAGAATGAGATCGTAGAAATATGTCCAATGTTCGACTTCCAGTAGCAGTTTGTGCCGCAGTAGCAGAAGTTTTGAATGGGTCGCATGACTCATTGAATGCTTTATTTGAAACTGCAGGGGCTCCTGGTCCTCCGCCTGATCTCGCTCACCAAACAAAATGGAAAACATGGTTGCAACGAGCTGGCAACGACCCAGAGGTTAATAGTTTAAAAGTTCTTGGGAATCTAATAGAGGAATTCATGGATCTTCCGCCCTCGTCGAGCTCGGATTCACTTAGTAACGTTCATGGAATTGAAACACGTGATCCAGTCGAGGAGTACAACAAGCGAAAAGAACGTTTAGTAAATGTGCTTGAAGAGCATGGTTTTCGCTATTTTAGGGGTGGCAGAGTAATTCAAATTGGACAGGCGGAACCTATCGATGTTGAGCCGATCAGGGGAAGTGAAATAGAAGGTCGAAAACCCTCTTCGTTAGAAGAGCTCCTAAGAATAATTATTAGGGGGCTTCCGAGAGCAATGCAGCCATTAATACATAGAAGAAAAGGTGCTCAGCCTTTGGTGTTCGCCTCTGAATATGACATTCAAGATTTGCTGCATGCATTGTTGCGCCCATGGATATCTGATATACGTCCAGAGGAGTTTTGTCCAAGTTATGCTGGTTCAAATACTCGAATGGACTTTCTATTGCCAGCGCATAATCTTGTCATTGAGACAAAGAGAGTAAGAAATAAGAATCACGCGTCTAAAGTCGGTGATGAATTGATAATTGATATTGAACATTATCGTAAACACAAGAATGCTAACCACCTTTGGTGTGTTATTTATGATCCTGATTTGTATATTTCAAATCCTGAAGGGATGGTGAGTGATCTGGAAGGAGAAAGAGTAACTCCAGAGGGATGCATTAGCGTAAGAGTCGTAATTGTGGGTGCGAGTGCATAACAAACAACTGCAGCGGATCAATTTGCGCTGCGCTTCAATTGCCCGCTGAGTTGGGCGTTAGGGTTCATGATGGCTCAGGCTGATAATTCAACTATAAAATGTGGTACACATGGTACGGTAAACTCTGCCGTCGTATGTTGCCATTTATTGCAAAAAACAGAATGTGTTTTGGGTTTCATTGAAAACAGCTCCGAACCTGATGACTTACAAGCTTGGTGTGGTGCCTGTGAGGAGTTTTTTCTTAACGAAGGTGAAATGACTGAGGCGTTCAGAGCATTTAATAATTTCAGTCTGGTTTGCGAGTTTTGTTATGCAATAATTAAACAGCAGCATTCAGCCAATCCCTAACAAGGCGCATCACTCGCAGCCTGCGGCTGCTGGGACGTCAAACGCTAACGCGTTTTTCCGCCCGTGTGCTTTGTGTTAGTTTTTGAAGGTGAATGTGAAGAAGCTTATCCTAATATCAGCGTTACTTATTTCTTCGAACTTGTATTCGGAAGAGCTTTGCCCTGATCTAGATGTAAACGTTGAACTAGATCATTGGATGACTGAAGAGGCTTTTGATGATGAGTCGGCTCTTTGGGCGCTAAAGCAGTTAACGGCAATAGTGACTGATGATATTGATTTGGAATCAGATTTTCTAAAAGATATTGCTCGTCTAAACGCGCTCCAAATACTGGAAGGCTATTTTCTCCGAGTTGAAGCTCATAGGGAAAGAGAAGGTAGTATATTGGATGCAGGAGCAACGGCTCGTTACTGTAAATTTTTAGAGTCTGCGGCGTGGGTGGACTAAAACTAACAAAACCGTGTTTCGGATTGGTTTCTGCTCCGCGCCAACCAACCGCAAACGGAAGCGTTAGGTTTTTATCAAGGATATCGAATGACTCAAAATCAAACGAAATGGTTTGCAAGCGTAGTTCTCGGGTTGTTTCTTTTTCCCGTTGCTGGTGTGTTTTTGAATCTCACCACACCGTTCTGGGCTTGGCTCATCATTTGGTGGTGTGTTTTTACAACCTTTTTGCAGGTGTCTTGGCGCAGAGAAAATAGAGGCCTATTTTTACTCGTAATGTCTGCTGGCCTAGCGGCATTGGGTGTTGCTTACTGCAAAGTAAAAAATCCAGAGTTTCTATGGGGTATCGAATTACTTGCCAATATTATGGTTTTAGTTGGTGCAGGGGTTGGTGGTAACTTCATGGCAGCGGGATACCTAGAGCGTGAAACCTAACAAACGGCTGCACCGGACAAATTTCCGCGGTCACCTTTTTTCAAAAACACGCAAAAAAGTCGCCATCAAAAATTTGCTCGGTGAGCCGGGCGTTATGTTCTTGTCGGAGAGCTAAGAAAATGACCAAAGAAGTGTCCAGTATTAGTGAATTGAAAGCAGCAATGAAGTCTGATGCTAACGAGATAATCACGCGTGATGGTGATCTGGTCAAAAAGCTAAAGGCTGTAAAGCTGGCCAAATCTTGGGGGCCTGCCGCGGTAGGAGGAATTATCGCCTCCGTTCCTCTTGTGATTACAACTGGTCCAGTTGGTGCGGGGGCGGTCGCAGCATTTGCTGGTGTAGCAACGTCAACCATTGTGACTTTGATAGTAGCTGTTGGTGGAACGATCGCGATCAGCCTGTTTTCCGACTGGGAGTATGTCGAGATCGGAGCCGGCGGAATAAAAATGAAGCGTAAGAAAACATAACAATCGCAGGCACGGCGACGACTTTTCCATTGCGGCTTCGCTTCCATTTCAAAGCCGCGCATGCTGCGGGCGTTAGGCATATACATATACACGATGATAATTGCAATTGATGAATCAGGTTCATTTGTAAGTTCAAATACTACAAACTCATGGTGTGTAGTGGCTGCTTATGTATTCTCGGAAAGAATTAAGTCCCGTTCGTTCGCTGCTCTTAAGAAATTAAAGCGAGCCAATGGTGTTTATGACTATGAAGAAATTAAATTGAAAAATGTAACGGAAAGAAACTATTTTCAATTTTTAATTGATCTTTCCAAGCTTAATGGAGTGCTTTTTGCGGTAGCCACTGATTCACATATCAATACCAATGATGCTCTGATAGAGCATCGCACAGTGCAAGCAAATAAAATACGTGAAAATGTACCTAGGATGATATACGAGGAAGGGAAAAAAGGTATAACTATCCTGGCTGATGAAATAGAGTCTCTTTCACCGCAGTTATATGCCCAGCTCCAATGTCAAATTGCTCTATTTGGCGACATTTTTCATCGGGCAATTCTATACTATGTTCAACGTGATCCCTATACCTTACGGAAATACAAATGGAGAATTGATCAAAAGAACACCACAAAATCAGTATATGAGAAATCATTCGAGAAAGTCATATGTCCGATACTGCAATCAATATCATTTAGCGAACCTATGATATTTCTTGAAGGGGCAGATTATAATCATATGAATCCATTTATATATTCTGATGGTGAAGTTCCTGAGTATATCGAAGAGGCGTATGGCAAAAAATTATCGAGCGGCGTTAATATTGGGAAAATGATAAGAGATGACATTGATTTTCCGAACTCAAAATTAGACATGTCAGTACAAATAGCGGACCTACTGGCTGCAGGAATTCGAAGATGCTTAAGGTTAGAATTCAGTGACAATTCAATGGCGTCTAAGCTGCTTGGAAGATTAATGCTAGGTAATATTAAGGGCAAGTATCCAATCCAGTTTGTTGGCTTTGGTAAGGGGGAGGAAACTGTAGATGATAAAGTGGCACGGGTGATGGCAGGTTTTGAGCGTACATCAAAGGGAATTTTGACCAATGCCTAACAAATAAGAATATGTCGCGCGATAGCCGCGACATATTCCATTGTTGAACAAGCCCGGTCCACAGTGTCTGCCTTCTTATTTATAGTTAAAATCAGGTGGCATCCAATCGTTAAACTGGGTGCCAAGTTACCAAAGAATTGGGTTTGCCAAATGAATAACACAGGACACCCACCTTAACTATTGATATTCACGCCAACAGCCGGCATTATTCGATACTGTATATTTATCAGTATAAAGATGTATGAGTATGACCCGATCAAATAACACAGGACACCCATCTTAACTATTGATATTCACGCCAACAACCGGCATTATTCGATACTGTATATTTATCAGTATAAGGATGTATGATCATGACCCGATCAAGGAAGTCGCAAATCTCACTTGAAGCCACGCCTTATTATCACTGTGTTCCCGTTGTGTCCGTCGGGCGTTTCTGTGTGGAGTTGATGCCCTCACCCGGATTAGCTACGAACATCGCCGCCAGTGGGTTGAGGATAGACTGTTGTGGCTGGGTGAGATATTCGCCATCGATATCTGCGCTTATGCCGTCATGTCTAACCATGTCCTGTGGTGCTGCATATCAATGTGCTCCAAAGCCGGCAATGGTCAGCAGAAGACGTTGTGATGCGCTGGCATCGTCTGTACAAAGGCTCAGCACTCAGCCACCGGTTTCTGAAAGGTGATGCCTTCTCACCGGCAGAACAGCAGGCGTTTGAAGTCTTAGTGGCCCAGTGGCGGGAAACCCTTCCATCAGTCGGTTTATGGCGGTGCTTAATGAAGGTATCGCCCGGCGTGCCAATGCCGAAGATCGCTGTACCGGTCGTTTCTGGGAGGGCAGGTTTAAGTCTCAAGCATTACTTGACGAACAGGCCTTAGCCGCCTGTATGGCGTATGTGGATCTGAATCCCATTCGAGCCAGTCTGGCTGATACACCGGAAACGTCTGACCACACCTCCGTTCAAATGCGTATTACTTGCGCCAAGGCATCCAAACAACCCGGTGATTTACTCCCTTTTGTTGGCAATCCCAGCGCAGACATGCCCGAAGGTTTGCCCTTCAAATTAAGTGATTACCTGGAATTGGTGGATTGGACCGGCAGAGCGATTCGGGAAGATAAACGTGGATTTATTGCAGAATCACTTCCTCCCATTCTGATCCGCCTGAATATTTCCGGTAAACAGTGGCAACAATTAACACAGCAATTTGAAAAACAGTTCAGGTGTTTTGCCGGGCAGAGGTCGTCGTTTGAGAAAGTCAGAGATTATTTTCAGTTAAGCCGAACACCACCGAATTTGTTGGCGACCTGATTTCATATCACACCATCAAGCACCCTATTTCAAAATCTGGTTCCTCAAGTAACCTGCTACGCCTTCAGGTCAGCCAGAACTATATTTTTGTTTGCTTTGGAACAAGATGTATATAGTTTGGTTCTGTAGTAAACCTGATTCATTCGATTTTTTTGTTCTGTAAGGTAGTAGCGAATCAGCATTGTTTTGTTTTTTTTATTTTAAAGTGGGTGTCCTGTTATATTTGAAATGGTTCTGGCGGAGAATTGGTTACTTCAAATGGCAATATTGTTCAAAGTCAAGTCTCTAGTGAGGTTCAGCGCGCGCTGTACCAGAACAATAAAGTTGACATTCTTACCGGTGTCCATGGGTTTCCTAATGGTACGATGACGAAAGAATTGCAATTTTTAATCGATGATGTTGCCAAGTTTGGAGACTTGCCGGGCGTAACAGTTCACAACATCAATGATATGACTAAATCGCAAATTCAAAGCGTTATGAAAAATGATAGTACTGTAATTGGAGCCTTTTGTAACAGTGGCGCTTGTTTGAGGCCTTTGGAGTAACTTGATGACGAAATATGTAGACCTTTCACCCTATGTTTATGTCGAAGATTTTAAAAATGATCAAACGCTAAACGTAGGATGGTTAGATGCTAGAAGCCAATTTGAATCCGAAAGGCCTACAGAAAGACTTTTGGAAACTTTATGGGAATTTTGTTTGGTTTCCATAGCCCAAACTCGAGGTATTCACGAATGCGACTTATGCCGAATTACAACTACGATTATAGAAGAGAGAAATGGAATTAGTCTTGCATTGGGTAGTGCAGAAATTCGCGTGATTGGTGAAAAAGGAGCAGTTTATGCGGCTCCCAACCTAATTTACCATTACGTAAAAGAGCACAATTATGTGCCGCCTAACGAGTTCTTAAGAGCACTACAAAATGGGCCTAGGCCATCAAATGATGAGTATTTTTTGGAGCTTAGGAAGTTAGGCTTGACTTGGAGTGAGACTCTAAAAGGCGGTGATGCAGGTGAGAGGTTTTCGTTTTAGTTAGAAATTAAATGTTACAAAGAGTGCAGAGAAAGCATCGACACTGAAACCTGGCCCATATGCGAAAGAATCAATACCTGGCCACATGGGCAAACCAACGGCAGCGGAGCAGAGACAAGTTAATGAGCTCATGAAAAAGCATGGCTGTCATACGTGCGGCACAAAAGATCCCGGAACAAAAAACGGTAATGCCGTAGTGGATCATCAGACTCCACAGGCTCTTGGTGAAACAACAAAGTTTTATCCGCATTGCATTAACTGTATGCGTAGGCAAGGCGGTGAAGTTTTGCAAGAGAAATTGAAGCGGGGGAATTAATGGAAGTCACTTTATCTGTGCCGAACGCGATAATTTTTTTATACGATTTGGCCAGCAAAAATATTCAAGTTCCAGAGTATATTGATAATGTTTTAGTTGCTGCCAATGAAAAGTGTATTTCTATTGGTACACAAGCATATGTTGATGGTGACGTAACGATTAGGTTATTGAATCAGATTGATGATTCAGATAAGCAATCGTGCGAGCAGGTCTTTGATGGATATATCAGCACACCAGGAAAGAAACTAGCGGTATCTACAAGTGAAGAAAACGCGATTCTTCAGATTGATGTGAAAGGAGAGAATACCCAAGTGTCTGCTTGGGTTGATGATTCTGATTTTCCTAGCTTAGTATTAATTGAAGCTCAATAATCCTAAAGCCCGCATTCGCGGGCTTTTTAATGTGCGGCTTGTTGAATCACCGGAGACATAACACGGAGACATAACAGGACACCCATCTTAACTATTGATATTCACGCCAACAACCGGCACTATTCGATACTGTATATTTATCAGTATAAGGATGTATGATCATGACCCGATCAAGGAAGTCGCAAATCTCACTTGAAGCCACGCCTTATTATCACTGTGTTTCCCGCTGTGTCCGTCGGGCGTTTCTGTGCGGAGTTGATGCCCTCACCCAGATTAGCTACGAACATCGCCGCCAGTGGGTTGAGGATAGACTGTTGTGGCTGGGTGAGATATTCGCCATCGATATCTGCGCTTATGCCGTCATGTCTAACCATGTCCATGTGGTGCTGCATATCAATGTACTCCAAAGCCGGCAATGGTCAGCAGAAGACGTTGTGATGCGGTGGCATCGTCTGTACAGAGGCTCACCACTCAGCCACCGGTTTCTGAAAGGTGATGTCTTCTCACCGGCAGAACAGCAGGCGTTTGAAGCCTTAGTGGCCCAGTGGCGGAAAACCCTGACCTCCATCAGTCGGTTTGTGGCAGTGCTTAATGAAGGTATCGCCCGGCGTGCCAATGCCGAAGATCGCTGTACCGGTCGTTTCTGGGAGGGCAGGTTTAAGTCTCAAGCATTGCTCGACGAACAGGCCTTGGCCGCCTGTATGGCGTATGTGGATCTGAATCCCATTCGAGCCAGGATGGCTGATACACCGGAAACATCTGACCATACCTCCGTTCAAATGCGTATTACTTGCGCCAAGGCGTCCAAACAACCCAGTGATTTACTCCCTTTTGTTGGCAATCCCAGAGCAGACATGCCCGAAGGTTTGCCCTTCAAATTAAGCGATTACCTGGAATTGGTGGATTGGACCGGCAGAGCGATTTGGGAAGACAAACGTGGATTTATTGCAAAATCACTTCCTCCCATTCTGATCCGCCTGAATATTTCCGGTAAACAATGGCAACAATTAACACAGCAATTTGAAAAACAGTTCAGGTGTTTTGCTGGGCAGAGGTCGTCGTTTGAGAAAGTCAGAGATTATTTTCAGTTAAGCCGAACGCCACCGAATTTGTTGGCGCCCTGATTTCCTATCACGCCATCAAGTATCCTACTTAAAAGCTTGGCTCCTCAAGTAACCTGCTACGCCTTCAGGTCAGCCAGAACTATATTTGTTTGCTTTGGAACAAGATGTATATAGTTTGGTTCTGTAGTCACCCTGATTCATTCGATTTTTTTGCAAGGTAGTAGCGAATCATCGTTGCCTTGTTTCGTTTTTTTATTTTAAAGTGGGTGTCCTGTTATATTTTATGGATACCATATTTTAAAGTGGGTGTCCTGTTATATTTTGCGAATCATCGTTGCATTTTTTTGTTTTTTTATTTTAAAGTGGGTGTCCTGTTATATTACCGTTGTTAGCCCCAGTCGTTTGTCGATTTCTCTGAGCAATAACATGCCGCCATCCTAAGAGATTTCACCACCATCAAAATTCACGTCGACTTTACGGCGTTTGATGGGTGGAAATAAGTAGGAAGTTTGGTAGCATTCTGTCATCACGGAGCCGTTCTTGTTTTGTGTGATAGCGTTCATAAAATAAGGCTAAAGCCATTCCCAATAATTTGAAGCAATCGCGGATTGACCAACTGGATCCAGATGAGTTATTTAGTCATAACCATATAATGATTGTTTAACAGTAAATATAAAGATAAGGAGTTTGCATGGATCAATGGGTTCAGCGCCAAAGTGACAGAAAACGTAGTTCAGATACTAAAGATGAGTATTTTTTTAGAATAGATCGAAGCCGAGTTATCAACTCTCTAGCGTTTCGCAGGCTGCAATCAAAGACTCAAGTTCATGGGGTTGGCGAAAGTGAGTTTTTTAGAACTCGATTAACTCACTCAATGGAGGTTGCCCAGGTAGGAAATTCGATAACATATCGTCTTAATTACATTGCAGATCAAAGAGATTGTCCTAGCAAGGACTGGTTGGCTCCTGTTTCATTGATCGAAACAATTTGTTTGGCACATGATTTGGGACACCCGGCTTTTGGTCACAATGGTGAAAGAACACTTAATTTCTTTTTGCATGACGATGGTGGTTTTGAGGGAAATGGGCAGACATTTCGAATACTGAGTAAGTTGGGAGAGTACTCTAGTGAGTTTGGTTATAACCTTACTCGTAGAGCTTTGTTAGGTATTATTAAATACCCGGTACTACATAGTCAGTTAAAACGTCAGTATCCTAAACCAGAATTATTGTCCACGACTGATATCAGAAAATGGTCACCTCCAAAGTGTATTCATGATACGGAAAAAGATACCCTGGACTGGGTGTTAAACCCATTTTCAGACCGAGATAAAGAGCAATTTACTTCCGTGGTAGAAGTGAAAGGTAAATTGAAATCTCAATATAAATCATTTGATACGAGTATTATGGAATGTGCAGATGATATCGCTTACGGTGTTCATGATCTTGAAGATGCTTTAGTTATGCAGCTTTTAGATCGGCATAAAGTGTGTGAGAAGTTGAGGTGCGAGCTTGAAGAGCTATCTTTACTTGTGACTAAATCTTGGGGATCAGCTAACAAAAGCTATCTTTCTGCAAAATTAGCTTCAGGTAAGTTAGAAGACACTAAGGCTGCTATCAGTAGTATTATTAATATATTTGTTCGAGGAACTACAATTTTTAAGCAAGACAAATTTGAAAGTCCATTGCTAGACTTTCAGTGCATAATGGATAGTGAGCGTAAAGATATTCTCGGCTCATTTAAAGAATTTGTTTACGACCAAGTTATATCTCAGCCTAGTGTACAGACACTAGAATTTAAAGGACAGAAAATAATTACAGACTTGTTCATCGCTCTTAAATCGAAACCATATTCTTTATTACCAACCATTGTTCAAGAGAAAATAACAGAAGAATCAAACTTAGATCGCATTATTGCTGATTATATCTCTTCTATGACAGACATAGAGGCGTGCAAACTGTACCAAAGGCTGTTCACACCTGAACAGGGTTCAATATTCGCTCCGTTAGTTTAAATTTATAATAAGTTGTTTAAAACTAAAATGCTGGCATCATTTGGTCCTTTAACGAAGTTTTTAATTATGAGTGCGTTTCGGGAACGGTTTTAAATTTTTCTTCTGCTGTTCAAGGGCTACAGTTGATTTAATGTGGTCTACACGAGAGGAGGGTCGGAAAGTCATCCAGTCACAAGTTAGTGCTCAAGGTATAGCGTTACCTTGGAAGGATAAGAAAGCATTTAGATATGAAATGGTTTCTGAAGAAATTAACAATTACAAAAGGAGGGTGTTCAAAGTCCAGTGGTTTCCCGGTCACACGCAATTCTAACAATAAAAATCTACGGGCTGTAGTGGTTACAATAAGGAGGTTCAAGGTTTGTTAGGTAACGCGGTATTGCTATTGATGGTTGAAGAAGGTGTTGGTAGATAACTGGCTTTTCTCTCAGGTGAATCCAACTACACCGACTGGATGAAACCGCGCTTATACGGTTAACATGATAAATATATATAGCTACGGAATATCAGTGGTCGAACCGGTGTTTTCTAATTTCTGTGTGAACAAGAAATTAAATCGTTTTTAGCTTGAGAACTAAAACCAGTATTCAAGCACAATGGCAGTTGTATTGTATGATTCATAATATTGAGAAGTGGATGAACTACGGAGAGTTAAGTAAAGCAGCGTAATTGTTCAATAAAGCGCCAATTGCTCGCCGTAATAAAACAACACGGTTTATTAACCTGTTAATATCAATAATTTAAATTTACAGGTCTGTGAAATTAAAATTTTGAGGGAAGGGGCCTTTCGCTTAAAATAGGTTTTTCTACAGGCTCGTTATGCTTCCACTACGCCCAGCTGCTGCTGTGCTAGGCGTTAGTGGAAAGCACCATCACTCATCTAGGGCACCTCTGAAAAATGACCTATTTTCGCGCAGGAGGTTGTCAGCGCCAGTCTCACATCCTCATTTACGTCAGTAAACTGCGTTGTTGCGAGTGGTGCTTCCTCGCCTGCATCAAAACTATTCCTATTTTCAGAGGCCACCTAGAGTTATGTGGGTAGTTTTACTTATGCCTACTTCAGTTATAGGTTTAAAGCAGATATTTTTAGATATCAACGGCAATATTATTTAATTTGGTAATGGCTTCACTCGGTAAAATCAATTCCGCTGCGGATAGGTTTTGTTGTAGATGCTTGGTCGAAGATGTTCCTGGTATTAATAGAATATTAGCTGAACGCTGAAGCAGCCAAGCCAAAGCGACTTGCATTACTGTGGCATTTAGTGATATTGCAACCTCTTCTAAAATGGAAGATTGTAGTGGTGTGAAGCCGCCAAGTGGAAAGAAAGGTACATAGGCAATGTCTTCTTTTGCAAGCAGATCAATAAGTGCATCGTCTCTTCTGTGTACTAGGTTGTATTGGTTCTGTACACAAACAATAGGGGTAATGCTGCGGGCTTCCTCAATTTGATTTGCGGTAACATTGCTGACACCTAAGTGATGTATCAGACCTTCTTTTTGTAACTCGGCCAGTACGGATAATGGTTCTGCTATAGAACCTTCGGCTGGGCCATATGGATCAAACATAGCTCGAAAATTTACCACCTCGATTTGTTCTATGCCAAGGTTGGTCAGATTATCATGCACTGCTTGAATAAGTTCAGGTTTTGATAAGGCTAGTAACCAATCACCTTTTTCATTGCGACGAGCACCAACCTTAGTCACCAGTGACAGTTCTTTAGCATAAGGGTGTAACGCCTCACGAATGATTTGGTTCGTAATGTGTGGGCCGTAAAAATCGGAGGTATCGATATGGTTAACACCGCTTTCTATTGCAGTTTGAAGAACGGCAATGGCTTCTTTTTTATCTTTAGGCGGACCAAAAACACCGGCGCCAGCCAACTGCATAGCGCCGTATCCCATTCGGTTGATTGTTTTATTACCTAGCTTGAATGTACCAGCTTGTTGAATGTTAACCATGATGATTTTCCTGCGTGAGATGTGGGTAGATGATCTATTCTAGGTCTCATAATTTTGTGCGACAATCCCACTTAATTGGAACGCATTGTGCGAGATTTAGAACAATGAAATCATCTATGAATGACATTGCGGCATTTTTTGCTGTTGCCAGAGCCGGCGGTTTTCGGGAGGCTGCAAGAGTAGAAAATATAAGTGCTTCACGTTTAAGTGATGCCATACGACGCTTAGAAGGGGAGCTGGGAGTAAGATTATTTCATCGTAATACTCGCAGTGTTGTCCTTACGGAAGTGGGTATGGTTTTGTTAGAACGTATGAATCCTATTATGAGTGAATTTGATTCTGCGTTAGATATGGTCAATCTATATCGTGATAAACCAGCGGGTAAACTTCGTCTTAACGTACCTGTAAGCGCCGTAAAATTAATATTGCCAGCTATTGTCCCTGCATTTTTGGAGGCCTATCCTGATATTGAACTTGAAGTGACGGCGGAGAGTAATGTTATCAATATTATTGATGCAGGTTTCGATGCTGGTATTCGTTATGACGAGCGACTAGAGCAGGATATGATCGCTGTTCCTATCGGCCCACGCCAACAACGATATGCTTTAGCCGCTGCGCCTAAATTGTTAGATAGATTAGGTCAACTAACTCACCCTCGTGATCTACTAAATTATCCTTGTTTAACGGGGCGGTTACGATCAGGGGTAGTCAACACTTGGGAATTTGAGAAAGATAATAAAATTATAGAAATAAAAGTTTCAGGACCTTTAGTGGTTAATATAGGAAGTGCTGTTGATCTTGCTGTTGATGCTGCGGTTGCTGGTACGGGTGTTGTTTATTTGTTCGAAGAATGGTTACAACCCTATTTTGATTCAGGGCAACTTGAGCCAATTCTTGAAACTTGGTGGTTGTCTTTCAGTGGGCCGTATTTGTATTATTCTGGTCGAAAATTGGTGCCTACTCCCTTACGAACGTTTATTGATTTTATAAAAGATATGAACAAAGATGAGTCATAAGCAGTAACGAGTTTGCGTGTTCTATCGTATCCTGGTTCTAAGCGTTGTTGTTTCTTAGGTTTTATTAAATAGAGGTATTTAGAGATACCTCTTAGTTAATGCGTTTACCGCTTCGGATAACCAATTCAAGTAAATTAAGGTTCCGTGCACGATCAAGTTCGCTACGGCACAAAGTTAAAATCAGGTGGCACCCAATCGTTAAACTGGGTGCCAGGTTAACAAAAAATTGGGAATCTCCGGTTACAATTGTCATTCTATTAATCCGGCAAGCATACATGTCGGGTGAATAGTGTGATGCAGGGATGCACCGAGATGTCGGACAACACCATTGGCCATAGCCAGTGCGAGCCCCGATTAATCAAGTGGTCCGACGATTTGGGGTTTCGCGTAACACCGCCAGATTTTTCGGGGCGACAATTAAATAGATCAGGACGATCTATTTAATTTCCGGATTAATAACTACAGTGGTTTACCGGTCATACTCAATTCTAACAGATCAAAGCTACGGACCACTTCTTGTCCGAAGTTTTAGGCGTTAGGGTGCACAAGAAAATAGCAATCAGATATAACACAAAGGGTGAAATAAAATGTTTATTGTTCTTCTAAAATTCTCTGATAATAAAGCTAAAGCAAGTGAGTACATGGATAGCCATAATGCATGGATAAAGAAAGGATTTGATGATGATGTATTTCTTTTAGTGGGTAGTATTGAACCAGGTGCTGGCGGGTCGGTTATTGCTCACAATTCTACACTAGAAGAAATTCAGTCTAGAGTTAACGATGATCCATTTGTTTCAGAAGATGTGGTAAAAGCTGAGATCATAGAAATATCACCAAAAAAAGCAGATGAGCGCTTAAGTTTTCTATTAGCGTAATAATGCAAAGGCAAAAAAGCCCTAACAAACGCAAACACTGTCGCCAGCAAGCTGGCTGGACTCGCCACGCTCGTCTGTGTTGCGGGCGGTTAAGCATTAACTAGATCGGAGATAACATGGAAAAAAAACATAATGGAAGTTGTAGTTACGGCGACATTGAATTTTGCTTTGATAATGACCCGATAAATTCTATTTTTTGTTATTGTAAGGTGTGTCAAGCGCTCACTGGCTCAGATAAGTGGTTTGGGCTTTGGGTGTTAAAAAATAATTTTAAATTTACAAAAGGCACTCCTGCATCATATACGCGGTCAGGCGGTTCAGGAAAAGATGTAAACTATCTGTTCTGTGGCACTTGCAGCACTGTTTTATGCGCTGAGGTAACAGCAGGTAATTTTTACTCTGTATCAGCAACCTCACTAAAAAATAATAAGTTTACTCCAAAAATGTCAATATACGCATCTTCAGCTCCATCATGGGCAATCTTCCCTAACGATGTACCAAAATTTGACATTCTACCGCCAGGAATGGGAGGCTAAATGCCTAACAAGCGCATGTTGTTAGCCGCGCAAAAAATCCGCGCGGCTGGGATGGCTAGGCTGCCCAAAATGCGAACGTTAGAAATTTGAAATGGAAAGAATAGGCATAGTAGAAGAAGCTTTCGATGTCTTTATGAAAGTTGCCGAATTGGACCAGCAATAGAAAGAACATCCACTTTAACTATCAAGTAATAAACATGACAAGGAATATCCACTACAACCTTGTAGAACAAGGAAATTGCGAATAAATCAGGTTTACGACGAAATACAAGCTGTGTATATCTTGCTCCGAAGTAATCAAAAATATATTTCTGACTGATTTGAAGGTGTGAACTTCAATGGTTAAGATGGGTGTCCTGTTATGATTTTATCAATAAATATTCAGGAGAAAGTTTGTGGTAGAAGAAAAACAAAATGTAAAGCCAAGTAGATTCAATGCAGTTATCAAAAGCTTAATAATTAGTGTGGGCGGATATTTCACAACATATTTGGTATTTGCTGTGGTATATACATCAAATAGGGTATTCGGTGGCGATTTTGATATAGATACACCTGACCCGGAGAAAGCGAAATGGAAAATTATAAACTTTATTGTAGGTATGATTTTCCCATTCCTTGCAGGGTATTATTATGGACGGAAAAACAAAGGTGTCGAGACGCACAGTCATTATATTTTAGCTATTGGTACGGGTGTTTATGTTTTCTATTTAGCGGAAGGTCAGGCTAATATGCTCACGGTTGTTGCTTTGAGCTTGGCATCTGTTGCTGTTGTTTTGGGTGGGTTTAAGTTGGCGAGTAAAAGTACCCAAGTTGGGTTGTGAATAACTTGAAATAAGAAGAACATCCACTTTAACTATCAAGTAATAAACATGACAAGGAATATCCACTACAACCTTGTAGAACAAGAAAATTGCGAATGAATCAGGTTTACGACGAAATACAAGCTGTGTATATCTTGCTCCGAAGTAACCAGAATATATTTCTGACTGATCTGAAGGTGTAATTTGACCTCTGAGGAACCAAGCCTTTGGAAATAGCGGGTTACGTGGCTATTTGCTTAGGGATGAAATCCATTTACCAGAAATGTTCAGAAGGGTCAGAATGGAGAGAGTGATCCTGCAATAAACCGGCTAAGATGGGTATCCTGTTATATCATTATGCGTTACATAAAAAGTAAAACCAGGAGAGGAATATGTCAGATTGCATTACAACCTTCTTCGAAGCATGACAAATTGAGGAAGCGGAGCTTCGACTTGCCAAAATAAATAGTTCTGTGACAGCAACTATACGGTACGACGATCCTCGCACGCCCGAAACTGTAATTGGAATCGCAGCATTAAATAACTATGTAGGCATGTTTAACGCAAGTGCTCCAGGTTGGTCTGCAAAGGTTATTAAAAGTGATACAGTTGCCAGTGTCACTCGTGTCACTGTCGCTTTCGGCGGACCGGGGCCTGACAGTTCTGAACAGGTTCAATTCGGTCAATATTTTGTAGAAAAAGATGGAGATCTGGTGTCCCGTATGGTGGGGTTTGTGGGGACTGGAGAGTAGAGTTAAATCTGTGGGTTGGCGTGAGTAGTCACTTAGTATGAAGAAATGGCGCATCGAATATAGGCCAATGCATACAGAAACGCCTTTGAGTTTTTGGGTGCACAAGCAAGTGGATCATGATGTCTGGTACTATGCCAACGAATTCGAGCCACCGCTGCCAAAGGCTATACCCAGCAAGGGTTATCCTTTTCTTGTCGTTAATGCTATGGGGGTTGAACTGGAGTTTTCATCCGTAGCGGAAGTCGAGCATTTTCTGGCTGTCATCAGCCAAAAAAATATGCCGACAACTTGGAAACTTTCAAGGCAGAGAACAGCCAGCTACGGCCCGAATAGACATTGGTTAAGTCGTTTGCCTTCGGGTATTAAACCGCGGTCCAAGAGAGAACGAATCATTCCAATCGTAGAGAAGGCGCTAAATGACTTCAGAAAAGTCTGTGCCTGACAAAATTGCCATTGGTTTCACCAGTTTTAACGGAGGTTGTGTCGCTCCGTTTTCCGCTTTTGATGAAGGTGTTTGTGTAACAGATGATTTATGAGCGAAACCAAAATAATTAAAGCAGATATTACAGAACTGGATGTTGATGCCATTGTTAGTGCAGCCAATGCCGCGTTATGCGGTGGTGGAGGTGTCGATGGGGCAATACATCGTGCAGCAGGACCATTCTTACTTGAAGAGTGTCGTCAATTGGGTGGCTGCAAACCTGGGTTTGCAAAGATCACGGGTGGCCATAATTTAAAGTGCTGGCATATTATTCATGCTGTGGGACCAGTGTGGTACGGTGGTCACAAAGGTGAAGAGGACCTGCTGAGATCGTGCTACCGCGAGTCGTTGAAGTTGGCCAGCGCACATTCGGCAAAATCTATTGCTTTCCCAGCTATCAGTTGTGGTGCTTATCGTTTTCCTGTTGAGCTGGCCTGCAAAATAGCGGTAGAAGAGGTTCATAAATGGCTATCACAAGATGACTCCATCGATGTTGTATATTTCGTGTGCTTTGACAGTAAAATCAAACAACAATATCTGAATGCTATCGGTGAACAGTAATGCAGCGCGCATATAACAATCAGCAGCGGAACAAACTAAGCTACAGCAATTTGTGGTTTGCTACGCAAACTTTACCGCAAGCGCCTCTGATACATTTTTTCCTTGTGTGTGGCGTTAGATTTCAATGGAATTAGTAGAAATTAATGCGAATATAGAGAGTTTTGAAGCTGATGCTTTGGTGTATTCAACGAATCAATACCTTCATCTTAGTGGCGGGGTTGGGCAAGCCCTGGTGAAAAAATACGGGGTGGAAGTTCAAAATATATTAGATCGCTATCTCCGTGTAAAAAATATTGATGAGGTTGAAGTAGGGACTATTGTAGAAAGCGTTAGTGATAACATGCCCTGGAAACGTGTATTTCATACTGTTGCCACTGATAAAGAATATGAAACACAAAAATCTGTTGTGGAAAAAATCATCCGGTATGTACTTGAAACGTGTGAAGTTGATTTCTCTATTAGCTCCGTGGCATTTAGTGCACTGGGTTCAGGTTTTGGTAGTCTAACCTACGAAGAGTTTATGAAAATAATGCGCAGAGAGCTTGTGCGCTATCAACTAAGCAGTGCATTTAAAGTGTATGTGGTCAATAAAATCTAAGGGGCCTCTAACATTGGTGGTAACTTTAATTCGATATGGCTAAAAAATTTCCAGCTAGATTACATATATTAATAGCTTCTAGTTGTTCCAAGTCTGTCATATTCAGGCGAGGTCCTTCCAAAGAGGTCTGTACTTTTTTGTGGGATAGAAAAAGTGACTACATTGAATTAGGTCAGTGGATGAAGGGAAGAATTTACGAACGGCGTGCAGATATGTCACCTGATGGAAAATACTTCATTTACTTTGCCATGAACGGAAAATGGAATTCTGAAACACGAGGATCCTGGACTGCTATTTCAAAGGCTCCTTGGTTAAAAGCAATAGAGTTACATGCTAAAGGGGACTGTTGGGAAGGCGGAGGTTTGTTTTTGGATAAAAACTCCTATTGGCTGAATGACAGATACGCGAATCCAGGGAATAAACTAATTACATCAGGTTTAGTCAAGCAGAGCGAAAGCTATATTCCCGAAGGCAAGTTTGGTGCAGGAGATACAGGCGTTTACTACCGAAGGTTGTTGCGTGATGGCTGGAGTATTTTAAGGACAGAAGAATTTAGAATGTGGAATAAAACCACCATCTTTAGCAAAGCACTAAAAAATAACTGGAATCTGATAAAGATAGCTCATGAACAGGTAGGCTCTCCTGAGGGTAAAGGATGTTATTGGGATGAGCATATGCTAGAGAATACTGTTAGTGGTAGCCAGTTGATTTGTGAAGACTGGGAATGGGCTGAGAATGATGGACATTGTATCATTTGGTGTTCACAGGGCTGTTTGTATCGAGCATCACTTGATGATAGGCAAGAGCTGGGGAAAATAGTTCTTATCAAAGACTTTAATCAGTACAAGTTTGAGAATATTGAAGCACCCTACTAATAGGTTAACAGGCACGTGCATAGATAGGGTTACATGGCGCTTCCACAACCACTGAAAACTGATCAGATGATCGAGCCTGTGAAAGGCCATAAAAGAAACTGGTTTGTTCAGAATTTTATGTTTTGAAGCGAATTAATTAACATGATGTAATTAAACAGTTGTTGGACAATGCCAATAGCTGACAAGACAAGCCAGTGGACATAAAAAGTTTCGATTTTTTGCCCTCTGTTTTAGATCTTAGCCTTTCTATTCTCATGATTGATGTATGAACGAATATTTAGAACAGTACCAAGAAGAAAAAATAAAAATCATTCCGTTCAGAGAGGAAGGCCTCTATGAATACGGTAAGGGAGAAGTTAAAAAAGTTGATTCCAGAGACGGTGGCGAGTTGGTTCTATACAAACAAGAAGAACCTGAGCATGGCTTGATAATAATTAATTATGAAGGCTATGAAATCAGTCTGAGCATGCCTAGTTTCGGTGGCGTTATTCCCAGGAATTTTATAGAAGATTCAAAAACTGCTTTAGCGCGACTTCCGGAGTGGTTGCAGTTACTTGAAGTTAAAGGTTGTTTAAATCGAAAGGAATCAAATTTAGCTTGGATTGAGGTCTCTAAAGAGGGAATTGAGTTTCATTTTGTTGGAGTAAAAGTTAATGCTGAGTATGGAGCATTCTTTGAAAAAGATGAAGTTGGTACGTGGACTCTTGAAGGGCTTTGCTAGTGATTCTTGCCATCGACGTACAACGTTTTGGCTTTAGTCGTCAGTCACTCTAAGCCAAGTCTGAAATTAAAGCCGCTTATGACAATGCCAAACAAGCATTGTCGGGTGGTCTCGTGAAGACCAAAGCGCAGGCAACGAAAGAGGCGGAAGAGCTTAAGGTAGAGATTGAACGTCTCAAAGCTGAGCTAGAAGCCTACAAGCGAAAAGAAGCTCAATTTACGTCGCTGGCAACAAATCGCCTTCCACGTGCGGCAGAAAGGCATACAGATGGTCGGTGTTGATAAAGCTCCGTTAGAGGGAGCTGAGCTGCCTTCTAATACTGAAACTGCGAAAGTCCTCCGGCCGTTTGACAAAGAAATTCCACCTTCAGGGAGAATATAAAATGAATTTAGAAATAAAAAAACAAAGTAACCCGTTTTCTACTGGTGGTGGAGGAGTTAATTTCGAAACAAAAGTTCAAGCAGCTTTCGCACTATCCTTATTGACTAAATCTTGTGTTCCTTGTTTGAGTAACTATATGAGGGCTAAAGAGTTAAAGTTTCAGAACAAATATGATGGTGTAAATACTGATGATTTTGTATTGGTTGCTACTGATAAATCAGGTAATGAGAGTAAGATTTTTGCTCAGATTAAGCATGAAATAACTATTAGTAACTCAACAGATTCATTGTTTGCTGAAGTTATAAATAGTGCTTGGTCCGACTTTAAAGGATCAGGTTTCGATGCGGAAAGAGATTCTATCGCGTTAATAACAGGAAATTTAGCCAAGACTGATGTTAAAAATACTTTGCCGTTACTTGAGTGGGCTAAGTTTTCATCGAGTTCAGAGGACTTTGTAAGAAAATCTAGGACCTTAGGATTCACCAGTAGAGCGAAGCTAGAAAGGTTAGAAGTCTTTAGGAATCAACTTACTTCTGCTAACAATGGAGTGGCTATCTCAGAAGATGAATTATGGTCATTTTTAAAATCATTTCAGATATTACCTTTCGACTTAGACGCAGAGCATTCAATCGTAGCAAACTTACTTTGTTCATTGATTCAGTGTTACTCAGACGAGTTACCTTCTCTAGTCTTAGCTAGACTTGTCACCTGTGTTCAAAGTTTCAATCAGAATGCAGGAGTTTTAACTCAAAATAATATACCAGAAGATGTTAAGGTTTTATTTAAGAAATCAAATGACATTCCATTTGAGAATGATTTGATCAAGTTTTGCGAACGAAGCCAGCATATTTTTGACGGTATATCGACAACTATAAATGCATTTCATGTGGATAGAGCGGAACAATTATTAGCAATATCTAACTGTTACATGGATAGTGAATTTGTATTTGTTACAGGCGAGAGAGGGGCTGGAAAATCAGGCGTTGTTAAAGACTTTGTCGCAACAAAAAATATAGATGTCCCAGTCTTTTACTTAAGAGCCGAAGATTTAGATAAAAATCATTTAAATGAAGTTTTTACTTCTATGGGAATTACCTCTTCCCTGGGAGAAATTGAAAGTCATTTCTCATTGCTTCAAGAAAAGGTGCTCGTGATAGAGTCCCTAGAAAAAGTGTTAGAGCTAAATTTCCCCAATACTTTTGTAGAGCTATTGCACTACATAAAGAAACAGTCGGGGTGGACTATTATTGCTACAGGCCGAGATTATGCTTATCAACAGCTCGCGTTTAATTTCTTACAGCCTTGCTCTATACAATTTAGCAGCGTGAATATTGAAGGGCTTGATGATAGTCAAGTCGAGCAAGTTTGCGAGCATATTCCGGAACTTAAATCACTAGTAACTAATAACTCCTTAGTAGAATTACTAAGAATACCGTTTTTTATTGAAATTGCTGTAAGAGCCATAACAAATGGCGCTCAATTTGGGACTGGAGATACTGAGGAAGACTTTAAGGATACAATTTGGCGGACTGTCGTTGCAAAAGAAGCTGATAGAAAGTCAGGGATGCCAGATAGAAGGAGAGCAACCTTTATTAACATAGCAATAGAGCGAGCTAAAAAAATGCTCTTTGGTGTCAGAGCAAGCGGTTTTGACCCGGAAGTAATCGCAAAGTTAGAAGAAGACCATTTGATCTACAGAGATCAAAAATCATCTACTGTAAGTCCTATGCATGATGTTTTAGAAGATTGGGCTTTAGAGGATTTCATAGATAGAGAGTATTTTGATAATTATCATAACATTGCGAACTTTTTGTTAAAAATTGGAAGTGAACCAGCGATAAGTAGGGCATTTAGGTTATGGCTGTATAGGAAACTAAAATTTGATGATACGACTAATGAATTTGTAGAAGGTTTATTATCTTCGGACGAGATAGAGAGTTATTGGAAGGACGAGGCAATTGCTGCAATTATGCAGCATGACTCTCCTGGAAGATTTATTAATTCACTTAAGCGCCAGCTTCTTAAAGATGATTGTGTTCTTTTGACACGGTTTTGTTTTATTCTCAGAATAACGTGTCAAAGACCAATATCTCTATACAACGGACTACAGGTAAAAGATAAAAAATCGGGCTTGCTAAAATCTCTCTTCTTACAACCATATGGAGAAGGTTGGGATGCACTATTCCATTTTATTTATGAGGAAAAAGATAATTTAAGTAACTCTGTGCGTACTCAAATTATTGAATTGATAGATGAATGGTCTAGTCTCGTTAATATACATGATGAGTTGCCAAAAGCGTCTGAAAAAGTTGGTTTTTTAAGTTTATGGCTCCTTGATAAGGTTAAAGATTCATACCGCGGAGAGGGGCAAAGAATAAAAATATTAAATGCTTTATTAAAAGTTTCCACAGCCATTAAAGATGATTTTGATGAATTGATGAAACAGGACGTTTTCATCTCCAAGATAAAGCCTAGGCGATTAAGTTATGTTGATGAGCTGAGTAGTTTAGCACTTATAGGCTTCAATGTTCCTATGTTGTGTAAGTTTTATCCTGACTTCGTAGTTAAACTTTCAATGCATGAGTGGCTGTTGGAAAAAGCCGAAGAGGATGATTATGGCTACGAGTCATATCGAGTAGACGTAGAGGAATCATTTGGGCTAGATACAGAACGAGATTTTTTTCCTGCAAGCGGTGCCAAAGGCCCTTTCAAATATCTTCTTCAATTTAAGCCAAGGCTAGGCTTAGATTTCATTATTAGATTGTGCAATGTGACGGCACAAAAGTATTCAGAATCGGAATTTTCTAAACCTCAAGACAATGAAGAAGACACTATTTACGCCTTCGAAACAGTTGCTAAACAAGTCGATATAACCCTGAACGATGGTTCAGTAGTTAAACAGTATGCATCTCCTCACCTCTGGAAGGGATATAGAGGACAGTCTACGTTGCCCTACTTATTACAGAGTGCTCTTATGGCGTTGGAGAACTGGTTAGTTGAGTACGTTGACAATTGTGGTGAGAATAATGAAATAGATTGGATTTTTGATTATGTTCTTCGCTCTAGTAATTCAGTAATGCCTACATCTGTTTTATCTTCTGTGGCCACAGGTTTCCCTAATAAAGTAGGTAAAGCCGCCTTGCCTTTACTTAAAACTGCAGATTTATACCATTTAGATTTGATTCGAATGACACAAGAAATGGGTGGGAATGAGATGCATTTCTTTGGTCTTGATAGGGATGGATTGTCGAAAATATACATAGAAGAGAGAAGAGCAGCAGCACTTAGACCGTGGAGAAAAGAGTCATTGGAAACCTTATTAACAAGACTTCAGTTCGTAAATGAGCTAAGGGATGATGTTTTAAAAATTGTTGATGAATTGAAAAATGAAGCTACTGTAAGGAATGAAAAAAGCCTTCGGTATATGGTGCACAGAGTCGATACAAGGACTTGGGAAGTAGTTGAAGACAAGAAAAATGACCGAGTATTGTTGCAAAGCTCATCAGAGCTTCCGGAAGATTTAAAGCTGGATCAACAAGAGTTTAATGAAAAGCATGCAATGGATAACACCGTAACTAGTTTAAACTTATGGGGTAGAAAACTATTCGATGAGAAATTACTAGAAGAAAAATACTTCTCTTCATATCAGGATGCGTTAATAGCGACTAAGGGATTGCTCAACGCCCTCCAAAAAGGTGAAATTCACAACTTTGCCGATATGGCAGTTGGCACAATAACAACTGTTGCAGCGGTTTGTGTCCGTGATGTTCTTTTAGAATTGAGCGATGAAGATAAAAAGTGGTGCTTAGGAATTATCCTAGAGTCAATATTCATGCACGCAGACAATATGAATGGGACAACAACACACGATAAGACTGATCGTTATGGTTCTGGAGCGTGTGCATTTGTCTTACCTAAGTTACTTGATTTAGATCTAGATTTAGAACAGATAGAGCATGTGAAGTTTGCTTTAGCTACAGCGTTAACACATGAGAACCTTAATGTTAGTGCTTGTGCTGCTAAGGGAGTAAGAGAGTTTCTTTGGTCTAGAGATGCTGAATTAGCATCCCGTTGTATAGGTGGAATAGTTGAGTATGCCAGATTCCGAAGAGAAGATCGTGAGGTACGTAGGTTTTATCATTTACAAGGTGATGAATTACAAGCCGCTATCGAAAAATGGAATGATCTTTTAACAGCTTTTCGTAACGATTTGGTTGATGGAAAGTTCAAGCTTTCAGTTAACGATATATCTTTGGAAAGCCACTGTTCGTGGTTTCTTCATTTACCAATTCTAATGATTCCTTACTGTACTACGGATGAGATGCAGATTCAGTTGGTAAATAGGTTACTGGGTTTTGTATTTGATAGGGATTATCAAAACCGTCGTTCAAGTGGTGATGAAAAAATAAACCATGAAATAAAAAAGCAGATTCAAGATTGTCTTTCTGACCATATTGTTTATTCAAGAAACAATAACTTCATGCCCTTTAAAGATCTATTGATCTTCGGGTGCTCAAAAGCTCCTGGTTTCATTTATTCGTTAACACTCTCCTATCATGTCGCTGTAGAAAAAGAAGGTGATTATGATGCAGTATGGGCACTTTGGTGCTTGTTAGCACCAGAAGCACACAAGATTGCTTTAAATGACGTTAATGATCGTTATATCGGTTTGCAGAATGATCTAAATCAGCTGCTGCGTGGAATGATGTATGCGGATTGTCCTTGGCAAGGACATGAGAATGAAGAGAAAGATATGAAACTAGGTGCTAAATACTTGCTCGGTTTTGCAAGGCAATCTGCACATAATAGCCATGTGTTTGAAGCCTTGTCCTCGTTAATTTATAACTTTTACGATGTGTTCTTTGAAGAAGGTATTCAGATTTTAGCTGAGCATTTTAGGGCCAATCGACATATTATCGCGAAGCAAGTGAATACTGCATTCTATATAGAAATGGTGGTTGGACGGTTTTTACAGATAGAAAATCGCAGAACACTTAGTAGAAGAATGTACGATATATGTCTACTTCTCTTAACAGGAATTGTAGAAACTGGATCTGCTAGAGCTTATTATTTACGTGAAGAATTGATTCGTTCTCGAAGGATTTCTGCCTAGAGGGTTAGAGTGACCATTTTTTACAAAATGATGATGACTTAGCTGAGTATAAAGAGATGATTCCTCGATCTTTTATTAGTCTATGACTAGATCACAAGTTCAGTATACTCAGACGGATAGCTTCAATGGTGGATTAGCTCCCAATCAGAAAGAGAAAGAATACTTCAAAAACTATAAGGGGGTGGCCAAAATTAGTTGACCACTACAGGTCTGTTTTTGATACAAGAGGAACTTTTGGAGGTGGGCAGAGCTGTGCTTATCCGAATTACGCACTGCTCTCAAAACGAAGAAGGGTCTTGTTGTGTTTAACTTTCTGGAATTGTTTGTGTAACCCGGAAAAATCACCAAAGTCATTTTCCCGGATTAAGTCCGTTCTACTCGCCTAAGGCCAGCCGTAATCCCAGTAATGCAAATGCACCGGCAAAGGTTCTTCTGAACCAGCGCATGACATTAGGGCGGGAAATGACCATGTCCCTTGCCATGGAGGCACACAGACCGTAACCGATAAAAACAATAAACGTCAGCAGCATGAAAATAAGTGCGAGCACAACTAACATGGGGGTTGGGTTGGCTGTGTCTGCTGGAATGAACTGAGGCAGGAAGGCGAGAAAAAACAGTGACAGTTTTGGATTGAGAAAATTCAGCAGTATGGCGTTGCGAATAATTTTCAGAGTGCTGTGCTTAGTGCGTTCTTCGGTGACGGTCATCATGCCGCCATCACGCAATACGTTCCAGGCCATATAAAACAGATAAAGAACACCAAGCATTTTTATGACCTCAAATACCTGGGAGCTGGCATGCAGGATAGCGGCGAGCCCCACAATGCTGGCAAACACGTGCGGAACAATACCCAGGGTACAACCGAATGCTGCGATAATACTGGCCTTTGCACCCTGACCCAGTCCGGTTGCCAGTGTATAAATAACACCGGTACCAGGTAGTAGCACAACAATCAACGAGGTTAAAAAGAACTCAATACTCATTTTATGATCCTTTGGATTTGGCGTTAGGATATGATGATGGGAAGTGGTGATAGTGACAGATACTGCAGCTTCTGGGCAGTATTGGTGGTACTAAAGTATTATTTTCCCCAATTGAAACCCATGCAGAAGATGGTTGTCATGCTTGGTTTCTAATTATGGGGGTTGGGCGGTCTCAATGCTATTCAAATAGAAACGCCGGCACACTAAGGCTTATGATGTTTTATCAGGCCGGGGAAGCACGATTGTTACGCACAATATTCCAACTCGATGTCTGAATGGCTTATCCCAAAAAGACAGAGTTTTGCATCCTCATTGCACTCATCTATCGTACATTTTTCTGTCATGACCCAATTTAGAGCAGTTTTAATCACCGTTATTTTTTTGTTTTTTCTGATTCATTCCAGTTGTTTCGGGCCATGCAGCAGTCTCAATCGGTTGGCATAGTATGTGCCTTGTTCAAATTCAAGTTCGTACCCTTGGAAAGTCGAGCTTCACAATTTGATTCAATAGAAGGCTAGGGTTCCGGCTACACAAACAATTGTAGTGTCTGGTCCGAGAGCTTTCGACCTTGACAGTTTCAAGGTTACACGGCGGGGAAAAAGCCCGGGAGACCACATGGCGATATTTGCCAAGGGTACTCCGTGTGTAACTAACAAGCTGTAAAGGTGGCTTTAATGAAAAACTCTGCAAGAAAAATAACCCTTCTGCTTTGCTCTGTTCTGCTCTCTGCCAACGTTCTGGCAACTGATCACTTTAAAGTCTGTTGGTCTATTTATGCCGGTTGGATGCCTTGGGCGTATGCCGAGCATTCGGGCATCATTAAAAAATGGGGCGACAAATACGGCATCGATATCGAGGTCGTACAAATCAATGATTATGTCGAATCCATGAATCAATACACGGCTGGTCAGTTTGATGGCTGCACCATGGCGAATATGGATGCGCTGACGATTCCAGCCGCCAGTGGCGTGGACAGCACAGTCCTGATCGTTGGTGATTATTCCGATGGTAACGATGCCGTTATTCTGAAAGATAAACAGAGCCTGAAAGACATCAAAGGCCAAAACGTCAATCTTGTTCAATTTAGTGTGTCCCATTATCTGCTGGCCCGTGCGTTGGATTCTGTGGGTATGAGCGAAAGGGACGTAAATGTCGTTAACACCGCAGACGCGGATATGGCCTCTGTTTTTGGTACCACTGAAGTGACTGCGGCGGTGACCTGGAATCCCATTGTGAGTGAAATTTTACAGATGCCAAAGACAACCGATGTATTTGATTCCTCAAAGATCCCCGGCGAAATTCTGGATACCATGATCGTGAATACCCAGACCCTCAATGAGAATCCTGAATTTGGTAAAGCCTTGGTTGGTGCCTGGTATGAAATCATGACTGAGATGCAGGGAGACAGCGCCAGTGCCAAAGAGATTCGTTCGGATATGGCAGCGGCCGCAGAAACAGATCTTGCCGGCTATGATGCGCAGTTGGCAAAAACACACATGTTCTACACCCCTCAAGCTGCGCTTGAGTTGATCATTAGTGAAAAGCTGTACACCACTATGAAACACGTTGCTGAGTTTTCCTTCGAACATGGCCTGTTAGGCGATGGTGCCCCAAGTGCTGGTGCCGTTGGTATCGAAATGCCAACGGGTGTGTATGGTGATAAACACAATATCAAGCTGCGGTTCAACTCCACTTACATGCAAATGGCCGCTGACGGAACGTTGTAATTGATCCGAAACATGCATTCTCGGCCTCTGACTGCTATTGGCTTTTTATGTGAAAGTTTAAGCGGAAGCATGGGGCCATGGGGCTGAACATGAAAAAAATGATTAATTTGAAACCCGGCAGAACCAGTGCCGTGTTTATCGGTATGTTGCCGTTCGTTTTGTTGCTGGTGATCTATATGGTGAGTTCGGATGCCCGTCTGGCGGTCAACCCCAGCGACAAAATGCTGCCGGCGTTCGGACAAATGGGAGACGCCATCTATCGTATGGCGTTCGAACCCAACCGTCGTACCGGGGATTACGTCTTCTGGCAGGACACCTTAAGCAGCCTGATACGTTTGGGAACCGGTGTTCTGATTGCCGCAGTACTGGGTTTGTTGATTGGCTTGCTAACGGGTTCTTTGCCGGTAGTGACTGCGGGTTTTTCCCCTTTGTTGACGGTGATTTCATTAGTGCCACCTTTGGCACTGTTACCGATCTTGTTCATTTTGGTTGGTTTGGGCGAAGCCTCAAAAGTGACTTTGATTGCCATCGGGATTACGCCCTTTATCGCCCGGGATATTCAACGACGCACTCAGGAAATTCCCTCTGAGCAATTGGTTAAGGCGCAAACCCTGGGAGCGAATACCTCTCAGATTTTGATTCGTGTTCTGCTGCCACAGATTATGCCGAAACTGATTGATGCGGTGCGTTTGTCACTGGGTTCCGGCTGGTTGTTTTTGATTGCTGCGGAAGCGATTTCTTCAACCGAGGGGCTAGGGTATCGTATTTTTCTGGTGCGTCGTTATCTGGCTATGGATGTCATTCTGCCGTATGTGGTGTGGATTACGTTGTTGGCGTTTTTGATCGACTTTTTATTGGTTCGACTGAATCGCCGACTGTTTCCCTGGAGTCTGGAGGGCAGCGTATGAACCGATCCATTCATGCTGACTCAGATATTGCCGATGGCCGTCAAAAGTCCATTGGTAGTAAAAAAACCGCAACGCCGATTATTCAGGCTGCCAACATCGGCAAAAGTTACGGACACGATATCATTCTTGAGCGTGTGAATGTGACCGTTCAGGAAGGGGAGTTCATTACCCTGGTGGGTGCTTCCGGATGTGGTAAAAGCACGTTTTTAAAAATGATCCTGGGGATTGAATCAGCTACCAGAGGCGAGTTGTTGCTGGATGGCAAACCGATCCCCAATGAACCGGGATCGGATCGCGGCATAGTGTTCCAGCAGTATTCTGTTTTCCCACATATGACGGTATTGGAAAACGTCATTGCCGCGAAAGGATTCCAAAAATCCTCCATCACCGGGTATTTGTTTGGCAAACAGAAAAAAGCAGCCAGGCAGGAAGCTACCGACATGCTGGAGCAGGTCGGTCTTGGTCATGCGTTAAACCGTTACCCCCATGAGTTATCCGGCGGTATGAGGCAACGTCTTGCGATTGCTCAGGCGCTGATCTGTAAACCGCGGATTTTGTTGCTGGATGAACCCTTTGGGGCGCTGGACCCAGGTATTCGGGCCGACATGCATGCTCTGGTACTGTCTCTCTGGCGCCAACATGAGCTGACTATTTTTATGGTCACCCATGACCTCAAAGAAGGGTTTTATCTTGGCACCCGTTTATGGGTATTCGACAAACTGCGTCATGACCCCCATGCGCCCAATGCCTATGGCGCTTCAATTACCTATGACCTGCCCGTGGGTCATATGCCCGCGCCACTTTATGACGAAATCGATCAACGTATTCGACCGCTTCCCAATGCGGATCAGAATGCTAAGGACCATTCATAATGAATCAATACAAAACCATTATCCCTGCTGCAAGCCATTGGTCGTTGAGAGTACGTCGTGGCATGCAAATGACCCTGACAGATATCGAAGGCGATGCCAATGTGGGCATGATGTTTTACAACCCCGAAAATCTGCTGGAACGTTATAACGCGCCGGATACTTTAAAATGTCAGCACACCTTCAAACTCACCAGGGGGCACTGTCTGTATTCTGATATGGGGCGCATTTTTGCCTCAATCATTGATGATGCCGTTGGTTGGCATGAAACCATCAGTGGTAACAGTCATGCTTCTCACATTGAGCGCCAATGGGGCAAACGGGACTATCAGAATGATCGTAACGACTGGATGCAGAATGGCTACGATGCCATGTTGGTCGAGATGGCGAAATACGGTTTAAGCAAAGCGGATATCGCCGCGAACCTGAATCTGTTTAGCTGCGTAACAACTGATGCCGAAGGCAATATGTCATTGGTACCGGGCAATAGCCGGGCAGGTGCTCATGTGACGTTGCGTTTTGAAATGGACACTTTGGTGATGTTACATACCTGTCCGCATCCATTGAGTCGTGCAGCGGAATACCCGAGAAAACCGGTTTCTGTCCTGCTGGAAAAAGCCGAACCTGTGGCAGAGGATGATATCTGCAAGATGTTCTGTGCTGAAAATCAACGTGGCTTTGCCAACAATGCACTTTATTACCTGGGTTGCAATCAAAGTAAAGATAACCTTAAGGAGGCTCAATCATGATCCAGGAAAGCCGATTGAAACCGGAAAACGCCAGTGCGGTGTACCACGTGAGCGCCGGTGATTATTTCATTGGTATCGTGAAAGCCGGCAGTACCTTTCGAATTGTCGATTTGGAGGGCAATCAGGCCGCCGATACGCTGTTTTATAACGCCCATGATCCTGCCGAGCGCTACAGTGCAACCGATACCGTTCGTGAGCAAGGCAACGTGTATTTAACCGCCGGATCTGAAATCCGTTCCAATCAAAACCAGGTGATGCTGGAGATCGTCGCCGATACCTGTGGGCGTCACGATACCCTGGGGGGCGCGTGTGCCACAGAAAGCAATACCGTGCGCTATGACCTGGAAAAACGCTGCATGCACGCCTGTCGGGACAGCTGGATGCTGGCGATTGCCGAACGCCCGGAGTTTGGTTTATCGAAGCGTGATATCAGCCATAACATTAACTTTTTTATGAATGTACCGGTCACCGAAGCGGGTGGTCTGACGTTTGAAGATGGTATTTCAGCACCGGGAAAATATGTCGAAATGGTCGCCAGAATGGACATCATCGTACTGATTTCCAACTGCCCGCAATTAAACAATCCCTGTAACGGCTACAACCCGACACCGATTGATCTGCTGGTGTGGGATCAATGACAAATGCTCTATCGATCTGGCAATCAACCCGGCAGCCATGCCAGCCGGGTTAATCGCATAAGCCGTTAATTTGTTTTCAGATGGTTACTTAGTCAGCTCAGTGGACGACCACTGATGTTTATCTCGTTCCGGGACGGCCCGGCCAAGGTTGAACCATGTTTAACAAGGTATTAATTGCCAACCGTGGCGCTATCGCGACACGTATTATTCGTACCCTTACCAAAATGCAGATTGGCTCAGTCGCGGTATATGCCGAATCTGACGCTAAAAGCCTGCACGTTAAACGCGCCGATGAAGCTTTTTCACTGGGTGAGGGGAGTGCCAGTGACACATACCTTGATATGGAAAAAATCCTTCATATCGCCAAACAATCCGGTGCCGATGCTATTCACCCGGGATACGGTTTTTTAAGCGAGAATGCGACATTTGTGCGTCGCTGCGAAGAGGAAGGGATCGCATTTATTGGCCCAACGGCTGAACACATGCTGGCATTTGGTCTGAAGCACAGAGCACGGGAACTGGCCGAAAAAGCCAAGGTGTCATTATCCCCAGGCTCGCAACTGCTCACTGATTTGGAGAGCGCCTGTCAAACCGCCAGCGCCATTGGTTACCCGGTGATGCTGAAAAGCACTGCGGGTGGTGGTGGCATCGGTATGTACTTATGCGACGATGAAAAAGCATTGCGTGACAGCTTCGATTCGGTTCGTCGTTCAGGGGCCAATAACTTTGCCGACGATGGTGTTTTTCTGGAGAAATTTATTGCCCGTGCCCGTCACATCGAAGTACAGATTTTCGCCGATGGTCAGGGTGGTGCCCTGGCTCTGGGTGAACGGGATTGCTCCAGCCAGCGGCGTAACCAGAAGGTTATTGAAGAATGCCCGGCACCGAATTTAACTGACGACGTGCGCAAACAACTGCATCAAACCGCAGAGTTACTATTGTCATCGGTTCAGTACCGCAACGCGGGTACGGTGGAGTTTATTTATGACATGGACACCGACCAATTTTACTTTTTGGAGGTGAATACCCGGCTTCAGGTGGAACACGGCGTAACCGAAATGGTGTACGGGGTGGATCTGGTGGAATGGATGGTGCGTCTGGCCGCCGGGGAAGATCTGCAACTGGATCGCCAGCGGGTAGCGTTAAAGCCGGAAGGTCATGCGGTACAGGTGCGGGTTTATGCAGAAGATCCTTATAAGGATTTTCAGCCGTGTGCCGGCTTGCTGAGTCAGGTTCAATGGCCTTCGGATGGCTCTGATGCAGATGTTCGCATCGACTCCTGGGTGGAATCCGGCATGGATGTTTCGCCGTATTTTGATCCGATGCTGGCCAAGATCATTGTGCATCAAGCCGATCGGGATGCAGCGTTTGTCCGGTTGAAAACAACGTTGGATGACTGTGTGTTATACGGCACAGAAACCAACCTTGATTACTTGAAAACGCTGGTCACTGATCCGGTGTTATTACGAGGTGAGGTCAGCACCCGTTACCTCAATGAATTTGTTTACCGGCCAGCGCGTATCGATGTGGTCAGTGGCGGCACCCAGACCACGATACAGGATTTTCCGGGGCGGCAGCATTATTGGAATGTGGGTGTGCCGCCTTCCGGGCCGTTTGATAATTTTCATTTTCGTCTGGCGAATCGTTTGCTGAATAACCCCGAATCCGCTGCCGCAATGGAAATCACTCTGCAAGGGCCGGTGTTGACGTTCAGTTTTGATACCCGGGTAGCCATTTGTGGTGCCAGGGTCGATGCCAATATTGATGGGCGAGCAATAGAACCAAATCAAGTGGTCAGTATTCAAGCCGGTGAAACCTTGACTCTGGGGCGCATCAAAGAGCAGGGGGCTCGTGCCTATCTGGCGGTTGCCGGTGGTTTTGATTGCCCGGACTATCTGGGCTCGAAATCGACTTTCACGTTAGGGCAGTTTGGTGGCCATAATGGCCGGGCCATTCAAACCGGCGACGTGTTGCATACCTTGCCGGCTCCCGGCGAAGAGACTTTGACGGCATTGCCAGACAGTTTAGTACCGGTGCTAAGCAATCAGCATGAATTGCGGGTCATTTATGGTCCTCATGGTGCACCGGATTTCTTTACCCCGGAAGACATTGAAATGCTCTTCAGTACCCATTGGGAGGTTCATTACAACTCCAGTCGCACCGGTGTACGTCTGATCGGTCCGAAACCCAAATGGGCACGTCAGGATGGAGGTGAAGCGGGCCTTCATCCTTCCAACATTCACGACAATGCCTATGCCTTTGGAAGTGTGGACTTTACCGGAGATATGCCGGTTATTCTCGGTCCGGACGGTCCATCCCTCGGTGGTTTTGTTTGCCCGGTAACCGTTATTTCGGCGGACTTATGGAAACTCGGTCAATTGCGGGCCGGCGATAAAGTGCGCTTTTTGCCGGTGACCCTGGAAGATGCGGTCGCGCTTGAGGCGGCACAAAATAATGCCTTAACCCATCTGGCCGCAGTTACCCTGGACATTACACCTTGCGAGCTGCATACACCGATTTTGCAAACCTTGCCGGCGGATCGTTTTGGTGACGAAATTGTCTATCGCGCTGCCGGGGATCACTTTTTGCTGGTGGAGTATGGCGAACAAATATTGGATATTCGTTTGCGTTTTCGGGCCCATGCCTTGATGCAGTGGCTGGAGCAACATCCATTGGCAGGCATGCGTGAACTCACGCCGGGCATTCGTTCCCTGCAAATTCACTACGACAGCCAGATATTGAATTATCAAACCTTACTGAACCATTTAGAAACCGCCGAAACCGCTTTGAACGAACATCTGGCGGAGCTGACCGTGCCTTCCCGAATCGTATATTTACCGCTTTCCTGGGATGACCAGGCCTGTCAGGAAGCCATTGATAAATACTCCCAGCTGGTACGTTCCAATGCGCCCTGGTGTCCGAGTAACCTGGAGTTTATTCGCCGTATTAATGGTCTGGATAGCATCGACGATGTGAAAGAAATTCTGTTCAGTGCCAGTTATCTGGTGATGGGCCTGGGGGATGTGTATCTCGGGGCACCGGTGGCGACACCTATTGATCCCCGTCATCGGCTGGTGACCACCAAATACAATCCGGCACGAACCTGGACAGCGGAAAACTCTGTCGGCATCGGCGGTTCTTACTTGTGTGTGTACGGCATGGAAGGACCGGGCGGTTATCAATTTGTTGGCCGTACTTTGCAAATGTGGAATCGCTATCGGCAAACCAGCGCCTTCAGTCAGCCCTGGTTGTTACGCTTTTTTGACCAGATTCGTTTTTACCCGGTGAGCCACGAGGAGCTGGAAAAAATCCGCCAGGATTTTCCTCATGATAACTATTCCATTCGCATTGAGGAGAGCACCTTTTCTTTGTCGGAATACGACGAATTTATCGCTGCAAACAGTACCAGCATCGATGATTTCAAACACCGTCGCAATCAAGCCTTTGAAGCCGAGTTGGCACGCTGGCATGCCAATGGGCAGTTTCACTTTGATTTGGATGACGCTGAAGCGGTGACCACCGACATCACCTGGAGCGAAGACGCGACGGTTGTTGACAGTCCCGTTTCCGGCAGTGTCTGGCAACGTCAGGTGCAGGAAGGTGACGCTGTGGAAACCGGGCAGCTGTTGGTGATTCTGGAGTCCATGAAAATGGAAATTCCCATTTATGCACCTGCCGCCGGCAGGGTATTTGAGGTGTTAATCAAAGACGGCAGCCGTGTCAACGCAGGCCAGGCCATCATTGTTTTGGAGGAAAAAGCATGAGCATGAATAAGATCACCAGCATTACTCACAACACTCCCGACATGGGGTTCAGCGCTCTGCGAGTAGCGTATCAAACAGGCAATGCCACACCCGCCGGCGTGATGGCGGATATTCGTGAACGGGCAAAAAGTTATGGTGATTACAATATCTGGATACACCTGTTAACGGAAGAGGAGCAAGCCGTGTGGTTGGAAGCACTCAAGGGTAAAGACATAGACAGTCATCCTTTATGGGGCATTCCGTTTGCCATCAAAGACAATATCGATCTGGCGGGCATTCCGACCACCGCCGGCTGCGAGGCCTTCGCCTATACGCCGGAAGTATCGTCGCAAGTGGTGCAACAGTTGATTGATGCGGGTGCTGTTCCGGTGGGTAAAACCAACCTGGATCAATTCGCCACCGGCTTAAACGGCACCCGTTCACCGATTGGTGCCTGCCATAATGCATTTAATTACGACTATATCAGCGGCGGTTCCAGTTCCGGTTCGGCGGTTGCCGTGGCGCTCGGATTAGCCAGTTTCAGTTTAGGCACAGATACGGCTGGTTCGGGTCGTATTCCCGCCTGTTTTAATAATCTCGTTGGTGTGAAACCCAGCATCGGTTTGCTGTCGGCAACGGGTCTGGTACCCGCATGCCGTAGCCTGGATTGCATGACCATTTTTGCGTACAACACCGACGATGCCAATGTCGCTTTGGCGGCGGCAGAAGGTTTTGATCAGAGGGATGGTTACAGTCGCCGGAATCCATTTGCCAACCAGGCCCGTCATTACGGCTTGCGTAAAGGGCCATTAACGGTGGGTGTGATCCCGGCCCATCAACTGAAATTTTTCGGGGACGAAGGTTACCAAAAAGCCTATTGGCACACTTTGGAGTTACTCAAAGAACAGGGGTTTGTTTTCCAGGAAATCGACTACGCGCCGTTTGATGAAATCGCTCAGCTGCTTTACGAGGGGCCTTGGGTATCAGAGCGTTATGTGGCGACGCAGCCGTTAATTGATGAACATCCAGAAGCGATTTTCCCTGTCGTCCGGGAGATCATTGCCCCGGGCGGTAAACCACCTGCTACCGCTTTGTTTAAGGCACAATACCGTATTCAGGATTTAAAACAGATCTGTCTGGCGCAAATGACACAGCTCGATTGTCTGCTCACGCCAACCGCAGGGCGTCACTTTACCATTGCCGAAATGCTGGCGGAGCCGATCAAACGCAACAGCGAATTAGGTTACTACACCAACTTTATGAACCTGATCGACCTGGCTGCCATCGCCGTACCGACGGTCATGACAGAACACAACATGCCATTTGGTGTCACCCTGGTCGGACCGACATTTAGTGATCGTATGTTGATGTCCATCGCCAACCGCATCCAGCAGGCTCTACCTCTGCCTAAAGGGAAGCTGGAGACGATGGCGGCACCTGCCAATGTCACTCCGGTGGGGAATCTAAACACCATTGATGTGATGGTCTGTGGCGCGCATCTGCAAGGTCAGCCACTGAACTGGCAATTAACCGAACGCGGCGCAACCCTGAAAGCCAAAACCACCACCGCACCCGTTTATCGCATGTACGCCCTGGCGGGTGGACCTCCGTTCCGTCCGGGTTTGATTCTGGATACTGGTACTGGTGGTGACGCCATTGAAGTGGAAATCTGGTCCATGCCGACAGACAAC
Source organism: Gynuella sunshinyii YC6258 (assembly GCF_000940805.1). Lineage (GTDB taxonomy): Bacteria > Pseudomonadota > Gammaproteobacteria > Pseudomonadales > Natronospirillaceae > Gynuella > Gynuella sunshinyii. The sequence goes on along the minus strand of NZ_CP007142.1, from coordinate 3,975,223 downwards.
TTCGGCAGCTTTGTCGCGGGCATACCCGCGCCACTTGGTATTGGAAAAATTCAACTCGCTGATGGCAGCCAGGTGACAGGATTTATTTGTGAACCTTATGGTATAGAAGGCGCGCAGGAGATTACCCGGTTTAAAGGCTGGCGTGCGTATCTGGCCAGCTTGAACAACGCATAAGGTAGTTGAAACGAATGCAGCATGAATGCTGCATTCAAGCCTTGGGAGTGTTCAATAGTTTTTCTGGTAGTGACCGCAGCGTAGTTAAAAACTAACCCGGCAAAAAATGTTCGCCGGGTTAACAAGTTACTGATAGGTTTCAAACATGGCCGGTATTGTGTTTAAAGGATAATCCAGATTTCTCCGTGCTGTCCTCGTGATGAGTTAAGAAACCTCACTCTCAATAACCTGTTCGGTTTGAAACTCCTGCGCTATATCCACAATCCGGTTCATGAGCCGAACGCCATCGGCGCGTGTTGATGAGCCTTTGTAGGAAAAACGCATATCCAGACTGGTGCGTGTTGTCTCAGTTGTGTTGAATTTGGTACCGTGACCCAGATAACCACCATCGAAAATAAGTACCTGGCCGTATTCAACCCGAACCGGATGGTAATCACACGCTCCGTAGTCACTTTCCAGCCAGAGTGTGGCAGTGTCGTCCACGGTATTGAATGGCAGCCAGAAGTTCACCTGATCAATTCGTTTGGTCACGATAATGTCATGGTGAGACGAACTGACCGAAGGTGTTTGTGGTAAATGTACCCGCATCTTGGGTGTTTCGGAGTAGGAAAGGGAAGCGCCGACCCAGCGGACCAGCACTCTGAGCATAAAGTCATGATAGAGTTTGAAGAAATTGGATTCCGGTGTCAGTACCTGCATCAGTTCTCTTAAGGTCAGGTTGTCCTCAGAATTCAGATCGCGGCTGACACCATGTTTTCGATAATGTGCGATAACGTATTGATGAAGCTTTCCAAGATCAGGGACTTTATAAACATCACGTTGCAAAAAATAGGCAAACGGAAAACGCGATGTGTCATAGTTCAACAGCACCCAAGGGCATTTGGGTGCCGGTCCGGCCTGATCAGTTAATTCACGTCGATCAACGGTTTCTGCTGTCATCATTATTCCCCCAGAGTTTTCAGTACCGAACGCAAACGTCTCAGGTTGTTGGCCGAACGATTCCAACCATGCCATAAAAATAATCCACCTTGTTCACTGGATTGAGTCAGCAGGTCAACAAGATGCCGCCATGCCCATTCCGGCAGGCCAAAGTCGGGAAGATGTTTGCGATTCCCGGCAGCTTGTTCAGAGACGGGAATCATGCCCCGTAAGGCGATGCGTTGGTCGTCCTCCGCATGACCGGCGGTGCCAAAAAGCATCACGGAGAGTGTGATCGGATCAACCAACAACTTAATCTGGCCGACGCGTAATGTTGCCGGGCCGTCTTTCCATGAGAAAGATCCCTCGTTATCTCTGCTGACGGAAATCGGTTTGCTGTTGATGTAGCAACCGTCAGCGCTTAACGACATGGTGGCCATTGTGGCGCTATCCGATTGCACCAGACGAACCTGATAGGTGCCATGGGCGTAGTCAGGTATCGCGGTTTCCGGCTCACGTGCCTGGAAGGAAACATTGATACCATCCACTTCAAATGACGTGGTGTTCACGCTCCAGCGCTGCGCGGGTTGGTCGTTGATGTAAATGGCCATTGGGTGCGTTTTTGACGATAAATCAGGCCGTACTCTGATCTGGTTCGATTTTGTCCGGTAGTGTCCGCTCAGACTGGCCAGGGGCAGGGTGCGTGGCAGGTGATGTTCAGCTGCGACCAGTTGATCATCAGTGCCCGGCTTTTCGGTGCCGGTCCAGATTGCGCCGACCAGTCGACGGGTGCCTCGTGTGGTGCGGTCCACGTGCAGCAAACCGGAGGTGTGTTGTTCCTGTCCAGCCTGCCAGTGAATAATTCCTCCGCTGGAAAAGGTTGCCTGAACCCGAATGCCATTGACGTAAACGCTGTCGGCCTGTGCGCTGGACGGTTGGCCGTGAATCACAATGCTCAGTTCCCGGTCGTTGGCCAGATAACAACCTGTCCAGGGGTACAGGGATTTGCGTAACAGAATATGCAGATCAGTCGGTACTTCTGCCCAATCGACATTAAAGCCGTGAAACTGACTCCATTGCCTGGCGGCATCGTGTGGATCCGTGGCTGCCCGCACGGTCCGGAGTAATGCTCGCGCGGAGGGCTCTCGTGTCAGCACTTCCTGAAGCATGCGAACAGATTCTGCTGATGCTTTAGTGCGGAGCCCTTTTGCGGCGAGTTGCATCGCGCCGGCTTCACGCAGGGATAAGCGGCGGCGTTCGTTTTCACTGAGTCCGCCAGCCCATTGTGACATCGCTACACGCGGATTTTCGCAATACTGTGTACGCAATTTTCCGTCTTCACGCAACGCCAGAATAAAACGTGCGGCGGCGGTGTCCTCCTGCCAATGGTAACCGGTGGGAATATCAAAATGCGCAAAATCGCTGAAGGCTTTGCGTTCTTTGGGGCCGTATTCATCAATGACACGCATGGGGGAGGACGAGTGTCGAATGTTTTGTCCCGGCTTTAACAGGCCAAGACGAAGCAGCATTTCCGGGTCTGATGTACCGGCTTTGGCCGGTGGGATATAAAAAGTTGAAATACCGGTGATAGTGGATTGCACGGCCGGGTTGCGTAAACTGCTGATGGTATGACGATCACGCACCGGGTCGGCACCGGGATAACGAGAGCCGATATAGTTAACGACCTCATGATCCGGCCCGTAGGTTTCCTCCAGATAATCCAGCAGTACTGAAAAGCCGCTATTCAGCGAACCTTCCCGACGATAGCCGAGATCACCCACCAGTCCTACCTGCCAGAGGATCAGGTGCAGTTCCGGGTCGAGATGGCGTTTCCGAATCAGTGTGTCGGTCGCTTCAAAGGTCTGCATACCGGGTTGGCTCGGGTCGATACCCAGGTCTGCGCATAAGGTATCCAGCGCACTGATCCCGGCGCGCATGGTGACTTTATGTCCTTCACGTTGACCGATCTGTACGGCGCGATGGGTGGAGAGGACAAACACGCCCGGGTGTCCGTAGAAAATGGCCACCACGTTTTGCCCTTCACGCACAAAGTGCAGCATGGCTTCGGTCATTTGCATGTAGGTGGTGTAGCGGATTTTGGTGTCGTCATACAGCACATACAGGTCGTAGGCATCCGGGCGCAGTCGCTTAAGCCAGACCACCGTTGCCGGGTCGGCAACACAGTAAAATACTTTGTCGGCTTCGCGGATGCGGATTTCATCGGCTGAGGTAAAACCAACGGTTTCAATACCGGAACCCAGAATGGTTAATTCTCCGGGTTTCTCCGGTCGGATGATTGCGTCGGGATCATGACTGATCTGGTCGGCTTTGGCCGCAATGGCTTGGGCAAGTTCGCGCCATCGGTTTGCGTGATCTGTGCGGGAAGGGAAATTCTGAAACGGTTGCTGATAAAGTTGTCCTGTTTCCATAGTGTATTCGCTCTTACAATTGGTAGTCGATTTGATCGCCGGTCAGCGCTTTGGCTGACCGGTACCTGTTTGCAGTCAGTGAACGGTCATTTTCCTTTGAGGTATTTCATTGCCACGCCACAACCAACTTTGAGTGGCAGGTCTTTGCCTTTGTACTGATAGTTGCCAAGGTTCTGAAAAGCGGCGGCATCATTGGCACCGGCTTTCATGGCATTGACCGCAGCCTGTTCATCATCCGATGACCAGCGCCAACTGTTCAGTTCGTTGTCGGCGGTGGTATTGCCAGTGCCCAGAATGGTGGCAATGTTCATTTCAAGAGTGGTGGTATCAGCTTGAGACTCAGACACATAGTCGGCGAAGGTATCCCAACGTTCGTTAATGGAAACGCTGGTGTTAAACATATAATTAATCAGCACACCCAGGCCGGTTGTTTGCCGGGGCTGCAGGTTTTGCATGTCTTTCTCATCCTGATTTTTCCAGGCACCGAGGATTTTATCGACGGTTTGGAAGGCTACGTAAATGGCGGCACCTTCGATCAAAGTCGGGAAGGCTTTGGTCATGATCCAGTTGCCGACCTTGTTTAACAGTGCTGATACGCCGCCGGGTTGGATATCAACGTCGGTATCAATATCGATATCCACATCGGTGTCGATGTCTACATCTGTCTGTTCGTCGATGTCGATATCCACATCGATGTCAACATCCACATCAACGTCCACCACCACGCCAAAGTCCACGTCAATATCGATATCTATATCCACGTCAACGTCGACATCCACATCGATGTCCACATCAATATCGACATCGATATCAATGTCGGTATCGGTATCGACATCAACATTGACCGGGTCGGCATCGTCGCCCATGGCGCTGTCGGGTCCGGCACTGTCGCCGGTTTTATTGAGCCAGTCGCGAACGTTGCCGGCCATCTTCGAGGCATTTTCACCAATCCACTGCATGCCTTTACCTGCCGCTTTCAACATATCGGCCGCAGCATTGATGGACATATACAGCTGAACGGAAAAATAAACACCATATACCATGTCATAAGCAATGGAGTACCAGGGCAGGGCAGGGTTCTGATAATCCTGCGCGATCATTTGATCTCCGCCCGATGAACCTACAAATGCCCAGGTAATATCACTCTCACTTTTACCTTCCCACACCAGGTTACGAATGACCGATGTCAGATAAATACCGCTATTGGGTGTTGCTCCAGGAGAGGTCAGTTGCGAGTTGTAATAATTCAAGGTAACAGCAGCGCCCCCGGTGGGGGTGTAGGTTGCCGTACCGTTTTCAATCACAATCGTGCCGGTTTGTGTTTTGGGCACAATAAAACCTTCGGTACTGGAGGCCGGTTCATAGCAGTAATAGGTACCGGGAAAGGCATACAGTTGATTTTGTGCCCAGTAGGTGACCGAAGTGAAAATGGCATAATCGACACCCGGGTAACCGTTATCATCAAAAAAGGTAGCGGTTTTATCATCCAGTGTGCTGGGGTCGCTGGCATTGTCTGAAACCAGTTCGTTGAATTGCAGCGAAATAGGGTTATACGGTTGGCTACTGTAAATTTTATAGTAGCTCCAGGCACTTTCCCCGATCTGTTCATCAGTGCTTTCGACCGAAAATGTCTGACTGCCGGGATCCCATTCCGCGGCAACCGATACCTTGACCGGCAGTTGATCCGATTCGCGTACCACCACGACGCGGGCAATGGATTCATCGGTTGAAAATTCCTGTGAACCATTGCTGCTGACAGTGCCCATTTTGGTGTAGGTAGGAATGTAGTCTTCCGGATTGGTGCTGGGTGAATCCGGGTTCACATTGGTCATTGTGGTATAGACGATAACGGCTTTGTCCAGCTTATTGTTGACGGTGAAATGATTTGTGGTTGCCATGATTATTTGTTCTCTCCGAATGTTTGGTTTAGGTTGCAGTGTCTCTGAATCAGCCTGCTCAGATGACACCACAGTAACGAGTCGATCAGATCTCTTCGAACTTCGGCAGATCACCTTCACCTTCAGGGTCTTCGCCTTTACCAGCGTCTTCGCTTTCCTCGTCCTGACTTTTGGCTTCTTCAGCAGCCTCTTCATTGGCTTTAATTTGATCTTCCAGCTGTTGTTTTTGTTCTGTGCTGATTTGGTTACCCAGCTCATCCGTAGCGACAGCCAGGTTTTGGTTCGCTTCTGCAATATTACTGGTGGCTGTGGAGATATCCGGTGGGTCGGCTTGCATGGCTTCACCCGCATTATTCAACTGACTGCCGGCTTTTTCCAACGCAGGTGTGGTTTCGATTTTGCCAATTTCCTCCAGCGTTTCTCCGGTTTGTTCAATGGCACCATTGGTGTTGTCTTCGGCAATACTGTTTAATGAATCCTGGCTGGCGGTTCGGGTATTGTCGACGGCTTCATTCATTGCCGATTCCGTAGTGGGGACTTCAAATGTGTCATCACCGGAAATTTTCTGTCCCTGACTGTTGTTGGCCTGGGCTTCGTTTTCGGCGGTGGTATCGGCCTGCGTTTCGGCATCCTGGACTTGTTTGTCGGTTGGGTCGCTACCTTTGTTTTCGGCTTTGTCTTTTTCCAGCGTTTCTTTTTTGGAAGACAGTTTGGTTTTCAGAAAATCCAGCGCCATCCATAAGCCCATTGCTTCCATGAAATAACCGAATACTTTGCTAAACGTAAGACTGGACCAGAATTTCGACCAGTCTGACTCCGGTGACAGCGGAATCGCGATGACCTGTTTGCTCTGTATGGTGCCGACCAGAATCGGCCAGAGTTGAACATCGCTGATTTTGCCGTTAAAGCGCCCGGCATATCCGTAGGTCGCGCTGAGCTGAACCGGCCCACCATCTGAAAACACGCCATTCGCAAATGTCAGATTGACCGTGCTGCTGTCGGAGCCTGTCAGGGTGATGGAGTAACCGGATAACGAATCGGTCAGCGATGCATTGGCAGGTGCATTGGAACGCCGGTTTGCCTGAATGGTTCCCATGGATTCGGCCCCTTTTTTACTGGCATCCGGTGCGCTGTACACGTAATAGGTTGTACCGCTATTGCTGCCGGAGGCTGAATTTTTCTGCACCCACATCTGCGCAAATGCCTGTAGATAGGATTGGATCGCAGTGTAATCGGGATAGGTCACCAGCTTGTATGAATCCTGAGACTGGAAGAAGTCATTCATCTGGTTGATCATGTCGTCAGCGGTTTTGGCTTGTTGTGCCTGGTTTAACGCATTCTGAAAATCAGTCGCCATTTTGGAACTGGGTGCTGCCATGAGATTTTGCCGAAACGTTAATGCCTGGGTCATGGCGGTGATTTGATTGCTGGGGATGTCTACAGGGGTCAGCGGTTTTGGCCAACCGCCTGCGGCTTCGTAATCAGGTCCGACGCTGGTCGATATGACCGGAAATAAAATAGACGGCTGCGAGACCAGCAGATTGACGATTGGCATATCTGCCGGAAGGTTCAAGGTTCCGCTTTTTCCGCCAGCCATCGTGGTGGAGCCATCGGAGAAAGTTAATTGTGTCAGGGTTTGTTCGTATCCTTGCTTGGGATTGGTATCTGATGTGTTTGCACCGCTGATCGGTGTGACTGTGGCGTTTGTTTCATTTTTGAATGATGTTTGTTGAGTACTCATAGAAATGTCCTTGTAAAATAACGGGTTTAGAAAATTAAATCCCACTAATCATCAGGCAATAAAATGCATCGTCTTCTGAACCAGAGAGTGAACATGAGTTGTTATGTGATGGAACGGTAAATAGCACCGGATCCTGTCATCGCATGCTTGCAGTTGTGCTTGACCTTAGCTTCCGGACGGGTGTCGATAGGTTTGTAATCGAGAGTGGAAGGTATTTACGAGCGGTAATTGAAGGTATCTGATCATGTTCATGGGCTTTATTCTCACAATGCAATTGAATTGACTCGGATTGGAGCTTGCGCCTGCTACCTGAAAATCAGTAAGCGGGGCATACTAACCAATTGCTGACATTGCTCGAAATTCATCCGATAAAGCTGAATCTGACTATAGTCTGTCATTTTAGGCTGTCAAACAACTCACACAAACTTACAAATTAATGGCCATAATGTGTTTGATTCCCGCTCATGAAATGCCGGGCTTTAGCCGTCGTCGGCGATGTTGAGGAGTTTCCAGGAGGGTGCAGCATTCATTTCATGTGACATCGGAACACTATTAATCCTTGCTGTATTAATCACAATCACTCTTTGATAATAGTTAGTAAATAACCTTATAAATGTATCATTTATGTCTTGTCTGTTTTTTTAAGCCGATATGCCAATTGGGCGCGGGTAAGTCCGACCCGCCGGGCAGCTTCAGCCAGATTTCCGCCAGCGGTTTTGACGGCTTCCTGAAGAATTTTCTGTTCCAGAACATCAATGGATATGGGTTCCTTCCCAGTGAACAGGCTGGAGAAAGATGGTTCTGATTTTTCTGGGGTATTGCGGATGGTATTTGAGAGTGCACCACCGCTGTTCACTGAATACAAAACCGATTTGGGAATGGGCTCGTTACGAAACAGGTTGTGCAGATCGACGGGATTTTCGTCATCGGCATCAATGACACCACGCTCGATGATGTTCTGTAATTCGCGAATATTGCCGGGAAAGTCGTAGTGCAATAATGCCTGCGTTGCTTTCTGGGTGATGCCGCTGAGTGTTCTTCCGTGCTGTCGGCAGTAGTGATGAAAAAAATGGTTGATGAGTAGGGGAAGGTCATCCCGTCGTTCCCGAAGGGGAGGCAGTAGAATTGGAAATACGTTTAAACGATAAAACAGATCCCCCCGAAATTCTCCACGTTCCACTGCTTCGCGTAAGTCGACATTGGTGGCGGCAACGACTCTGACATCTACTTTTATAGCTTTAGAACTGCCCACCCGTTCGATCTCTTTTTCCTGTAGCGCGCGCAATAATTTGCTCTGACCTTCGAGGCTCAGGGTGGCGATTTCATCGAGGAAAAGAGTTCCTCCATCGGCGCGTTCAAAACGCCCGGCACGTTGTTGGATGGCCCCGGTATAGGCGCCTTTTTCGACACCAAATAATTCCGCTTCGATCAGATTTTCGGGAATCGCGGCGCAGTTAAATGCCACAAATGGTTGATGATTTCTTGAGCTCATTCGATGCAACATCGTCGCAAACAGCTCTTTGCCGACTCCGGATTCACCGGACAACAGCACCGTTGCCTGAGTGGGAGCCACTTTTTTCAAACTATGACTGGCGGCTGTAAATGCGGCAGATGCGCCGATCATCTGTACGTCATTCATGGCCGGTTCGTGCGGAGGGTCCGTTGGCAGATAAATCTCCTGGTCAGGCTTGGTTTCTGTTGCCATCTGTGGGCTGGATGCGTTCAGATATGCCATATCTTCATCAATGTTGCCCCAATGTTTTGCTGTCTTACCGATGATGCGGCAAACGCTATGACCCATGGCACGACATTCCACTTCGCGAAAAATCACCAATGAGCCAACCAGACCACTGACATATCCCATCGCATATCCCAGTTCCCACCAGCAGGCGGGTTCGGAACCAATGCCATAGGCAGCGACGTGTTCTTCATCTTCGGTACAGTGATGCCAGAGGAATTCCCCTTCATAGTGGCCTTTTTTGGTGTCCACATCGACGCTCAGCGTTTCGACCTGAACAGCGCCTTCCAGCGCGTGTAGCTGGGTACCGGCAATCAGTACTGAGGTGAGCTCGGCACCAGGCCAGCGTTTGCGCATGAGTTCTGCATCCCGGGCACCTGAGGCATAGCCGGTGCGGGTCATGATGCCGCGTGCGCGCTGCATGCCAAAGGCTTCAATCATTTCCCGGCGTAAAACCCCAAACGATGAGGTATGTATTAACTGCATGCGCTGGTCGTTCAGCCAGATGCGGCCGTCACCTGGTGAAAAACTTAAGCATTCGGTCAGATCATCCAGTGTTGGTGTTTGTTGTAACTGTTGTTGAATGTTCAGGTTCCGGGAATCTTTGTTGTCGGCAGCAGACTCAGATTGGCGGGACATGCTGGCTAACGAAATGCGGTCAGGGTAATCCATGGTCTTGTCCTCGGCGATGTATTGTTTTTATGTTCGCATATGATGAAGCTTATATCAGGTTTGTTGATATAGTTCATCATTTGATCAACTCCTGCTGGTAATTTGATCCCGTCTAGCGGCTTAAAAAATGATCAGATAGTTATTTTATCCTTTTGATTTCAATGAGTTAGTTCCTGAAAAGCGCTGTTTTTGTCCACCTGGGCACAACGATTGCTATAACTGAGTTATTCCGTAGCGGCGGAAACCTAAACAATAAAAACAATGAGCGGGCGTTCAGGGGTCGAGACTCAGGCGGGGTATGTGCCAAAACCGCACACCTTTACCAGTTATCGATATGGCTTTACGGAAACAAACCTGCGACAGACAGCAGCCAATACCAGCCTCCCTGAAAGCCGGAATAAGAAAACCATCGAAACAATGAGCGGAGAACAACAATGACAAACTCCATACTGAACACGGCTCCGTGGAAAGGGGCTTTTTTTAATGGTGACTGGGTATCGGCCCCGGCGACGAATTCTGTCTACGAACCGGCTACTGGAGAAATTTTGACTGAAACCGGCATGGCCGGGGCCGAAGATATCCAGGCGGCGGCAACTTACGCAGCCAAAGCCCAGCGCGAGTGGGTTAAAGTGCCGCCCCGTGAACGTGCAGCAATTTTTTTAAAGGCAGCCGACTATCTGCAGCGGTATTTTGATGAATTTGCTGAACTGATCGCCCGTGAAACTGGCGGTATTATTCCCAAAGGCCAGCATGAGATGCGCGAAGCCATCCTGCTGCTGCAACTGGCTTCCGGCATGACCTTGCAGCCGGATGGGCTGACCTTGGCTTCGACACCGGATTGCATGTCCTATGCTCGGCGGATTCCACACGGGGTGGTCGGGGTGATTTCACCGTTTAACTTTCCGTTAATTCTGTCAATTCGCTCCATTGCTCCGGCGTTGGCCACCGGAAATGCCGTGGTGACCAAGCCGGATCCACAAACGCCGCTGACAGGCGGATACCTGTTGGCGCTGGCGTTTGAAGATGCCGGTCTGCCTAAGGGGCTGTATCAGGTTTTGCCAGGTGCTGCTGAAGCCGGTACCGCTTTGTGTGAGGTGCCGGAAATTGGCATGGTGGCCTTTACCGGGTCTACCGCAGCGGGCCGGAAGGTCGGCGAAACATGCGGCCGTAATTTGAAAAAAGTGGCTCTGGAACTCGGCGGTAAAAGTTCTCTGATTGTGCTGGAAGACGCCGATCTGGATCTGGCGGCCAGTAACATTGCCTGGGGGGCATATATGCACCAGGGACAAATCTGCATGGCTTCCGGTCGGATTCTGGTTCAGGAAAGCATCGCCGCTGAACTGACAGCCAAGCTCGTCGAAAAAGCCAGACATCTGCCCGTGGGTAATCCAATCAGTGGTCAGGTGGCATTAGGACCGTTGATCAATCAGAACCAAATTCAAAAAGTACATGAGATTGTTCAGGATACCGTGAACGCCGGTGCCAAACTGGAAACAGGCGGCCAATACGAGGCGTTGTTCTACGCGCCAACGGTGTTGAGCGGCGTCAAGCCGGGAATGCGTTCATTTGATGAGGAAATCTTTGGACCTGTGGTGAGCATTACGACGTTCGGTACCGATGCTGAGGCCGTCGAACTCGCCAATAACACCGAGTACGGTCTCGCCGGCGCGGTGATTTCAGCAAACATTGGTCGCGCCAAAACCATAGGTGATCAATTGCAGGTAGGGCTGATGCACATTAACGACCAGACAGTAAATGACGAATGCGTTAATCCGTTTGGTGGTTGTGGTATCTCTGGTAACGGTACTTCCGTCTGTGGTCCAAGTGACTGGGATACCTATACCCATTGGCAATGGGTCACGGTGAAAAATACGCCACCGCAGTATCCGTTCTAAAACAACACTTCCGTTCAAACGTGATTATCGGCAATGCTCCGGCATTGCTGTTTGAACGGTCTTTGCCTGAAGAAACCAATTTAAGAGTACCCAAATATGAAATTACAAAATAAGACGATTGTGGTGACAGGTGTCTCCTCTGGCATCGGTTCTGAAGTCGCACGGGTTGCCCGTTATCATGGTGCGAATGTTATCGGTGTTGATCGCAATGAATCGCTGTTGACCCTCAATCAATTTTTCCAGGCGGATCTGGGTGATCCGGATGCTATTGATACACTGGTGTCACAATTGCCGGACGGTATTGATGCGCTCTGTAACATCGCCGGCGTTCCCGGAACCGCACCTGCGGAGCTGGTGGGTCGGGTCAACTATCTGGGTTTACGTCATCTGACCGGGAAGATATTGCCCAAAATGAATGCCGGCGGTTCGGTGGTGAATATTTCATCCATTCTCGGCATTGAATGGCCGGAACGTCTGGAGCTGCATAAATCTCTGGCAACGGCCAAAACCTTTGCAGAAGGTGCTGCCTGGTTGAAAGAGCATCCGGTTGCCCAGGACTTCTGTTACCAGTATTTCAAAGAAGCACTGATTGTCTGGACCGCTACCGAAGCCCAGGCATGTTTTAATCAATATGACGTGCGCATGAATACGGTTGCGCCGGGTCCGGTCATGACTCCGATTCTGGGGGATTTTGTCACCATGCTTGGACAGGAGCGGGTCGAAAAGGATGCCCATCGGATGAAACGTCCGGCGCTGGCAGATGAGGTCGCGGACGTGGTTGCCTTTATGTGCTCAGATGAATCACGCTGGATCTGCGGTGCCAATATTCCGGTCGATGGTGGTCTGGCAGCCACTTATCTGTAGTCCTTCCTTTAATGTCTGCGGTGCCGTCCTGGCACCGCCTGATCCATTCCATACCAGGCTGTCAGTTATCACGCGCGATTATGTCCTGTGGTGCGGCTATGCCTGTTGATAATACGGCATTTTGACGAGTGGAAAAGCGGGGAGAGTTTGGTAGCATTGGGCCGGTTCCTGTTCTTATCTCGCCAGTAGTGGGAGCCATCAGGTTCAATATTCAGTTTTGGTGAAATAGCCGGGTTAAGCTGTCTCGCATAGAGCCAAACTATCTGTTGTTTGCGTTATATCAGGTGTTAACCATGACTTTTATTTCCAAAGACCGTCCTCAAACCGGCGATTCCGCCAACTCACTTTCAAACCTTCACGCTGCCACCGACACTGGCCTGATCTTCATGTTTGCGGGGCAGGGCAGCCAGTATTTTCAGATGGGTCGGGAGTTGTATGATCACAATGAGGTATTTCGCCGTCATATGGATCGCTGCGACCGGTTGTTAAGCTTTGACCTGCGTGACGTGCTTTACAATGATGCCCGTAAAGGCGCGGAGTTTGATACGGTTGAGTGGACCCATCCGGCGCTGTTTTGCCTGGGCTATAGTCTGGCACAGGTTTTGATTGATCAGGGATATCGCCCCGCCGGTGTGCTCGGGCACAGTCTGGGGGAATATATCGCTGCGACCATTGCCGGAATGCTTGCTCTTGAAGATGGTTTGGGGCTGGTCGTCCAGCAGGCACAGATTCTCAAACAAACCTGTGCAGAGGGGAGCATGATCACTGTGATGGATTCCCCTGAGCTGTATCGAAAACGCCCGGACATTTTTTTTCGTGCCACGCTGGGTGGTATCAACTATGACAAATCATTCTTTGTCAGTGGTCTTGCAGATGACCTGCAACGGGTGCTGACGGCTTTGAACAGCGCCTCGGTATTTTCAGTTCAGTTACCGGTTCGTTATGGCTTTCATTCCAGTGCCATTGATCCGGCAGAGAGTGAATTCAGAAACATCTGCCGGAGTGTTCGCCTTGCAAAGCCGCAGATTCCACTCTATTCCTGTGCGTTGGGGGGTGTTGTGGGTGATCATGTGCTGGATGCTGCTGATGAATATCTCTGGCGAATTCCACGTGGAGAAGCGCAATTTCAAACCATGGTGGCAAACAGCTTTCCGAACCCTGAGCGATATGCGTTTATCGACCTGAGTGCCACAGCCACCTTGTCCGGTTTTCTGAAGTATGGGTTTGGTGATCGATATACCCACCATTTTGCCATTAATCAGTTCGGCCGCAATCTGGATTCCATGGCAACATTGCTATCCCGGATATCTCTTCAAAATTGAAGCAGGAAATCGCCTTGGTCGTGTTTTACAGGCGTTTTTCTGAATGTTTCTCAAGCATACAGCCTGACATTTTTCAGGGTTCAATGTGAGACGCAGTCTTTTTATATTTTTACAGCTGGTGTTGGTTGCTGATGGATTAACGGTTTTCATGATACCGGCTATCGGTTGTTATATTGATCACCTGCGTGTATGGCCGATTTCCATTTCGTCAGATATGGTGAAGGTTATTGGCTGTGGTGTTCTGGCCTTTACTTGCTGTTAAACATGGTTTGGATCGTTGATTGGGTTGTGTGATGACCGTGATTGTTTTGGCCGGTTTTATGTTCTGGTTGGTTTTAGATTGATAAGAAGCAGGGAAGCCGATTCTCTAAACCACATAAAAAGTATCGGAAAATTTCCATACTTTAGTATGAATCACTTCGGTTTGTGAAAGCCATCACTCCTATCTATTTATTAAAAATCCAAACTTTATCCGCCCTTATCTCGGGTGCTCTTATTTGAAACGTAATATCAATGTCTGATGTGAGAAGTATGCTGGTTCCATCGCTGTAGCCTGATCGTTTCTGTTCAATAAACAAGGATATATGGACTTGAGTTTATGAAACGAACGAACATTTTTCTTTCCAAAATACTGTGCCTGTCGGCACTTTCCATTACCATTCCTGCTCATGCCACTCATGCGCCTGGCGAGATCATTAAGCTGCCTGAGGCCAATAAACCATTAGTATCGGATGAACTTGTTCCACCCACAACAGAGGTGTATTCAAGCCAGTCAATACCGGCTCGCAAGGCAGTAACGACACCCAGAACGTTATCGGGCATACCGGATGTCAGCGACATAGATACCCTTGATATTCCGTATTATGATCGCCTGGGTTTTGATGGTGCTGCCACCTTGAACGGCTCGGCATTTGACTACACCATCAGCCATCACAACGGCCAACTGGTGATTTCACAGACCGATGTGTCGTTGTCAGGCAATGGCTTACCCATCGTGGTCAACCGCAACTACCGCTCCCGCACCAACGTCACCGCCGATTTGCGCTGGTCACCCCTTGGATTTGGCTGGGATCTGCATTTTGGGCGGTTGAAGTTTCAGGCGTATCGATTGCAGGATGGCGGACTATGTCATCAACCGTCCGATGAAATCCGCTATAACCCACTGATTGAAATGCCGGATTACAGCGTCGAACAGTTTTATGGTGTCACGGGTGAAGGTGAGCATGTTTTTCGCACCGTCTCAGGCATCATTGGTCGTTGTAACGACGAGGGGGATTTTGTCGCCACCACACCGGGAGGCATCGACTACACCTTTGACCTCTCGTCGGGTTATCTGGGCGGTGATAGTACCGACAGCTTACGCTGGCTGCCTGTTACCCACATTGAAGATTTGCATGGCAACCAGTTGAACATCCGTTATGAAACCGATGTCTACAACGGCGTATACCCGACCAGAATTGAAGATCCCGCCGATGATCGTTATGTGCAGTTTAATTACGATACCAGTGAAGACTACAAACAGCTGGTCTCGCTGACGTATCCAGGCCCCAATGGCACCAACACCATCCGCTACACTCATACGCCCGTTAACGTCGCCACACAGTCTGGTGGAGTCAACGGTGGTATGACCCTGGACGAAGTCATTCTGCCGGAAGATGAGCGCTATCGTTATACCTACCACTCATTCAGCGGGGATATCAGCAACGCCAACAATCCCGATGGTTTTCACCTGAAATCAGTGACCCTGCCAGTGGGCAATTCACTGACATTTGATTATCAGGCGACGATTTACAATGCGGGAGAAAATACCCAGCAGATCATCCCGAACGTGCGGTCAGTGCATCACGAAAATATCGGTCGGGATGATTTCTATACCTGTTATAACTACTCCCAGAATCTGGAACGCGACTACGCGCCGGGTTACACCCACTATGATGTCACAACCGTAACCGGGCCCTATCGTGACGCGTGTGCAACCCCCATCCCGGACAGCTATACCCAGACCGATTACTTTGTGGCCGGGCAGCCGTTTTTGGAAAACAGCATCAGCGTGGTGGATAACGGTGATGGCACCAGTACCCTGGGCAGCCAGTTTCATATGCTTGGGATGACCGTTCTCACCGCAACTGTTGCTCATAACGGCAATCTGGCGTCCTACCAGACCAACGGTTTTACCTTCAAAACCATCGGCAACCAAAAAAGCGTCCTGACCCATAACGGCATCGTTTATCGTGGACCTCCGGCGTTCCCGGTGCTCAATAGCTCGAAGACCTTCAACCAGGGCATTCCGAAACAAATCGTTCACAACTCCCTGGATCAGTTCGGCAATCCACTGCATTCCACCTTTGTCAGCAGCAACGCTTATGAAGAATACCAGTATACTTATCTGACACCCACCACCACGGCCTGGCATCCCTCGCTGGTGACGTCTGAAACCCTGCTCGGTGCCTCCAATTCCCATGGCAGTAGCAATATTGCCGGTGACGATTCAGTCACCACCAACGTATATGACGCACAGCTTCAGCTGACCGATAAGACCATCAACGGCATCACCCACCATTACCGTTACAACCGCTATGGACTGTTGGAGCAGGTTTCGCTGGAAGGGGATATTCTCGAACAGCACAGTGATTATCACTATGGCGTGGCTCGACACACCACCCTGGGCAATGACGAACAGAGTTATGATCGAACCGTGGCCACAGGGGGGTATGTCACCTCAGAGACCGATGCCCGTGGGTCAGCCAAAACCTATACCTACGATGATCTCGGCAGAGTTTCCCGGATCGGTTTTAGCCTGGGCAACCCTGTTGATGTCAGCTACCAGCGCAATGTGATTCACATGACGCGAGGGCCTTTACAGCAAACCCTGACGTATACCGACAACGGTCAACTGCTGTGTCATGAAATGACCGGCGAAAACGAAACCCTCTATCAAAGCTACCAATATCTGCTGAACGGTCAGGTCAGTCAGGTCTGGTATCCCAACAGCGCCGGCTGTCAGACAGGGCCTGCCGTCGCCTATGACTGGCTATATGATCTGCGTCTGGAACGGGTGACCTATCCAGATGGCAACACCCGGAACTATAGCTACAACGGTACGGTGACCTCGGTACAGGACGAAAATGGCAACGTCTGGCAGCATACCCGGCGGTACGGCAGTCAGAGCACCTATGAGGTCCGTACTCAAAGCCCTATCGGCACGTTAACCGCCTATGCCTTTAACCGGATTGGGCAACGCACCAGAATCATTCAGGGCACCCCGGTACCCGGCGATGAAGGCCAAATATACACCAAGGCCCTGCATGACTTTGAATACAATGATCACTTTCAGCTGACCAGCCAGACTTCCTATGAGGAAGGTACCCGGACCTACACTTATCATCGTAATGGACTGCTGGCCTCCATGCAGCAGAACGACCTGCCGGCTGAGCATTATGCCTATGATGGCCTGCAACGACTGATCGCCACCACCTACAGCGATGCCACTCTGGACGTTGAGTATCGCTATGACGGCAGCGGCAACCTGGTTGAAATCCGCAACGGCATTGCCAGCCGCGTCTATGACTATGATCTGAACAACAACCTGATCTCGTTGAGTTCGGTATTGGCCAGCCCGCTGTCAGATACCCAGACGGTTTCCTATGAGTATGACCAGAACGATCAGTTAAGCCGTCTGACTTATCCGGGTGGACTGGCGGTTGACTATGCGCCCGATGCATTTGGTCGACCGACCCAGGTAGGCAGCTACATTCGTCATATTCGATACCATCCCAGTGGTGCCATCACCCAACTCACCTATGGCAATGGCCAGGTACAGCAATTCAGTCTGGACCCCGAACGGCTCTGGAGTACCGGTACCGAACTGGCCGGCAAGTTCAGTAAAACCGCACAACGGGATGCCATGGGCAACCTGACGGCCATTCAGGACTCACTGCACAGTGAGGCAGATAAACTCTACCGCTACGATCGTGACAACCGCCTGCTCAGCAGTACCGGTTACTGGGGCAACCAGGAATTCGGGCTCGACAGCAACTCCAACATTACCGGCGTGACACTGGCCTCAGACCATCAGATCAGTTACTACATCTCCAACCGTAATATTCCCAGGGCCATACAGGAAATCAACGGTGGCGTTACAACCCTTCAAAGCATCACGGCCGATGCCCAGGGACGAATTGAACAACTGGGCGACTGGCGCTACCAGTGGAACCAACGCCACAACCTGGTATCAGCGCAAAGCCCATCAGGAAAGACTGCTCAATTTCACTACGATGGACACAACGGACTCGTTGCCAGACAGAATGACAACCGCACCGAACGCTACCTGCGTGATGATCAGCACAAAGTCCTTGCCTCACACAGTACCGATGGTGAATACAGCCTTCACATCTATCTGAACGGCCAGACCGTTGCCAACCTCACAGGCAGCGATACCCAGACAGAAACCGTTGAATACATCCACAGCGACCTCGCCATGAATCCCATCATGGCCACCGACGCCAGCGGCCAGATGGTCTGGAGTAAAGACTACGATCCCTACGGCAACGAAGGCAGAGTGACAGGAGACGGGGACACCCGCGAACTGACATTCCACCACCACCAACGCATCGCCGATGCCGGACTCGTGTACGTCGGAGCGAGATGGTACAGTCCCAGACTAAGGCGGTTTATATCCCCAGACCCGGTCGGAGTGCCCGATGCAGCCGTGACCGGTGTGAATCGGTTCCATTATGGATTGGATAATCCGTTGGCGTATACGGATCCGGATGGGCGTATTTCTAAAAAACTTAGAAAGCTTATATCTCCATTTGTTGAAGAAGCTATGGATCAAATTAATATCCGTAATAAATCACTGGCAGGCAAGAGACATGAAATGACAGGTGTACCCTTTGATGAACGCGGCTATCCTGACTTTTCGGAGTGGATTCCTGAGGGTGGTAGAGTCGAGCTACCTGGTGGGCAATTAGGAAATCATACAAGCGATTTTGATAAAGCAAATAAAATTTATGGTGTCGATGCAACCCCAGAAGGTTATACATGGCACCATCATCAAGATGGTAAGACGATGGAGCTTGTCCCTCAAAGCGTTCACAACAAAACTGCTCATACAGGAGGTGTTGCTGTTATTAATAAAGCAAAACAAATAGCAGGTTCAACGATCCTATCCATTAATGTGGGTTTAATTTATTTTGAGAGAAATTTCACATCGACAAATAAGGTGCTTGATTTGCTAGACCCAATAGGAACCATGTCAGATTCATATTGGGAGGCAATCAATTCAAATAGAACTCTCCCACCTATATAGTCAGATTATAGTTAGCTTGGCATTAGTTTTAGAGGGAGTAGTTTCTCAATGCTCCAGGACTAATGCCATGCTTTAGAATAAACCGATTTTAAAAAGGAAAGTTTATGAATAATCCTACCGTAACAGTAAATCCTTATGGCGAAATAGATGATAAATATTTAGACAGGTTTTTAAGCGAACTACCAAGTACTCCTCCGGCCACATACTTAGAATATTTACGAAACAGAAATGGAGGGAAATTCAAGAATGATATTGTTCTCTTGTCAGGTAAGTACTTTTGTTCGGTTCATGAATACTTTGGTTTGTTTTTGACTCCAGCTTACTTGAGCTTAGAAGAAAACTACAAATGTTATAGAAATCGAGTAAGCAAGTTCTTTTTGCCTATTGCTACAGACCCTGGGGGAAATATCTTTGGTATATCGCTGGCTGATGAAGATTATGGGAAAATTTATTTATGGAATCATGAGCTTGAAGGTCAAGCTAAATCACTAACATGGTTGTCAAATGACTTCTCATTATTTATTTCCAGCCTTCAAGAACGAAGCCTATCTGATTTAGATCAAATACTGACAAATGATGATAAAGTCAGATTGCATGATTATTTTCTGATTCATCATTTGGCGCTGGAAGAATTAGATGAGTATGGTAGATCAATATTAGAACGTGCAGTTATCAAAGGTGCCAGCCAGTGTATTAAACTTCTATACAGCAAAGGGGCAAAGAAAAGAAGTTCTTTGATGTTAGCTAAAAGGAATGCACAGTTTTTTGAAAAACATAAGGAAATTGTTAAGCTAATCGAAGAGTTTTATGGTGGAAAATAGCAGTAAAAGGACGAATAAAAGAATAAAAGGACACCCATAAATTTGAATTCACCTTACGGATGATTTAGAGCGGAAAGTCCTTGCTTTGTTTGCATTGGGCAACAGCTATCAAGACATCCGTACTCACATCGCTGACATGTATGATATCCAGCTCTCTAACGTAAGCGTTCATTCCACGCCGTCATTCACCAGTTAATGATCCCACCTTACACTGGCTTCTGTTGTTAACCAATCACAGGAATCCTTTTTATGACTCGACCTTATCAGCGCAAGTCTTCTGAACAATGGCAGTCTTTAGTTGAAGCCCAACAACAGTCCGCTCTTTCTGCAGTAAAATTCTGCGATCAGAACCAAGTGGGTTATGCCAGCTTCTGCAAATGGAAGCAGCGCTTTTCTACAGTAAAAAGGACACCCAAAAACTTGAATTACATTCCCACATCAACTAACATCCGCCACCATGACCAAACCCCGTAACGAACAAGTCTCTCTGGAAGAGACATCCTTTTATCACTGCATGGTGCGCTGTGTTCGGCGGGCGTATTTGTGTGGTGCCGATTCTGAAACTGGTGAGAATTTTGATCACCGCAAGCAGTGGTTGGTGTCGCGCCTGCGATTTTTATCCTATGTGTACGCCATTGATATTTGTGCCTATGCGATCATGAGTAATCATTATCATGTTGTATTGCACGTCGATCAGGCACGCGCTCAAAGCTGGTCGGATGACGAAGTGGTGGAACGCTGGTTGCAGCTGTACAACGGGGATGTATTGATCAACCGTTGGCTTGCGGCGCGTAAAACGATGTCGCCCGCCGAGTTGCAGGCCGTGTCGGTAACAATTGCTCAGTGGCGTGAGCGTTTGTGTTCCATCAGTTGGTTTATGCGTGGTGTCAATGAAACCATTGCCCGTATGGCCAATGAAGAAGACAACTGCAAAGGCCGGTTCTGGGAAGGGCGCTTCAAGTCTCAGGCTTTATTGGATGAAGGTGCATTACTGACCTGTATGGCTTATGTGGACCTGAACCCAGTACGTGCTGCCATGGCGGATGATCTGATCGACAGTGACTTTACCTCGGTTCAACAGCGACTATTCGACTACGCCAAATACAAAACCACCCAAACCAAGACTACTACCGAACAGGCACTCACCCAGCGTGTTTCTAAACAACGCCAACTTAAGCGTGAGTTAAAACTCGATCACTTGCCGGAATCTCCATTAATGCCCTTCAGTGGGCGTCAGCAGGATTCCATTCATGCAGCCCTTCCATTCACCCGAGAAGACTATTTCGATTTGATTGATACCACCGGGCGTTGTCTGCGAGATGACAAGCGTGGTGCCATCAATCCTGACACCGAAAAACTGATCAGCCGACTGGGTATCGACCCGAATCAATGGCTGAAACATGTTCAAAGTTATGGTCGGTCGTATGGAGATAGTGCCGGTTCGCGGGTTTCGTTATTGCAGTATGCGGATCGATTCAAGCGGCGATGGAGTAAAGGACTTAAGGTGTCGTCAGAGTGTTATCTTCGAACCGGTTAATCTGTTCTGACTGTTATACCAGTAAGTCTCGAAAGGTAAGAAGCTCTTTGGATTTTTCTTCCTCTTAGTTTAGTTAGGATGGGCTCTGACTATAAAAATTTTTTCCTGATATCTCTTTTGTCCGTGTATGACAAAAAATCACAAACGCCGCTCGTTCACTTTACAGCGGCGTTACTATTAAACCGGCAGGTATTTCTCAGGACGATCTATTTAACTATCAGGTTAATAGCAGGTCAATGTACGGTAGCCTGCTGGCTCTGTTGCTCGATATCATCAACAATAAACTGGAACTCGGACTCGCCAAGCTGTTCTTTGCATTTCTCCAGTTTCATATGAATATATTGTTGTTGCTCGGCATTGTTCAGTTCTCCCTTGGATACCAATGTCTGATAACACCGGGCAGCCGCCTGATATTGTCCGTCCTGAAAAAAGATATCTGCCTGCATCATATCCAGAACGGCTGCCAGCCGGTCACCATCTTCGGCATTTTTCATGTGATTTAATAGTTCTTGCGCCAGTTCGATGTCAGCGCGTTCGGTTCGTCTGCTGAGCACACGCATATTGAGCTGGGTCTGGTAGTTGGGGGGTAATTGATCCTGCGACAGGTCATGCAGGATTTTTTGTTCGTAACTGACAGCCTGTTCGTGATCATCCTGTCTGAGTGCACAATCTGACAGGACAAACCATATACGGGTTAATACCGGCCACATTTTAAATGCGCTGTATTCCTGTTCGGCCCGCAAGGCAATTTGGTGTAACGATGACCAGTCCTGTACCACTTGATAATACTCTTCGAGAAAACCCAAGGCGTTATACGCCAAAGGATCTGGTTGCTGACCTTCCTGAATATTCATCGGGTGTTGATCGAGCCATTGGTGCCAGATTTTTGCGGTATCCTGAAGGCGTTGGTTGTCTTTTGCTTCATGAGCGGACAAGGCTGCACTGGCAAGTCGTAACCAGGCTACCATTCTGGCCGTTTCATCGGTGAGCACTACCGTTGGTAAAGGTGTGCGGGACAATACCTCGCTGCTCCAGGCTGCCAGTTCAGGTGTCAGTTGGTTCTGTTGCAGCAAAACACTTAATTGGTTCAGTGTCTCAAGGAAAGGGCGGTATTTTTCACTCAGCCACAAGTGCTCCAGGTGTCGGGCCCAGATTCCCCGGTTAGCCAACAGATACTGCGAAATGGCCGGATTGGGGTTTTTGCCGGTATGCATGACTAATTGTGACAGAGCCATACAGGTCAGTTCACTGAACAGGATTTTTATGTGTTCCCCATGGGCGTTGAACAGTTCATCCTGTTGTTGCTGTTCTTTGACGAAATCGAGCGCCCTTGGATTAATCATTCTGCCATGGGAGTGGGGAATAACGAATCCATATACTTCCATAGCATGTATGCAGTCGGACAACTTTGAATCTTCATGGCCGAATACTCTGAACAGCTCTGAGGCTGTTTCAGGGCGTTCATTACCATCGCAGACCATCGACAGCATTTCCAATAATATTCCCGGCGTATCGGACAAAGCCTCCAGCCAGCGCTGAGAGAGTTCGTCAAGTTGTGACCATTGCCACTGCCAGGCAGCCGTGACAGGGGAAACATGTGCATGCTGCTGAAAGTGCTCTGTCAGGCTGTTTAATAATTCCAGACTGTTATGGTTCGTAAGCGCGGGAGCAAGATTGTGAATCAGTAGTGGATTACCCTTTAGTACGTCTAACAGATTTTCGTAGTCGGCGTTTTTTTCGGCATCCGTGACTTTAAAGACTGTCAGTCGTTGTCTGGCAATTTGCTTTACTTCCGGCATGGTGAGTTCAGGTATCTGAAATACCATTGGGTTCAGAATGGTTGAGGGAGCCTGTTGGCCACTTAGCAGAACGATCTGCCCATGATCGACCAGTCGGTTCAGAAAATCACTTAAACGAGCAAACTCATCGTCGTTGCCTTTCCAGTCAGTCAGATTGTCAAACACAAACAGGGTGCGGGTTTTCGTAAGCTTATCCCAGGTTGAATGAGTGTTTGCAGGTTCTGTTTGATCGTGATTGTCTGTCTGATCGGCTGCGACTGTTTTTGAAACGACATTCGCAATCATGCCCAATATGTCGCTTTCTGAATAATTGTGCTCCTGAATATCAAAAAAGAAAGCATGATGGAGCACTGCATTGTCAGTTATAAAATAAGCCAGGTGATGTAATAGATGAGTCTTTCCGCAGCCTTCCTCGCCTGTAATGATAATCGGTTGAGGTTCTCTGCTTTTCTCCAGCACGGTGGTCAGAATACCATCACTGGTTCTGTGGCCTTCCGGTGGCAGGAGTTCCGCCGCAAAACCAAACATGCGTTGTCTGATTGAAGTGTATCGCTGTGTTTCCTGCAGATTTGTACGCTGCTGTGGCTCCGAGAAAAAGAACAACTGATCACCTCGTGAGTAATGGCGCAATAATGACCAGCAGTGAAAGGGAGCAGGAGAAGGATAAAACAAGTCCGACTCTGTCTGTCTTTGCAGGTTTTTCCTGGCTTCCACCATTGCTTGAGAAAACGAAAGACCTTTGCACAGTTCGTGATAGATCCCGGTGAAACAGCTCTTAGTTGTCCAGGGATCTGTTGGCTGGCTCAATCCAACGACTCCGGAAAAGCCTTCGGTGAGGGCTTCGGTTGCTATGCTTGCCAAAATGGTTTCTGTCGTAATGTTGGTTGTACCATCTACGAAACCTGGCTCTACGACTAAAATTGGAGCGTCGCTGTTCTTGATTTCTTTGGCGAAATCCTTGATTGACATAGCTTCTGTGCCACAGATAAAACAAGGTTGCTTATCGGCATCCAAAGTGATAGCGCCGCCGTAGTGAACGATATGGACAGGGCTTTCCCGCAATTGTTGAAAGACTTCCTGCCAGTTTGTCACAGGGATAGGCCGGTAATGAACGGCACCATCATACTCCTGTAACTCGGTAACGTAGTCCGCAGTCAGGGTAGAGTGAACTGACTCCGTGTTGTTTTTCTGATCGTGATGGGGGACAAGATGAATAATGTGCAGGGGGTTGTCTTTGTTCAGTTCGTAGCGTTTTTCAGTGTCAGGTCTTTCCTCCGTTGCCGTATAGTGACGTTCAAATGCCCGACAGGCTGTCGATAAAATATAGGGTGATTCCGGTAATATCAATGCTTCCCACTGTTCTCTAAAAAACTCCAGGCGATTTGACTTGATTTGAACGGAAAGATTACCTATACCATTGGCTTCGAGTATGGAAATCACTTTCATGAGTTCGTGATCCTCACCCAGCAGTTTGTCTCCCATTTCCTGTCCCAGAGCAATTAGTTTTCCGACCACATCCTTGTCTCCGGTTTTCCAGGGAGTATCAGTCAGATAATCACGAAAATACCATTTGAGTGTCTGATTGAAATTTTGAGTGAAAGGGGAGGACAGGTAATCAGATTCAAACTCAATGATTTCAGGGTCAGAAGTAAACTTTAGGCCAATTCTGTAGTCACTATCCCTATCATCGTAGAGATCAATAATTTCCAGCAACATGAGGTAGTTAGTTCCTATGGTATTTATGAGTAATGGCTAAATAATTGAATGTTTATAAGTACGGCTAATTTTCGTCTATATAAAGCATTGGTATCACTATTCAGATCGATTTATAAAGCCAATATGACTCTATCTGGTGCGATCAATCAAATATTTTTTAAATACTTTAATCATTCTGAAAAATATTCTTGCGTGCCTTGGAACTAAAAGCCAGAGGATGAACAGTTCTGAAGCTACAGAGTGGGGACTGATTGTCATTATTAAATAAGGGTGGCTGTAAAAATTCAGAGTGGACGTAAATGAGCCAATGTGACAATTTTGTAATAATTGATTTTGACTCTCATTATGTCTGTTTTTTGCCTCGTACTTTAGGATGATTGAAATTTTATTGTTTTTTTTGGTTGTCATCTGAGTTGTGTGTTTTTATCCGAAGTTTTCATCATCTATGGACAAAAGCAAAGGTTTTCCACTCTGTTTTTTAACAGGTTTATGGGTGATGAAATTTTTGAGTCGTCAAAAAGTACGATTGAGATGATGTGGGTTGTTGATATTTTGTTGATTTATTCAAGCGCGAAGGAATGCAGGAAACTCATGATTCTCTAACTAATCAATATGACCTCGGTATGGTTAAAAATCGAGCACTAATTAGTATGAGAGTTTTCTTTTTTTAGTTTTCAGCTCGTTTTTGTTTTATTCCGGAGCCGGGTATTATGCGGAAATTATTGGCTATTGGTGAAGCTGCTGCACTTCTTGGCGTTTCTGTCACAACCTTACGACGCTGGGAGGTTGAAGGTAAGTTAATTCCTGAGCGTACGATGTCAGGGCATCGACGCTATGACCTTGATCGACTTAAATCCCAGATGTTTCCACCCCAGAATGACAGTCGCCGTACTATCGCTTATGCCCGGATATCCCATGGTGACTGTAAGCGTGGGCTGGACTGGCAAAAACGCGTACTGGAGTTGTACTGCGCGCAGCGGGGATGGGTTTATGAAATGTTTTCTGAGGTTGGTTCTGGTCTGAACTTTAAAAATGAAGGTCTGAAAAAAATCCTCGCTGACATTATGGATGATAAGGTTTCCCGTCTTGTAGTGACACATAAGGATCGTCTGCTTCGTATTGGTGCTGATATGGTTCTATCTATTTGTGAGATCAAACAGGTGGATGTAATTATTCTTAATCAGGGTGAAGACACCGTATTCGAAGAGGATCTGAATCGCGATGCTGAAGAGATCGTTAAAATCTTTCAAGGTAAATTTGGTATCAAGTTGCCGGAAAGATATGAAATGGTCGTAGAGGGTATCGATTAGGTCTTGTTGAATCTTTACTAATATTCTCTTGTAGACTGCTCCTTTGATACCTGTCTGTTGGTATCTGTTTTTTACTGTTCTGATGCGTAAAAATTCTTTCTGTGTTTTTTTATTAACCTGGCAAATATTTATGCCGGGTTAATAGTCTGCATCAAAACTATCATTTTTTTCAGAAGCTACATTACTTTTTGGTAGTGCAGGTACAAATCAGTACCAATAGGTATTCTCGATATTAAGCGATCCCTTAAGTAAGCAATTGTTTTAGGGATTCATTCCATCGGCTTTAGTCTAAATCCACTCCTGCTAAAATTTGTGGTGATCTTTTTGCCTTTATTTGCTCCTAAAAAATATGCATTTTTTATGTGTATTTGCATCATGGAATGTTGGCTGCTGTTAGTAACATCATTCATTTTTATGTCAATCCTCCGTTAGCATAATTATCTTAAAATGTTATGTGTTCATAGTGGCTGAATAGCAAGTTGTCCCAAATTGTCATTCATTTGTCATTTCTTCAGGCAATTCTATTTTGGTGCATTGATTTAACGTTAATAAGGTATCGATATTGCTGTATGAATTTTTTTTAAAATAAAAATTCTATTGAATACATATGATCAGATATGAGTATGTTTATTGGAGTTTTATAAGCATTGAAAACAAGGGGAAAATGCATCAACATCTTTTTAGACTTTGATATGCGGAAAATTGATGTTAATTAGAATATTTATAGGTTCACTACTGTCGTGAAGTTTTTTGTCTTGTTTAAAAATCTAATTTTAAAAAGAAGTTTAAACATAACTTTTCTAGTTGTTTGTCAGGGTTGTTGATGATTTTTTGCTGGCTTCAAACTGCCTCGCCTGCCATTAACCAATTAAATTTAGCTGATAAAAGTAGATTTTCATCGCCTGTTTTTGTGAAGGTGGTTTTTATGAATGTGAAGAAAATTGTAGTTCATATGTCGCCGCCCAAAAGTAAGTTTGTAGATGTATCGTTCTGGTTGTCCGTTACATTTAAATGCACAAATATGACGCATTAAACAGTCATCAGAGGAGTACGCTTAGAATGAGTAAAGGCTTGTGTTCTTCAAATTCCCATGACGGTGAGTCTCAAATTCAATCCGACCAGAGTGACAGGTTGGAGAAGGACATTGCTGTTATTGGTATTTCCTGTCGTTTACCCGGTGCGGGAAATTACCATGAATTCTGGGAAAATCTGGTTGCAGGTCGCCAAAGCATTCAGGAAATTCCTTCCGAGCGTTGGGATTGGAAAGTGTTTTGGGGTGATCCGCTAACCGAGGAGCATAAGTGTAACAGCAAGTGGGGTGGCTTCATTGATGACTGCGATAAGTTTGATATTGGTTTCTTTGGCTTGTCGGTGCGGGAAGTGGAGTCCATGGATCCACAGCAGCGCATCATGCTGGAACTGTCCTGGCAATGTATGGAAGATGCTGGCATTGCACCCTCAAAACTTTCCGGTAGGAAAGTAGGCGTTTTTCTAGGTGTTTTTAATTTTGATTATAAAGAGTTGCAGGAGCGTCATTTAACTGCGGTCGATGCCTATCATTCCACTGGCACGGCCTCGGCCATCATTCCAAATCGTATTTCTCACTATTTTAATTTTAAAGGACCGAGCGCCCCGGTCGATACTGCCTGTTCGAGTTCGTTGCAGGCTGTGCATATGGCTGTGCAATCCATTCGCCTTGGTGAGAGTGAATGTGCGCTGGCGGGTGGTATCAGTCTGCTGCTGACGCCAACACGGCATATCTCGTTTTCAAAAACGGGTATGTTATCACCGACCGGCAGTTGCAAGAGTTTCGATGAAGCTGCCGATGGTTATGTGCGCGGTGAAGGTGCCGGCTTGGTCCTGCTGAAACCTTTAGCGGATGCCATCAACGATGGCAATACCATACATGGCGTCATCAAGGGATCTGCTGTCAATCATGGCGGCCATATGCGAACTCTGACTTTTCCGAATTTCAATGCTCAGTCAGAAGTGATTATCGATGCGTTGAAACAGGCCGGTGTTGCGGCCAACACCATTGGTTATGTTGAGGCTCATGGTACCGGTACCCCGAAAGGGGATCCTATGGAGTTCAAAGGATTGGTGCGGGCTTTCAATGATGCAGAGGTGTCCGCTGACAGGGCAATTAAGAATCAGTACTGTGCGATCAGTTCCGCCAAAACCAATATAGGTCATCTCGAATCTGCTGCCGGTATAGCAGGTGTCATAAAAGCCCTGTTAGCCACGAAGTATCAAAAGATACCGGCGCTGGTCAATTTCAAAAGTCTGAACTCGAGAATTTCCCTGCAGGATACTCCGTTTTATATGGCTGATCAGCTGTATGACTGGAAATCCATGACGGACGCTGACGGGCAGACACTACCTCTACGTGCGGGTGTGAGTTCCTTTGGTTTTGGCGGCACTAATGCTCATGTCATTATCGAGCAGGCCCCAACTTCTGTTGGTAATTCCGTTACATCAGAGCCGCCACCGCCATACTACCTGTTATGTTTTTCAGCCAAAGCGGAATCCGTTCTGACGGAGATGGTCAGCAGTTTTTACCATTGGCTGGTCGCGCAGGAGGGCCACGATGATATCCGGGATATCAGTGCCACACTTATGGCCGGACGGGATCATCTTGAATATCGCATGGCGTTGTTGGTAACGGATACTGACGATGCCAAAGGTAAACTGGCCAGTCTGATCAATCAGGGTTCTGCAGAGAACTGCTTTACAACTCCGGTCGAAGATGGTCAGCCACAGTTGTCGGCCCGTTCCGATTCTTCAAATACACAGATCTGTCAGACGTTATGTGCTGAGTTACACGCGGATCGTTCCCAGGATGCATCGATCTGGCTGGAAAAATTATCTCAACTGGCGGACCTGTATGTTAATGGTGCTGATCCGGATTGGAGCAAACTGGTGCCGGCCAGTGGTTATGCCACGGTTCGCCTGCCAGTGTATCCATTTCAGAAAAAACGATTCTGGTTGCCAGAACAGAATGTCTCCAGCGGATCGATTTCCGCTCTTAGGAAAGATCAACAAAACCACCGGGTCACACAGCTTCAGGACGTGAGCGACACAGTTATTTTTCAGCCGGAGTGGTACGCCGATCGTATCAGTTCCAGAGCTAACGGACCGGCGCAGGGGCGTCATGTTTTGGTGTTGTGCGAACCTGCTGAGCAATGGCTGGAAGTTGTCCAGCGTGACATTCCGGATGCCGAAGTGATCATGCTACAGATTCCCGACCGTGAGTTGCATGGTCACTATCAGAAGGCGGCGCTTGAAATTCTGGCGTACCTGCGCAAATGGTTGCAGTCATCAGAAAACTCGCCACTGTTTGTACAGCTGTTGGTGTCATCCATGTCTTCATCTGACACCGATGCGGATGACTCGCATACCCTAAGTCGTGCATGTCTGATGTCCGGGCTGATGAGTATGTTTCGTACAGCCCGGGCAGAAAACCGGAAATTGTCCGCACAACTGGTCGAAGTGTCCCGAGATACAGAAGCATCAGCAGTGTGCGGCTATGTGCTCGATAATCGCTGGCAATCGGGTGCTGACCATGTTCGTTATGTTCGGGGTGAGCGGCAGAGCCGGGTCTGGCAGGAAACCCATTTCTCCAGCGAACCTGCCACTCCGGTGTGGAAGGAAAACGGTGTATATCTGATCACCGGTGGATGTGGTGGTCTTGGGCGCCTTTTTGCCGGAGAAATCTGCACCTCGTTAACACAGGGCACTGTTATTCTGACCGGCCGTTCCGATCAACAGCGTGTGAATTCGATACTCGAAACGCTACGCAAGGACGGCATTGAGCTGGTGTACTTTCAACTTGATAGCGGTGACGCCGAAGGCTGGCAGCAACTGGCGGAGACCGTCTCTAAGCGCTGGGGAGGCATTAATGGCATATTGCATTGCGCCGGCGTCATTCACGACAATTTTATTATCCGCAAAACTCCAGAAGAATTTACCTCGGTACTCAAGCCTAAGGTCGATGGACTTGTGTACCTGGATGAAGCCACCCGTCATCAACCGTTGGACTTCTTCCTGCTGTTTTCCTCCATGACCAGCGCTATTGGCAATACCGGGCAGGTGGACTACGCCGCTGCCAATGGTTTTATGGATGTCTTTGCGGGTTACCGCAACCGCTTGTTGGCCGCTGGCCAGCGCAGTGGTCATACCCTGGCGATCAATTGGCCGTTGTGGCAATCCGAAGGCATGCAGGTCAACGATGAGACCCGGCAGCAGATGCGGCAGCAGCTTGGCATGGTGCCGATGCGGGCGAGTGTCGGATTTGATGTTTTTTATCGGTCCCTGGCTGTCGAAGCACAACAGGTGTTGGCGTTCGAGGGAGATGCGGTTCAAATACGGCAGGCGGTGCTGAAACAGACAACGTTGCCGCAATATGCCGAATCCCTGTCGTCGGTATCCGGTGTCCAACCGGTTGCCGGAAACCTGCAACAGCAGACACTGAAAAAACTCATCCAGTTATATGCTGATGCTGCCAGAATGCCAACGGCTTCCATACGTGGTGATGTGTCACTGGAAAATTATGGCATTGATTCCATTCTGATCTCCGCCTTGAACCTGCAACTGGGTAACATTTTTGGCGATATCCCCAAAACGCTGTTTTTTGAATATTTCACCCTGGCAGAACTGGCCGGTTTTTTCGTCTCCGAGTATGCCGATCAGTGCATTGAATGGACGGCCGGTGAGTGTCCAGCGGACATTAAAGATCCCTTAACGTCTGCTGTTGAGGATCACGTTCAGCCGGTACTCGCACCAGCACAGGATCTTGCGGAGCCGATTGCCATCATCGGCCTCAGTGGTCGCTATCCCCAATCTGAAAATCTCCAGCAGTTCTGGCGCAATCTGGTATCCGGCACCAACTGTATCGGTGAAATTCCAGCCCAGCGCTGGTCGTTGAACGACTTTTATCAGGCTGATCGGGACAAAGCGATGGTGGAGGGGAAAAGCTACAGCAAATGGGCCGGCATGATTGACAGTTTTGCCGATTTTGATCCGCTGTTTTTCAATATCAGTCCCAAAGATGCACTGTGCATGGATCCGCAGGAACGCCTGTTTATCGAAACCTGTTGGGCGGTGATTGAAGATGCCGGCTACACCCGACAGTCCATCAAGCGCCTGCATGCTCAAAAAGTCGGCGTATTTGCCGGCGTGACCAAAAGTGGTTTTGGTCTGTACGGACCGGAATTATGGCGTCTTGGCGAAACCATGCTGCCACGGACCTGGTTCAGTTCGATCGCCAACCGGGTGTCGTATCTGCTGGATCTGCACGGTCCCAGCATGCCGATTGACACCATGTGTTCGTCGTCGCTGACGGCTTTGCACGAGGCTTGTCTGCATCTGCGACGCGGTGAATGTGAGATGGCTATCGCCGGTGGGGTTAACCTGTACCTGCATCCGTCATCCTATGTCGATCTCTGTGCCATGGGCATGTTGTCTGCCCAGGGTGAATGCAGAAGCTTTGGTGCCGGTGGTGACGGTTTTGTCCCAGGTGAAGGGGTGGGGGCGGTATTGCTGAAGCCCTTGTCCTGTGCAGAAGCGGATGGCGACCATATTTATGCCACGGTGCTGGCAACCGGGATCAATCATGGTGGTCGTACCAATGGTTATACCGTGCCCAGTCCGGGGGCCCAGGCCGAACTGATCGCTGAAACCCTTGAGCGGGCCGGTATCGATGCTCGCAGTATCAGTTATCTGGAGGCCCATGGTACCGGTACGGCACTGGGAGATCCCATTGAAATTCGCGGGTTGGCGCAGGCATTTTCGCGCCATACCCGGGATCTGCAGTTTTGTGCTCTGGGGTCGGTAAAGTCCAATATTGGTCATCTTGAGGCGGCAGCCGGTATTTCCGGGATGACCAAAATCATTCTGCAAATGCAGCATGGCCAGCTGGTGCCCAGTCTGCATGCCGAACAAACCAACCCGAATATCCGTTTTGACAAGACGCCTTTTGTGCTGCAACAAGGTCTGGCCGAATGGCCACGGCCGCAGCTCGTGATCGATGGTCAACCGGTGGAGTATCCGAGGCGGGCCGGCGTTTCATCCTTTGGTGCCGGCGGTGCCAATGCCCATGCCATTCTCGAAGAATATGTTGCCACGGATGCTCAGCCATCATTCAGCGGACCGTACCTGCTTGTGCTGTCGGCGGTCACAGAAGAACGCCTCAAACAGCAGGCCGGGCAACTCATCGATACTATCAAAGAGCGGGAACTGACCGATCAGAATCTGGCATCCATGGTGTACACCTTGCAGACCGGGCGCGAAGCCATGACTGCCAGGCTGGCCACTGAGGTCAGTACCATGGCGGAAGCCGTGCAACGATTGCAGGCTTTTCTGGATGGTACGGTGACCGATGGTGAGCTGTTGATCAGTACCACTCGCTCCAAGTATTTTGATCCATACCAGCTGTTGGATTTGTCGGCCGATGAAGAGCCGGAAACCCGACTGAACAACTGGTTTGCCGACAAAAATTATTCCCGTCTGCTGGAAAGCTGGGTCCATGGCGTCGACCTCGACTGGGCCAGGCTGTATGGCAATGTTCATCCACGGCGCATGAGCCTGCCAACTTATCCGTTTGCCAGACAGACCTACTGGTTTACTGAACTGGTGGAAGGTGTTCGGCAATCACAAACTGCCTTTGCGATCCACCATCCCTTGTTGCACCACAATGTCTCCACGTTTCAGGCGCAGAGATTTACCTCGACCTTTGATGGTCATGAGTTTTTCCTGGATGACCACCGGGTGCATGGACAACCGGTTCTTCCCGGTGTGGCCTATCTGGAAATGGTCAGAGAAGCGCTGTGTCAGGCCCTTGAAACCGATGATCCCGGCTGTGTCCGCTTGATCAATGTGGTCTGGGTCAGTCCGATTGTGGTGACGGACCCACCGCAGCAGGTCACCGTAGAGCTGCATCCTCAGACAGCGGAGTCGATTGATTTCGTCGTCATCAGTGGTGCCGGTGAGAGCGAGGTTCTGCACGCCCAGGGTAAGGCTGAGTACCTCAGCGATCCCGGTAAAGCGGCCTCGGAGACACTCAATCTGGCAGTCTTGCGGGATCAGTGTAACCGCGCCATCTATACCCCTGAGCAATGTTATGAGGCGTTTACCCGTTCCGGTCTCAACTATGGTCCGGCACATCAGGGCATCACCGGGATTCACGCCGGTCAGGATCAGTCGTTGGTCAGCCTCAAGCTGCCTGAGAGCATCAGTGCTGATGCCAGGCAGTTTGTCCTGCATCCCAGCATATTGGACTGCGCGCTTCAGGGCTCCATTGCCATGAATCTCAATGACGATGGCAGTCTGGATGAGGAGCACCTGAAACCGGCACTGCCGTTCAGTATCGACAGCATTACTGTCCATGGGGCCTGTCATCAGCCGGAAATGTATGCCTGGGTGCGGCAGATGAAGCGCACCGGCAATCATCAAAATAATACGCTCCAGCGTCTGGATATTGATCTGTGTGATCCATCGGGCCGGGTCTGTGCCGAAATTCGTGGTTATACCTCCAGAGTACTGGATCGTCCGCAGCAGTCATCTGTCGAACATCTGGTGCTCGCATCCCACTGGCAGGAGCAGTCACCGACCGTGGCGATGCCGGCGACAGACCACTCGATCATTGTGTTGTGCGGCTCAGCACCGGAGCTGGAAACCGCACTGACAGCACACCTGCCACAGGGACAGACTGTCATGTCTCTGAACGTGCCGGTTGAACTCACCGACACCGATGACCGCTATCGGGAAATGGTCAACGGGCTGTTGCAGATTCTGCAGCAAACCCTGAAAAGTAACGGATCTGACACGATCTTCCTGCAACTGGTGGTGTTCAGCACTGACGAAGTCGATCACGCGCACCTGCTGACCGGTTTATCCGGCCTGCTCAAGACCGCGGAGCAGGAATACAGCCGACTGACCACTCAAATGCTGGAAATCGCCGCTGTCGATGATGCTGCACAACTGTACGCGATGCTGTCCGCCAATCTTCATCAGCCCGGCTCAGACCGCATTCGCTACCAGAACCGGCAACGGCAGGTTCATACCTGGAAGCCACTGTCGGAAGAGATCGAATTGTCCGCCAAACCCTGGCGTCATAAAGGTGTCTATCTGATTACCGGTGGCGCAGGTGGGTTGGGAAGAATGTTTGCCTGCGAAATTCTGACCCAGTCACCGGGGGCCAGAGTGATTCTGACCGGACGCTCGGCCATTGATCCGGCTCAGGTCAACGCCTTACGCAAATATGGCGGTCAGGTCGAATATGTCCAGCTGGATGTGACGGACCGCGCGGCGGTTCAGGCATTAATGCTGCACCTGCGCCAGAGTTACGGCGGCCTGCATGGCATCCTGCACTGTGCCGGCGTGTTGCAGGATGGTCGACTGCTGGCCAAAACCACCGCCGAAGTGGAACAGGTACTGGCCCCCAAAGTAACCGGATTACTCAATCTGGACGAAGCCAGCCGGACGATGGAGCTGGATTTTCTGGTGCTGTTTTCGTCGCTGGCCAGTGCCCTGGGCAGTGTCGGTCAGGCTGACTATGCCGCGGCCAACGGTTTTATGGATGCCTTTGTCGATCATCGAAATGCGCTGCGGAACCTCGGTCAGCGGCATGGTCTGACCCTGGCATTTGACTGGCCGCTATGGCGGGAAGGCGGCATGAGCGTCGAAGCGGAAACCGAGCAGTTGCTGCAACAACGCACCGGCATGACTGCCATGAGAACCGAAACCGGGATGAACGCGTTTTATCTCGGACTGGCGAGCAAGAGCACCCGGATACTGGTGGTGGAAGGTGAACTGGCACGTATACAACAAACCGTACTGCGTCGTGAGGGCGTACTGGGTATCGCCGCCAGCGAGATTGCGGATCAGCGGCTGCCAAAGCCCAGGATTGAGAAACAACCTCAGGCGACATCAGCCCCGGAAACCGGCCAGAGTGACGGCACCCATGGGGTCATCCGTCGCCTGAAAGTCATCGTCAGCCAACTGGTACATATCGATCCCATTGATCTGGATGTGGACGAAGAACTGAACGCCTTCGGCTTTGATTCCATTTCCCTGACCCGGTTGGCTGGAGAGCTGAACAAGGAATATGGTCTGAGCCTGAGTCCGGTGGTGTTTTTCGAGTTTCCGACTCTGGCGCAGCTGGCAGAACACCTGTTGGCAGAACATCACGATGCCGTATCTGTGCAGCCGCACAACTCACTATCCACGTCTGTTGCTGCGTCTGTCGTGGTGGAGCCTAACCCTGACACGACAGCCATCCGCGCTGAAGCCCCTCGGTTCCGGCGTCTGGATGCCATCCGTAGTCCGATCATCAACCAGACCACCACCGCAGCGGTTGCCATCATCGGCATCAGTGGCCGGTTTCCGGGAGCCGACGATCTTGATGGTTACTGGGACAATCTCGTCAACGGCTGTGACTGTATCAGCGAAATACCCGCTGACCGCTGGCGTTGGCAGGACTATTACGGCGATCCGCTGACCGACCGCAACAAGACCAATATCAAGTGGGGCGGTTTTATCAATGGCGTGGATGAATTCGATCCCCAGTTTTTTAACCTGTCACCCCACGAAGCCCAATTGATGGACCCCCAGCAGCGGCTGCTCATGATGCATGTCTGGCATGCCATCGAAGACGCGGGTTATGCCTGTCAGAGCCTGGCAGGCAGTGATACTGCGGTATTTGCCGGTGTCGGGAACTCTGATTACGGCACTCTGCTGAGTCATTCCGGTGAAAGCATCGAAGGCTATTCCTCAACCGGCCTGGTGCCTTCTGTAGGACCGAACCGGGTCAGTTTTCTGCTGAATTTTCATGGCCCCAGCGAACCGGTGGAAACGGCCTGTTCCAGCTCACTGGTCGCCATTCACCGGGCGGTTGAGGCACTGCAACAGGGCGTGTGCAAACTCGCCATTGCCGGTGGTGTGAATACCCTGGTCAGTCCGGATCAGTTCATCAGCTTCAGTAAAGCCGGCATGCTCAGTAAAGATGGCCGCTGCAAACCGTTTTCCCAGGCTGCCAATGGCTATGTTCGTGGTGAGGGTATCGGGGTGCTGCTGCTCAAACCGCTGGCAGCGGCAGAAGCCGATGGTGATCATATTTATGGTCTGATCAGCGGCAGTGCAGTCAATCACGGCGGTCGGGCCAACTCGCTGACCGCACCCAATCCCAAAGCGCAGGCAGCGGTACTGACCTCAGCCTGGCAAAAAGCGGGTATCGCCTCAGAAGCCCTGAGCTACATCGAAACCCATGGCACCGGAACTGCCCTGGGAGATCCAATTGAAATCACCGGTATCACTTCGGCATATCGACAGCTGGCTACCGGTGGTGAAACTCAGCCGTGTGGTCTGGGATCGGTCAAAAGCAACATCGGTCATCTGGAACTGGCGGCTGGTGTGGCAGGGGTGATCAAAGTGCTGCTGCAATTGAAGCACAACACCCTGGTGCGCAGTCTGCACTGTGACACCCTGAATCCATTGATAAAACTGGATGACACGCCGTTGTTCCTGGTGCGTGAAAACACCCCCTGGGTTCCACGTCAAAACAACGCCGGCCAGTTACAACCCAGACGGGCCGGCATCAGCTCGTTCGGTTTCGGGGGGGTTAACGCCCATGTCGTGGTGGAAGAATATCTGCCAGCCGCGTGCACAATCACCAAAGCTGAGTCTGCTGAACCGGTACTGATACTGCTGTCGGCCAAACAGCCGGAACGGTTGCAGGAATATGCCCAAAACCTGCTGACGTATGTGCAACAGAATCACGTTGATCTGCGCAATCTGGCCTACACCCTGCAAGTTGGCCGCGATGCCATGGAGCATCGACTGGCGTTGATCGTCGATTCCGTAGCAAGCCTCAAAACCGGGTTGAGTGATTATCTGAGCGGTGGTGAACATTCGATTGAAACTTTCACCGGTCAGGCCCGCGAGAGTAGAGAAGCATTGGAATCGTTGCATGATGATGCAGAATTTTCCGGCTCTCTGAATCAATGGCTGCAACAGCGCGAATACGCCCGACTGGCCGAACTCTGGTGCCGGGGTCTGGCCATCGACTGGTATCAGCTTTATCACAATGATGACAAAGGCCAACCGCAGAGACTGTCGGTTTCCACTTATCCATTTGCCCGCCGGCGCTGCTGGTTCAAAGCCGGGGCGTCGCAGTCTGATCAAACCCTGGCGGGGCAGGCATGGCTGCATCCATTGCTGCACCGAAACACCTCAACAGTGTTCGAACAGCGTTTCAACAGCCATTTCAGTGGCGATGAACCCTTTCTGGCGGATCACCAGCTGAATGGTCGCGGGGTTTTTCCGGCTGCTGCTTATCTGGAAATGATCCGCATGGCGGTGATTCAGGCCATGGATCTCGATCCTGCTGAGCAGACCACCACCGTGACTCTGCAACATGTTGTCTGGCTGCAACCGGCGTTTGCCGGAGGTCTCGAAATCCGCCTGCAAGCCGGACAGGTTGGCACGGACGGCAGTGACCGTTTGATCTTTGGCGTGTATTCCGACGATGCCGAGGCGCGGGTGTTCTGTGAAGGCGAAGCCGTGATTGAACACGCGACCACCATGGTTCCGGCACCGTTCGATCTATCGCAATTGCGGTCGCAGTTATCGCCACATTCTCAAAACACCGAACAGTTCTACGACGTGTTTACCCGTCAGGGCTTGAACTATGGACCAAGCCATAGAGTGGTTTCGGCCTTGTGGAAAGGTAAGCGACAGGTACTGGCAGAACTGACATTACCGGTGATGGTTGATCCGCAGCATGACTATCAACTGCATCCGGGGCTGCTCGATGGCGCGTTACAGGCATCTCTGGCGCTGTTCGAACAAAATGGCCAGGCCCATATCCCGTATGCGCTGGATGAGTTGCAGGTCTATCACAGTTTACCCGCCAAAACCTGGGCATTGCTGGAAACGGATGCCGATGATCTTCATCCCACCCAACCATTTACCGTTACCCTGTTTGACAATGACGGCCGCATCTGTGCCCGTTTGAGCGGGTGCCGACTGCTGCCGGCACAACCACAGAAACAGATCGGACAGTTATTGCTGACACCGCAGTGGCAGCCCAAACCAGTCACCGCTGTTACAACCGATGCCGCCCTGGAAACCCTGATCGTACTGTGTCATCCAACGGCTGAACTGGCCCAGGCATTGACGGCTCAGAAAGATCCACACACCCAGGTGCAGGTGATTCAACGCCACAGCGGAGACATCGGTCAGCGTTATCAGGGTCTGGTCAAAACCCTGATCAGTACACTTGCCAGAACCAACAGTGTTGAACGACTGGTACAGGTGGTGATTTTTGAAGATGAGCACTCCGGTTACTTTGCCGGGATTGCCGGCCTGCTCAAAACCGCTGCTCAGGAATACAGTCGTCTTCGCACTCAGTTAATTGCCGTTGAAGCCGATATTCAGGCCGCTATCCTGCAACAGCGGTTGCACGAAAACCGTGCAGAGTCTCATACCAGCACTCATATCCGCTACCGTGATCAGCAGCGCTGGCAGCATGACTGGCAGACTTTGCCAGCCGTCGCAAACGTGCCAGCGATGCCCTGGCGACCAGAAGGGGTTTATCTGCTGACGGGTGGGCTTGGCGGTCTGGGTCTACTGTTCAGTCAGGAAATTATGCGCCATGCACCACGAGCCAGACTGATCCTGACCGGTCGCAGTGCGACACCTGGCGCAGCTTTGCAGGCCCTGCAACAGCAGGGTTCCAGGGTTGAATACGTCAGTCTGGATGTCACCGATGCTCAGGCGGTTCAGGCGCTGATCGATCGCCTTTGTCATGATTATGGTGGCCTGCACGGCATCATTCATTGCGCCGGGGTATTGCAGGACAGTTATCTGGCTTCGAAAACCGATGCCGAAATAGAGCAGGTACTGGCACCCAAGGTGACCGGTCTGCTCAATCTCGATCAGGCCAGCCGCGATGTCGAACTGGATTTCATCGTGCTGTTCTCATCCATGACCAGCGCTTTGGGCAATGCCGGTCAGGCTGACTACGCCGCTGCCAATGGCTTTATGGATGTGTTTGCCCGTCACCGTAACGATCTGCAACGCCAACAGTTACGCCATGGTCATACTCTGTCCATCAATTGGCCGTTGTGGCGTGATGGCGGCATGCAGCTCGATGAACACAGCGAACGGCTGCTGCAACAACGGACCGGTCTGGTGGCCATGAGCACACAGACCGGTCTGGTGGCGTTCTACCGGGGCCTGGAGGCCGGCGTTGATCAGCTGCTGGTACTCGAAGGCCAGCTTGATCAAATCACTTCTACCTTACTGTCTCCCCGGATCGATTTTGCACCGCCGGCGGCGTCCGCAGCGACTACATCCAACAGCGTTGATACGGAACAGTTGCAGGCGCTACAGCATCAACTCCGAAATCTGGCCGCTGAGCTGCTGGGAGTGGATCCGGCTGACCTGGATGTCGATGAAGAGTTCAACAGTTTCGGCTTTGACTCCATTGCCCTGACCCGTCTGGCAGGTGCGCTGAATCGCGAATATCGCCTGAATCTGAATCCGGCGCTGTTCTTCGAATATGCCACGCTGGGCCGTCTGGCCGGCTATCTGTTAACAGAGCATGCCCAGTGCTTTGGAGTGACTGAGCCCGAAGTCATTGTGGGTGAATCCCTTGTTGGCGAAACAGTTCCGCCCATGGATCACGGACCGTTGATTCAGCAGCTGCGGGTTATCGTCAGCGAGCTGCTGGAGATTGCTGAGCATGAAGTGGATGCCGAAGAGGAACTGAGTGCTTTCGGGCTTGATTCCATTGCCCTGACCCGTCTGGCCGGGGCATTGAATCGTGAATACCGCTTGAACCTCAATCCGGCGCTGTTTTTCGAATACCCAACCATTGCTGCCATTGCCGCCTATCTGATGACTGAACATCGGGATCAGTTTGCCCCGGCGGCCGGTCATGCTATAGCTACCGCACCCGCGCGCATCGAGCGGGTGGCCAGTGTGCGCAATCAGACTGGCAACGTGGCGCGGCAGTGGCGTCTGCCCGGTCGCAGTCCGGTGTCCCAGCCCCGTCAGAGTAATGAACCGGTGGCGGTGATCGGTATCAGTGGCCGTTTTCCGGGAGCCCGTGATCTGGCCGAATACTGGGACAATCTGCGCAACGGTCGTGACTGTATCAGTGAGATTCCAACGGAACGCTGGAACTGGCAGGCCTGGTACGGTGATCCGCACAGCGATGCCAACAAAACCAGCGTGAAATGGGGCGGATTTATAGAGGGCATGGATGAGTTCGATCCCGGATTTTTCAATATTTCCCCGCGTGAAGCCGAATGGATGGACCCGCAGCAACGGCTGTTGATGATGTACGTCTGGAAAGTCATTGAAGATGCCGGTTATTCTGCCCAAAGCCTGTCCGGCAGTGATACCGGGGTGTTCGTCGGGACCACCAGCACCGGCTACGACAAACTGCTGGTGCGCGCCAACAGTACCATCGAAGGCTACTCCGCAACCGGTCTGGTGCCGTCTGTTGGCCCCAACCGCATCAGCTATTTCCTGAACCTGCATGGTCCGAGCGAGCCGGTGGAAACCGCCTGTTCGAGTTCGCTGGTAGCGATTCATCACGCGGTTCAGGCCATTACCGAAGGCAGTTGCCGGCTGGCGATTGCCGGGGGTGTCAACACTCTGGCCAGCCCGGATTTTTACGTCAGCTTCAATAAAGCCGGCATGCTCAGTGAAGACGGCCGCTGCAAAACCTTTTCCGCTGCCGCCAATGGCTATGTCCGGGGCGAAGGTGTCGGCATGCTGGCGCTCAAGTCCCTGAGTGCTGCCGAAGCCGATGGCGATCATATTTACGGGCTGTTAAGCGGCACTGCCGTCAATCACGGCGGCCGCGCCAACTCCCTGACTGCACCCAATCCCAAGGCTCAGGCTGCGGTATTGCAGCAGGCCTGGAACAAGGCCGGCATCCACGCTGAAGACCTGAGTTACATCGAAACCCATGGTACCGGGACACCCCTCGGAGACCCGGTGGAAATCAACGGCATCAAGGCCGCCTGGAAAGCCATGGCCAGATCCGCCACACCGGAGCAGGCCGCCCGCTGTGGTCTTGGATCCGTCAAAAGCAATATTGGCCATCTGGAACTGGCCGCTGGCGTGGCCGGGGTCATCAAAGTACTGCTGCAACTGCAACATCAGACTCTGGTGCCGACGTTGCACTGCGAAACGGTCAATCCGCTGGTGGAACTGGATGGCACGCCGTTATATCTGGTGCGCGAAACTACACCGTGGCAGCCACCGGTTGATCAGCAGGGCCGACCGTTGCCCCGCCGCGCCGGGGTCAGCTCCTTTGGCTTCAGCGGTGTCAATGCCCATGTGGTGGTGGAAGAATATCAGCCACCAACAATAGCCGCTCCGATGAGTCTGGATCGGGCGCTGGTGTTGCTGTCAGCCAGAAATACCGACCGGCTGCGGCAGCAGTGCATTGAACTGCTGGATTTCCTCGATGCTCATCCCGGGACCCCGTTGGCCTCACTGGCCTATACCCTGCAAATCGGTCGCGAACCGATGGAGCAGCGATTGGCGCTGGTAACCGGTTCGGTGGCGGAACTGCAACAACAGTTGCAACAACTGCTGGCCGAACCGTTCACTGAGGTCGCCAGTGGCGGGCGCAGTGGTTCCGGCAACATTTACCGTGGCCGCAGTCAGCACCATCAGGAAACCCTCGAAACCTTCAGTGCCGATGAAGAGCTGCTGGAAGCGGTGGACAAATGGCTGTTACGCAAAAAGCTGCCGCGTCTGGCGCAGATGTGGGTTAAAGGTCTGCAAATTGACTGGTCAAAACTCTATGACGGGCAGCGCCCATCGCGCATCAGCCTGCCGGGTTATCCGTTTGAGCAACAGCGTTTCTGGGTCAACGCCGATGCCGGGCAGGGGGCGACCGGTGCACAGCTGCATCCATTGCTGCATCGCAATACCTCCACCCTGGCGCAGCAACGCTACAGCTCCGTGTTTCACGGACACGAGCCCTTCCTTCGGGATCATCAGGTCAACGGCCGGCGGTTATTTTCTGCAGTGACCTATCTGGAACTGATTCATGCTGCGGTTGTGCAGTCTCTGGGTGAGGCTGACACTCACGCCGCGCTGACTTTGCAGATCACCGATATGACTCTGCTGCAACCGTTTGCCGTGACCGACGAACAACCCGGATACCTGCACATCGACTTGACGGCCACTGCTGATCAGGCCATTCAGTTCCGGGTGTTCAGCACCGTTGCCGAGCTGGCAACAGCCGATGCCGAACAGCGGGATCACTGCGTTGGGACCGTAAGCCTGATGGCTGCCGAAACCGCCAGTCAAATGCAGCAACAGACGTCACTGGATATTCACGCAGAGTTCAGCCGTGACTATCCGCGCGGACAGATTCCGGCTGAGGTGCTGTACGAGCTGTTCCGTCAGGTTCAGGTGCACTACGGCAGCAGCCAGCAGGCCATGGAGCAGTTGTGGCTTGGAGATCGCGAAGCGCTCGGACGCTTGCAGTTACCGGCTGCGGCGCTGTCGGCCATGGCCTCTTTCTGCCTGCATCCGAGTCTGTTGGATGCCGCCGTTCAGGCCGTTGCCGGGCTATTGGCGGTTCCTGGCAGTAAGGCCGGTGAATGGCGTCTGCCGGCGCTGATGATGCCGGGTGCCATTGCTGCTGTAACAGTGCTGAAGGCCTGTCAGCCCCAAATGTGGGTGCGGGTTCGCCAGCCTCATGACGATACCCGGTTTGATTTCGAATTGTTTGATGCCGAAGGGCAGTTGTGTGTGCTGATTGAAGGATTCGCCATGCGCCCGGTGGCCATCGATGCCAATCGTCAGCAGGGCAGTCAGCTCTATCAGCTGGCGCCTGTGTGGCAGGAATGTCCTGTACCCGCAGCGATGACCGATGCCGTACCCGCTGCGCCAGTGATTATCAGCGTTGATGGGGATCAGGCCCGTTCGATTCAGCGTCAATGCCCCGATGCACAGGTGTTATCGCTGCAACCGACCGACAGCCTCGAAACTCTGGTACAGACTCTCAGCGAGCAACCGGGTGTCGTCCAGCATATTATCTGGCTTGCGCCCGAACAACGGCTCGACAGCGTTGACAACAGCGCCATCGAGGCCCAGCAGAGCGGGGTATTGTTCTGTTTCCGGGTCATCAAGGCACTGCTGCAATTGGGGTATGACCAACGCAGACTGGATTGGACGGTGATCACCTTTGCCACCCAGCGGATACTGGCATCGGAGTGCGAACAACCGTTGCACGCCGGTCTGCATGGATTGTTCGGCACCCTGAGCAAGGAACAGCCGGACTGGACCATTCGGCTGGTGGATCTGCCCGCAGGCAGCACGCCGTCACTGGCAGACATTTATGCTTTATCCCTGGATGATCGTAGTGAAATCAATGCCTGGCGTGATGGCCAGTGGTACCGCCGTACCCTGGCAGTGGTGGAACAGACGGTTTCGGAACCAAGGCTCTATCGGCAGGATGGCGTTTATGTGGTGATCGGCGGTGCCGGTGGTATTGGCACGATCTGGAGTCAGTGGCTTCAGCGTCAGCATAATGCCCGGATCGTCTGGATCGGCCGCCGGTCGCGTGATGCCGGAATCGATGCACAGATAGCCCGACTGGCAGAGACCGGTCCGGCACCGGACTATTTCCAGGCCGATGCGACAGATCACCAGGCCTTGCAGAATGCCTGTGATCAGATCCTCGAACGCTACGGCCGTATCAACGGCGTCGTGGTGTCGGTCGTCGGGCCGTTGGACCAGAGTCTGGCGGTGATGGATGAATCCTTATTCCGTGCCGGTCTGGCCGCCAAGGTCGATGTCAGCGTCCGTGTGGCGCAGGTGTTTGGATCGGTCAATGCGGATTTCCTGCTGTTCTTCTCGTCACTGGAATCCTTTGCCAGAGCCCATGGCAAGGGCAGTTATGTGAGTGGCTGTTGCTTTGCGGATGCCTTGTCCGGCTGGCTGGACCAGCACTTCGATTGCCCGGTCAGAACCGTGAACTGGGGCTGGTGGCAGGACACCGGCATCGCCAGAGCAGTACCGGAAAGCTACAAAAAACGACTCCGGCACAGCGGTATCGCTGCCATTGAGACCGAAGCGGCGATGACGGCATTGGCTGAACTGTTGTCCAGCCCGCTGCCGCAGCTGGCGATGATCCAACTGCATAATGCCAGTGCACTTGCAGGATTGGGTGTCACCGAACAGTTGCATATCGATGATCGTGCGGTGGCCTTGAATATCGCTGCTGGCAGAGTCGAAACCGATGCTGCGTTATTGCTGCCGGCACAGAATCAGGCCCGGCAGATGCGCACGGCGGAAATGTTCAT
The DNA here is from genome assembly GCF_000940805.1 of Gynuella sunshinyii YC6258. Taxonomy (GTDB): domain Bacteria; phylum Pseudomonadota; class Gammaproteobacteria; order Pseudomonadales; family Natronospirillaceae; genus Gynuella; species Gynuella sunshinyii. Next base: position 3,930,743 of record NZ_CP007142.1, on the reverse strand, counting down.
GGCCCGGGTGTTGTGGGTGCAATTGCAGGCCCATGGACTGTTTGCCGATCTGCCGGCGACCCTGGCCACCTTGCAGGCACAAGTGGCCCCGGCGTACCAGCGCTGGCTTGAACAGAGTCTGCAGGTCCTCGAAGCTTCAGGCTATCTGCAACGCGATGAACAGCAGCGGTTTATGCTCAACAGCGCGGTGACGGTGGATACCAGTTTGCAGCGCGAGACGGTCTGGCAGGAATGGCAGCAACAACGCCAGACATGGCAACAGAATCCGGCGCTGGTGGCACAGATCAATCTGGTGGATGCCTGTCTGAACGCCTTGCCTGAAGTCCTCAGCGGCCAATTGCCGGCCACTGAAGTACTGTTTCCGAATGCCTCCATGGCCAAGGTGGAAGGGGTGTATCGCAACAATGCGGTGGCCGATTATTTCAACGAAACCCTTGCCGCTGCTGTGGTGAACTGGATCGAGCGGCGATTGCAGGCCGATGCCAGTGCCCGCATTCGTATTGTCGAGATCGGTGCCGGTACCGGTGGCACCAGTGCCGTGGTGCTGAAACATCTCAAACCTTATCAGCAGCATATTGAAGAGTACTGTTACACCGATATTTCCAAAGCCTTCCTGATGCATGCGGAAACCACCTTCGGGCCGGACAATCCGTTCCTGAGTTATCGTTTCCTTAACGTCAGTAATGCCTTGCACGGTCAGGATATCGTCCCCGGCAGTTTCGATCTTGCCATCGCCACCAATGTTCTGCATGCCACGCCGAACATGCGCCGCACCCTCAGAAATACCAAAGCGCTGTTGCGTAGTGGTGGCGAATTACTGGTCAACGAACTCAGTGACAATCATCTGTTCACTCATCTGACCTTTGGTCTGCTGGACGGCTGGTGGTTGTATGAAGATGAATCCCTGCGGATTCCGGGATCACCACTGCTCAGCAGCGAACACTGGCAGACCGTTCTGGAAGCCGAGGGCTTTACCGCGGTTGGATTCCCGGCCAAAGCCCATCATTACCTTGGTCAACAGGTAGTGCAGGCCCGCAGTAATGGTGTGAGCCGGCAGCCGCTGGCAGTCGAGGCCCCGGCTGCTGTGCCTGGCTCTTTACCCGCCGCAGGCGCTCTACCCGCCGCAGGCGCTCAACCCGTTGCAGCGGCCAGAGCAGCCAGCGTTGACACCAGTCGTACCACGCCGGCGGCTATGGTTCCGGCAGGGGCGGACGATCAGTCACTGTTGCAGCAGGCCACCGCTTATTTCTGTGCCATGGTCGCTGATGTACTGAAGATGCCGGCACCGCAGATCGATCCGGACGTGGCCATGGAGTCCTATGGTATTGACTCTATTCTGGTCACCAGTCTGACCAACGAGCTGCGCAAGGTTTTTGCCAATGTGAACAGTGCCCTGTTGTTTGATTGCCAGACCGTCGCAGCGCTGGCACGGCATTTTCTCAACACCGAAAAACAGACCTTGCTGCAACAGCTCGGCACGCCGGTATCCACTACCACAGTCGAAGTGATGACAGCGGCGGTTCCGGCTAACCGTCCATTGATCGCCGGTCGGACCGTTCTGGCGGCCGATGTCCGTCACCATCAGGAACCGGAGAGCCGTGAACAGTCACGTTCCGGCGTTGCCATCATTGGCCTGAGCGGACGCTTCCCGATGGCCAATGATCTGACCGAGTACTGGCACAATCTGATCGAAGGCCGGCACTGCGTCAGCGAGGTTCCGGTTGAGCGCTGGTCGCTGGATGGTTTCTTCCATCCGGATCGTCAGGAAGCCATGGATCAGCGACTGAGCTACAGCAAATGGGGCGGATTTATCAGCGGTTTTGATGAATTCGATCCGTTGTTTTTCAGTCTGAGCCCACGCGATGCCTACAGTATGGATCCTCAGGAACGTCTGTTTTTGCAGGCTTGTTGGGATGTTTTTGAAGACGCCGGTTACAACCGCGATACCCTGGCCGACCAGTTTGACAACCGGGTAGGGGTGTTCGCCGGAGTCACCCGCACCGACTTCGCGCTGTTTGGACAACAATGTCCGGATGATGAGCCGGTCATGACCCGGGCGTCGCTGAGTTCCACCGCCAACCGGGTGTCTTTCCTGCTCAATCTGCGTGGCCCGAGCATGCCGGTGGATACCATGTGTTCATCGTCGCTGACTGCCATCCATGAAGCTTGCGAGCATCTGCTGCGCGGTGAATGCGACATGGCCATCGCCGGTGGCGCGAATCTGTATCTGCATCCGAAAAGCTATATCGAACTGTGTTCCGTCGGCATGCTGAGCAACGGTGCCGAGTGTCGCAGTTTCGCCGCCGGGGCCGATGGTTTTGTGCCGGCCGAAGGCATAGGTGCGATTCTGCTCAAACCGCTGGCACGGGCGCAGGCAGATCACGACCATATTTATGGTGTCATCCGTGGTACCGGCATCAATCACGGTGGCAGAACCAATGGCTACACCGTTCCAAGTCCGGCAGCCCAGGGAGAACTGATCAGTACAGTACTGCAACGGGCCGGCGTGCATGCCCGCACGGTGAGCTACATCGAAGCCCACGGTACCGGTACCGAACTGGGTGATCCGATCGAGATTTACGGTCTGACCCAGGCATTCCAGCGGGATACCGCAGATGTCGGTTTCTGTGCCATCGGCTCGGTGAAATCCAACCTCGGCCATGCCGAAGCAGCAGCCGGTATCGCCAGTGTTGCCAAAGTGTTGTTGCAGTTACAGCACCGCCAGCTGGTGCCCAGTCTGCATGCCGAGCAGCTCAATCCTCATATCAATTTCGCCGAAACCCCGTTCGTGTTGCAGACCGCACTGACTGACTGGCAGCGCCCGGTGGTCAGCATCGACGGCGAAACCCGTGAATACCCCCGCATTGCCGGTGTTTCCTCGTTTGGCGCTGGCGGGGCCAATGCCCACATCATCATCGAAGAGTATCAGGACTCTTCTCAACAGAGCGAAGATGAACTCATGTCTGAACATGGTTTACCCGTTGCAATCGTATTATCGGCCAGAACGTCCGCGCAGCTGAGTCAGCGAGCCGGGCAGTTGTCCAGAGCGTTGACGGCCCTTGGCACTACCTCCGCCTCTGCTGAGGCGCTGTTGCGTAACGTCAGTTATACCCTCCAGGTCGGGCGTGAAGCGATGAATGTGCGGCTCGGTCTGATCGTCAATGATGTGGCTGAGTTACAGACAAAACTCGACCAGTTCATTACCCAATCGCAGCATTTACCGGCGCAGGATATCTATTACGGCAGTCTCGGTCGGGACCGTCAGAGCAATCATGGTCAGGCCGTTGAAACGCTGTTGAACGACTCGCCCGTGAATGCCGAAGCACTGCGACAGCTGCTGGCGTTGTGGGTTCAGGGAGCCAGAGTCAACTGGCATCGCTGTTATGGTGAAGCCGCCAGCCGGCCATTCCGGATCAGTCTGCCAGGTTATCCATTTGGCAAAGATCGTTATTGGGCCCCGGATACCACCGCGGCAACCCTGAATCAGGGCCTCGCAGGCGTTCGAATGGTGCCGGCGGGCCGTGCTGCGACCGATGATTTGGCCCAGGTCGACAGCCCGGTGCCTGCCACGGGGTTGTCAATGGCAGAACCGACAACCGCAGCTTTGAAAGCGGGAGAGCTGGTACTGTTACGGCCTGACTGGGTGGCCAGTGAAAGCAATGCTAACGGCACTGCTGACTCTCTGGTCATTCTCTGCCAGCCGCCGGCAACGGTGGCGGAAGAGCTGCTCGCGATGGGGCTTGATGTCGCCACTCTCAGTAGTGATCAGCGTGAAGCTTCCGGTCGTTATCGTGAGTACTGTATTGCCCTGGCTGGATTGCTGAAACAACGGCTGGCGGATCGTGCCAGGCAGCCGGCGTTGATCCAACTGGTGTTGTTCAATGATCCGCTCAGTGCCGGTCTGTATGCGATGTTGCAGACCGCACAACGGGAATATCCACGCCTGCAGGTCGCCCAGCTGGAACTGCCGGTGGCTGTTATGGCGGCCACCCAGCTGCAAGGGCTGCTGGCTCGGTGTGGTGCCGGACGTTTTGCGCTCCAGCAGGGACAACTACAGTCTCTGAGCTGGCAGCCGGTGGCCGCCGCTGCGGAGCTGGTGCCGGTTCCCTGGAAAGAAAAAGGGGTCTATCTGATTACCGGTGGTGGCGGTGGACTGGGTCTGCTGTTGGCGAAGGAAATTGTTGTCCGTACCCCGGATGCCCGGGTGATACTGGTCGGTCGTTCGGCCACCGCGCCCCAGCTCGAAAGCCTGGGTGTTGGTGATGGCCGGTTTGAATATCGCTCTGTGGATGTGGCCAGCGCGGCGGCGGTTGAAGCATTGGTCAGCGACATTCTGCAACAGTACGGTGCCTTGAATGGCATCGTTCACGCGGCCGGCGTTATTCGCGATGACTTTATTCTGCGTAAATCAGCGGCTGACATTGAGGCGGTGCTGGCACCCAAAGTGAGCGGCCTGATCAACCTCGACAACGCCAGTCACTCGGTTGATCTCGATTTCTTCTGGATGTTCTCATCCCTGGCGGGTGCGCTTGGCAATGTCGGTCAGGCCGATTACGCCGCTGCCAATGGCTTTATGGATCAATATGCCGCTTACCGCCGGACATTGGCCGGGCAGGGCGAGCGTCATGGCATCACCCTGTCACTGAACTGGCCATTATGGGCTGACGGCGGCATGCAAATGGATGCTACCACCCGTGCGCAGCTGGCAGAGCTTGGATTGATGCCGCTGACCACCGCCGACGGCTGGCAGGCGCTGTATCGCCTGAGCCAGAGTCAGGGCGGCCAGTTTGCTGTGGCGTGCGGTGAGCCTCAGGCCGTGCAGGCGCTGTTTCAGCCCCGGCAAAATGCGGTTATGGCGGCAGCGCCGGTATCCGATTCCGCCGATGCCCGTGTTGAAGTCAGTGTTGGTGTTGAAGTCAATACTGGCGTTGATGACGCGCGCTTGCTGGAAAAAACCCTGTTCCAGCTGAAAAGCGTGTTTTCCCGGGTTACCAAGATGCAAGCCGACAGCCTCGATGCCGATGCGCCGATGGAAGAATACGGCATTGATTCCATTGTCATCACGCAGCTGAACCGCCGCCTCGATGATGTCTTTGGTGAGCTGTCCAAAACCCTGTTTTATGAATACCAGACCCTGTCGGCTTTGGCGCAATACTTGTTGCAGGATTATCGTTCGGAGTGTCTGCGCTGGACCGGACTGGATCAGTCTGCCGCCAAGCCTCTGACAGTCGCGCCGGTAGCGGCCGCCTCACGGGTGGATGAGCGGGTCAGCCGCATCACCAGCGCTCCGGTGACAACAGCACCAAAGCCCGTCAGTAATGGTGATCAGGGCCGTGAACCCATCGCCATTATCGGGATCAGCGGCCGTTATCCCGGTGCTGCCAATCTGCGGGAATACTGGGCGAACCTGCGTGAAGGCCGGGACAGCGTCAGTGAGATTCCGGCTGAGCGCTGGTCGCTGGATGATTTTTATCTGGCCGATCGCAACGCCGCGATTGTCGCCGGAAAAAGCTATAGCAAATGGGGTGGTTTCATTACCGATTTTGCGGCTTTTGATCCCTTGTTTTTTGGTCTGTCACCGCGCGAAACCCAGGAAATAGACCCACAGGAGCGGCTGTTCCTGGAAAGCTGCTGGCATACCTTTGAAGATGCCGGTTATACCCGCGACAAAATCGCCCGCCAGCATCACGGCCGGGTCGGCGTATTTGTCGGCATCACCAAAACCGGATTTGAGCTGTATGGCCCGGCGCTGTGGCAGCAGGGTGAAAGCACTTTTCCGCGCACTTCATTCGGTTCGGTCGCCAACCGGTTGTCCTACATCATGAACCTCGATGGGCCGAGCATGCCCATCGATACCATGTGCTCGTCTTCGTTGACGGCTATTTATGAAGCCTGTGAACATCTGGCTCATGGTCGTTGTGAGATGGCCATTGCCGGTGGGGTGAATCTGTACCTGCATCCGGCGGCCTATCGTTCAATGTGTGCTGCCAATATGTTATCGGTGGATGGTAAATGCCGCAGCTTCGGTGCTGATGGCAGCGGCTTTGTGCCCGGAGAAGGGGTTGGTTCGGTGTTGCTGAAACCTCTGTCCCTGGCCGAACAGCAGGGCGATCAGATTCATGCGCTGATTCTCGGGGCCACTATCAATCATGGCGGCAAAACCAGCGGTTTTACCGTGCCCAATCCGGTTGCCCAGCGGCAGCTGATCCGGGCGGCGCTGAAAGATGCCGGAATCAACGCCCGTGCGGTCAGCTATCTTGAAGCCCATGGCACCGGCACATCTCTGGGAGATCCCATTGAGATCACCGGCCTGACCCAGGCGTTCCGGCAGGATACCGCCGAGACCCAATACTGTGCGCTGGGGTCGGCCAAATCCAATATCGGTCACCTTGAAGCCGCCGCCGGCATTGCCGGCCTGACCAAGATCGTGCTGCAACTGAAGCACCAGACCCTGGTGCCGAGCCTGCACGCGCAAACCCTCAATCCCAATCTGAATCTCGATAAAACCCCGTTTGTGCTGCAACGCCAGGTTGCGGCGTGGTCGCGCCCGGTGCTTGAGGAGCAGGGCGTGGCAAGGGAATATCCCCGTATTGCCGGAGTTTCGTCATTTGGTGCCGGTGGCAGTAATGCACACCTGCTGGTCTCGGAATATCAGCCCTCACAGGCAACCCCGCAGCCATTACCAGCGGGCCCTCAGGCCTTGCTGTTGTCGGCCAAAAACGAAACCCGCCTTAAGGCCAGTGCCCAGCAGCTGTTGGAATTTCTGCAACACGAAGGCGAACAACTGGCACTGGCGGACATTGCCTACACCCTGAGCACCGGACGTGAAGCCATGGACGTGCGACTGGCCATGGTGGTGGATTCATTGCCAGCAGCCTGCGAGCGTTTGCAGCAATACCTCAACGGCGAAACCGCCATCGAGGACTGCTATCTCGGTCAGGTCCAGGATCATAAAGATGTCTACAGCGTATTCACCGAAGCTGAGTTTCAACAGACCATTCATACCTGGCTGCAACAGCGGCAGTACCACAAACTGCTGAAACTCTGGGTCAACGGTTTGAAGGTCGACTGGAATGATGTCGGTTATGCCGTTCGCCCGGCGATTGTCAGTCTGCCGGGTTATCCATTTGCGCGTGATCCGTACTGGATCGCCGAACGCCTGAACGACACCTCACCGGCATTGGCACAAACCGCAGTGCTGCATCCTTTATTACACCGTAATACCTCGACGCTGGCAGTACAGCGCTTCAGCTCGGTTTTCAGCGGTGAGGAATTTTTCCTGCACGATCATCAGATTCATGGACAGCGCATTCTGCCCGGCGTGGCGTATCTGGAAATGGCCCGTGCCGCCCTCGCAGCCGCCAGTGATGAGGCATTCGATGCGGTCAGCCTGAGCAATGTGGTGTGGATGCAGCCCTGCCGTGGTGGCGAGGTGGCTCTGGAACTGATCCCGGATGCCCATGGGCGCATCGGTTTTTCCGTCTATGGCAACTCGCGCAGCCACTCGAACGATACCGTTTATTGCAGTGGTTATGTCGCAGCATTGTCAGACCCACAGCAGGATCATGTGGAGTTAACGGCGCTGCAAAACAGCTGCCGTGAACCGCTGGAGATCGATCATCTCTACCAACAGTTTGCCCAGGCAGGCATCGAATATGGCCCGGCGCACCGGTTGCTGACCGCCGTGCAGCGTGGTGACGATCAGGTGCTGGCCAGAGTCGCGCTGACCGATAAAACCTCCGGGCAATCCTATCTGCTGCATCCCGGCCTACTGGATTCGGCCTTACAGGCGGCGGTGGCATTGACACTGACGGCGTCCCAACAACTACTGCGTACCGCTGTGCCATTCGCTCTGGATGAACTGCAACTGGTTGCCGCTGTGCCGGCACAACCCTGGGTATGGATACGCCGCAGTGCCGATAGCAGCGCCGATGTCATCCGCATGGACATCGATCTGTTGGATGATCATGGCCAGGTTTGCGTTCGTTTGCGGGGTTTCAGCGCCCGGGAGATGGCGGCGATTGAAACCTTGGAGAGTGGAAGTATTGCCTTTGAACCCGACTGGCAGCCGCAATCTTTGCCGACCAACGGCTTGTCCACTGGACCGACCGGGCCGGCGGATATTCTGCTGATCGCCGCACCGGCCGGCCTCGATCAGGCCTTACAGGCGCAGCTGCCGGGCGTGCATTGTCAGCATTTACACGGTGCATCCGGTCATATCGGCGATGACTATCAGGCTTGTGCCGAAGGCGTGCTGGAACGTTTGCAACAACGCTTGGGCCAGAGCCATGGCGAACCGGCCATGATGCAGATCGTGGTGTTTGCGGCGACTGATCATCAAGCCGATATCGCCGGTCTTTACCACGGTCTGGCGGGCATGCTGAAAACAGCGGCCAAAGAATTTCCGGGTTTCCGGGCACAATTGCTGGAACTTGATCAGGCCCAGCCATTGACCACCCAGGTACAGCAGCTGCGGGCTGAACATCACAGGCTGCAATCCTGTGCCGGGGTCGAAACGGTCCGTTACCGTCATGAGCAGCGGGAAGTGCAGCAGTGGCGGCCGGCAGACACTCTGGAAACCGTCAAAACCGTCTGGCAGGAGCAGGGGGTTTATCTGATCACCGGGGGTGCCGGTGCTCTGGGATTACTGTTTGCCGAAGAGATTACCCGCCGTATCAGTCAGGCCTCTATCGTTCTGACTGGCCGTCAGGCGCTCAGTGATGAGGTGCAAAAGCGCCTCACTGCACTGAGCAGCGAAGGTATCCGGATTCGTTATCATCGTTGTGACATCAATGATGCCGATGCCGTGAACCGTCTGGTCGAGGACATTCAAGCCAATTATGGCCGCCTGAACGGCATCATTCACAGTGCCGGGGTGATACAGGATAACTACCTGACCCGTAAAACCGCCTCTGAGCTGGCGACGGTCATGGCACCGAAAGTCATGGGCATCATTAACCTCGATGCTGCCACCCGTGATATCGAACTCGATTTTATCTGCCTGTTTGCATCGGCGGCCGGAGCCATGGGCAATGCCGGTCAGGTCGATTATGCCGCTGCCAATGGTTTTCTGGATGCGTTCGCCGGTTATCGCAATGCCTTGCTGCGAGCCGGTCAACGCCATGGCCGGACCCTGGCCCTGGACTGGCCGTTGTGGCGTGACGGTGGTATGAACGTGGATGAGGCCACCCTGCAAAGCCTGTGGCGCAGCAGTGGTCTGGCCCCCATGGCCAGTCTCACCGGGCTTGAACGGTTTTATCAGGCCTGGAGTTCAAACGCTGATCAATTACTGATCCTGAGCGGAGACGTGAATCGCCTGCGGCAGCAGGTGACAGCCAGTACGGCGAGGGTGAACAGCCGGCCGGTGATGGCGGAGATCGTTCAATCGGATAAGAGCCTTCAGCCAGATAAGAGCCCTCAGCTGGAAGGGAGCCTTCAGCCGGAAGAGAGCCCTCAGCCAGAAAAAAGCCCTCAGCTGGATAAAAGCTTTGAAACCGCCGTGGTGGCGTTTCTGACTGAACAGCTGGCAACGGTGATTGAATTGCCGGCGCATCAGATCGAGGCCAATGCGGCGCTGGAAAAATACGGCATCGATTCCATTCTGGTGGTCCGTCTGACCAATCAGCTGGAAACCATCTTTGGGCCCTTACCAAAAACGCTGTTTTTTGAATATCTCAATATTCAGTCTCTGAGCCAGTATTTTATCCGTCACCACCATGCCACCCTGACTCAGCGTCTGGCACCGGAAAGCGCCGGCACTCACAAGGCCGTAGCAGAGGTCAGTCGCGATCAGCGTGCTATCGTTGCGGCCAGCCGACCACGCAGCCATCGTTTTGCTGCCCGCACCGCCGCCGTGACCACTGCGGCAGAATCCGGATCCCTGGAAATCGCCATTGTCGGTCTGGCCGGACGTTATCCGCAGGCGCGTGACATCGATGCCTTCTGGCAGAACCTGCGTGACGGGCGCGATTGTGTCACGGAAATTCCGGCCGAACGCTGGGACCACTCGCGTTATTTCGATGCCGATAAAGAAGCCGTCGGTAAGACCTACAGCAAATGGGGCGGATTTATCGAAGGCGTCGATGAGTTTGATCCACTGTATTTCAATATTTCTCCGCGTGAGGCGGAAATTCTGGATCCGCAGGAGCGTTTGTTTCTGCAATGTGCCATGGCAACCCTGGAAGATGCCGGTTATACCCGCGCCAGCCTGATCGATGCCTGCGGTGGTGAGAGTGAGGCGGCCATTGGTGTTTACGTGGGCGTTATGTACGAGGAGTACCAGCTGTACGGTGCCGAGGAAACTCAGCGCGGCCGCGCCATTGCGCTGTCTGGCAGTCCGGCCTCCATCGCCAACCGGATCTCCTATTACTGTGGTTTCCATGGCCCGAGCATGGCCCTCGATACCATGTGTTCATCGTCTTTGACCGCTATTCATCTGGCTTGTCAGAGTCTGATCCGCAATGAATGTCATGCGGCTATTGCCGGTGGGGTCAACCTGTCGGTGCATCCGAATAAATATCTGATGCTCGGTCAGGGTAAGTACGTCTCCAGCAAGGGACGTTGTGAAAGTTTCGGTATCGGCGGTGAAGGTTATGTGCCCGGTGAAGGTGTTGGCGCGGTACTGCTGCGGCCATTAACCCGGGCGCTGGCCGATGGCGATCATATTTATGGCGTCATTAAAGGCTCAGCCATCAACCACGGCGGTCGCACCAATGGGTATTCCGTCCCCAATCCCAATGCCCAGGCTGCGGTGATTGCCAGGGTTTATCGTGATGCCGGGGTCAATCCGAGAACCGTCAGTTATATCGAGGCTCACGGGACCGGCACCTCCCTTGGCGACCCGATCGAAATCGCCGGGTTGAACAAGGCCTTCCGCGAACATACCGATGACGTTGGCTTTTGTGCCATCGGTTCGGCCAAATCCAATATCGGACATTGTGAAAGCGCCGCCGGTATTGCCGCTCTGACCAAAGTACTGCTGCAATTGCGCCATCGTCAGCTGGTGCCGTCTCTGCATGCCAGCACCCTGAATCCCAATATCGACTTCGATGCCAGTCCGTTTGTGCTGCAACAGCAGCTGGCTGAATGGCATCGCCCGGTGCTGGAGATCGATGGCCGCCGCACGGAATACCCTCGCATTGCCGGTATTTCGTCATTTGGGGCCGGCGGTTCCAACGCCCATCTGCTGATCGAGGAGTTCAGCGCACCAGCACCAGCAACGGTCGTCGTCGATGAGCCGCTGCCCATAGTGCTGTCCGCCAGAACCGCACCGCGATTGCTGGAGCGGGCACAACAGTTACTGGCCTGGTTACAGAAACAGGAAAACGAAGCGATCACCCTGCCGGCGCTGGCGTACACCCTGCAAACCGGCCGCGAGGCAATGGAAACCCGACTGGCATTGCTGTGTCATTCCATCTCTGAACTCATGCAAAAACTGCAGGGTTTTATCGATGCCCAGGATCCTCAGGCCATCCAGGCCGACAACGGCACGTTGTACGCTTCGGTCAAAACCGGCAGAGACATCATTGCGCCTTATAAAACTGATCCTGAATGCCGGCAGCAGCTGAGCGACTGGATCGCCCAGCGGCATTATCCCGAACTGCTGCGGTTATGGGTCAGTGGCCTGGATCTAAACTGGAATGAATTTTACGGTGCGGCAAAACCGCGTCGCATCAGTCTGCCGACCTATCCATTTACGCGTGACCGTTACTGGTACAACGGCACCGGGTTACAGGGCAGCACCGAAGGCACTGCCGATACAGTGACACCCATCGCTTCGAGCAGTCCGCTTGTCGGGCTGCATCCAATGCTGCATCAGAATACCTCCACCCTGTATCGGCAAAGTTTTACTGCCTGTTATCAGGGCAACGAGTTGTTCCTCCGTGATCACCGCCTTAATGGTCAGCCGGTATTGCCAGGTGTGGCCTATCTGGAAATGGTACGGGCAGCGGCGATGCATGCCTTGGAAGACCACTCCGACACCGACGCATCGATGCTGGCCATCGAAAACGTGGTCTGGCTGCGCCCCTGTGTGGTCGACGGTCCAACCCATATCCAACTGCAATTGCAACCTCAGAGCGATGGCAGCCTGAGTTATCAGGTTTGTACTGGAGAGGGTGCTGGAGAGGGTACTAAAGAGGACAGGCGGGTGTTTTCCGAGGGACGGGTGGTGTCCTGTGTCCGGCCTCAACGTCCCCAGCTGGATCTGCCAGCCCTGCAACAACGTTGTGGGGCAACGGTGATGGATGTGACCCGTTGCTACGATGCATTCAGCGCCATGGGTATCGACTATGGTCCGGCCCATCGGGTGATGCAGCAACTGCTGCGCGGGGAATCAGAAGTGCTGGCGCAGCTGTGCCTGCCATCGGCCATTGCTTCCGAAACCGGTTATGTGTTGCATCCGAGCCTGCTCGATGGCGCGTTGCAGTGTGCGTTGCCGTTCTTTATGACTGCGGAGCAGTTGCAGCATCTCGATAGCAAGTTGTCGCCAGCGCTGCCATTTGCCCTCGAATCGTTGCAGCTGTTTGCCGAATGCAGCGCTGAAATGTGGGTCTGGATTCGCCCGGCCGCCGAGCAAGTGGATGGGGTACTGAAACTGGATCTGGATCTCTGCGATGCCGAAGGGCGCTTATGCGTGCGCCTGCAAGGTTTCAGTTCCCGTACCACCACAACAATGCCGTCAGCCAGCCGTGTGACGCCAGCACCGGTTCATCCAGACAATCTGTTAATGCTGGAGCCGGTGTGGCAGCCAAAAACCACGGATACAGTCACCACAGCGGTGGCTGCCGAAGACATTATGGTGTTCTGCTGCGAGCCCGATGAGTCTTTGTGGTCGGCATTGCAGAAACTGCCTGGGGCGGCTGAGATCCGGCGCCTGCAACACGCTTCGGCATCGGTGGCGGAGCGTTATCAGCATTATTTTGCCGAGTTGCTCGCGGTCCTCAAAAGCCGCATGGAACAGCCGCGTGGCCGGCCCTGTCTGGTGCAGATCGTGGTGCCTCGGCGTTTTGATGATCCAGGCGATGAACAGCAACTGTTTGCCGGGCTGATGGCCATGCTGATGAGCGCCTGGCAGGAAAACCCGAATGTGAGCGGGCAGCTGATTGAAACCGACGCCGATGCCGGACAACTGCTGCAACAATTGCAGGACAATCACTACGCCGGCGCGCCCGTGCATCTGCGCTATTGCCAGCAGAGCGAGGGCCAGCAGCAGTGCGAACAGTTGAGATGGCAGGAAACATCCATGGTCGCAGCCAGTGGCTGCCCATGGCGTACCGGCGGCACCTACGTGATTACCGGTGGTGCCGGTGGACTGGGACGCTTGCTGGCGGAAGAAATCGCCGGCCGGGTCAGCGATGTGAATCTGGTGCTGACGGGGCGTTCCAGTCTGACTGCCGAACGCGATGCGGAACTGCAAAAACTGGCCGGTCATGGCGTTCAGGTTGAGTATCGCGCGGTGGATGTCACCGACTATGCCGCGGTTGCCGAACTGCTTGAGGATGTCAGACAGCGTTACGGTGCCGTCAACGGCATCATCCATAGCGCCGGTGTTCTTGCCGACAGTTTTATCCGCCAGAAAACCAGCGAGCAGTTTTCCAGCGTGCTGGCTCCCAAAGTGACCGGACTGGTGAATCTGGACCTGGCCAGCCGTGATTTCGATCTGGATTTCATGCTGCTGTTTTCCTCTATTGCCGGCACCTTTGGTAATGTCGGACAGGTGGATTATGCCGCTGCCAATGCCTTTATGGATGCTTACGCCCATTACCGTAACGGCCTGCTGGCGCGTGGCGTCTGCCGGGGCAAAACCCTGTCCTTGAACTGGCCGCTGTGGAAGCACGGCGGTATGCACATCGATGCCGCCAGTGAAACCCTGATGCAGCAGCGCACCGGCATGGTGGCGCTGAGCACACAGAACGGCATGCATGCGCTGTATCAGTGTCTTCATACCGGTCGTGGTCAAACGGTTATTGCCGAAGGCGAGCTGGCGAAGATTCGCCAGGTTCTGTCGGTGACAGCGGTCAAACCGGCTCAACCTCTGGCAGCCAGTGTTCAAAGTGTGAGCCGGGTCAGTACTCCCGCTACCGGTGTGGATCAGGACCGCGTCGGGCGGAAAATCCAGGCCATTCTGGTTGATACCGTATCGGCCCTGTTAAAGCTGGATCACAGCGATATCGATATTGACGACGAGCTGAGTGCCTTCGGGTTTGATTCCGTGTCCCTGACCCAGTTCACCAGCAACCTCAATAAAACCTATGGTCTGGCTTTGAGTCCGACGCTGTTTTTTGAATATCCCACCATTCGTGCCCTGCGGGATCATTTCGTCGACGGTCATCTGCACGCCTTTGTGGAACCCGATAGCAGCGCTCTGGCCCCCATGCCGGCATCCGCGCCGATGGCCATGACGAAAGCAGTTGCCTCTGGCTCCGCCGGGCTGCAAAAACGGCCGTTCAATTTTGGCCATCAGCCGGTGAACCCGGTATCCGCAAAGATTGCTCACGACGATATCGTCATCGTCGGTATCAGCGGGTGTTTCCCGCAGGCAGCCACTCTGGATGTGTTCTGGGACAACCTGTTGCACGGCCGTGACTGCATCAGTGAAATTCCGGCAGATCGCTGGGACTGGCGGGCGTTCTACGGTGATCCGAAGACAGAAGACAACCGCTGCAATGTCAAATGGGGTGGATTCATCGATGGCGTGGATCAGTTTGATCCGCTGTTTTTCGGTATTTCGCCGCGTGAAGCCGAGCTGATGGATCCGCAACAGCGGCTGGCCATGCTGTATGTCTGGAAAGCTATCGAAGATGCCGGCTATGCGCCTGGCAGTCTGGCGGCCAGCAGTACCGGCGTTTTTATTGCCACCGGCAATACCGGTTACGATCACCTGGTGCAGCAGTCCGGCGTGGCGCTGGAAGGATTTTCATCCACTGGTGTGGTGCCATCGGTCGGTCCCAACCGCATCAGTTTTCTGCTCAATCTCAATGGTCCGAGCGAACCGGTGGAGACTGCCTGTTCGAGTTCCCTGGTCGCCATGCATCGTGCCCTGCGGGCCATTCAGAACGGCGACTGCCATCAGGCCATCGTCGGTGGTGTCAGCACCATTGTGACACCGCAGGCACACATCAGTTTCAGCAAGGCCGGCATGTTGTGTGAGGACGGTCGCTGTAAGACCTTTGCTGCCGGAGCCAATGGTTATGTTCGTGGCGAAGGCGTCGGCATGCTGTTTCTGAAACCCCGCCAGCTGGCTGAGCAGGCCGGCGACAGCATCTATGCGGTGGTGCGTGCCGCTGCCGTCAACCATGGCGGACGCGCCAATTCGCTCACCGCCCCGAATCCGAAAGCCCAGGCCGAGGTACTGTGTCGGGCTTATCGCGAGGCCGGTATTGATCCACGTTCCATTGGCTATATCGAAGCCCATGGCACCGGCACCGAGCTGGGTGATCCAATCGAAATCCGTGGTCTGCGGGCGGCTTACCAGACGCTGTGTCAGGAATGGGATGAACAGCACGGAGAAGGGGTCAGGGCTGCGCAGGCGCGCTGTGGTCTCGGATCGGTCAAGACCAATATCGGTCATCTGGAACTTGCAGCCGGGGTGGCCGGTATCCTCAAAGTGGTGTTGCAGCTGCAACATGAAACCCTTGTGCCCAGCCTGCACAGCGAGCAGCTTAACCCCTATATCGATTTACAGGACAGCCCGTTTTTCGTGGTGCGCGAAGCCATGCCATGGGCCGCCGCAAGTGATGCCTCAGGCACCGAACTGCCAAGACGGGCAGGGGTCAGCTCCTTTGGTTTTGGCGGGGCCAACGCCCATGTGGTGTTGGAGCAATATCAGCCGCAGAGCCATGCTCTGACCGCAGCAGCTACGCCAGTGAATGGTGAATGTCTGGTGCCGTTGTCGGCCAGAACGCTGCCGCAGTTGCAGCAGATGGTTGAACATTTATACCGTTATCTTGATAAGGGTTCTGAGGTTTCGTTGAAATCGCTGAGTTACACCTTGCAGGTGGGACGGGACGCGATGAACTGCCGTCTGGTGGTGATTGCCGGCAGCATCAATCAGCTCAAACAGCGATTGAGACATTTTATCGATCATCCGGAAAGTGCAGAGCAGGGCACCGAGTCATTATTTACCGGCCAGATCAAACAACAGAGCGATGCGTTGGAATTGTTTGACTCAGATGCCGAATTTGCTGAAACCACGCGGCAATGGTTCCGTCATGGCAAGCTGCACAAACTGGCGGAGCTGTGGGTCAAAGGACTCAATATCGACTGGGCCGGCTGTTATGACGGCGAGCCGGTCCGGCGTCTGCATCTGCCAACCTATCCGTTCGCGTTGCAACGCTGCTGGGTGGACAGCCCGGCCACCTTGACCAGCACCGCTGCGACGGCGCGCTTGCACCCGTTGCTGCATCAAAATATCTCCAATCTGCAACAGCAGTGTTTCCGTTCCCGCTTTGATGGCCGTGAGTTTTTCCTGGCGGATCACCGGGTTCAGGGGCAGAAGGTGCTGCCGGGGGTGGCCTATCTGGAAATGATCCGGGCTGCGGTGGAGCAGTCTGTGCCACAACCGCAACCGGCAGCCATTCATTTGTCCAACGTGGTATGGCTGCAACCGGTGGTGGTGGCAACTGAGCCTGTCAGCGTTGAACTGGTGCTGATGCCACAGACAGCCGAACAGCTGCAATGTGAAATCCATGGTGAAGCAGCGCAGCTGCATTGCCAGGCCCGTGTGCGTCTCAATGCCGCTATCGCAGAACGCGATCTGCCGGCATTGTCGGAGTTGCAGCATTGCTGTACCGATGGAGCGCTGGCGGCAGACGATATTTATGATCTGTTTGCCCGTTCCGGGCTGGACTACGGTGCCCGCCATCGTGCGATTGCCGCTGTGCATCTGGGCGCGGAACAAGTGCTGGCAGAGCTGAAACTGCCGGCCGGTCTGCAAACTGACCGTCAGGCCTATGGTCTGCATCCCAGTCTGCTGGATGCCTCCTTGCAGGCATCCGTTGCCCTGGTGATGCAGGACGAGCAGGCCGGGTTGAGTCTGCCGTTTGCCATCGATGAGCTGACCGTCACCGCTGCCTGTCCCGATCAACTCTGGGTCTGGGTTCGCCGTTGTGGCGGTGATGGCCAGATCCGGAAATTCGATCTCGATCTGTTTGCTCAGGACGGTCATGTCTGTGTCAGTATCCGTGGCTTCAGTACCCGGCTGCTCGATACCACCACGGTTGAAACCGCAGCCGCTGAGGCCGTTGTCAGTGAAGTCGTGGCCCAAAGCCCGGCTCAAAATTCGTCGTCGGACACCGCTGCCTTACAGCAGGAAGTTCAGTCGACTCTGGCGGGTTTGATTGCCGAACTGCTCAAGATTGAACGGGACTTTATCGAATACGATCAGGAACTCAGTGCCTTCGGTTTTGATTCCATCACGCTGACCAAGTTCGTCAACGTGTTGAACCAGCACTGGTCTCTCGATCTCAGTCCAACCTTGTTCTTTGAACATTCCAGCGTGGAAAAACTGGCGGGCTATCTGATCGATACCCAGCCGCAATTGTTTACTGAGCGCCTCAAAGTGCTATCGGGTGACCAAGCTGGCAGCGCTGCAACGGCATCGCCGGTTGAACAAGCAGTGTCGCAGCCAATGGCGCAACCACGTTCGCAGTTGTCCGCTGCGGTCAGCCGGTTTATGCGGCCGGATGCCAGTGCTGATGCGGGTTCCGCGACCATAACCCCGGCGGCGATTGCCATCATCGGCATCAGTGGCTGTTTCCCGCAGGCGCGGGATCTCGATGAATACTGGGACAACCTGATCAATGGCCGCGACTGCATCGGTGAAGTGCCGTCCAGTCGCTGGGATTGGCAGCAGCTGCCGGAAGTCCGCTGGGGCGGGTTTATCGACCCGATTGATGAGTTTGATTCGCTGTTTTTCGGCATTTCACCGCGTGAAGCCGAACTCATGGATCCGCAGCAGCGACTGTTGCTGACCTACAGCTGGAAAGCGATTGAAGATGCCGGCTACGGACCACACAGTCTGGCCGGTAGTAACACCGCTATTTTTGTCGGCACCGGCAGCACTGGTTATGAGAAGCTCATCGCCGCTGCCGGTCTGCTCGATGATGGTTATGTGTCTACCGGACTGGTGCCCTCGGTCGGGCCAAGCCGGCTGAGTTTCTTCCTCGATTTTCATGGCCCCTGCGAACCGGTGGAAACCGCCTGTTCCAGCTCGCTGGTGGCGATTCACCGGGCCTGTCAGTCCATCGTTCTGGGGGAATGCAATCTGGCCCTGGCCGGTGGTATCAATACCCTGGTGTCACTGGATTTGCACCGCAGTTTCCATCGTGCCGGCATGTTATCGAAAGATGGCCGCTGCAAGACCTTCTCTGATGCTGCCAATGGCTATGTGCGTGGCGAAGGGGTCGGCATGTTGTTGCTGAAGAAACTGGCTGCTGCCGAAGCCGATGGTGACAGCATTTACGGCGTCATCCGCGCCAGCGCTGAAAATCATGGCGGACGGGCCAACTCATTAACGGCTCCCAATGCCCAGGCCCAGGCCGATGTGCTGTGCGACACCTACCTCAAGGCCGGTATCGAACCGGGCAGCATCAGTTATATCGAAGCTCACGGTACCGGTACTTCGCTGGGTGATCCGGTCGAGATCAATGGTCTCAAAGCTGCTTTCCGGCGCTGGCACAGCGAATATCGCGAGCGGACCGGCGATGACCGTGAGATCGCCGTGGCCAGCTGTGGTCTGGGATCGGTGAAAACCAATATCGGCCACCTGGAAATGGCAGCCGGTGTGGCCGGGGTTATCAAGGTGCTGCTGCAACTGCAACACCAGACCCTGACCCGCAGTCTGCACAGCGATACGCTCAATCCGTATATCGATCTGACCGACAGCCCGTTCTATGTCGTCCAGGATCATCAGCCCTGGCCGGTTCTGACTGACCGTCACGGGCAGCCATTACCGCGTCGGGCCGGCGTCAGTTCGTTCGGCTTTGGCGGTGTCAACGCCCATGTACTGATCGAGGAATACCGCAGTACTGTCGCCGTTGCATCAGCGTCCAGCGATGATCCGGTGGTCATTGTGTTGTCGGCGCGTAATGAAGAACGGCTGCAACAGCAATTGCTGCAATTACATACATTCTTACAGCGCGATTCCGCCGTTCCGGCGCTGGCTGATCTGGCCTATACCCTGCAACTGGGTCGTGATGCCATGGCCTGCCGGGTGGCGATACTGGCTGATTCGGTGGCCACTTTGACGGACAAGCTACAGTGCTGCATCGATGGTGAGCGCGAAATAGCCGATGTCTATCGTGGTCAGCTTCGCAACAACCGTGATGCCTTCAGCCTGTTCAACGGCGACGATGACCTGCAGCAACTGGTACAGCAGTGGGTGGCGCGCAAGAAATACACCCGGCTGATGGAGCTGTGGGTTCAGGGCGTCAATATCGACTGGTCATTGCTCTATCAGGGGCAACGACCGAGCAGGTTGCATCTGCCGGGTTATCCATTCAGTCGCGAACGCTTCTGGATTCATCCGGCCGCAGAGGCGGTGGCATCGCAGCACGGGGTTTCCGGGCATCTGCATCCGCTGGTACAACGCAATACCTCAACTATTTTTGAGCAGCGTTTCAGCTCGGTGTTGCAACCGGGGGCCTTTTTCCTGGCCGATCATCAGGTCAACGGCCAGCCGGTGCTGCCGGGTGTGGCCTACCTCGAAATGGCTCGCGCGGCAGCGGCGCTGGCGCTGGAACTGAAGGCCGAAGACGAGACCACCCTGATCATCGAAAACGCAGTCTGGCTGACACCGTTGGTAGCCGATCAGAGTGTGGCCGTGGATGTGCTGTTGGCAGCCCGCGAAGACGGGATCATCGGTTTTGAAATCGTCAGTGACACCGCCACCGGGCGCACCGTGCACTGTCAGGGGCGGATACTGCATTCGTCCGGGACGCCGGCGGATACCCGCATCGATCTGTCGCAATGGCAGCAACGCTGTGGCACAGAGATTCGTGCCGAACAGTGTTATGAGGCCTTGAGCCAGACCGGTCTTTACTATGGCCCCGGTATGCGGGCCATGACCAGACTGTATACCGGTGATCAGCAGGTGCTGGCGCAATTGCGGCTGCCGGAGACCGTGGCAGCGGATGCCTCGCATCTGCAAACCTATGGCCTGCCACCGAGTCTTATGGATGCGGCGTTGCAGGCGTCCATGGGATTAGTGCTGACAGACTCAGTATCTGCCACCGCGCAGGCACCCATGCTGCCGTTCTCCGTCAGTCGGGTGCAGTGGTTGCATCCCTGTGGTACTGACATGTGGGCGACCGTGGTGCCATTGCCAAATCATGGCAATGATGCTGTGCAGCAACTGAACATCGATCTGTGTGATACCGAAGGCCGGGTGTGTGTGTCCATGCAGGGCTTCAGTGCCCGCCGGCTGGTTAATGAACCGAAGTCAACGGCTGATTCGGTCATGCTGTTGAAACCGCACTGGCAGGTTGAAACCCTGGTGCCACCATCGGCTCAACCGGTGGCGTTTGCTGACGGTCAGCATTGGCTGGTGTTATGTGAACCCGCCGCCAATTACTGTCAGTCGCTGGCGGCACAGCTGGGTCCGGTGAACTGCATGACCCTCACCTCTGCGGCGGCGACTGTGGCAGCACGATTCCAGGAATATTTTGATCGGCTGTTGAGTATTGTTCAGAACCTGCTGCACAGCGGTCAGGATGCCTGTCTGCAAGTAGTGGTGTTTGGTACCGGCGAAGCTGCGTTGTCGGCAGCGCTGACCGGGCTGTTGAAAACCGCGCAGCTGGAATACCCACGACTGTCGGCAACCTTGCTCGAATATCAGGACGAGCAGGCTGGCGATACCACTCTGCCGGTTCAGCTGGTTGAACTGCTGGATCGTACCCGCAGGATGCCAGGCATGCAGTGCCTGCGTTATCAGAACGGCCAGACCCTGACTCATCGCTGGCAGCCTCTCGAACGCGCTGCCAAAACCGATACCTTGCCCTGGAAAGATGCCGGTGTTTATCTGATTACCGGGGGAGCCGGCGGTCTGGGATTGATCTTCGCCGAAGAAATCGCCGCCAGAGTCACCCGACCGGTGCTGATTCTGAGTGGTCGTGCGGTCGCACCGAGCGAGGCGGCAACGGCGCGTATTCTGGCCATGCAGCAGCGCGGCGCGACTGTTATCTACCGTTCGCTGGATGTGACGGATCAGCCGGCGGTCACCGCATTAATCGCCGATATCGTCCGTGACCATGGTGATTTACACGGCATTATTCATAGCGCCGGTGTGCTCGCCGATGCCCGTATCGTTGCTAAAGATGCGGCCCAGAGCGCCCGGGTCATGGCTCCGAAAGTGGCCGGTCTGGTGAATCTCGATCTCGCCAGTCAGCATCTGCGACTGGATTTCATGCTGCTGTGTTCCTCGCTGGCGGCGGCCACCGGTAATGTCGGTCAGGCCGACTACGCCAGCGCCAATGCATTCATGAACCGCTACGCCGATTATCGCCGTCAGCGGGTGGAACAGGGATTGTGTTCCGGTCGTACCCTGGCGGTCAGCTGGCCATTGTGGCGTGACGGCGGTATGCAGCTTGATGATGCCCTCATCCGGCAGATGGCGGCTCAAACCGGCTTGCAGCCCCTCGACACCGAGGCCGCACTGGCCTGTCTGTACCGTCTGTTTGCCGGTGATGAAACCGAGGCACTGGTACTGTCAGGTGATACCGGGCGATTGCAGTCGTTGCTGACCGGAGCGCTGACGCCCGCTGTGTCATCTCCGCTTAAGCCCAATAGTGCTTCTGCACCGCTGTCACTGCTGGTGGCTGCTGAAGTCTCAGCACCTGTGGTCACCACGCCGACAGCGGCTGCATCTGTCGATGATCTACAGGAAACCCTGGCAACGGTCATCGCCGGCTTGCTGAAGATCGATGTTGAGGTCATCGATGTCGATGAACAACTCAGTGCGTTCGGGTTTGATTCCATTTCCATCACCCAGTTTGTCAATCACATCAACGATGAATACCGGCTGGCGCTGAATCCATCGTTGTTGTTTGAGTACAGCACGGTCAGCCGGCTGGCGGAGTATCTGATGGGTGAATACCCGGAGACCTTTGCCCCGGCTGTCGCTGTCTCCAGGCCTGAGCAACCGGCACCTGCGGTTGCCGCGTCACCGGTAATCAACGGTACCAGCCATGCCCCGGCGGTCAAAGCGCAGAACGGTCATCGGCTGCTGGCAGAACGGGTGTTCAGCCGCCAGCCAGCGATACAAATGGCTCAGTCGCCGGCGGCAGCCAATGCGCCGGAACCCGTTGCCATTATTGGTATGGCCGGCCGTTTCCCGGCGGCAGAGGATCTGCGCGCGTTCTGGGACAACCTGTTCAATGGCCGTGACTGCATCCGTGAAGTTCCGGCAGAGCGCTGGGACTGGCGTGAGATATACGGCGACCCGGACAGCGAAGCCGGTTGCTGCAACATCAAATGGGGCGGGTTTATCGATGCCATCGACGAATTCGATCCGTTGTTTTTCGGCATCTCGCCGCTGGAAGCCGAGCAGATGGACCCGCAACAGCGCTTGTTGATGCTGTACGTCTGGAAGGCCATGGAAGACGCCGGGTATTCCGCTGCCAGTCTGGCCGGCACCAATACTGCGATTCTGATCGGCACTGGTTCTTCCGGTTACGAAAAACTGATGGCCCGCAGTCAGCGTCAGATCGAAGGCTATTCCTCTACCGGCATGGTGCCATCCGTCGGTCCCAACCGGATGAGTTATCACCTGGACCTGCATGGTCCCAGTGAGCCGATTGAAACCGCCTGTTCCAGTTCTCTGGTCGCCATTCACCGGGCCGTGTGTGCCATGCGTGATGGTGGCTGTGACATGGCCCTGGTCGGTGGCACCAATACCTTTGTTACGCCGGATCTGCACATCAGCTTCAACAAGGCCGGCATGCTGTGCGAAGACGGGCGCTGCAAAACCTTCTCCGATCAGGCCAATGGCTATGTGCGTGGCGAAGGGGTCGGCATTCTGTTTTTGAAGAAACTCAGTGTGGCCGAACAGGACCGTGACCACATCTACGGGGTTATTCGCGGTACCGCTGAAAACCATGGCGGTCGCGCCAGCTCGCTGACGGCCCCCAATCCCAAAGCGCAGTCCGAAGTATTACAGCGGGCTTATCGCAACGCCGGCGTTGATCCGCGCACGGTGACCTACATCGAGGCCCATGGTACCGGCACCCGGCTCGGGGATCCGGTGGAAATCGAAGGGCTGAAGAATGCATTTTCAACACTGACCGATAGCGCCGGTGCATCGCCGCTGGCCAGCGAACAGGCCTGGCGCTGTGGATTGGGGACGGTGAAAACCAACATTGGTCATCTGGAACTCGCCGCCGGCGTCGCCGGCGTCATCAAGGTGCTGTTGCAGATGAAACATCAGACCCTGGTGCCGAGCCTGCATTGCCAGCGCCTGAATCCGTACATCGATTTGCAGGATTCGCCGTTCTTCGTGGTTCGCGAAACCCAGAACTGGCAAGCGCAGCAGGGCATCGACGGACAGCGGCTACCGCGCCGGGCCGGGGTCAGTTCGTTTGGCTTTGGTGGCGTGAACGCGCATGTAGTGCTGGAGGAATATCTGCCGGTTGGCCAGTCCGTGGATGCTGACCGGGAACCGCTCCAGAGTACTGGCATCATCGTGCTTTCTGCCCGCAAAGCGACACAGCTGCAGCGTTATGCCAGACAGCTGCTGGATCACCTCAATGATCATCCAGAAACCTGCCTGAACGACCTCGCATTCACCCTGCAGTTGGGCCGTGATGCCATGACCGAACGACTGGCCATTGTCGCCGGCTCGATTGCCGAGGTATGCCGCAAGCTGACGGATTTTCTGGCTGACGAAAGCGCTGCTACCGAAGCTGGCGGGATATTCCGTGGTCGGGCCAGAAACAATGGTGCGAAGCGGCAGAGTGAGGAGGTTCGGCAGGATGTGAATGCGTTGCAGCAGCAATGGATTCGGGAGTGGCAGTGGTCGCAGCTGGCACAAAGCTGGGTGCAGGGGCAAGTGGTGGACTGGAGTCTGCTTCATGGCAAAAGCGGGGCGCGCAGAATCAGTCTGCCGACCTATCCGTTTGATGCCGTGCGCTGCTGGGTGGCAGAGCAGACCCAAGCGGTGGAGCCGTCTCCGGTGGCCCATGGTCACGTACCGCGTACCGGCAATGACCCACAGTTCTATCTGAATTTGTTGGACGAAATGACCCGAGACGATATCGACATTGATGAGGCAGTCGCCCGGATTACGGCAGAACTGACCGACCAGTAACCCAGGAATCATAACCGGCGAAGGGTAAAACCTCAGTCAGTCTGAAAGGTGAAATATGGCAGATTTTTTACAGTACCTGGTCAAACAGGTGAAGAGTAATCAACTATCCAAGCACGAAGCCGCAGAAATGCTGCACCAGCTGGAACAACAGGGCATTGTGGCAAAGCAGGGGCAGCAGAATGCCCGTCTGCATCCGTTATTGCATCGCAATACCTCGGATCTGTCCGGACTCAAATTTGAGTCATCCTTGCGGTTGGCGGATCTGAACGGCGAACGACAGCAGGATGTGCTGACTTCCGCCGCGTTGACCCTGGCCATGGCTCACGCCGCCGCATGCCGGATGCAGCTGATGGGTGAGGGCACCAATGTCCAGTTGCTGGACGTTTGCTGGGGAGCGCCCATGGATGATCAGGATGACCCTGCTGAGTTACAGATTCGGCTGCATCCGGAGCACAGCCAGCGGGTACGGTTTGAAACCCAGCAGCAACAGGGCAGTGCACAACCACTGGTGTTGATCCAGGGCCAGGCCAGTTATCTGAGCCGGGCGGAAGATCGCGCCCATCGGCAGACCCGCCGTATTGAGTCGCTTATTCAGGATGGCCAGTCGGAAACTCTGAACGATCCGCTGTATCCGCAGGTATATCTGACCTCCAATGGTCTGGTGGCGAGGCTTCCGAATGCCGCCGGCCACCACGGTTCACCGTTGCAGGCAGAATCACCGGCCTTGCAGCTGATCCATGCGGTGCTGCAACTGGGTGTGATCGGCAGTGCCTATCCGGACTTGCAGAAAAACGATTTTGTGCCGTTCCAGATCGATGAAGTCTGGCTCGGTCAAAGTGCCTACCCGCAGGGCGGCTGGGCCTCCGTTCAGCGATTGACGGAAAAACAGAATGGCGTGCTGGTCTGTCAGATCAATATCGATGTGTACACCGAAGACGGCGTGCTGTGCGCCCAGCTCAAAGGCCTGTCACTGGTCCGCGCCAGTTCGGCGGCGGATCACCCGGCACAGGCGCTGCCGGCGGCGGATGTGGTGCGGGATCGTACCCTGTATCAGCTGAAATGCCTGTTCAGCGATGTGTTCAAGATTGACATTGGCGAAATTGAAGCGGATCTGGAACTGGAAAATTACGGTATCGACTCCGTCACCATCACCAAACTCAATCAGCAATTGCAGCAGCGGTTTGGCGAACTGCCCAAGACCCTGCTGTTTGAATGCCAGACCCTGGAACAGCTCAACGACTATCTGCTCGATCATTTCAGTGATATCTGCGCCCAGTGGAGCGGTCTGGAACAGAGCGCTGGCAGCACTGAATCGAATGTGGAAGCCTTTCAATGGCCGGTACTGACGCCGTTGCTACCGGGTACGGAGCTGTCGGCGACAGAGCTGGCCCAGGCGCGACAGTCCATCGGACTCGATGAGCAGGGCAATGTGGTGGAAACCCGCACTGCTCACGTGGATGTCAGCACCCCGATTGCCATTATCGGTCTGGCCGGCCGCTATCCCCAGGCCGGGGATCTGAACCAGTTCTGGCAGAACCTCTGTGCCGGCCGCGACTGCATCAGTGAAATCCCGGCGGAACGCTGGGCGCTGCAGGATTTCTTTGTTGAAGGCATTGAACGTGCGGTGGAGCAGGGCAAGAGCTACAGCAAATGGGGCGGTTTTATCGACGGCTTTGCCGATTTTGATCCGGCATTTTTCAATATTTCCCCGCGTGAAGCACTGAGCATGGATCCCCAGGAACGGCTGTTCCTGCAATGCTGCTGGCACGTGTTCGAAGACGCCGGCTATACCCGCGAGCGGCTTGAGAAGCAGCATCAGCGCCGGGTCGGAGTCTTTGCCGGCATCACCAAGACCGGTTACGAACTGCTTGGTCCCGGTCTCTGGCAGCAGGGCGATAAACTGGTGCCACGCACCTCGTTCAGCTCGCTGGCCAACCGGGTGTCCTATTTCATGAATCTCCAGGGCCCGAGCATGCCCATCGACACCATGTGCTCATCCTCCCTGACCGCCATTCATGAGGCCTGTGAACACCTGCGCCGGGGCGATTGTGAGCTGGCCATCGCCGGCGGCGTGAATCTGTATTTGCATCCTTCTGCCTATGTCGCCCTGAGCGCGGCGCAGATGCTGGCCACTGATGGCCGCTGCCGCAGCTTTGGTGAAGGTGGCGACGGTTTTGTACCGGGTGAAGGGGTGGGCAGCGTGCTGCTGAAACCACTCGCGACAGCGGAACGGGACGGTGATCCGGTCTACGCGCTGATCCGCGCCAGTCAGATCAATCATGGCGGCAAGACCAACGGCTACACCGTACCGAGTCCGGTTGCCCAGGCAGAACTGATCCGCTCAACCCTGGATCGCGCCGGTCTGAATGCCCGCGATATCGGTTATATCGAAGCCCATGGTACCGGCACCCGGCTGGGGGATCCGATTGAAGTATCCGGGCTGACCCAGGCATTCCGTCAGGACACCGACGACAGCGGCTACTGTGCGCTGGGATCAGTCAAATCCAATATCGGTCATCTGGAAGCTGCTGCCGGCATCGCCGGGCTCAGCAAGATCGTTTTACAGCTGCAGCATCATCAGCTGGTGCCGACGCTGCATGCACAAACCATCAACAGCAATCTCAATCTGACGCAGACGCCGTTCTCCTTACAACGGGAACTGACCGACTGGCCATCGCCGGACAACGGCAGACGCCGGTTGGCAGCGGTGTCTTCATTCGGTGCGGGTGGTGCCAATGCGCATGTCATCGTTGAAGAATACCAACCCCGTCAGCGTGCCCGGACTGCCCATCAGGGACCGGCTTTGGTGGTACTGTCGGCCAGAACGCCGGCGCAGCTGGAAGAGTCCGCGCGGCAGCTACTGGCCCATCTGAATCAACAACCGCAGCTTGATCTGACGGATCTGGCGTATACGCTGCAAGTGGGTCGGGAAGCCATGGATGAACGCCTCGGGCTGCTGGCTGCCACTCCTGATCAGTTGATCCGGCAGTTGCAGGGATTTATCGCTGGCGAGCGTCAGCAGGATTGTTTTGTCGGCCGGGTCAAACAGCATCGCGAAGCTCTGGCCGTGTTCACCTCCGACAGTGAGTTCGGCGAAACCCTGCAACGCTGGGTGGCGTCCGGGAAGTATCACAAACTGCTGGAGCTGTGGGTGAAAGGGCTGGCGGTCGACTGGGTCGGGCTGCTCTGGGCCGGACATAAAACCCTGCCGGCGATTATCCGCCTGCCGGTCTATCCATTTGCCAGACAGCGGCTGTGGCCGGCGCTTGAGAATGGTATGAACGCCATCGCCATCGCCAGCGGATCCGGCAACGAAACACAGATCCATCCTCTGCTGCATCGCAATACCTCGACTCTGGCGGAACAGCGTTACAGCTGCCGTTTCAGCGGCGAAGAATTCTTTCTGGCGGATCATCAGGTCGGCCGGCAGCGGGTGCTGCCGGGGGTCGCATATCTGGAAATGGCCCGTATGGCGCTGACCCTGGCGAGCAGTACCGACAGCGATGATGACACCGACCATCGACACCAGCCGGTGCCGGGGCTCAGCCTCAGTAATATTGTCTGGATGCAGCCGCTGGCGGTTTCAGAACCGACCACTGTGCACATTGCCCTGAGCGGCAGTGTCGAAGATGGTATGACCTTCGATGTTTACAGCCGGGTGGATGATCAGGAGGAGATAGTTCACAGTCAGGGCAGCGCCCGGTATCAACAACCTGCTGCCATACCGGCCCTGGATCTGGCTGCTTTGCAACAGGCCTGTCAGCAACAGCGTCTCGATCGTGCGCAGTGTTATCAGGCATTTGCCGAAGCCGGACTCAACTACGGACCCGGTCATCAGGGCATTGAAACCCTGGCCATCGGTACCGGCCAGGCGCTCGCCAGGCTGCGACTGCCGGCCGCTGTGGCCAATAGCGGCGGTGATTACTGTCTGCATCCAAGTCTGATGGATTCGGCTTTACAGGCCGCTGTGACCTTGTCACTGGCGGGCGAAACCGGCACTGCGCTGCCATTTGCTGTCGATGAGGTGCAGATTTACGGTCCCTGTGAGCCGGAGATGTGGGTCTGGGTGCGGCTGTCCAATGGTGATGCACCCGCTACCAGCACCGTCGTGCGGGTGGACGTGGACCTGTGTAGTGAAGACGGTCAGGTCCGCATTGTGCTGAAAGGCTTTTCTTCGCGGTTGCTGCGCAGTGAAGCAGAGCAACACGAAACCGCTGCGGCACGGCCGGCAACGCCTCGACCTGACCTGCGGGAAGGTCTCGATAACACGCTGCTGTTGCAGCCGGGCTGGCGGGATCTGCCGGTCACTGACGATGCCGAACCGGACTATGCCGGCCATGAAGTCTGGCTGTGTCAGCCTGCCGAGACGCTGCGCAACGATCCGCAGTGGCAGTCGCAGCCGTTTGCGGTCAGTTGTTTTGACAGCACCGCAGATGCCCCGGCAGCAAGGTTCCGCGCGCTGTATCTGCAATTGTTCCAGCGGATTCAGCAACTGCTGCCCCGGGTCGGTTCCCGGCCCTGGCTGGTACAGGTGGTGATTTTTACCGATCACGCCCACAGCGATGGTCTGGCGGCACTATCAGGATTATTGAAATCAGCGCAGCGGGAATGCCCGGCGCTGGTCATGCAGCTGCTGGAATTTCCGCAACCGCTGAGCGTCGCCGGGATGATCACTTCTCTGCATGACAGCCGTGCGCTGACCTGGGCCACTCATCTGCGTTATGACGACCAGCTGCAACGACAGGCAGCCATCTGGCAATCGTTGCCGCAACAAGGTCGCCATGAGTTGCCCTGGAAGGATCAGGGCTGTTATCTGATTACCGGCGGCCTGGGTGGGCTGGGCATGATTTTCGCCACGGAAATTGCCCTGAACTGCCGCCAGCCGAAGCTGATTCTGACCGGTCGTTCGGTCCTGGACAGCCATCGTTCCGCGCAGCTCAAAACCCTGCGCCAGCACGGTGCCAAGGTTGAATATTATTCTTTGGATATGGCCGATGCTGGTGCCGTGACCGCGCTGGTACAGCGGCTGGTAGCTGAAAAAGGACACCTCGACGGCATTCTGCACAGCGCCGGCATGAACCGTGACAGCCTTATCGGCAGTAAGACCGAGGCCGAAATCGATGCGGTGTTTGGTCCCAAGATCAATGGTTTACTGGCGCTGGATCGTGCCTGTGCTGATCTGTCACTGGATTTCATGGTGCTGTTTTCATCCATTGCCGCCGTCACCGGCAATGCCGGGCAGGCCGATTATGCCGCTGCCAATGCGTTTATGGACCAGTTCGCCGGGCAGCGTAACCGCCTGGTTGCCAAAGGTGAGCGACATGGCCGGACTCTGTCGATCAACTGGCCGCTATGGCGTGAGGGTGGCATGGGCGTGGATGCCGGCAATGAGCGACTGATCCGCCAGCATACCGGTATGGAGCCATTGCAGACGCCGGCCGGGGTACAGGCGTTGTATCAGTGTCTGGCTGCGGGAGCCTCGCAGGCGTTAGTGGTGCAGGGCGATGTCGCAGCGATGCAACGGCTGCTGTTGCCGGCACTGCGGGTTAACGAGCCGGTAGCCACCCTGGCAGCGCGTATTGGTGGCAGTGAAGGGCCGACCACGGCTGCTGAGCCTGTGGTCGTTCCAGCGTCACCGGTGCGGACTGGTGCCGAGGGAGACTCTGCGCAGGCGCTGCAACAGGTCCGATTGGTACTGTCTGAATGTATTTCCGCGCTGCTGGATATTGCCCTTGAGAACATCGATATCGATGAAGAACTCAGTGCCTTTGGGTTTGATTCCCTGACCCTGACCGGGTTTACCAACCGCTTGAATGATCACTATGGCCTGAGTCTGAGTCCGACGCTGTTCTTTGAATATCCCACCGTTCGGCAGCTGGCAGACTATCTGCTGGAGCATCATGCCGATGTGGTGGTCAGTCAGCCAGAGCCGGGTGCGGTGGTGTCATCGGTTGCCGCTGATATCACTCCGGAACCGGCGGCACTGGTGACCCGGCGTTCCAGTCGCCGTCAGGCTGCGGGACGGGTCCAGCCAGTGGTGAGTGCACCGGCGGCGCAACAGGCGCCCGCTGTTGCGGTGATTGGCATGAGCGGCCGATTCCCCGGTGCCGATGATCTTGATGGCTTCTGGCAGAACCTGGTAAACGGCCGCCATTGCATCAGTGAGATCCCCGCGTGGCGCTGGCGCTGGCAGGACTATCCGGATGTCCGATGGGGCGGATTCATGGAAGGCATCGATGAGTTCGATTCGCTGTTCTTCGGTATCTCGCCGCGTGAAGCGGAGCTGATGGACCCGCAGCAGCGGCTGTTGATGACCTTTGTCTGGCAGGCCATTGAAGATGCCGGTTATTCGGCCCAGAGCCTTTCCGGCAGTCAGACCGCCATTTTCATGGGCACCGGTGCCACCGGTTATGAGCAGGTGCTGGCCAGCGCGGGTACCCCGGTGGAGGGGAATTCCTCCACCAGCGTGGTGCCATCGGTCGGTCCTAACCGTATGAGTTTCATGCTCAACCTGCACGGCCCCAGTGAACCCATTGAAACCGCCTGTTCCAGCTCTCTGGTGGCCATTCACCGGGCCATGCTGACCCTGGCTACCGGTGGTTGTGATCTGGCCATTGCCGGCGGTATCAATACCCTGGTATCGCCGTTACTGCATATGAGTTTCACCAAGGCCGGTATGCTCAGTCACGATGGCCGCTGCAAGACCTTTTCCAGTCAGGCTGACGGCTATGTCCGTGGCGAAGGCGTGGGCATCCTGGTGCTCAAACCGCTGGCCGCCGCCGAAGCCGATGGTGACCACATCTACGGCGTCATTCGCGGCAGTGCCGAGAACCATGGCGGTCGGGCCAATTCCCTGACCGCACCCAATCCCAAAGCCCAGACGGCGCTGTTGCTGGCGGCTTATCGTCAGGCCGGTATCGATCCCCGGACGGTCGGCTATATCGAAGCCCATGGAACAGGAACGCCTTTGGGTGACCCCATAGAAATCAAAGGATTAAAAGATGCTTTTAAAGCGCTTTCTGATCAACTGATCAATAAAACTACAGAATCTATAAATTCAGACAAGTTAGCTGCTGAATCTAAAGTTAATTCTTCAAAATCATTGCAAGCCATTGAAAAACAAGAATTTATTTCAAAGTGCGGTGTTGGTTCGGTGAAAACCAACATTGGTCACCTGGAACTGGCCGCCGGGGTGGCCGGCGTCATCAAAGTGCTGCTGCAAATGAAGCATCAGACCCTGGTCAGCACCTTGCACTGCGACGACATCAACCCCCATATCGACCTGCACGATTCACCGTTTTATCTGGTACGCGAGAACCGGCCCTGGGAACCTGTATACGATGCCAATGGTGTGGCACTGCCGCGCCGGGCTGGCGTCAGTTCCTTCGGGTTTGGCGGTGTCAACGCCCACGTAGTACTGGAAGAGTACCAGCCGTTGTCGTTGTCGTCGGCAGATCCGGACACCGCAGTGCTGATCCCGCTGTCGGCCAGAACTCCGGAACAGTTGCGTGAACGGGCCGAACGGTTGCAGGACTGGCTCGGTAGTCATGAAGACACCCGCCTGATCGATCTCGCCTATACCCTGCAACTGGGCCGCGATGCCATGGACGAGCGCCTGGCCATGGTCGTCAGCAGTCGCGCTGAGCTGTTGGAAGTACTGCAACAGTTCGTTGCCGGCACTGCGGCCGGACAACGCTATGTGCTCGGCAATGCCCGTTCCCGGCGCACGGCGGTGGGCAGCAGCCAGCCAGAGGTATCTGCCTCTCAGTTGGCTGACTGGCTGACCGAGGGTCAACTGGAAGCCTTGCGGGACAGTTGGTGCCAGGGCCACGATATCGACTGGCCGGTGCTGTATCAGCGCCTGCCACGCCGGCCCCGGCGTCTGGCGCTGCCAGGTTATCCGTTTGCCCGTATCCGTCATTGGATCGGCATGCAGTCGTCGCCGGCAGCTACCCGGACCGTCAGCCAGCCGGTGACTGCCGGCCATGTTCAGGATTTGTTACTGCCCCGGGTGCGCCAGCGCCTGACCGGCTTGTTCAGCCGCCTGACCAAGATCGCGGAAACCGATATCGATCCCTACGAAAGCTTCGAGCAGTATGGTCTGGATTCATTGCTGGTGAAGCAGTTGAACGAGCAGCTGGCAGCTATCTTCGGCGGTTTGTCCAAAACCCTGGTGTTTGAACATCAGACCTTGAATGCGCTGGCTGATTATTTCTGTCGCAGTCATGGCGAGGCCTGCCGGCGCTGGCTTGGCGAAACGGCTGTTGCGGCGACGCCTCAGATGTCAGTCTCCGCGCCCCGTACTGCCACTGTTCAGGCGGTTTCGCGGCCGCAACCGGTCGGCTACGCCGAGCCCATCGCCATCATCGGTATCAGTGGCCGTTATCCTCAGGCGGCGGATCTGGAAGGCTTCTGGGACAATCTGCAACACGGTCGCAACAGCATTGCTGAAGTGCCGGCGGAGCGTTGGTCGATGGCTGATTTTTACGTCGAAGATCCGGAAACGGCAGCGAAACAGGGCAGAAGTTACTGCAAATGGGGCGGATTCATCGATGGTTACGCCGATTTCGATCCGCTGTTTTTTGGCATTGCGCCGCTGGAAGCCCGTATCATGGACCCGCAGGAACGACTGTTCCTGGAATGCTGCTGGCATGCCTGCGAAAACGCCGGTTATGGCCGTCAGCGCTTTGCCAGCCGCCACCAGGGGCAGGTGGCCGTCATCGCCGGCATTACCAAGACCGGCTATGAACTGTATGGCACCGAGCTGTGGCGTCAGGGTGAGGCGATGCTGCCCCGTACCTCGTTCAGTTCAGTGGCCAATCGTTTTTCATACTTTATGAATCTGCGTGGTCCGAGTCTGGCGGTGGATACCATGTGCTCCTCCTCCCTGACCGCCATTCATGAGGGCTGTGAGTATCTGCGCCGGGGTGACTGCGAGGTTGCTATCGCCGGTGGCGTCAATCTCTATCTGCATCCGGCCAGTTACATCAGTCTCTGTGCGGTCAACATGCTGTCCCGTGAAGGTCAGTGCAAAAGCTTTGGTGCCGATGGCGATGGCTTTGTGCCCGGTGAAGGCGTCGGCGTGGTGGTGCTGAAGCCGCTGACGGCGGCGCAGGCCGATGGTGACCCGATCCATGGTCTGATCCGCGCCAGTCATATCAACCACGGTGGCAAAACCAATGGTTACACCGTGCCCAATCCCAATGCCCAGGGCGAGCTCATTGCCGCAGCACTGCATAAAGCCGGCCTCAAGGCCAGTGAACTGAGTTACATCGAAGCCCATGGCACCGGGACTCAGTTGGGTGATCCCATCGAGATCACCGGTCTGGTGCAGGCCTTCAGAGGCGATACCGATGACAACGGCTTCTGCGCCCTGGGATCCGCCAAATCCAACATCGGTCACCTCGAAGCCGCCGCCGGCATTGCCGGTCTGACCAAGATTCTGCTGCAAATGCGGCATCAACAGCTGGTGCCCAGTCTGAATGCCGAGACTCTGAATCCGAACATCGATTTTGCCCGGACGCCGTTTGTGGTGCAGCGGCAACTGACTGCATGGCCGCGACCTCAGAACGCCAGAGGCGAGGAGATACCGCGCATTGCCGGGCTGTCATCGTTTGGCGCCGGCGGTGCCAATGCGCATTTGATCATCGAGGAATATCAGGCACCCGAAACCCATACCGAAACGGCTTCGACCGCTCCGCTGGCAGTACTGCTGTCGGCCCGTACCGAAGCTGAATTGCAGGCCCGCATCCGTCAGTTGCACGATTACCTGCAGGATCATCCCGAAACTCAACTACCGCATCTGGCCTACACCTTACAGGTTGGGCGGGATGCCATGGAACAGCGTCTGGGGCTGCTGGTCAGCAGTTACGAGCAGTTGCTGGGCCAGTTACAGGCTCTGCTGAACGGAGAAAGCAGCCTGGCAGACTGCTATCGCGGCCAGGTCCGTCAGGGACGGGCCACGGTCAGCGCGTTTACCGAGGATGAGGAACTGCGTGAAGCCGTAGACAAGTGGATGCAGCGCGGCAAGTTCCACAAACTGCTGGAGCTCTGGGTACAGGGCCTGGAAATCGACTGGTCGCAGTACTGGCTTGGCCAGCCCGGACTGCGGACCCTGGAACTGCCGGTATATCCGTTTTCCCATGAACGTTACTGGATCGTGCGCGAAAGTGCGGAAGCCCCGTTACAGCAGACCGAAACCAGACTGCATCCATTGTTGCATCGCAATACTTCATCACTGCTGCAACAGCGTTACAGTTCGCGTTTCCGGGGCAGCGAGTTCTTCCTCAATGATCACCGTGTGCACGGCCGTGCAGTGCTGCCCGGTGCCGCCTATCTGGAAATGGCCAGGGCCGCCGCCGCCCGGGCGCTGGAACTCGATAATCCCGATCAGCCACGCTCGCTGACCTTGCATAACGTGGTCTGGCTGACACCGTTTTTCGCCACGGGTAACGATGACATTCATATCCGTCTGACGGCGATGAGCCATGAACAGCTGGGCTTTGAAGTGTGCAGCGATGGGGAACAGCTTCACTGTCAGGGCCGTATCGATCTGGATGTGGCCGAACTGCCGTCTGCGCTCGATATTGCCGCTCTGCAACAGCACTGTCGGGATGGCGTGATCGATGCCGGGCGCTGTTATCAGTTATTTGCTTCTGCCGGCCTCAACTATGGCCCGGCGCATCGCGGTATTCAGGCGCTGTATACCGGTCAGCAGGGTGTGCTGGCGCGGCTGCAATTGCCTGCGGAGCTGCTCACTGCCGAGCCGGGTTATGTGCTGCATCCGGGATTGCTGGACTCGGCGTTCCAGGCGTCCATTGGATTTGCCCTGAGAAACAGTGATGCCGATGGTTCAGGCCCCGGTCTGCCGTTTGCTCTGGGCAGTCTGGCGCTGATCCGGCCGTGCCAGGCGGACATGTGGGTGTGGATACGCCAAAGCCGTCATGGCACCGGCAACGGGAATGGCGGACGCGATGGCAATCTGACCCTCGATATGGATCTGTGCGATGACGCCGGCAATGTCTGTGTGGCGATTCGTAAATTCACCTGCCGGCGGTTCGACGGCACGACGACCATCGACAGCACCGCCACGATTGAAAGCCCTGTGGCACAGGCACCGGTGCCTGTGCTGGCCCGGCCTGCGGTCGAAGCTGAAACGTTGTTACTGCAACCCAGGTGGGTTGAAGTGGCGTCCGCTGCGCATGAAGAAGCAGTGGCCAGAGCATCCAGCCATCATGTGATTCTGTGCAGTTTTGGTGAGTTTCCGGTCAGCCGGCTGATCACCGCACTGAACCGGCAGCTGCCGGAAGTCGATTGTCAGGGGCTGACTCTGCCCGCAGCGACCGAAAATATCGCTATGGCCTATCAGCAGGCCTGCGCCGATGTGCTGGCCTTGATTCAGCAGTGGACTCAAGAGACGTCCGCTAATCAGTTGATTCAGCTGGTAGTGATTCAGTCAAAACCCCATCAAAGCCTGTTTCAGGGGCTTTCCGGACTGCTGAAAAGCGCTGCCCAGGAATATCCCAAGCTGCGCACCCAGTTGCTGGCACTCAGCACCGATGATGCCTCTGTGGCGCAGCTGCCCGAATATCTGCAACAGGCAGCCGAACGGCCCTATGCCGATTTGCGCGAGCGTGATCAGGTGCTGTATTGGCAGGACTGGCAACCCATGCCGGTGCTACCAGTGCAAGGGCCGGCAGACACCTTGGCCTGGCGTGAAGGCGGGGTGTATCTGATCACCGGTGGTGCCGGCGGATTGGGACAGCTGCTGGCCGCCGATATTGCCGCCACGCTGACTCACAGCAGCATCATTCTGGTTGGCCGGTCACAGCCGGATCATCGCATTGATGGCTTGATTGAGACGCTGCGTGGTCATGGTGCCAGAGCTGAGTACCGCCGTGCCGACCTCAGCAGTGCTGAAGACAGCCGTGAACTGATCCGTGCGGTGGTGGCGGATCACGGCAGACTGACCGCCATCCTGCATTGTGCCGGAGTAATTCAGGACGCCCTGCTGCGCCACAAAGACAGCCGTGAACTGGAGGCGGTGCTGGCACCGAAGGTCACCGGCCTGATTCATCTGGACGAAGCCAGTCGCGACCTTGAACTCGAATTTATCGCATTGTTTTCCTCCCTGGCCGGCGCTTTTGGCAGTGTTGGTCAGGCGGACTACGGTGCCGCCAATGGTTTTATGGATGCCTGGGCCGACTATCGCAACCACCTGCAAAGACAGGGGCTGCGCCATGGCACCGCCATTTCCATCAACTGGCCTTTATGGCAAAGCGAAGGCATGGGCATCAGCGCCGAAGATCAGCGACTGATGGAGCTGCGTACCGGGATGAAAATCATGCCCGCCGCAACCGGACTGCGGGTATTCCATGACTGTCTGCGCTGCGGTGGCAGCCAGACCGCAGTTCTTCATGGCGATATCGGGCGGATTGAGTCGCTGTTGTTTTCCCGCACCCATGCCACGCCGTCATCCGTTCACCAGACGTTTACCAATATCCCGGTTTCGCAGCACTCCAACACCGTTACCACGCCCGTGCTGCCAACGACCCAAGAGACGAGTCAACTATGAAACAAGCCTTTGATACCGTAAAAAACATACTGTCATCCGCGATTTCCGGGTTACTGGAGATCGATTCGCAGATGATCGATGGCGATGACGATTTCAGTGAATTCGGCTTTGATTCAATCACCCTGACCCGGTTTACCAATCAGTTGAATGAGACGTATCAGCTGGCCCTGAATCCGGCGCTGTTTTTTGAATACACCACCATCAACGCTCTGACGGATTATCTGTTGCAGGAATATCCACAGGCTTTTGCTGCTGGCGAAGGCGATGAAACGCCGGTGCCTGTCGTAACGGAAACTGCCCAGGCAGTGATGAGCGTGACGACTCCCGACTCAACCCGCTTTCTTGAAAGCATGCGCCCGACAAAGCCATTACCAGGTCTCAGTCGGGCAACGGCAAAGCAGACCATAGAGACCATTCCGGCGGCCGCCGAAAACGGACCGTCTGCATTTGCCATCATCGGCATCAGCGGTCGCTTTCCGGCCGCCAGAAATCTGCAGGATTACTGGCACAACCTGCAAAACGGCACCGATGCTATCCGGGAAATTCCCGCTGACCGCTGGTCCTGGCAGGCCTGGTACGGGGATCCGGCGCAACAGGCTGACAAATGCAATATCAAATGGGGCGGTTTTATCGACGGCATTGCCGAGTTTGATCCTTTGTTCTTCGGTATTTCGCCGCGCGAGGCGGAAGTCATGGATACGCAGCAGCGACTGCTGATGACCTACAGCTGGATGGCCCTGGAAGACGCCGGTTATGCCGCTGCTGCGCTGGCCGGTTCTGACACCGCGATTTTTGTTGGCACCGGGGGAACCGGTTATGAGCAGCGGGTGGCGGAATCCGGCACGGGCATCGAAGGTTACTCGGCCACCAGTGTGGTGCCGTCGGTCGGCCCGAACCGCATGAGTTACTTCCTCGATTTTCATGGTCCGAGCGAGCCGATTGAGACGGCCTGTTCCAGTTCACTGGTTGCCATTCACCGGGCCATTCGGGCGATTGAATCGGGGGACTGCTCCATGGCCATTGCCGGTGGCGTCAATTCCCTGGTGTATCCGGCGGCTTATATCAGTTTCAACAAGGCCGGTATGCTCTGTGAAGATGGCCGTTGCAAGGTCTTTTCCGATCAGGCCAACGGTTATGTCCGTGGTGAAGGGGTGGGCATGCTGGTGCTCAAGCCGCTGGCGGCTGCCGAAGCCGATGGCGACCATATTTATGCGGTGATTCGTGGTAGCGGTGAAAACCACGGTGGTCGTGCCAATTCCCTGACCGCACCCAATCCCAATGCTCAGGCGGCGCTGTTGCAGACGGTGTATCAGCGTGCCGGCATCGATCCGGCCACGGTCAGTTATATCGAAGCCCACGGCACCGGCACCGAACTCGGTGATCCGGTTGAGATCAACGGCCTCAAAAAAGCGTTTAAACATCTGTATCAGCAGTTTGGCAGCACCATGCCTGCGGCCAATTACTGTGGCGTCGGTTCGGTGAAATCCAACATCGGCCATCTGGAAATGGCGGCTGGCATGGCCAGCGTGCTCAAGGTGGTGTTGCAGCTCAAACACCGGACGCTGGTCAAAACCCTGCATTGCGACACCATCAATCCGTATATCGAGCTGGCCGACAGTCCGTTCTACATCGTCCGCGAAAATCGTGACTGGGAGGCGCTGACCGCCGCTGATGGCCAGCCGCTGCCACGCCGCGCCGGAGTGAGTTCCTTTGGTTTTGGTGGCGTCAATGCCCATGTGATTCTGGAGGAATATCAGCCGGCAGCAGCGACCAATGATCACCAAGAAGAAGTATTGATGGTACTGTCAGCCCGCGACGATGAGCGGCTGCGGGTTTATGCCCGGCGGTTACTGAATCATCTGCGCGACCACGATGACCAGTCATTAGCGGATCTGGCGTTCACCTTGCAAACCGGACGCAACGCCATGGATGCCCGGCTGGCCGTGGTGGCCACTGATCGGCAGGCGTTGATCAGCACTCTGCAAGGGTTTGTGGATCAGCAAACGGATATTCCCTCGTGCTGGCATGGTCAGGCTGCCGGCCAGGAAACCGTATCAGATGAGCTTCAGGATGCGCTGCAACAGCGCCGCCATGATCTGCTGGCGCAGGCTTGGGTCAGCGGTGCGGACATCGACTGGAACCGGCTTTATCAGCACCGCCGGCCGCGCCGGGTGAGCGCTCCGACGTATCCATTTGAAACCACGGAATACTGGATGCCGCTGTCAGCCGGCGGACAACTGCAGATGCAATTGCAGTGGCAGCCGGAAGCGCCGGTCTCCACGGTGCCAGCGGCCATTCCGGATCGTCATCTGATCTGGCTGTGTGGTGCCGGAGAGGCTTTGCAGCAGGCCATCAGCGCACAGTTTCCCAAAGCTGACATTGAATGCCTGCATGCCGATACAGATGACCTTGCTGCACGCTATCACCAGTATGCAGAACAGCTGCTGACCCGGTTACAGGCACTCGATACCCAGGCCCCGACCTTGATTCAAATCGTGATCCACGGCCAGGACGCTGATCAGGCTTTGGCCGGGCTGTATGGCGGCCTGCTGTCGGCGCATCAGGAGTATCCGGCGCTGACCGGACAACTGCTGCTGGCCGATCAGCCAGACGATCATCAGCGAATCTTGCAGTGGCTGTCGATGGCCGGGCAGAGCGGTCAGATGGCCATTACCCGTCTGCATCAGGATCAGCTGCTGTGGCCGCAATGGCATGAAACAGAACCGCAATCGGCCGCTGAGATGCCCTGGCGGGATCACGGCGTTTATCTGATTACCGGCGGCAATGGTGGGCTCGGATTATTGTTTGC
Source organism: Gynuella sunshinyii YC6258 (assembly GCF_000940805.1). Taxonomy (GTDB): domain Bacteria; phylum Pseudomonadota; class Gammaproteobacteria; order Pseudomonadales; family Natronospirillaceae; genus Gynuella; species Gynuella sunshinyii. The sequence continues at coordinate 3,891,059 of NZ_CP007142.1, read as the reverse complement.
CCGTGAGATTGCCCGTCAGGCCAGTTGGCCGACGCTGGTTCTGTGTGGTCGCTCTGCTGCCAATGATGAACTTGAACGGGCGTTTGAAGTTCTGCGTGATGCCGGTGCTACGGTGCTGTATCGCGCCCTGGATGTGGCTGACCGCGAAGCGGTTGATGCGCTGATGGCAGAGCTGCAAACCCTGACCGGCGGTCTTAACGGCATTATTCACAGTGCCGGTGTCCTGTCCGATCAGCTGATTCTGAACAAAACCCCCGAACAGATGCATGGCACGTTGACGCCGAAAGTGGATGGCCTGATCAATCTCGATCAGAGCAGTCGCGCATTTACACTGGATTTTCTGGCGGTGTTTTCGTCTCTGACGGCGGTCACCGGTAATGTCGGGCAGCTCGATTACGCGCTGGCCAACAGCTTTATGGATCGCTACGTACACCATCGCAATGAGCGGGTGGCTGCCGGTGAATGCCATGGTCGCAGCGTGGCGATTAACTGGCCGTTATGGGCTGATGGCGGCATGCAGATTGATGACCATGCCCGGCTGGCATTGACCGACGCAACAGGAATTATACCGTTATCTTGCATGGCGGGGTTTCAGGCGTTTTACCGGGCATTGGCCAGTGAAGGCAGTCAATGGCTGGTGGTGGAAGGGGATTCGTCGCGTTTGCGGAAGCAATTCGCTGCCGGCTTGAATGGCCAGATGATCGAAACAGCACTGGAAGAGGATTTCGAGTCTGCTGAGTGCGAGGAAACCTTCGAGTTCATCGAAACGGCGATTGATAACAGCACCCTGTACGACAAAACCGCGCGGCGACTGAAGCAGCTGTTTGCAGAGGTCACCCGGATCAAAACCGCCCGTATCGATATTGACACCGCATTGGAGCAGTACGGGATCGATTCCATCATGATCACGCAGTTGAACCGTCGTCTCGGTGAGGTGTTCGGGGAACTGTCGAAAACCCTGATGTATGAATATCAGTCTCTGGCACAGCTGGCGGAATATTTTGTCTCGGCTCATCGCGAAGCCTGTGTGCGCTGGACCGGTCTGTCGGCCAGTACAGTGGTCAAAACCCGCAAAGCTGCGGTACCGAAATCCCGCCGTTCCCCAGTCCCGTCTCAGTCGACAATCGATGCCGGTGCTGCGATTGCGGTGATCGGTCTCAGTGGCCGTTATCCTCAGGCCGCTGATCTTGAGGAGTACTGGCAGAACCTGGTTGCAGGTAAAGACTGCATCCGTGAAATTCCGGCTGAGCGCTGGTCTCTGGAGGGCTTCTATCATCCGGACCGCCATCAGGCCCAGGAATTGGGTGCCAGTTATTGTAAACATGGCGGCTTCATTGATGGTTTTGCGGAATTCGATCCGTTGTTTTTTGGCATTTCTCCGCTGGAGGCCGCCAATATTGATCCGCAGGAACGCCTGTTTCTGCAGAGCAGCTGGCATACCCTTGAAGATGCCGGTTACAGCCGTGAACGGATTGCCCGCCAGCATCAGGGCCGGGTAGGGGTATTCGCCGGGGTGACCAAAACCGGTTTTGAACTCTATGGACCCATCCTCTGGCAACACGGCGAACAGGTGTTGCCGCGTATCTCGTTCAGTTCTCTGGCCAACCGGCTGTCCTATTTCATGAACTTCGATGGTCCGAGCATGCCCATCGATACCATGTGTTCGTCGTCGCTGACCGCCATTCACGAGGCTTGTGAGCATCTGCGTCGTGGCGACTGCGAACTGGCCATTGCCGGTGGCGTCAACCTGTATCTGCATCCTGCCTGTTATATCGAACTCAGTGCCGCTCAGATGCTGTCGCAACGCGGTGTTTGTCGTAGTTTTGGCGAAGGAGGTGACGGATTTGTACCTGGCGAGGGTGTGGGCACTGCACTGCTGAAACCGCTGGCGGCGGCCGAAGCCGATGGAGACCGTATTTATGCCGTGATCCGGGCTTCGGCGATTAACCATGGCGGTAAAACCAATGGTTTCACCGTGCCCAATCCCACCGCTCAGGCACGATTGATCCGTAAAACCTTGAGCCGCGCCGGCATCAATGCCCGGGATGTCAGTTACATCGAGGCTCACGGCACCGGTACCCAGCTCGGTGATCCCATTGAAGTGACCGGCCTGACTCAGGCATTCGCCGCCGATACGGCGGAAACCGGTTATTGCGCGCTCGGATCGGTCAAATCCAATATCGGTCATCTGGAAGCCGCCGCCGGAATTGCCGGACTGACCAAAATCATTCTGCAAATGCAGCATCAGCAGCTGGTGCCGAGCCTGCATGCGCAGACCCTCAACAGCAACATCAATTTCGAACGCACCCCGTTTGTGGTGCAACAAACCCTCAGTGACTGGGCCCTGGCGCGGGCCGGGCAGCGGAGGATTGCGGCGATTTCCTCGTTTGGTGCCGGCGGTGCCAATGCGCATGTGATTGTTGAGGAATATCCTCAGCCGCAAATTGTACCCTCAGCCGTGTCGCCGGAATCCGCCATGGTGCTGCTGTCAGCTCGGGATGAGACCCGCTTGCTCGAAGCCGTGCGGGATTTGCAGGTGTTCATCGAACATCATCCGCAGGTGGATCTGTTCGATCTCGCCTATACCCTGCAGGTGGGCCGTGAAGCCATGGATGAACGCCTGGGGCTGGTGGTTGACAGTCTGGAAACCTTGCAGCAGCGCCTGAGGTCGGTGCTGGATGGCGATACCGATATCGATGATGGCTATCGTGGCCGGGCCAGTGAATTCAAAGGTGCCACCGCCATTTTCAGTGCTGATGATGACCTCCGTGACACCCTCGATACCTGGATGGCACGCCACAAATTCACCCGGCTGGTGGAACTCTGGAGCAAGGGTGTGACGGTCAGCTGGGAAAAACTCTATCAGGATCACAATCTGCTGGCGCGACGCCCCAATATCATCCGTCTGCCGTTGTATCCGTTCGCACGTCAGCGGATCTGGGTGACCGATCATCTGCCGACGGCGGCCTTTATGCCTTCAGCGGGCAAGACCGCTGCGGTCAGTAGCGCCGGCTTCCTGCATCCGCTGCTGCATCGCAATACTTCTACCTTTGCTGAACCGCGTTTCAGCAGCACCTTTGACGGTTCGGAATTCTTTCTGGCAGATCATCAAGTCAATGGTCAGGGCGTTCTGCCTGGAGTGGCCTATCTGGAGATGGCCCGTGCCGCCATACTCGAAGCCGCTGCTTTGGAACAGCCGGAAGCGCTGACATTGACATTGCAGCAGGTGGTCTGGCTGCGGCCATTTACCGTTGCGGTTCCGCCACAGCCATTACACATCAGTCTGAGCACCGAAGACGGTCAGCACATCGATTATCAGATTTACAGCGATGCCAACACCGAAAAACTGTTGCACAGTCAGGGCCAGGGCCTGTTGCAGACGCTGACGGCGGCTCCGGTTCAGGATCTCGCCGCGCTTAAAGCCGCTCACGGTGAAGGTGAACTCAGTGGTGCCCAGTGTTATGAGCTGTTTACTGCCATGGGCATCGATTATGGTCCGTGTCACCGTGGTATTGACTGTGTGTATCTGGGGCAGTCCAGCGTACTGGCACGACTACAGTTGCCGGAATCTCTGGTAACCGGAGCAGGAACCTATGTGCTGCATCCCTGTCTGATGGATTCGGCGCTACAGGCCACTCTGGCCATGAACCTGAGCCAGGGTGACAGTGGTAATCTGCGCCCGGTGCTGCCGTTTTCTGTGGATCGGATACAACTGCACATTGCAGCCGACAGTGCGGTGATGTCCACCGGTCGGGAACTCTGGGTGCATATCCGTGAAGCTGGAACGAGCAAGGATATTCAAAAGCTGAACATCGAAATTCTGGCCGGGGACGGTACCACGTTCGCCAGTTTCTATGGTTTCAGCGCCCGGGTACTCGATACCGTCGGAGTGTCAGCTTTAACCGCCACCGCGCCAGTTGACGATCTGGTGGGTGAATTACTGGCGCTGCCGGTCTGGGAGGCGGTACTGCCAACCCCAAAACTGGACAAATCTTCTGTAACGCCGGGCTCCGGCACTCTGCTGTTCGGTGCCACCGAGCCGGTGCGCAGACTGATCACCGGTACTTTTCCGAGTGTGCGCATCGCCGATATTGACTTTACCGATGATGTCGAAGCGCTGATGGCACTGTTGCAGCGTCATCAGCCGGTGACTCATTTGATCTGGGTTGCGCCCGGTTATGACAGCGAGGCCATCGATGCCGGTCTCGGTGCGGCCCATCATCGCACCATTACCGCGTTTTTCCGTCTGATTAAAGCCATGCTGGCACTGGAATACGGTACTCGCCCGGTGAACTGGACGATCATCACCTTTGCCGCTCAGGGACTCGATCATGAGGTCGAACAGGTTGATCTGTCGGCGTCTGGATTGCATGGCCTGATCGGTACCATGGCCAAGGAATATGAACTCTGGAACATCCGCCTGCTGGATCTGGAACGCCGCTTTGCCAATGGTGGCGACTGGCCGCTGGCAACCCTGTTTGCGGCTCCGTTTGATCCGTATGGTCGTCCCTTACTGTACCGTTGCGCACCCGGTCAACGCCTGGGGCAATGGTATCGCCAGCAATTGTCACCGTATCTGCCGCAGGCCACTGACGCGTTGTCACCGGTAACGGCTTACCGTCATCAGGGAGTCTACCTGGTGATTGGCGGTGCCGGTGGGATCGGTTTTGCCTGGACCGAACATCTGGCCCGTAAATATCAGGCCCGGATCATCTGGGTAGGGCGGCGGCCATTGGACGAAACCCTGAATCGACAGCTGGATGCTATCGCCGGGATTGGCCCAAGACCGGAATATTTCAGCGCCGACTGCAGTGATGTGGAGGCATTGGCGCAGGTGCGCGATGAGATCAATCGTCGCTATGGCCGTATCTGTGGCGTGGTCAATGCCGCAATTGTGCTGCGTGATCAGAGCCTGGCGCAGATGGAGGAAGTCCGGTTCCATGAAGGACTGCGCGCCAAAGTGGATGTCAGTATTGCCGTGGCCTCCGTGTTTGCCGGCGAAGCACTGGATTTTCTGCTGGTATTTTCCACCCTGGCAGCGTTTACCCGGCCACCGGGACAATGCAATTACATCGCTGGCTCGGTCTTTCAGGATGCGCTGTCGCGGCGTCTGGCCCGGCAGTGGTCGTGTCCGGTCAAAACCATCAACTGGAGTTTCTGGGGCAACGTCGGTGTTGTCGCCACCGAGTCATATCGCGACCGCATGGCCGCTCTTGGGGTTGCCTCCATTGAGCCCAAGGATGGCTGGAGAGCGCTGGATAATCTGTTGAATGCTCCGGTCGATCAGCTGGCCTACATGAAAACCGCTTCTACGACCGGTCTGACCGGCCTCGCTGCTCACGAACGCACCGGCAGCTATCCCGGTGAAACGGCCATCAAAACCGCACTGCCCAAAGATCTATCTGTTCAGCACACGGATGCACTGGCGCTGGCCCGGCACGCGGGTGAACAGATGGACGCCATCGAACCCCTGGTATGTCGGGT